>NZ_SCOL01000001.1:619081-1238162 GCF_005503015.1 Bacillus sp. E(2018) | reverse complement strand
CATAAAAGAAGAGTTAGATAGGATAGAAAAAGAACTTGAATCGCTCTATCAAGAGAAAGAGATCGCAGAAAACTGGGATGAGCAAAAACATGAACTTCATGAGCTTTTGTATGCGACTGTATCTTGTGATCGGTCTATAGAGGAAACAGAAAGAAAGTTTCTTGCTGAATACCAGCCTCTATCGATCGAGATGTTTAAAGAAAAGTTTGATAAAAAACCAATAGAACATGCAAAGAATCCATTTGAAGAGGAAAAACAAGTTACGTTACATTCAAGTGCAGATTCTCTTTTAAAAGAGACAGAAAAACTAACAACAGCTGCGTCCATACTCAAGAAAGTCAGAGGGCTCTCACACTTAGCTTCCGAGATGGAGGAACTTCAAGAGAGGCTTGATAAACGATCGTTTACGATGGTTCTCTTTGGTGCGTTTTCGGCTGGAAAATCATCGTTCGCGAACGCATTATTTGGTGAGAGTATACTCCCATCTTCACCTAATCCTACGACAGCTGCTATTAATGAGATACGTTATCCAGATCGTGAACATCACCACGGGTCGATCAAGATAGAGATGAAGAGTGAAGAAGAACTAAAGCAGGAACTCAATAATCTTTTAAAAACAACAGATCAAGAATTGAATGAGTTACTAAATTCTTCAGATAAGAGAATGGCGTCTTACCGTACAGGTTACACTTGGGCGAGCGAGCATTTAGGCAAAGTCTTAAATAAAGAGATCTCTGAAATAGGCGATTATGCTGCAGATGAAACAAGAGCTTGTTTTATAAAAAAAATAACGATTTATTACAGCTGCCCTTTAACTGAAAAAGGTCTTGTGCTCGTTGATACACCAGGAGCGAACTCGATTCATTCTCGCCATACTGAAGTTGCGTTCGAATATATGAAAAATGCGGATATCATCATTTATCTTACTTACTTTAACCATGCTTTTTCACATGCAGATCGAGAATTTTTAATTCAGTTAGGAAGAATCAAAGACACCTTCTCATCAGATAAGATGTTCTTTGCGATCAATGCTGCCGATCTAGCTGAAACAGAAGAAGACAAGAATGATGTCGTACATCATGTGAAGAACAACCTTCTTAATTTCGGAATTAGGAATCCGAGGCTCTTCCCGGTTTCTAGTAAAAACGAATTGATTGCTAGTAAGCGTGAAGAAAGTGGTTTTGATGCTTTTTCATCAAGTCTAACTCATTACATTGAACATGAGTTGGAAAATGCTATGATCAAGAGTGCAAGATCTTCCATTTCACACGCAAGCACAGTCATGGAGAATATGATTAAAGAAACCGTTCACAGAATGGAGAAAGAAGACGAGTATTTAGAGCGTCTTCAGAAGAGAGAAACCACACTGATTGAATTCAGTAATGATT
The DNA here is from genome assembly GCF_005503015.1 of Bacillus sp. E(2018). Taxonomy (NCBI): domain Bacteria; kingdom Bacillati; phylum Bacillota; class Bacilli; order Caryophanales; family Bacillaceae; genus Bacillus; species Bacillus sp. E(2018). The sequence continues at coordinate 1,236,774 of NZ_SCOL01000001.1, read as the reverse complement.
ATATGAAAATATCGAAAAAACAATTTCTTCAAGAACAAAAAGAACTTCTTTATTACATTAAGCAGCGTGTAATGATTCGTTATCATGATTTTTATAAAGAGACGATCCATCCAGCGGCGGTTCAAAGTTCTAAGGATGCTTTAACTCAATGCATAAGAGAACTTTACGGAAAGATATCGCATGATTTGCATCAAGAATTCAAAGCATGTTCGTTACGGTTAGATCATTGGATACAAAAAGACTTGAAAGAAAAAGTAACTCATATGATTTCTAAAGCAGATCAAGAAGGTGTGAGTCTGCAAGAAAGGAACGAAGCGGGAGATCTGTTCAAAACCCCATCCTTTTCTTTGGATTTTGAGATGCATGATGAATCAAAACTGAAAAAGTGGCAAGCTTATTTTAAGAATCCGAAACAGTTCTTTGAACAAAATGGTTCGAACGAGTTGAAGAACAATCTTGTTGATGAGATAGACAGTGAAGTGAAGAACTGGTTGATAGAAGCTGATAAAAAACTAACAAATCATTATGAAGATGTGTTAGTAAATGCAGAAAAAGAATACAAAACTTACATTGTTAGTCAGGTTGTTCACTATTTCAAAGAATTGAAAAAGCCTGGTGATCTAGAAGCAAGAATTCAAGAATTAAATCATTCTTTATCAAAGTTTAAACAGCTTGAAGAATAATCTTAGAATGTACTGTTGCTTTCAAATACCTGCCTTTTTTGATAGTTAGTTGGAGTGGATGGTGCGAGACTCTCACCAGCTCCGTGGAAAGCGAGCGCCTGGAACGAAGACCCACTACATCGAAATGCAACTAAGATTTCAAAACGACTTTTTTTAAAAAAAGAACAGCATCCCCATTGATGAGGATGCTGTTCTTTTATATGGATTGCTATTTTTTATATGAAAGTCGGTTTGTTTAGAGTCTGATACAGCTCTACAGAAGCAAGATCAGAGGTTGAAGGGTGATTGTATGATTCTTTATACTTTTCTGGTCCTTTACCCGTAATGATTACTACTGAGTTTGCTGGAGCTTCTTTTAGAGCAAAGAATATAGCATCAGTCCGATCTCCTATGATTACAGGTTGGTGAGAAGATCTAGGGATCGCTTCTTTTGTTTCTTGAAGAAGTTGATCACGATCTATACCGTTCAAATCATCTACCGTTAAGATAGTCTTCGTACTGTATTCTAAAGAGATCTTAATCATATCAGTTCGTTTTGTTAGATCTCTGTTTCCTCTAAATCCAAATACATGATAAAGAGGACGATCTCCTGCTTTTTTACTCGCTGCTTCAAGCACTTGAGAGATACCATCAGGAGTATGCGCATAATCCACGATCACTTCTGTCCCGTTATGAAGTGTGGTCTCTTCAAAGCGACCAGGAATTCCACCGAAGCTTTTTAGATATTCAACAGAGTTTTTTATAGGAATTCCATAATCTAAAGCAGCGGCGATCGCAGCAGTCGTGTTAAGGGCGTTATATTCTCCTGGTAATGGTAACGAAACGGTTACCTGTAGTGTTTCATGCACAAGGTTAAAAGAATCTATTCCGACGTCTTCAATATAAAAATCATCAGACTTTCGTTTACCATAGGTCCAGATCTGTAAGTCATTTTTTGACCGCAGTTCATCCCGTAACCGCTTGCCATAATCACCTTCACTGCAGATGATGGCCGTTCCTTTATTCTTCAAATATGAAAACAATTTAGATTTACAGAGGAAATATGATTCCATCGTTCCATGATAATCAAGATGATCGTGAGTCAAATTGAGAAAGATCGCTTGATCATACGTAATCCCATCAATCCTATTCTGTTCGATCCCATGTGAACTCACTTCCATAACAACTACATCATCATTACTTTCTAAGAGCATCTTCTGTAGAGTAACAGGATCTGGTGTAGTGTGAGAACTTTTCACAATTTCAGCATTGATATAATGATATACCGTACCGAGAAGAGCGGAAGTCATACCGTGAACATGGAGGATATGCTGTAATAAAAAGGATGTTGTTGTTTTTCCGTTCGTTCCTGTAATACCCGTCATCTTATGTTTCTTATAGGGCTCTTCATAAAAGTAGGAAGCAGCCAGACTTAATAAACGCTTCGTTTCTTCAGCGTATATATAAACACCAGGACCGATGTTCTCATCATATTCACCGATCACTGCTGCTGCACCATTTTCGAATGCTTCTTGTATGTACTGATGTCCATCAGCTTGAACACCTGAGATCGCAAAAAACAAGTTTCCGGGCTTAACTTTCTTAGAGTGGGATGTAATACCTGTGATCTCAAGGTCATCCTCAATGGTAGATCGTATAGATAAGTGACTTAATAAAGCTTTTAACTTCACAAAAACGCATCCTTTGAATAAATTAATTTTAGTTTTTTTCTAATTTAAGTTCTTATTCAGGAACTTTAAATTAACCGTAATATGTTTATGTTAACTTATTCGAAAAAACTGCCCAGTTTGAGGGCAGTTTACGTAAGGGAATTTATAAAGTTTTCTATACCATCCATACCTTTTTTTAACTGTTCTAGCGAAGCCGCATAGGAGATTCGTACATATCCTTCTCCGATAACTGTAAAAGCATCACCTGGTACTACAGCCACTTCTTGTTCTTGTAAAAGCTTTAAAGCAAAATCATAAGAGGAGAGTCCATATTTTTTTATCGAAACAAAGAGATAAAATGCCCCATTTGGTTTTTCGAACGTTAATCCCATCTCGTAAAGTCGATCGTAACAATAATCTAACCGTTCTTTGTAAGCGTTACGCATATCTAACGAATCATTTTTGCCTTCCGTTAATGCCCGGATCGCAGCGGCTTGAGAAATGGTTGAAGCACATGTGACATTATACTGATGAACTTTCAAAACATGCTGCATGAGATTACTTGGTCCGAAAAGCAACCCGATTCTCCAACCGGTCATGCTGTGTGACTTTGAAAGTCCGTTGATAACAAATGTTTTTTCCCGCATGCCTTCATAGTTCGCGATCGATCGATGTTCACCCTCGTATTTTAGTTCGCTATAGATCTCATCAGATATTACAAAGATTTCTTTATTAGAAAAATAGTGAGCAAGAGCCTGTAAATCATGATCCTCTAAAACAATACCTGTCGGATTAGAAGGAGAGGGAATGATGATGGCTTTCGTCTTTTTTGTTATATGTTTTTCGATTAGTTCGGGCGTCACCTTAAAACCTGTTTGTGTTGTATCAATATAGATAGTATTCGCACCGCAAAGAGTAATTACGGGTTCATAACCAGGATAGATGGGAGCAGGAAGAAGCACATCATCGCCTTCACTTAGAATGGTTCGCAATGTGATATCGATGGCTTCACTGGCTCCAGCTGTTACGATAATTTCTGAAGCCGGATCATAAGTAAGAGCATATTTTTCTTGCAGGAAAGAAGATGCTGCTTCTCTAAGTTCTAAGTATCCTGCGTTATGAGAATATACCGTTTGATTATTATGTATCGCTCTTATGGCAGCTTCTTTTACATGCATAGGGGTTGGAAAGTCAGGTTGTCCTAAAGTTAAAGAGATCGCGTTTGGGAACTGAGTCACTTCATTAAAGAATTTTCGAATGCCTGAGATTTGTATGTCTTTTGCTCTGTTGTTTAATAAATGTTCCACAAAAAATAACTTCCTTTCTTCATATCGCACCATTTAACAAATTAAACGTTGCCATTAGTGTAGCTTTATTTGGTTTCTAGAGTCAATGGGTGGATTTTCTTGTATGGTTTTATGACTTTTTACAATACTAAAGATGTAATAGTACGGTTTTGGAGGAAATTATGGAAGCAAAGAAAAAGTGGGACTTACTTGCACTCGCATCCATTCCCCTTGTGATGACGTTGGGGAATTCTATGCTCATACCCGTTTTGCCTGAAATCGGTAAAGAACTAAATATAAGCTCTTTTCAGGTTTCGTTGATCATTACGGTGTATTCGATCGTTGCGATCTTGCTAATACCAATCGCTGGATATCTGTCAGACCGTTTTGGGCGTAAAAAAGTAATCATCCCAAGTCTTTTTATAGCCGGAATCGGAGGCTTAATCTGTGGTTGGGCAGCATGGCAATCCGATCATGCATTTACTTTTATACTTATTGGAAGATTTTTTCAAGGTGTTGGTTCTTCAGGAGCTGCACCCGTCGTCCTGCCATTAGTAGGGGACATGTTTAAGGATGAAGAAGAAGTGAGTTCAGGGTTAGGGTTGATCGAAACATCCAATACTGTGGGTAAAGTATTAAGTCCTATTCTAGGAGCATTTCTTGCAACGATCGTTTGGTTTTTACCGTTTTGGCTCATCCCTGTATTTTGTGTTGTTTCCATCTTGTTAGTTTTGTTCTTAGTTAAAGTACCGAAAAAGGATCAAGAAAAGCAACCATTTAAAGAATATTTAAAAAATGTAAAGAAAATTTTCCATAACGAAGGAAGATGGCTGTTTGCCATTTTTCTAATCGGTGGCATCATCATGTTTGTTCTGTTTGGTATCTTGTTTTATCTATCGACCATATTAGAAGAGAAATATGGTGTGAAGGGTGTTATGAAAGGATTAGTAATCGCTGTACCGTTATTAGCACTTTCCATAGCCTCCTTTATTGCAGGAAAGAAGATCAAACAAAATAAAATCGTCATGAAGTGGTGCACGTTTATTTCTATGGCGCTTTTAGGCGGCTCTGTCTTTTTAATTACGTTTACAGAAAACGTCTATTTTCTATTAGGTGCACTTTTTGTGGCAGGTATAGGAATAGGTGCCGCTCTGCCAAGTTTAGATGCGTTGATCACAGAAGGAATTGAAAAAGAAGCTAGAGGGACGATCACTTCGATTTATAGTTCGATGCGATTTGTTGGTGTAGCGCTAGGACCTCCTATCTATGCGATTCTAATGAAGCAGTCACATGAGATTGTTTTTTATACTTCGGCAGCAGTGAGTATTATTGGAGCTATCGCCGCATTTTTTGCTATTAAACCTGAGAAGAAAAAAGGCGGGGGAGACGAAGGAAAGAAAGATCAGAATACGACTCAGAAATTAAAACCTGCATTAGAATAATAAAAAAAGTTATAACAAAAAAACAAGGGCATTGCATGTAGATCGATGCAAGCCCTTGTTTTTTATTATTGTTCAATAAGTACGATTCTTGCAGGTGATGCATCAAGACCTCTTATCTTTAGAGGAGCCGCCACCATTAAATATTCGCCCTCAGGAACTTCTTTTAATTGAAGTCCTTCAATAATGATGATGTTATTTTGAAAAAGCTGTTTGTGAGTAGGGTGATTTTCTTGTGCTCTCTCTACCCCTAATGCGTCTATTCCAACACCTGCTATACCGATTTCAGCCAGCACTTTAGCTGCATCACTGTTGACATAGATAAATTCAAAATTGAACTCGGTATCCCAAGAATTCTTCGTTTTAAATAAGATGAAATCATCTTTTTGAATATCTTTATCAGCCAAATCTTCAGCTGAAATAAAACCTGTAGAACCTGTTAGATCGATTACTTTCGCTTTACGAACCAATTGCTCGATCGGAAGAGTTTCAATCGTATCACCGCCAGGAACCATGTGCAGTGGAGCGTCGACATGTGTTCCGGTATGAACATCCATTGAGATACGTGTTTCTGTTACATGACCATTCTGTGCTGTATTGAACGTTGGCTGTTTTTCAGGTTTGTTCTTATAGACTGGCATTCCATCGAAAATCGGCAACGATACGTCATATATTTTCATGAATTAACATTCCTCTCTTACTTTTGTAGGTTCCCACCAAGAATGTCCGTCTGCTTTTAATAGTTCGTTTGCTTCTTCAGGCCCCATGCTTCCTGATGGATAGTGTGTGAGTTTAGAACCTGTTCCGTCTTGCCAAGATTTCGTGATGCGGTCAATAAAGTCCCAGCTGAGTGCCACTTCATCCCAACGCGTGAAATAAGTAGAGTTACCTAGAAGACAATCGTGCAATAACTTTTCGTAAGCTTCAGGTGAGTTCATCTCTGCTGTATTCTTATTGTTATAAGTCATATCAATCGGCAAGAGATCAGGTGTGTCGCCTTTAGGTTTTGCATTAAGAGTTAGACTAACGCCTTCATCTGGTTGAACATGTATTCTTAACAAGTTAGGCAGGTAGCTCTCTGTGTTCGCATGATAGAGCGCCATCGGACCTTGTTTGAATTGAATAACGATCTCTGTAGATTTTACAGCCATACGTTTACCTGTACGGATATAGAAAGGAACGCCTGTCCAGCGGAAATTATCGATAAACAGCTTAGCTGCCACAAACGTTTCTGTTTGAGACTTTGGATCTACGTTTTCTTCGTTCAGATATGCAGGAACTTGATTCCCGTTCATCGTTCCTTCTGAATATTGTCCACGAATCACATTCTTCTTCACTTCTTCTTCTGAAAAGAAGCGTAGTGAGCGCAGAACTTTAACTTTCTCGTCTCGAATGTGTTCGGGTTTTAATTCACCAGGAGGTTCCATTGCCACCATCATGACCATTTGAAGCATATGGTTTTGTACCATATCAAGAAGAGCACCTGATTTTTCATAATAACCTGCTCGGTCTTCAACACCTAAAGTTTCACTTGATGTGATCTGAACAGAGTCAATATATTTATTGTTCCAGATGGATTCAAAGATGGCATTTCCAAAACGGATCACTTGGATATTCTGAACCATCTCTTTTCCAAGATAGTGATCGATGCGGTAAATATCATTCTCGTTGAAACTTTGTTGAATCTCTTCATTTAATTTCGTTGCAGAAGGCAAGTCATTACCGAATGGTTTTTCAATGACGATTCGTTGCCATCCTTCCGTGTTTGTGATTCCTTCTGATTTTAAGAAAGTAGGAATCGTTCCGAAGAACTTAGGAGCCATCGCAAGATAATACAGGCGATTACCATTCGTTTGATAATCTCTGTCGAGTACGTTTAAAAGCTCTTCTAACTCATGGTAGCTTGCTTCACTCGTTACATCCATCTTAAGATAATAAAAGTGGGAAGCAAACTTTTCTACGATTTGGCGATCTGCACCTTGTGCATGTTCATGAATAGCAGACGCAACTTCAGCTTGAAACTCTTCATGAGAGAATTCTTTTCTTGAAACACCTACAACAGAAAAGTTCTCTTTCATATGTCCCTTTTGATACAATTGATAAAGAGCGGGGAAAAGTTTTCTGTGAGCAAGGTCACCAGTCGCTCCAAACAATACGATGGATGCGTTAGGAATACTATGTATCATCTGTACGTCACTTCTTTCTATCTTTTTCTAATAGTTACAGCTTTCCCTAGATGAAGTTAAAATAACGAACCACTTCATAAAACAGGAGGTCAAATATGTCGAATTTCGTAAGTTCTGAATGGGTAAACCAAAAAGTGAACAGTGCTGATATCGTGATCTTTGATTGCAGGTTCTCATTAGCTGAACCCCAAAAAGGGTATGAACTGTATAAGACCGATCACATCGAAGGTGCTATTTATGTGAATCTTGAGCAACATCTCTCAAGCACCGTTTCAACCCATGGTGGTCGTCATCCATTACCTTCCGTAAACATACTATCACAATTTTTTAGCCGTTGCGGTGTTGATAAAGAAAAAATTGTAGTCGCCTATGATGATCAATCTGGCAGCATGGCTGCAAGACTCTGGTGGATCTTGAAATACTTGGGACATGATAACGTTTATGTCATGCAAGGCGGCTATACACACTATAAAGAAAAAGGATATGGTATCTCAAGTAAAATGCCTATTGAAAAACCCGGACATTTTACTCCAAAAGTTAGAGATGAAATGTTGAAAAACAAAGAAGACGTATTACGTGAAATGGACAATGAGGATACACTTTTAGTTGATGCCCGAGAATTTAAACGATATACAGGAGAGATCGAGCCTATCGATCATAAGGGTGGTCATATCCCTCATGCGCTAAACATCCCTTGGGAAAGTCATATGCAAAAACCCGGCTGGTGGAAAAGCCGACAAGATCTACAAAGTATGTATAGCGAGATGAATGAAAAGAAACCCGTTATTGTGTATTGCGGATCTGGTGTAACGGCATGTGTAAACCTATTGGCTATGGATGAAGCGGGTATAACGAACAAAGCTTTATATGCTGGTAGCTGGAGTGATTGGATCAGCTATGTTGAAAACCCAATAATGAAAAAAGCTACGAATTAAAAATTTCATTTACCGTAATCTAAATGATTATTTAGGAGAAAAAATAATGAAACAAAGCGATTTACATACCCATACTACAGCCTCTGACGGGACCTATACTCCTTCTGAAAATATTAGAAGAGCGGTTGAAAAAGGTCTCGGAGCGATCGCGATCACCGATCACGATACAGTGAATGGAATTGACGAAGCCATATTAGAAGCTAACCGTCATGAAGGTTTTGTTGTTGTTCCAGGTGTCGAGATAAGTACCTTGTATAAGGGCCAAGACATTCATGTATTAGGTTATTTTGTAGATTATAAAGACGAAAGTTTTTTAAAAGCATTAAGAAGCCTTACTTCTGTTAGAGATAAAAGAAATAAGATGATCCTTCAAAATTTGAACAACTTAGGAATTCCAGTGAAGGAATCGGAATTAGAAGCGAAAAGACATGGCAAAGGAAATGTAGGAAGAGGGCACATTGCAGAGATTTTAATGGAAAAAGGAATCGTGAATTCACTCCCAGAAGCATTTGAAAAGTATATAGGAAAAGGGAAGGCGGCTTATGCTTCAACAGAACGCATCTCTCCAATAGAAGCGATTCATTTGATCAAGAATGCAAAAGGCGTACCTGTACTAGCTCATCCAGGCATTTACGGAGCAGATGAACTTATTCCGATCCTAAGTGAGCACGGCTTGATCGGACTTGAGTATAACCATCCAGATCACACAGAGGAACAAGTAGCATTTTATGAGGATTTAGCTCATAAACACTCACTAATTAAAACAGCAGGAAGTGATTTTCATGGCTTTCGTAACGGTGAAGTTTTCCATGGAGACATAGGCAGCTGTTCAGTCCCGATCAGCACCTTAAAGGAATTGAGAAGTTTTAGTAAATAATGCTTGCCAGTCAGCCTAGAACCTTATAAGATTCAATACGGAGCATATTGATTGTGAGAGGAAGAATGGGTTTGACTTGGGATTTATTGAACATCATTGGAACGATTGCATTTGCCATTTCAGGTGCATTAGTTGCAATGGAAGAGGATTATGATATTTTGGGCGTCTTTATTTTAGGACTCGTTACAGCGTTTGGCGGAGGTATATTGCGAAATGTGTTGATCGGTCTTCCTGTAGACACGATTTGGGAGCAAGGACTTCTATTGAAATCAGCACTGGCATCTATGGGGATCGTATTCTTTATGCCTGAGGGCATCATTCAATATTCGAAGAGGAGTCTTCACTTTTTTGATGCCATCGGCCTGTCAGCGTTCGCGATTCAAGGGGCGATCGCTGCTTCAAGTATGAATCACCCTATAAGTGCGGTTATCGTTGCTGCAATCTTAACAGGTATTGGCGGTGGAATGATTCGTGACGTGCTTGCGGGTCGAAAACCAGTCGTATTGCGTGAAGAAATTTATGCAGTTTGGGCCTTATTAGGTGGTTTAGTCGTTGGCCTTAATATCGTGAATTCTACAGTGGAGTATATGATTCTTTTTGTTTCTTTAGTTGTCTTTAGAATGTTATCACTGAAACTTAAATGGAGACTTCCTCATAGAGCTTTATGATTAAATATCCGGTTGTTTTATAGATTATAAAGATTGTTTCACTTTTTGCAGTTGATTGAAGCGCAAAGTACGAGACTTCTAATGGCAATAAGCGGGTGGAGACTCACCGCACGTTGCATGGAAAGTTCAACAAGTACGAGCGCTAATCAACTACTTTAAAAGCAACAGATATACAAAAACGTTCTTAACTTAACAGAGTCAGATAAAACCACCCTAAAACAGAGGGTGGTTTTTTGTGCAGGATTCTCCACATATATTATGGAAGTTATGAAACAGGACATTATAGGAGGCAAAACCATGCAGACCACATATTACCAGAACAAAAGGATCAATAAGACTCATTTTATCGCGGAAACATGTTTTGATTATTACAGCGAACGCATAAGAGCAGACGATTATCGAGGAAACGCAAATTTCTTATCAGAATGGCTTGAAGAAGAAGCGGAAATCAACGGATTTCACAAGATTATTGTTAAATCTAAAAAAGATGATATCTCATATTGGCAAGAGCTCGGCTATATAAATGAAGGAGAGTTTAGCGGATATTTTAATGGTGCGTCAGCATTCGCCATGTGTAAATACCTTACAAATGACAGAAGAAACAGCGCGTATTGGGTAGATGAAGATCGTATTTTAAAAGATGTACTAAAGATAGAAACAGGAACAAAGAATCAGCCTCTACAAAGCAATTATTCTTTAAGAATGGCTGACGCTCAAGATGCTGAGTCGCTAGCAGAGCTTTATGGAAACGTATTTCAAGTGTATCCTACACCGATGAACGATGCAGAGTATGTACGAAAGATGATTGAATCAGGCACATTATTTTGTGTCATTGAGCATGAAGCAAAAATCGTTAGTGCTGCTTCTGCAGACGTGAATGAAACGTACAATAATGCTGAGATCACTGACTGTGCGACAACCCCAGAGCACCGAAAATTTGGTCTTATGAAACATCTGATTGATCAGCTTGAAAGGGAGTTATTCAAACGAAATATATACTGTTCTTATTCGATCGCTAGAGCCCTCTCTTTTGGCATGAATGCCGTTTTTCATCAAAAAGGATACCTATTTAAGGGAAGATTAGCGAATAACTGTAAAATTTTTGACAAATACGAAGATATGAACATTTGGGTGAAGGATTTATCGAGATGAGTGCCGAATTTTAGGCATATAGTGACAAAAATTAAGCACTCTTGGTGGTGATCACTTTGATATCTAAATCATTAGAAACCGCAGAAACTTTAAATGCCATTTTAAAGACAATTGATGAGGGAATACATGTCGTTGATGCAGATGGAATTACAATCTTTTATAATTCAGTAGCAGCTTCATTAGATGGATTAACTTCAGATGAGGTTCATCAACATCATGTGCTTGATGCGTTTCCTTCTTTAACAAAGGAAACGAGCACACTACTTAAAGTCATAGAAACTGGAAAACCCATTTTTAATGAACATCAATCTTATACGAACCGAAAAGGTAAACAGATTGACACTGTAAATTCTACATTGCCACTCTGGTTAAATGGAGAATTAATAGGTGCTGTAGAAGTAGCGAAAGACCTTTCAAAGATTAAAGTTCTTTCTGAACAGCTAATCGATCTGCAAAAAAAGATGAAAGTTAAGAAAAAAACAAATAAAGATCAACCACTAGCGGCTTATCACTTCTCTGATATCATTACTGATGACCCTGAACTAAATGAGATCAAAATACAATGTAGCCAAGCTTCTCAAACAAACTCTCCGATCATGTTATATGGAGAAACGGGAACAGGCAAAGAGATGTTTGTACAAGCGATACACAATTCTTCTAAACGTGCTTCAAATCCGTTCGTCGTTCAAAACTGTGCCGCGATTCCAGGACCGCTGCTTGAAGGGATATTATTCGGAACGACAAAAGGTAGTTTTACGGGTGCCATCGATCGGCCAGGAGTTTTTGAGTTAGCAGATGGAGGGACTCTGTTTTTAGATGAACTCAATTCGATGCCAGTAGAACTGCAAGCAAAGTTATTGAGGGTCGTTCAAGAAGGTGTTGTAGAGCGTATAGGAAGTCATATTTCAAGAAGGGTTGATGTTAGGATTATCTCTGCCCTAAACGAGCAGCCGGATGTTTGTATGAAAGATGGAAAGTTACGAAGAGATCTTTTTTATCGGTTGAATGTTGTTTATTTTGAACTGCCACCGTTGAGAGATAGAAAAAGTGATATGAAATACTTAGTAAAACATTTTATAGACTATTTTAATCATACTTTTGGAAAAAAGGTACGTGGCTTTACATCTGAAGCTGAAGCGTTTATACACGGTTATTCTTGGCCGGGCAATGTCCGAGAGCTCAAACATGCGATCGAGCACTGTATGAATTTTGCGGAGAACGATTCTTTGATCAAAGCTTCCTTACTTCCGAAACATGTAACGATTCATGATGAAAAAGGGCATACAGTTAAAAAGGAACTAACAAACATACCTTCCTTAAGAAAAGCATTAGGAGACTATGAAAAACAAATCATCGAGAGGGCGCTGCAACATACTTCCGGCAATATCCTTCAAGCCGCGAAGATTTTAGGAGTTCCTAGGCAAACTCTCCAATATAAAATAAAACAAAAATGAACTGCCAATTATTCGGCAGTTCATTTTTGTTTTATTGCTATCGATTGATGGCCCACTTTGTATGAAGCTTGCATATCCTGTAGGATAAATCGTTATTTTCTGAACTTTCTGTAACATGGCACGTTTCTTGCATATTTGAAGAGTGTAGAAATAAAGGAGGTCATTAGAATGCCTGTTGTGAATGGATTATTCAAACCAAAGAAACATTGGAGTGAATTTGAATTATGGAAAGATGTTACAGAAGAGCAATGGAACGATTGGCTGTGGCAGCTGACGAATACCATTAGAAATCTGAAAGATCTTAAGAGCATTATTAACTTGACACCAGAAGAAGAAGAAGGCGTAAAAATTTCCACGATGACGATTCCGTTAAACATTACACCTTATTATGCATGGCTCATGGATCAAGATGATCCAAGATGTCCGATTCGTATGCAGTCTGTTCCGATCGGTAAGGAGATATTAAAGACAAGATACGACTTAGAAGACCCTTTACACGAAGACGAAGATTCTCCTGTTCCAGGGCTTACGCATCGCTATCCAGATCGTGTTCTTTTTCTTGTGACAAATCAATGTTCGATGTATTGCCGTTATTGTACTAGAAGACGTTTTTCGGGGCAGATCGGTATGGGAGTACCTAAAAAACAATTGGATGCAGCCATTAGCTATATTCGAAATAATCCACAAGTAAGAGACTGTTTGATCTCGGGAGGCGACGGGTTATTAATTAATGACAACATCTTAGAATATATATTAAAGAACTTAAGAGATATCCCGCATCTAGAAATCATCAGGATTGGAACTCGTGCTCCAGTCGTGTTCCCACAAAGAATTACAGAAAATCTATGCAACATCTTAAAGAAGTATCACCCGGTTTGGTTAAACACGCATTTCAACACTTCGATCGAGATCACAGAAGAATCTAAAAAAGCGTGTGAGATGCTTGCGAATGCCGGAGTTCCTGTAGGCAATCAATCTGTTATTCTTGCAGGAATCAATGATAGTGTTCCAATCATGAAAAAGCTGATGCATGATCTCGTGAAAATTAGAGTAAGACCATACTATATCTACCAATGTGATCTTTCTGAAGGGATCGGACATTTCCGTGCTCCGGTTTCTAAGGGTCTTGAAATTATAGAAGGATTACGTGGTCATACGTCTGGGTATGCAGTGCCAACATTTGTAGTAGATGCTCCTGGAGGCGGAGGAAAGATTTCTGTTCAACCAAACTATGTGATCTCTCAATCACCAGAAAAAGTCGTGCTTCGTAACTTTGAAGGAGTGATTACTTCTTATCCAGAACCTCAAAACTATCAAGCGGGAAGAGCAGATGCTTACTTTAATGAAGTGATGGGAACAGCCCACATCAAGCCAGCAATTGGTGTTTCAGCACTTATGAACGATGAAGCTTTCAATCTTGTTCCAAAAGGATTAAAACGCCTTGAACGAAGAGAAGATTATGATACGAATCCAGAGCATAGTTCACTAAAAGATAAGCGTGATAAACGAGACGAATTAAAAGAGAAAAAATATAAGTTTGAGCAAACAAAAGACGAAGGAATTTCAGCGAGTCCTGAAGAACAAAGAAATGCATAGAGAGGAGGATAACATGAAGTGCTTATGGTGTGAAAGTGAAGAAGCAGAGACGGCAGGATTAACAGGGTATTGGGAACTGCCTGACGGTTCAAGAGCAGTCCAAATAACTGTAATCCCTTCTGTATCCTGTTCTTCTTGCGGCATGGAGTATCAAGAAGATCATGTTGTCGATGAGATTGAAGATCAACTTATGTTAATAGATACGAAAAAGATAGATTCAACGATTTCCTATACAGAATTAATGAGCATACCGAGGTTTTTGAAGAAGAATTATTTTAAATTGTAACAACAGTAGAGTAAGGGAGTATCTTTTTTAGATGGTTGTTTTCGCAAACTTTGTTGCTATAGGAAGTGTTGATTTCCGTTTCAGGCTGCTCGCTTTCCACGGGGCAGGCGGTGAGCCACATTCGAATGTTTCACATTTAAGTGTCTCACCTGCCCGCCTGTCCCGTTGGAGTCTCGCACCTTCCACTCCAATCAACTGTCAAAGGTGACAAGGAGTTAAAAGCAACAATCTTTTAGAAAAGAGCGTTCTCAATAAAATTATTATTTAAAAGCTGCTTGCTAAACTTTCTGAGAGAGACAGTGAAAATAGCTATAAATAAAGATATTTCCTTTTTAACCTTCATGAGGAAGGAGCCTTTTTTATGAGAAAATCACATCTCATCAAACCGGTTCTAGGAAGCGATTACCCTGTAATTAGTCACGGCAAAGGAATCTATTTATACGATAAAGACGGAAAGCAATATATTGATGGATCGTCAGGTGCGATCACATGTAATATCGGTCACGGAGTACATGAAGTTGCTGAAGCGATGTGGAATCAAGCAAATCATGTGTCTTTTGTATACCGTTCGCAGTTTACGAGTGAAGCAGCAGAACAATTAGCAGAAAAAATAGCTCATTATGCACCAGGAGATTTGAATTCAGTGTTCTTTGTAAATAGTGGATCAGAAGCAACCGAGACAGCACTAAAGGTTGCTATTCAGTATTTTCAAGAACAAGGAAACATGACGAAAACAAAAATCATATCAAGATGGACCAGTTATCATGGAATCACACTCGGCGCACTATCAATGTCTGGTCACAAATTAAGACGACAACGATTCACATCATTGCTTGAAGATTTCCCTGCTGCACATCCACCTTATTGTTATCAGTGTCCATTAAAAGAGACATACCCTGGTTGCGGTGTAAAATGTGCAGATGATTTGGAAACATCGATTCAAGCCATAGGTCCAGATCAAATCGCTGCATTTATCGCAGAACCAATCATCGGTGCATCTGGAGGAGCGATCGTTCCACCAGACGAGTACTTCGGAAAAATAAGAGAAATCTGTGACAAATATAATATTTTAATGATCGCTGATGAAGTGATGACAGGCATGGGACGTACGGGGAAAATGTTTGCGATGGAACATTGGAATGTAACTCCTGACATTATTGCGATAGGAAAAGGCATGAGTGCAGGGTATACCCCGATGGCTGCAACCATCGTTTCAGACCAGATTATGAACGTGATCGAAGCGGGAAGTAAAGTAGTTATGAGTGGACATACGTTTAGCGCTAATCCGCAATCAGCTGCTGTTTGCCTAGCTGTTATCGATTATATGGAAAGAAATAAACTTCAGGAAAATGCAGAGGTTATGGGACACTATCTGATCAATCATTTACAGCGCCTGCAATGGAAATATCCTTTAATTGGTGATGTAAGAGGCAAAGGTTTATTATGTGGCATTGAATTTGTTAAAAATCCGATCACCCGAGAACCTTTTGAGATCACTACTAAAGTTACAGACCGGCTCTTATCCATCTGTTTAGATAACGGGTTGCTCGTTTATCCGGCGGTAGGTGGAGTAACCGGATTTTCAGGTGATTCTATTCTTATATCGCCACCATTAAACGTTACGAAGGAGCAGATTACAGATATTATGGATATTCTTGATCAATCCATCGGTGAACTGACCACCCAGCTCATAACAGAAGGTATTTATATTACAGAAGCGACCAGTTGAAAGAGGTGATGTGAATGACAAACGGTGTTGATAAACAGATCACGCTTGAAAGTGCCTCTGCCTATTTTCATAATGGTATGTCACTTATGATCGGCGGTTTTGGAGGGGTTGGTGCTCCTCCAACTCTTGTTAATCTCATTTTAGAAAAAAATATTAATGATATTTTTCTCATTAGCAACGATACTGGTTTCCCTTGGATCGGACCCGGTAAGCTGATCACGGAAAAAAGGGTAAAAAAACTAATCGCCTCTCATATCGGATCGAACCCTGAGGCGGGTAAACAGATGCAAGATGGTTCCCTAGAAGTGGAATTTGTTCCACAGGGTACACTTGCTGAGAAAATAAGAGCTGGTGGCATGGGGCTCGGGGGTATTTTAGTAGATGTTGGCTTAGGCACGGTTGTAGAAGCGAACAAAGAAAAAGTCATCGTTAAGAACAAAGAATACATGATAGAACCGGCATTAACGGCTGATGTGGCGATCGTATACGCAAAAAAAGCAGACCGTTATGGAAACCTGATCTATGACAAGAGTGCTCGAAATACGAATCCACTCGTGGCCATGGCAGGACAGATAACAATCGCAGAAGTAGAAGAAATCGTTTCAATAGGTTCCCTTGATCCAGAAGAAATCGTTACGCCAGGCGTCTTTATAGACTATATCATTCAAAGTAAAGGAGTGGACTGGAAATGGGTTTGGGAATTGAAACAAGGCACAGGATCGCAAGAAGGGCAGCCCTCGAGATAAAAAATGGAATGATCGTTAACCTTGGAATCGGTATTCCCACGCTTGTTGCAGATTATATTGAAAAAGATCTACATATCATGCTGCATACGGAAAACGGTATCTTAGGCATGGGTGGGTCACCACAAGCAGGCAGCGAAGATGGTAACCTATCGAATGCAGGAGGATATCCAGTTTCCATCAAGCCCGGTGCTTCTTACTTTGATAGCGCCACAGCATTTGGAATCATTAGAAAGGGATTACTTGATGTAACGATTTTAGGAGCACTTGAAGTGAGTGAACAAGGTGACATTGCTAACTGGATCGTACCAGGAAAGCGTGTTCCTGGAATGGGTGGAGCGATCGATCTCGCACAAAAAGCAAAGAAAGTCATTATTTTAATGAACCACACGGATAAGTACGGAAATCCTAAGATTGTGAAAAACTGTTCTCTTCCGCTTACGGTCAAGGAAGGCGCAGACATGATAATCACAGAAAAAGCCGTTTTTCACTGCGAAGATGGAAAACTTTATCTTCGTGAAATCATGAGTCCTTATACGGTAGAAGATGTTATCCAGACAACGGGTGCTTCAATCATTGTAGATGAACAGATCTCTGTTTTTCAATGAGAAGTTAGGGAGGTAAAACATGTTAGTTAAAGAAAAACTCTCAAACTGGTTGATGAACGAACAAGAAAACGCCATAAATTTTTTACAAAAAACTGTTCAAGAAGCGAGTACGACTGGAAATGAAACGGGTGTACAAAAATTGATCGCTGCAAAACTTGAGGAAATGGGACTCGAGGTTGATATGTGGTATCCGGATGGTGAGGAGTTAGCGAAACATCCTAATTTTTGTGCGAGCCGGACGGATTTCAGTACAAGTCCCAATGTCGTTGGAATATGGCGGGGAAAAGGAAAAGGGCGTTCCATTGTTCTAAACGGTCATGTGGATGTCGTTCCAGAAGGTGATATGAACCAATGGAACGATCATCCTTACAGTGGAAAAATAATAGATGGTAGACTCTACGGAAGAGGTTCAACAGATATGAAAGGTGGAAACCTCTCCCTCTTGTTAGCCATTCAAGCACTTAAAGAAACAGGGGTCCAATTACAAGGAGATTTATTTTTTCATAGTGTTATAGAGGAAGAGAGTGGCGGTGCAGGGACGCTCGCTGCGATATTACGCGGGTACAAAGCAGACGCAGCAATTATTCCTGAACCTACAAATATGAAGATCTTCCCTGCTCAGCAAGGTTCAATGTGGTTCCGGCTAACCGTAAAAGGAAAAGCGGCACACGGTGGAACTCGGTATGAAGGAGTTAGTGCTATCGAAAAAGCGGTAGTCGTACTAGATGCTATTAAACAATTGGAAACCATCAGAAATGATAGAGTAACAGACCCTTTATACAAAGAAATACCGATACCCGTTCCGATCAACATAGGTAAGATATCTGGTGGAAACTGGCCATCGTCTGTTCCAGATACAGTTGAGATTGAAGGTAGGATAGGTGTTGCACCTAACGAGACATTGGAGGAAGTAAAAAATGAACTTCAGAATCATCTATCCAATCTTTCTGATCCGTGGCTAGAGCAGCATAAGATCTCTATTGAATGGTTCGGTGCACAGTGGCTGCCAGGATTGATTGAAACACAACATCCTCTCATGAACATGCTCTCAAAGAATTTTAAAGAGGTAGTTGGAGTTCAACCCATCATCGAAGCGTCTCCATGGGGAACAGATGGCGGGTTATTATCTCATGTTGGTGACACACCTTCGATCGTGTTCGGTCCAGGAGTTACAGCGGTCGCACATTATCCGAACGAGTATATTGAGATTTCAAAGATCATGGAAGCTGCTGAAATCATAGCTTTAACAATCTATGACTGGTGTGGAGGCGAGAATGTATGAAGAAATCAGAGAAGTTGTTAAAACGAAAAGAGTTAAACGTTCCAAGAGGTCCTTTTAATACCGTGTTGAATTTTGTAGATCATGCTAGTGGAAGTACAATGGTTGATGTTGACGGGAACGAATATATTGATTTTGCTGGAGCGATCGGAACGTTAAACGTTGGTCATTGTCCACCCAGGGTAGTAGAAGCACTTAAGAACCAAGTGGAAAAATACATTCACCCCTGTTTTCACGTGATGATGTACGAACCGTACGTTCAGCTTGCAGAGAAACTGAACGAAATCACACCTGGAGATCATCATAAGAAAACGTTCTTTTTAAATAGTGGTGCAGAAGCTGTAGAAAACGCTGTTAAAATCGCAAGAAAATATACGGGCAGAAAAGCTATCATTTCATTTGAACGAGGATTTCACGGCAGGACATTGCTCGCGATGTCTTTAACAAGCAAAGTAAAGCCATATAAGTTTGAGTTTGGGCCATTTGCGCCAGAAACGTATAAGATGCCTTATCCATATTATTACCGAGAAGATCGGAATGTCGAGGAGACAGATAGAGCAATTTTAAAGAAATTCGAAGATTTCTTCTTAGGAGAGGTTCCTCCTGAGGAAATTGCAGCGATCATCTTCGAACCTGTTCAAGGTGAGGGAGGATTCGTTATTCCTTCTAAAACGTTCGTTAAAGGTCTTCGAGAGATTTGTGATAAATACAATATCTTGTTAATCGCCGATGAGATACAGACTGGATTCGGCCGTACCGGAAAAATGTTTGCGATGGAACATTTTGATGTTGTTCCAGATCTCATGACCCTGTCGAAATCGATAGCAGCTGGACTGCCGATATCAGCAGTAACGGGCAGAGCAGAAATCATGGATGCACCTGCTCCAGGTGAGATCGGGGGTACCTATGGCGGAAGTCCGTTAGGATGTGTTGCGGCACTAGAAGTCATCTCAATAATAGAAGAAGAAGGTTTGTTGACAAGAGCGAATCTGATCGGCGAAAGAATAACAGAGACCTTCTTAAAATGGAGAGATCAGTACGAATTTGTCGGTGATGTTAGAGGAATTGGGGCTATGTGTGCGCTTGAAATCGTAAAAGACAAAGTCACAAAAACACCAGATCCTGATCGAGCGAAGAAAATCATTGCACTTTGTAATCAAAATGGTGTTGCCATTATGGGGGCAGGACTTTACAGCAACGTTATCCGTATTCTTTCTCCACTTGTAATCTCTGATGAACAACTTCTGAAAGGCTTGAACGTGATTGAGAAACAGCTCGCAAAGGTAAGTGAAATGGTATCGTCATAACTACGGATTGTAACCTCGTCTCTTCAGACGAGGTTCCTTTATTATTTCAAACGTTTTTTCAAATTAATGGATATTAACGAAATGAAAATTCGGAAAATTATGCTAATATGAGGATATGGATACTAAAGGGGCTGTACGATTTGCAAATCATAAAAAAATTGATGATTGGTTCTGTCTTGATTGGAGGATTTGTTGTTTATACACAGTACGAAAAAAGTGCTGAACCAACTTGGACAGTAAATAAGGAACAATTTACGGTCGTAAACTCATTCAAAGATGGAATGAAAAGAGAATATAGTAAGTTTGATGAATTAGAGATGATAGATAAATACGGTTTTCTTAAAGACGTAAATAAGATCGTTAAGCTAAAAGAATCGTATCGAACGTTAAAGATCGAAAAGATTTGGAACATGAATGGTCGGATGTATCTGTTATACAGTGTGGATGTAAAAGAGAGAGATAAGGACGAGTATCATATTCCGCGGCTCACTGTTAATAACATGCAGTTTCAAACAAAAGAGGGTAAGGAGCTCGTCCTCAAGGCTGGTGAAGAGATGGGTCAGCCGGGTACAAGGGACGAAGGGTTCGTTTATAAGCACCGTTTATACCGCTCCATGATGCTTATGCCGAGTATGTTCGATTCTTCTAAAAACGATTGGTCGATCGTATCAAAAGCTCATATCGTTCGGTTACAGGACCTGACGATCTCTTCTAAAAATAACGGGGTAGACTCGATTGAGAATATCGCGTTAACTGTGCCTTCAGGTGATCCTTATACAACAGTATTAAAAAGTGAGCCGATCGATCAAACATTTACATATGAAGATAACAAAAAAGTAAAGATCAAATCAATTGATGCATTACTTTATGAACAAAGACTAAGCGTAGAAATCCCAAATGATGAAAGTTTAATCGGCTTTTCTAGCAAAGACAATCAATTACAAGATCAACCTTTGACATATGGAATTCTAGGAACTAATAAAAATGGGTTCTACGTTCCCATCTATGATATGACAGGCGATGTTAACAAGAAAAAAGAAAGGTCTGTCACTTTTACTTCTTCTGTACATAAAGATCCTCGTTCATTCTCATGGACAATTCCAAAGAAAGATATTGAAACGTTTTTAGTGAATAAAAGTCAACCGGTATTAAAAAACCAAGAAATAATAAAGATCGGTAATACGATTATAGTTTATGAAGGGATGACCATGTTTGAGGGGAGCCCTAGGATTAAGCTGAGCATATTCACGGATTCTAGTCAGCACTTACATCACCTGCGCCTTATTCCTAATCATTATTATAGTGATGCCGAAGTACCGGAAGATTACGAACGGGTGTATAAAAACAATACCATCTCGATCTCAGATGAAAAGAAAACGAGAATCAATAACTTTGAAGTACATAGTTCAGAAGAAAAAAATAAAGCCACCTACTATATCACGTTTTATAACAAAGAAGAGATGGAAAACGGTGAGATGAAACCAATCTTGATTCCTGAGAGTGACTTGACGATAACGATATCGAATCTCTCTTATTTAAAGCCTCTTAAAAATCCGGTGGATATTAAATACAAGAACATCATGATTTTGAACTGATAAACCATGAAAGTTGGTAAAGGAGAAGGTTACTTTGAGCAACAAGCGAAATAAGATCATCATTGGACTTTTGCTGTTAATTGCATTTGTAATTTACACGCAATATGAAAAAAGCGCAGAACCAACTTGGAAAGTTAACGATGAAAATTTTGTAGTGATGAAAGACTGGGAAGAACTCATGGAGACAGAGAAATCAAAATTTAGTGACCTTAAGTTTGCCGATCATTTCAAGTTATTAAAAAACAGTCAGATCTCTATACCGTTAGCGAATAATCAGCGAAAGTTCCAGGTAGAAAGAACCTATAACTTCGGACAACAGCTGTACATTCTATACAGTGTAGACCTTGTAGAACGTGATAAAGAGGAGAGTGATATTCCTCGATTATCGTTTAATCAAGTTGAGATCACATCAAAGAAGGGAAAGACGTTTCATTTTCCTATCGATATGTATGAAGGAGAAGGCGCGATCGGTGGTGTTGTGTACAAACATAAATTATACCGGTCCATGATGGTACATGCGCAATATGATAACATTGAAACAGATGAAGATTGGAAAGAGGTTTTTAGCAGTGAGACGGTTAAGCTTCTTAACCCAACATTGACTTCAAACAAAGGGAAGATGAAGTTAGATCATTTAACTTTTAAGATCAAGCCTCATAATACTTTAGAACTGCCTCCTGTTCTTGCCGAAGAAAAAATTGATCGATCTCTGCAGCTTTACAACAACAAAGAAGTTCACCTGGATAAGTTTGAAATCTATCAAATGGGATCAAGAATCAAATTGGACTCAAAGATTGATAAAGATCTTGTTACTCTATTTGGAAGCATTGAAAATGGACAGGATAATTATACGTTACATGCAGATATCACAGAAAATGAAGGTTCAGGGTACTTTATGGAAACATATTCAGCTCTAGAGGACCTTCTTAATAAGGACGATTCAGATCCTTTAAAATTGTCCTTTACACACTCCATTCATAGAACGGACAAATCGTATGCATTTTCAGTATCTAAACAAGATCTTGAGCAATTTGCAAACAATCCTGAAAAAGATATAACAAGAAATGAAGTTATCGCGAACGACAGTGATTATAAAGTCATTTACAGAGGAATTGAAAATGATGTTTCCAATAGCGAAAAAGGAATTCGGTTTTCAATAGAGAGCAAAGTAGAAAATATAAGGCAAGACGAATATCTTTATTTTCAACCCAACTATAATGAGAATAGGATCCAAAACGAAGAACGTTTTATGAACAACCTCGTCACGATCAAAAATTCATCAGGAGAAACACTGCAAAATTTTGATGTGATGGGAACATACGACAGTGAACAGTCTGGGTTTTTATTATTCTTTCACGAAGGGCTTCCAAACGATGATCTCACCATCACACTATCAAAATTAACAAAAATCTATCCTCTAAAAGAAAATATAGAAGTTCCCTTGAAACTTCCTACAGCCAAATGATAAATCATAGAAAAAAGACTGCCGCTATTTTTAGCGGCAGTCTTTTTCTACGCTCTTGGATTACTTTGAGCGCGTTTAATGTACATCTCTTCTTCTCCAACAATTCCACATGCTCCGCACTGAATCAGTCGCTCTGAACCTTTATACGGAAGATGGAACATATCTAACTCACCATCTTCATATTGTTGAACTACATCACCAGTGGATGGATCAAGCTTAACGGATACAGGATTTTGTTCGATCACGTTAAAACGCGTTCGGTTCGTTTTACAGTTTGGACATAAATAAGGATTTGCCATTTTTAAGAAACCCTCCTTTTTAGTCTTAAGTTAACCAGTCAGAGAAATATTATGTAAGTTATATTTTTATTTTCTTTAGCCATAGTAAGGAAAAGGAGGGATACATTATGGGTAAACAGAAAAAAGCCAACGCTAATGCACAGCGCAATAACAACGTGAAAGAAAACGGTGCAGACAACCAAACGGAATTTGCGTCTTATGCTGAGATGGAAGTGGAAAAGATGCATCATGGCAAAAAAACAAAATGATTTTACTTCTTAAGAAACTGGTAGTATAATAAAATTCTGCGATGTTCGTGGCTTTTCCATGTCTTTAACCTATGTGCTAATGACGGGAATCCAATATGATCTGTCAGACAGTCAAGCCTAGCATTCGACTTGGAAGGCTGTAACGGCAGCTGCGGATACCCACCTGAGAGATCAGGTTCCAAAGGCATATAAAGTCACGGCAGAGCGGATTTTACTTAAACGACAACAAGCGTATTTTACATCACATGTAAAATGCGCTTTTTTCATAACATATTTCTACCGGGGGATAAAAAAAGATGGAAAAGAAAGAAGTATTACTGTTAATTGATGGATTTAATCTGCTTAGCAGATGTTATTTTGCAACAGCTTATGGAAAAGAAATGCATGATCTTCCTCGAAACTCAAAAGGTCAGTTTACGAATGCCATACGCGTTACCATTCAGAAACTGCTTATGCTCGTTCGAGATCATGAGCCTTCTCACATTGTAGTGGCTTGGGATGTTAAACGTGATGAGACACTCAGAAGAGAAAAATTTGCTGATTACAAAGGAACAAGAAACGAGTTGCCTGAGCCACTTATCCAGCAATTTGAGACACTTGTTCAACTTTTTGATAACATCGGAATTACGCAACTTACGATTCCGAGATATGAAGCGGATGATATCATCGGTACACTGGCATATCGCTGGAGAAACGAACGTGACGGAGAATGCATCATCTACAGCAACGATCGCGATCTTTTGCAACTTCTTTGCGAGAAGACATCACAGTTGATTACAGTAAAAAGAGATGAGCTGAAGTATACGCTGAATCACTTCCAAGAAGAGTACGGAATAACTCCTGCACAGTGGATCGATGTAAAAGCCTTATTAGGTGATAAGAGTGATAATATTCCTGGGGTAGCAGGAGTCGGCGATAAAGCTGCACTTCCACTCATACAACAATATGGTGCTGTTGAATCGATCTATGAAAATTTTGAGAATCTAGATCCTAGATATAAGAGGTATCTGAAGAAACTCGAAGCAGGGCGCGAGATGGCTGTTCTTAGCAAAGATTTATGTACGATTTTTACAGATGTTCCTGAAGTAGTCGACAGAGACTTAGAAGAATGCCGATATATTTTAGATAAACAGAGTGTTCGAAGCGCATTAGAAGAATTAGAGATTCAAATAAGAGTGGGTTAAGTAAGATCCCACTCTTTTTGTTTGCGTTTTATCAACTTTTTATTGAACCGTATTTCAGATAAAATCATGACGAGTAAAATCAACCCGCATCCTAACAATGATTTTGAACCCAATCGTTCATTCAGCATGATATAAGCAGTAAGTGCCGCAAAAACAGGTTCCATCGCAAAGATTAAAGCCACTCTTGCAGGCGTTGTAAACGATTGAAAGTGTGTTTGAGCCAAAAAAGCGAGAGCAGTTGCAAAGAATGAGGTGATTAGTAGAGCACTGATTACTTCCGGCTGTCGAACCAACTGGGCTGTGAACATCTGCTGCCAATCTTCTATCATGATTGCAGTTATAAAACTAAATACAGCAACGGTCACAAGTTGGATAATCGTTAGACAAATAGCGTTGTATGATGAAGCAAACTTTCCTGTGAACACAATATGAAGAGCAAATGAAATAGCACATAATAGTACATAACCATCGCCAGTGTTCAACGTCAGGCTGTTGTGGATCGTTAATAAATATAAACCGAGTACAGCTAATATAGAGCTAAAGCCTACTTGCCAATTCAGTTTGCTCTTTAACAATAAATAGCTGAACAAAGGCACCAAGACAACACTTAATCCTGTTATGAACCCAGCTTTTGAAGACGTGGTATATAACAATCCGACGGTCTGAAATCCGTACCCTAAAAATAGCCAAAAGCCAAGTGTGATACCGCTGATCCATATACTTCTGTCTGTAAAATGACGGAGTGACGAACGATTAAACAAGAAGATAATTAGCAATAATGTTATGGCGGCAATGGAAAAACGCACGCTGTTAAATGAATAAGGTTCTAAAAATGCAATCGCTTTCTGGACGATAACGAAAGTCGAGCCCCAGATCAGAGCTACAAGGAGTAGATTGAAGTCTGCAAACCAAGTCTTTCTAAACATCTGACGGTCTCTTATTTAATTGAATGGCTTGTCGTGCAAGCTCGTCGGCGATCTTATTTTGCTTTGAAGGAATCCACTTAATAAAAAACAGATCCAATTGCTCTGAAAGCTCTAGAGCTTCTTCTAAAAGTTTTGTATAGCGTTTATCTTTAGCAAATTTTTTATCCACAGCGCTCTCAACTGCTTGAGAGTCTGTGCGGAACGATACGATTCTCCAATTATGTTCAATACATAATTCTAAACCATGTATTAGAGCTCTAAATTCTGCTTCATGGTTACTCATCGTACCGATTGGAAAACGATACGAATGTGTAGTGCCGTTTCCGACTTTTACATATACGCCAGCTCCGGAAAGTCCGGGATCACCTGCACTTGCACCATCAATGTATATCTCTATCAATTCTTTCTCTCCTCTATATGATTATATTCGTATTATAAAGGACTTTATAAAAAACAAAAAGGAGATTACTATGAACTTCTCAATCGAGTATATGTATAAACATCCAAAATCCCCCTTTAAGGTTCGATTTGTTTCTGATCCTATGTCACTAACGGAAGCCCTTTTTACAGCAACTGATTTGGAGAAGACCGGAAGAGTGTCTGAATTGGTTTTCATCGATACAAAAGATGTAACTTGGACGAAGAAAGAGCTGACTAAATTAACGCAAGTCAAAAAAGAAGAACCAAAAGATATCTCTGTTTATTTCGATGGAGGTTATAAGTCGGAAACAAGAACTAGTGGTCAAGGCATTATTATTCATTTTTCTCAAAACGGCATAACCTATCGAATTAAAAAGAACGCGAGTCTTACCAATCTTGAATCCAATAACGAATCAGAATATGCTGCACTGTGGATAGCGATTAAAGAACTTGAAGATCTTGGAGTCCAATATGAAGAGGTTACAATTCAAGGGGACTCGAAGGTTGTTATAGAGCAGCTCAAAGGAGAATGGCCTTGTTATGAAACGAACCTCCAGAACTGGGCCGATAAAATCGAAACACTATTAAAGAAACTTCAGATCGAACCTGTTTATGAATGGGTGGCAAGAAACAAGAACAAAGATGCTGATCATCTCGTAACACAAGCATTAAACGGGAAGATCATACAAGCAAAGAAAGAAGTCATTGATAATTCCTGAATATTACTGGTACAATTTACTAGAATCTTTTGATTTTGGGGTTGAGGTAGAAATGAATGAGAACGTTCTAGGCGACTATATAGCTTTGTTAGCTTCAAAAGGGTTTCGTCTTAACGATGGTGACCTTCATTTTGTGGATTTTGGAAAACATTATACGGATGCAAGTGAATCTCAAGTGAAAATAGCATTAGAAGTTACATTAATTAAACAATTATCGTTTGACGGAAGTTACTTTATTGCTATATTAGAATCTTTAGTTAACGAAAATATCACCTCAAAGAAAAAAGCGTATGAATTGCTAGATCAGCTGCAAAACAACAACGAAAGAAAACATTCTTATACAGTGGGGTAAGTATGAAAGAGAAGATGATCCAACAGACAGAGACGTTTGTAAAAGATAAGTTAAGAAACGAGAGCAGTGGACATGATTGGTATCATATCTATCGTGTTAAAAATCTGTCTCTGAACATCGCAGAAAAAGAAGGTGCAGATTACTTTGTATGTGTGATGGCGGCACTTCTTCATGATATAGCAGATGAAAAGATTGCAGGAACTGAAGAAAAAGGTCTTCAAGAAGTGAAAAATTGGTTAGAATCTATTTCTGTCGAGGAACCTTACATCACGCACATATTATCAATCATCTCAACGATGTCATTTAAAGGCGGCAGTGGAAAAGAGATGGAATCGATGGAGGGTAAAGTCGTACAGGATGCCGACCGTTTAGACGCGATTGGAGCGATCGGAATCGGCAGAACATTCGCATATTCAGGTGCGAAGGAGCAATTGATGTATGATCCTGAGATTCCTGTTCGAGAGACGATGACAAAAGAGCAATATCGGAATGAAAAGAGTACAGCTATTAATCACTTCTACGAAAAGTTGTTAAAATTAAAGCATGGGATGAATACTCCTTATGCAAAAAAACTAGCAGATGACCGGCATGCCTTTCTAGAAAACTTTCTAGAGCAGTTTTTTGAAGAGTGGGAAGGCAGAAAGTGAGTAAGTTTTCATAGGAAGAGAAAATAAACATCCAAAATCAACATTCTTAATTTAGGTTGTCATTACAAAGTGAATGATCTGTATTAAAAAAAGGCCAAAATAATGGCCTTTTTTAGTTATTTAGAATCTAGACTAACACTCTTCTGCTGGTCGAGGTCCAGCGTCTAATCCTTCTGATGTTACTGTAAGAACAGGATTGATCGATGCATCCTCACTCACACAGATCTGGCAAGACAACCTTACATTACCTGATAGACCCTTCGTAGCGATAATATTCGCTTCATTTTCTCCGATCGGTCCTAGATCTCCTGACAATACTTCTACTCGGCATGTTGTACATTTTGCTTTGCCTCCACAGCGGTGAAGGATATCAATTCCATTGTCTTCAAGTGCATTTACAAGTTTTTTGCCATTCTCAATCTCGTATGTACCAAATCCACGCACATCAATTTTTGCCATTTTACCTGCCTCCTTAAAATGAATACTTAGTATTTCTTTCCATTCTTATTATACGATAACCTCTCACCAAGTAAACTACAGGATTAAAAGTTGTAATAGAAAAACTAATCGCATCACATACTTGTTTCATATACAATAGAGAGTGGAGTCAATTACATATGATGGAGGGTTAAATCAACATGCTAGAAAAGGTTACGTTCAAAAGTGATATCGAGATTGCCCAATCAGCGAAAATGCTGCGAATCGAAGAAATTGTAGGACAACTAGGAATTGAAGAAGATGATTGGGAACCTTATGGAAGATACAAAGGAAAGCTATCATTAGATTTGTTTCAAAAGCTTCAGAATGTTGAAGATGGAAAAGTAGTCTTAGTTACAGCGATTAGTCCAACACCAGCAGGAGAGGGCAAGTCTACAGTGACCGTGGGGCTTGGACAAGCACTCAATCGAGTTGGAAAGAAAACGATTATCGCTTTACGTGAGCCATCACTGGGCCCTAGCATGGGGATTAAAGGCGGTGCAGCAGGTGGTGGATACTCTCAAGTGATGCCGATGGAAGATATCAATCTGCACTTTACAGGAGACCTGCATGCTATCACAACCGCTAATAACGCGCTAGCTGCACTGATCGATAACCATATACATCAAGGGAATGAATTGAATATAGATCCACGCCGAATCGTTTGGAAGCGTGCGTTAGATATGAATGATCGAGCATTAAGAAAGATTGTCATCGGCTTAGGTGGACCCGTTCAAGGTGTACCACGAGAAGATGGATTCGATATTACTGTAGCATCGGAAGTGATGGCGATCTTCTGTCTGGCTAATGATCTAGAAGACTTGAAGATGAGACTTTCTAAGATGGTAGTGGCGTTTGATTATGACAATCAGCCTGTAACGGCAGGACATCTTAATGCTCATGGTGCATTAACCTTATTGTTAAAAGATGCGATTCGCCCGAATATCGTACAAACATTAGAAAACACGCCGGCACTTGTTCATGGTGGACCGTTCGCTAACATTGCTCATGGGTGTAACAGTGTTATCGCTACAAAGCTAGCTTCTAAACTTGGTGAGATGGTCGTAACTGAAGCTGGATTCGGTGCTGATCTTGGAGCTGAGAAGTTCTTAGATATTAAAGCGAGATATGCGGGTATCCATCCAAGTGCAGTTGTTATTGTTGCTACTGTAAGAGCGCTTAAGATGCATGGAGGCCTTGCAAAAGAGTATTTGAAGAATCCGGACTTAGAAGCACTTCAAAAAGGTATGCCAAACCTTGAAAAACATTTAGAAACTTTGAAAGAATTTGGTGTGCCTGTAGTGGTAGCCATCAATAAATTTGTAACTGACACCGACGAAGAGGTTGCTTTCATAAAAGATTGGTGCAACTCAAAAGGTGTTGCTGCCGAAGAAGCTGATGTTTGGGCTAAAGGCGGACAAGGTGGAGAAGCATTAGCGAATAGAGTATTAGAGACGATTGAAACTGAAGAGAATAAGTACAAGCCTTTATACGATCTAAATGTATCTTTACAAGAAAAAATAGAGACGATCTGTAAAAAAGTGTACGGAGCAGGAGAAGTACAGTTCTCACCAAAAGCTGTAAAGCAAATGAAGCAGTACACTGATTTCGGGTGGGATCAATTGCCTGTATGTATGGCTAAAACTCAATATTCCTTCTCGGATGATCCAAAAAAACTCGGCCGTCCAGAAAACTTTACGATTACGATCAGAGAACTTAAACCGTCGATTGGAGCTGGGTTCATCGTTGCTCTTACAGGTGATGTCATGACGATGCCAGGACTTCCTAAAGTACCTGCAGCGAACAACATGGATGTATCTGAAGACGGAAAAGCAGTAGGACTATTTTAAGAAATAGTGTAAAGTATCCTTATAAACTGCTATACTTCTGTAGGAGGGATGCATATGAAACCATTACAACTATCAGCTGATACTGCTGTAAAATTAGCAAAGGCGTTAAACGTACCACTGGAACAGTTGATGCATATGCCTCAGCATATATTGGTGAAAAAGCTGATGGAATTGGAAGCATCCAAAGAAAATAAGGATGAATAATTAAGAACAAGAAGGCGAAAACCTACTATGTAGGTTTTTTCTTTTTTTCTTAATCTATCTTTTAAAAAAAGGAATGAAAATATGGAAACAAAAAAACCTGGTTTGGTGTATACACTTAAAGTTGTACGGATTTCTGATCTTGGATATGTGTTAGATCTTGAGGATGGAAAAGAAGTTCTATTACATCGATCTGAAGCAAAAACAAAGCATGAAGAAGGTAATATGGTAGAGGTCTTCTTATATCAAGATCATGAGGGAAGACTTGCTGCAACCGAAACAATCCCAAAAGTTCGTCTGGATTCATTAGCTTGGCTAGAAGTAGCAGGCGTGAATCGGAAGTTAGGGGTATTTCTTCATATTGGCATTAAGAAAGATATCCTCTTATCAAAAGACGATCTTCCTGAATCATGGGATGAATGGCCGCATCTTGGTGACCGTGTTTATTCAGGTATGAAGCTGGATAAAAAAGGCCGTATATTTGCTGACTTAGCTACAGAAGAAGAGATGGTAGAACAAGCAGAAGCAGCAACCGAAGAGATGTTTAACCAACAAACATCTGGATATGTTTATAAGATTAATGATGCAGGCGTACTCCTGTTTACGGAGTCACAGCATATCGGATTCATTCATAACGATGAATTAAAGGTTAAACCGCGCCTTGGGCAGAAGCTTGGAGCTCGTGTAGCGTTCGTTCGGGAAGATGGAAGAATGAACTTATCGATGAGAGCAAGAAAAGAGATTGCTTATAGCGAGGATTCCGAACGGATCTATCAATATTTAAGAGAAAATAAAGGGCAGATGCCATTAACAGATAAGTCTTCTCCAGAAGAGATCAAAGAGACTTTTCAGATGAGTAAAGCTGCGTTTAAGCGAGCTCTCGGTAAGCTTTTGAAAGAAGAAAAAATCATTCAAGAAGACGGAAAAACGTATCTTCAAATTTAAGGGAAAGAACCTGAATTTTTTCAGGTTCTTTTTTTTGGACACGTACCCATTCTATAAATGCTTGCTTGTTGGGTCAGAAAATGCCTTTTCAACTTGTTAAGTTGCTAGCTCGTCAATCCATTAGGTTCTGTTCATTCTGAAATAGTTCAAGTGGATGAACATCAGGATTTGCAAAGTACTTCATTGGGTAAAATACGAAGAGAAAGGTGGAATCATAGTGAAAAGAAATCTAGGTTTTTGGGTTTTAACAGCGCTTGTAGTAGGAAATATGGTAGGATCGGGTATTTTTATGTTGCCACGATCATTAGCAGAAGTAGCTAGTCCATCTGGTGTATTAACTGCCTGGCTGATTACAGGTTTTGGTGTATTGATGACAGCTCTTGTTTTTGGAAACCTGAGTTTAAGAAAACCTGAATTGAATGGAGGTCCTCAAAACTATGCGAAAGCATTGTTTAAAGAGGATTCACAATCCTCTCTACTAGCAGGGTACCTTGTAAGCTGGGGATATTGGGTGGCTAACTGGTCAGGTAACGTTGCGATCATCACTACGTTTGCCAGTTATCTTTCGACCTTTTTTCCTGTTATGACGAATAAAGCTGTTTTATTCACCGTGATGGGGACTTCTGTAAGAGTAGGTGGAGTCATCACTTTTATTATCTGTTCCGTTCTTTTGTGGAGCGTACACATTTTGATTCTGAACGGTATCGAGGGAGCAGGGAAGGTAAACTTTATTGCTACTTTAGCCAAAGTTTTAGGATTCTTATTATTTATTATCACTTGTTTATTTGCGTTCCAAAGCAGCAATCTTGTGCCTTTCTATACACCGATCGAGAGTGAAGGCGGCGTTACTTCAGGCTTTCTATCTCAGATAAATAATGCAGCGATCGCAACCCTTTGGGCTTTTGTAGGAGTAGAATCTGCTGTAGTTTTCGCAACTCGTGCCAAAAAGAAGAGCGATGTAAAAAGAGCGACGATCCTTGGTCTAATCATTGCTCTTGCTTTGTATCTAAGCATCACTTTGTTAGTTATGGGTACTCTGAAGCAGGAAGAATTGATCAACTCACAAAAACCTCTTGTTGATTCATTGATGGCAGCAATCGGTCCATCTGGCAGTATGATCATGGCAATCTTAGGAGTAGTCTCATTATTGGGAGCAACTGTTGGTTGGGTTTTACTTTCTGCCGAAGTGCCGTTTCAGGCAGCGCAGCAGCGGATGTTTATTACAAACTTTTTGAAAGAAAACAAAAAAGGTGCACCGGTTTTCTCTCTTTGGATCACAAACCTTTGTACTCAACTCTTCTTGTTTTCTGTCATATCTCAGTCGATGGCGTCTGCCTTTGATTTTATGATCTTTATTGCGACACTCGCTTTTCTCGTTCCTTATTTGTTCGCGTCTCTATATCAATTGAAGCTTGTTATAAGAGGTGAGACTTATGAGAAGTCGGGAAGAAGTCGAACGGCAGATGGTATTATTGCTGCAATTGCTGCTATCTATTCGTTCTGGGTCATCTATGCAGGAACTGCAGACCTTAAGACCTTTTTATTCGGAATTGCTCTACTTGCATCAGGGATCTTATTTTATCCGTTTGTTCCAAAACAATCTGAATCCATCAAAAAACCGGCTGATTAATAGCCGGTTTTTTTTATAGCTCTTTGTAAAAGATTGTTGCCTTTAAGTTTTTTTATTCCCTTCCTCGACTTTTGATTGAAGTGGAGGATGCGAGACTCCTGTGGGACAGGCGGGCAGGTGAGACACTTATACAGAAACGTACGAATGTGGCTCACCGCCTGCCCCAAGGAAGCGAGCATCTGAAACGGAAATTAATACTTTCAATAGCAACAGTGAATACAAAAACAGCCTTTTATCATCATGCACCTTTACGAAGGCCAGACCCTGTATTTGCTTTTACTAAAATTTCATTAAACTTATCAACATCTGATGGTTTAGTTAGCATCGTTCCGATGATAGCGCCTAAGAACCCTAGTGGTATGGAAACAATACCTGGGTTAGCAAGTGGAAAGATCGCTTCGCCCGTAAGAATTGCCGCTCCTTCTACAGGAGACCATACACTTGGCGAGATCATTACTAATACAAGTGAACTAATGAGTCCAACTAGCATCCCCGTTACGGCTCCCGCTGTATTAAAGCGCTTCCAAAAAATCGTTAAAAGAATGATAGGAAGGTTCGCACTAGCTGCTACAGCAAAGGCGAGAGAGACTAAGAAAGCGACATTTAATTTTTGTGCGAATAATGCCAGTATGATGGAGATGATCGCTACCCCTACTGAAGCCCATTTGGCGGCTTTCATCTGTTCTTTTTCTGATGCATGACCTTTTCGAACGATGTGTGTATAAAAGTCATGAGCGAAAGCAGAAGCCGCTGACAAAACCAACCCAGCTACGACGGCTAGGATGGTAGCGAACGCAACAGCAGAAACAAATGCAAAAAGAAATTCTCCACCGAGGACTTCGGCTAACAGTGGAGCTGCCATATTTCCAGCTGCATTTGCAGCCACGATCTGATCTTGTCCTACAAAAGCTGCAGCACCAAATCCTAAAAAGATCGTCATGATGTAAAACGCTCCGATTAGCCAAGTTGCATAAACAACGGATTTTCTGGCAGTAGGAGCATCTTTTACCGTAAAGAAACGGATAAGTATATGAGGAAGACCTGCAGTTCCTAAGACAAGTGCTAAGTTTAAAGAGATCGTATCAAGCGGATCTTTGAACTTATTACCGGGGTTCAAAAACGAATCGCCCAGTGGTGTGGCACTTTTCACTTGATTGAACATCTCAGTAAAGCTAAAACCAAACTTAGCGAACACCATAACAGAAATGATAAACGTACCAAGCATCAAAAGAATGGCTTTTACGATTTGTACCCATGATGTTGCAGTCATACCACCGAATACCACATAAACCGTCATCAATACTCCTACGATAAGTACCGAATATATGTACTCAATACCTAGTAATAGTTTGATAAGAGCACCAGCACCTACTAATTGGGCGACCATATAAAAGGTAGAGATCGCCATCGTGTTCAGTGCAGCAACACCACGAACCTTCTTATCATTAAACCTCGCAGCAATCATATCAGCCATCGTATACTTCCCTAGATTCCGAAGAGGTTCAGCTACTAAGAACAGCACGACAAGATATGCCACAAGAAAGCCGATGCTATAAAAGAAGCCATCAAACCCAGATAATGCGATCGTGCCCGCAATTCCTAAGAATGAAGCAGCTGACATATAGTCTCCTGCGATAGCAAGTCCATTCTGCATTCCGGTCAATCCGCCATCAGCTGTGTAGAAATCACTCGTTGTTTTTGTTTTCTTAGAAGCAAAATAGGTAATGACTAAAGTAAGAGCAACGATTCCTAAAAATAAAGAAAATGCTGTACCATTCATGAGGAAGCCTCCTTGTCCATATCAGCTATCACTTTTTCAGCGAGTTCGTCAAAGCGCTTGGCTCGTTTTGTATAGATCATACACAAAGCCCATGTCATAATGAACTGAGCGAAAGCGAAAATCCAAGCCCAAGTGATGTCACCGATCGCATTCTGATTTAGTACATCTGTATAAGCAGTTAGGATAGGAAGGCTGAAGTAAAACAGTAAAAAAAACACGGTCATTGGCAGGATGAAACGTTTTTTCTCAGCCATTAATTGCTGAAATTGGTTCGTGTTCACGATTTCGCTGTACCTTGAGTGTTCAAAATTTTGCTGTTTTTTTGGTAACAATGCATTTTCCTCCTCTTATTAAGTTAAATCAACCTAGTATTCACACCTCCTTTTACTGAATAATCTTTATATTCTGATAAAATCAATTTCTATTATATACGGAGGAACGTTATGATTCAACGGGAATCGTTCTTGAAGTTAGAAGGATTTAATGGGATGATTTGCGTATTATTAAATAAGGGCAAAAACAGGAGAGAGGTGTAAACATCATGAGTCTTGTCTTAGTTAAACTTGGAATGTCGGCATTCTTCGGGTTGATTATCGGAATTGAGAGGGAGTTGAAGAATAAACCCGTTGGTCTTAAAACGAGCCTTGTTATCTCCATCAGCAGTTGTTTGCTCACGATTGTCAGCATAGAATCTGCTAGACAATTTTCACTTCTATCAGGTCAAACAGTCATGGATCCTATGCGTTTAGCAGCTCAGATCGTTAGTGGGATTGGTTTTCTTGGTGCAGGTGTTATCTTAAGAAGAAGCAACGATGTGATTTCAGGACTAACAACCGCAGCTATGATATGGGGAGCATCTGGGTTAGGAATTGCTGCCGGAGCAGGTTTCTATAAAGAGGCTGCTGCAGGTGCTTTTTTAATTCTTATCAGTGTTGAACTGATTCCTCTTATTATGAAATGGATCGGGCCAAAAGCATTAAGACAGATTGATATTAAGTTAAAATTGGTTGTTAACCCAGACACCATTATGAGTGATGTGATGAAAGAGATCAATGAGCTGAAAGTAAAGATCGTAAACGTTAGAATAAAAGATCTTGAGAATGACTACAAAAAAATGGAGATGGCAGCATCCATCTATGAAAAAAGATACACAACTGATCTATATGATGATGTGAAAAAGATTGAGGGTATTCGTAGTGTAGAGATTGAAACACTTGGTTGATTTAGGAATGATGATAGATAGACGGCTGTAGAGGCACTTTTAATAAAGGGACCGTTTCACCTTAACGTTTGTAACAATAATCATTAGAAAAAAGGGTGACGTGATTCGTCACCCTTTTTTAATAGCGTATTAGGTTTTTGTCATGAGCGTTGTTTTTATAATAGTGTACCATCGAACCTACATACTCATTGAACGGTCGACATTCAATTCCTGATCCTTCTAGATCTTTTACGAGTTGTGAAGTATCGTATTTCGCATCATGAGAAAAATAGGAAAGAGTTTCTAAAGGTACACCAAGCCATTTCGATACATGTGAAAAGGATAAACACTGTTCAGCTATTCTCCTATTCAACGTCCAGCTTGGGCTTTTTCCTAGTAGCTCTTGACATAAAGAAGTATATGCTTCCTGTATGGAAGGTGAATCTGGACTTAGTACATGATACGTTTTGCATGTACCGACATTCTCGTGCATGAGAAATACTGAAGCGTCAATAATGAAATCGACAGGAACTAGGTGTATTTTGGAAGATGTTTTTCCGATATACGGAATGGGAAACTTAGCAAGCCGTTTTAAAAATTGCATCATAAAATAGGGGCCATCAAACTTGAGCGTTTCTCCTGTCTTGGAATCACCTACAATTATACCCGGTCGGATAATTGTGATCGGAACTTCATTCATTCTATCACGGACTTGCACTTCTGCTTCGTGTTTTGTCTGTTCATAATAATTACGAAACCGACTAGGCTTACTAATGTCGCTTTCCATGATTAATCCTTTTTCGTCTCCTGAAACATAAGCTGTACTGAAATAACAAAAACGCTCTAAGCTCGGGCAATTTTCAACAAAAGATATGACGTTTTTTGTACCGATAACATTACAAAGATAGGCAGGTTCATAAGCAACAGTGAGATCATAAAGAGCAGCAAGATGAACACAATGTGTAACACGTTTGTTAAGAACTTCTATCGTGTGAGAGGCTAGACCTAGATTGTGTTTTGTAATATCTCCTTCGACTAGATGTATGTTTCCAGGTTGAGTTCTTAGTTTTTTCTCTGCGATGTCACGTTCATGCTTTAAGATCAATAAATAAAACATAGAAGAAGGATACTTTGTTTGAAGAGCGCTTACGAGCTTTGAAGCTATAAATCCTGGATAACCGGTGATAAAATAAGTATGGTTCATCGTTATACACCTCAGCATGATAAGATAAGTTTACTCGTAACAGAAAGGACCGTAACACATGAATAAGAAAACTGTTATTGTTGCTGGCTCAAGCGGATTAGTAGGAAAAGAAGTGGTTAAGCAATTATTGAATGATCCACAGTGTAAAGAGATTATCTTGCTAGTTAGAAAGTCTTCGGGTATGAAGCATGAAAAGATTAAAGAAGTGATATTTGATTTTACTGCATCTGATTACAGCATAGAACTAACAGAAGGGGATGTTATGTTCATCTGTATCGGAACAACGATGAATAAAGTAAAATCCAAAAAAGCTTTTGAAGAAGTAGATCTACATATTCCGGTGAAATTAGGAAAACTTGCTCACAAGTTAAATATACAGCATGTTTCTGTTATTTCCGCTATGGGTGCTCATGCAAAGTCTACCTTTTTTTACAATCGTGTGAAGGGGAATATGGAGTCTCATTTGATCTCTATGAATTTCCCATCGTTGACGATTGTAAGACCGTCTTTACTGATCGGAGATCGTGAAGAGTTCAGGTTCGGAGAAAGATTGGCTGAAAAACTTTATAAAGCCCTTCCTTTTATCTATCCTAAGAAATATGAACCGGTAGAATCTAGCTCTGTTGCAAAAACGATGATACAAGACGCTTTCAACACCCATAATGAATCCGTAAAAATTATGGAGAACAAGAAGATCCATGAGATAAGCAGAAACATTTTAAAAAGCTAGTCCGTTTACGTTATAATAACATTGTATGTAAATGAATCGTTTTCAGGAGGAATAAATCATGAATGCTTATGAAGAATATATGAAACAGATGGCTCAGCCGATGAGAGACGAACTAACGCGTGCCGGATTTGAAGAATTAAAAACACCAGAAGAAGTTAATTATTTTATGCAAGAAACAGAAGGAACAGCACTTGTTGTGATCAACTCAGTCTGTGGTTGTGCTGCTGGACTTGCTCGTCCGGTCGCTGTAGCATCCATTAATCATTCTGTAAAACCTGACCAGTTTGTGACTGTTTTTGCGGGTCAAGATAAAGAAGCGACAGCTCAAATGAGAGAATTCTTTGGCGAAATTCCACCATCTTCTCCGTCGATGGCAGTATTAAAGGATGGAAAAGTTGTTCACTTTATTCATCGTCATAACATTGAAAATCATGCGCCTGAAGAAATTCTCGAGAATCTTCTTGGGGCATATGATGAGCATTGTTAATTTCCTACTTCTTGAAGTATAGGATTTAATAACATAAGAAAGAGAGAAGCTGATCTGCTTCTCTCTTTCTTTTTTTAGAATATGATGACTTAATGAGATGAGGATGAAGACGAAGATGAAGATGATGATTCATCACAGTCATGTTCTTCTTCTTTACAATGAAACGCAGTAGCACCGATAATGATCAACAGGATGAATAGAACAACAATGATTAAAAAGCCGCATCCGTGTCCATAGCCACCATAACCTCCACCATACTCACCATGATGAATCGGCATGTTTGCTACCGGCTTCATGTTGATGTTCATATTGTCACCATAAGGCATATTCATTTTTTTATTTTCCATTTCAGTCCCTCCAAATATTTAAGTCTAGGTCAACGTCACATTACACCATATGACCAAAGCACCTAAACGGACACGGACAAATGCGGAGTTTTTAGTGAAATCGCCTGTACTTTTTTAGGAGAAGAGCCTATTTTTCGACTTTTATCAAAAGAACATGGATTAATGGGTAGTAAGTCAACCTTTCATTAAAAAATGGAAGTAAGGGATCTAGGCCCGAAAATAAAAAAGAACCGCTCTTTAAAAGAACGATTCTTAGATCCATTTTACTTTGGGCTCTGTTTTCTTAGCGATTCTTACAATATTTTGCCGGTGTCTATAGATTAAGAACAATGTAAAGCCGATCAGGATATACGTCGTCAGCCAATCGCCAGCTATGAAAAAACTTAGTACAACCGAGCCTACTCCAGCCATGATTGATGACAGAGACACGTATTTACTTATGTATAATGTCAAAAAGAAAGTGAACAGAACAAGTACAAACAATAAGGGTTGAGCAAATAGCAGAACGCCGCCAGAAGTAGCAACCGCTTTGCCGCCTTTAAATTTTGCGAAAACCGGATAACAATGACCGATTACAGCCGGAACCCCTGCAATGAGAGGGTGAAGATCAACATCGAGTAATATAGGTAAGCTTGCAGCTAGTGTTCCTTTTAATACATCTGCTGCTGATACAATAAAACCAGCTTTTTTACCTAGCGTTCTAAATGTGTTCGTACCGCCTAAGTTACCGCTTCCATGTTCTCTGATGTCAATGCCGTATCCTATTTTTCCAACTAAGAGTGCAAAGGGGATCGAGCCAAGGAAATAAGAAAGTAAAAGAATAATGATCATTTCAAACATATGAACACCCCTTAAATATGAGACTAGCTATTTTTATTATAGGATATAATGTTTCGTTTTCCCACAATTACTTTGAAAAACGGCATCCCTTTAAGAAAGGGTGCCGCTTTGCTTTTTCTCTATTCTCTTTCTGAATGGCATCCACCAGTTCCAGTCTCCAAGAAGTTTCATGAGAGACGGTACGAAGATCATCCTTACGATCGTTGCATCTATAAATATGGCAAGAGCAATTGCTATTCCGATTTGTTTAACAGGCATGACGTTTGTAAAAGCAAACGAACCTGTGATTACGATCATGATCGCTGCAGCTGAAGTAATGATCTTAGATGTGGAAGTTAAGCCAAGTAGAGTTGCACGATCATTATCACCAGTCTCTTCGTAAATCTCCTGAATTCTAGAGATCAAGAAGACTTCGTAATCCATGCTAAGGCCAAAGACGATTCCAAAAGTAAAGACGGGAATCATCAATCCGATATCAACAGGTTCCATGATGACACCGCTTTGGAAGATCCAGACTAGAATTCCAAAAGTAGCTGATAAGCTTAGCATGTTCATAAAGATTGCTTTTACCGGAATAAATACAGATCGGAACGCAATCATGAGAATAAACAGTGTTGTTATGAGAACGATAGCTAATCCATAAGGAGCTTTTTCGATGATCTCATCGAATATCTCTTGATTAAACTTTGTTACGCCACCTATGGTAATGGAAAGACCTTCATGTTCTTTTTCCCATTTCTTGACGAACTGTTTCGCCTTTTCACCTGTCACATCCACGGATAGATAAGCTTTAATTACAGCAGTATCGTCATTGATAAAAGGCTTCAGAACAGGTGAGAACTGCTGTTTGCCTTGCTCGGTCTGGAGGGCTTGGTAAAGTTCTGAACCGTTTAATGAATTGGTATAAGTGAAGATAGATTCAGTTTTATTTACTTCTTTCTCGCTTTGAAGATCCTGGGTCAGCTTTTCAAGTGCTAAAAGTGATTCTTTATCTTTTAAAAAAGATTTTTTAGAGTCCGCAACTATTGTTACCGGGTATAGCTCATCTTCTCCGAACGTTTTTTCAAATTTTTCAAAAGCTAGCCTAGATTCATAATCTGGTGGAAGTGCGTCGGCCTCTGGTATGGATAGCCTCATATCTTTGACAGGTGTAACAGATAAACCTAAAACAAGAGCTGCGATCACAGCCATGATAATAGGCCGTTTCATTACGAATGCTGCAAAGCTATGCCAAACCGATTTTGATTTTTCTTTTGTCTTAAACAATTTTAAAGCGTTCACTCTCTGCCCAAGAACAGCTAACATAGCGGGTAAAAACGTTATGGCATTCAAAACCGAGAGGATTACGACGACCATACCTCCGATGGCAACGGTCTTAAAAATATCAATATCGATCAACAGCATTCCAGATAGTCCTAAGAAGACACATAAACCTGAGAAGGCGATTGAACGACCAGCTGTTTGTACAGAAATGATCGTAGCTTTTTCAACACCACGATGAAGCTCTTCACGAAAGCGGTTGACGAGTAGAAGAGCGAAATCTATTCCTAATGCAAGTCCGATCATAGGGACAACATTGAGTAAGAAAATACTCACATTTGTAGTTTGTCCGTAAAAATAGAGAAGACCAAGTGAACTTGCGACCGAGATTAATCCGACAATAATGGGTAAGCCTGCTGCGATCAAACCGCCAAATGCGAGAAGTAGAATGATTAAAGCTGCAGGTATACCGATCGCCTCTGCTCTTGCCAGATCATGTTGACTGGCGGTATTCATATCTTCTGCGATCACAGGTCCTCCAGTTAACGAAACTGAAATTTCATCTTCGTCAGGCATTCTCTCACGAATTTGATCAATCGACTTTTTAAGATCTCCAAAACTTTTATCAAATTGAACAGATGCAAAAGAAACGTTCTCTTTTATTGTTTTTTCAGGAACATCATAAGGACTTTGAATGGCTACTACATCGTCGACTCCATCCATCTGTTTGATCGTGTCCATAACAAATGCCTTATACTCAGCGTCTTGTGGAGCGTATTTTTTGGAATCAAAGACGAGCATCACAGAGGATTTCGGCTGATCGAACTTATCTTGAAGAATGTTTTCTACTTTTGCGAAAGATCCATCCATTTCAAACCCGCTTCCGCTTAAGATCGAAGGAAGTTTAACAGCAAAAAAGCCTAAGAGAATGGTAGTTAGAACCCAAAATGTTATAATGAGCTTACGGAAACGGTATGTAAATTTTCCTAAGGCTTGAAACGATAAACCCTTTTTCATTTTTGGAGCCTCCTCATACTTCTATCTTCCCATATTTTAGGTTTGTTCCATGAGATATGCAAATAATACGTGATTCCACTTGCAGGTTTTTAGGAGACCAAGGAATTATAGGAATCGTACATAATTAAAACAGACAGGTGAAAACAATGATCATTACGACAGCTGGAAAGAATGCAGCACGATTAAGAAACAAAGCACAAGAAGTTGCCGTCTCGATCGACGGTACTTTTGTGGATAGAGAGAGCCGTTCCATTTCTTCGATGATGCGTACTTATAATGACCACGTTCTCATGATCGGAGTGGACAAAATCTCTTATCATCCAAAAGACGAAAGTACACCGTTCTTTTTTCATCCCAATTCTTCTATGTTTCGTGTTAAACAGATTCTTCGAGGAGAAAAAGATGCTTTTATTGAAGCGACTCAGCTCAAAGAGGGGATGAAGATTTTAGATTGTACACTAGGTCTAGCCTCGGATGCGATCGTTGCGAGCTTAGTAGCAGGCAGCTCAGGAGCTGTAGTTGGAGTAGAGAGCAGCAGAGCCATCTCATTCGTCGTGAAAAGCGGTCTTCAAGTATGGGAATCAAACTCTGAAGAGATGAATAAAGCAATGAGAAGGATTGAAGTGGTACATGAAAATCACTATGAATTTCTAAAAAAACAGCCCGAAAACAGCTTTGATGTGGTTTATTTTGATCCGATGTTCGAATCAACGATCTCATCCCCAGGCATTCAAGGGTTAAAGAGCAGTGCCGACTATAGTGAACTTACAGACGCAACCATTAAAGAAGCCAAGAGAGTAGCTTCAAAACGAGTGGTGATGAAAGATAACAAAGCGAGTACAAAGTTTAATGAATTAGGCTTTTCCGTTATAAAACGAAACGCCAGTTTTCTATATGGTGTAATTGAGGATAACTAAAAGACTATGAAAGAAAAAATCGGATGAGGTGAAACATGATCGATCTTAGAAGTGATACGCTAACGCAACCTACTAAAGAAATGAGAGAAGCCATCTATTATGCTACTGTTGGTGATGACGTATATGGAGAGGATCCAACAATAAATAAACTCGAAAAGTTAGCTGCTGAGATAACTGGAAAAGAGGCAGCTTTGTTTGTAACGAGCGGTACACAAGGAAATCAATTAGCGGTATTGGCTCAATGTTCACCTGGTGATGAGATCATCGTTGAATCAGAATCTCATATCTTCTTTTATGAAGGAGCTGCGATATCTGCATTAGCAGGGGTTCAGCCAAGAGTGATTGACGGAGTCCGAGGAGAGATGG
Source organism: Bacillus sp. E(2018) (assembly GCF_005503015.1). Lineage (NCBI taxonomy): Bacteria > Bacillati > Bacillota > Bacilli > Caryophanales > Bacillaceae > Bacillus > Bacillus sp. E(2018). Next base: position 1,193,790 of record NZ_SCOL01000001.1, on the reverse strand, counting down.
ATCCTCTTTTAGTCAAACAAGCGATTCGTTCTGAAGATATACATTTTCCAGATACAACGTTAATCTGTCTTGAGAATACACATAACCGTTCAGGAGGATCTGTCGTTTCATTAGAAAACATGAGTCAGATATATGAGGTGGCAAAAGAGGCAGGAGTACCCGTACATATCGATGGAGCGAGGCTTTTTAATGCAGCGGTAGCGACGGACAAGAATGTAAAGGACTATACCCAATATTGTGATTCTGTACAAATCTGTTTATCAAAAGGATTAGGCTCACCTGTGGGTTCTATTCTTGCAGGAGACCGGAAATTTATCCAAAAAGCTCGTAAGTGGAGAAAACGTCTTGGCGGAGGAATGAGACAAGCAGGATTTTTAGCAGCGAGTGGTATCATCTCATTAACAAAGATGGTCGACCGATTAGCTGAAGATCATCATAAAGCACAAAAGTTAGCAGATGCCATTGAAGATATGAAAAGTTTAGTACTAGTCAATAAACCAGATACAAATATTGTAATCATGAACATTGAAAAAACAAAACAGAAGAATGATGAATTTTTAGAAAGGCTAAAGCAAGAGGGAGTTCTTGCCGTATCCTTTGGTGAAGGTCAGATTCGATTAACAACGCATTATGATGTTAATGATGAAGATATTGATCATGCAATTTCTGCATTAAGACGAGTAGTAGGATAACATTATGTATGGCTATAACTGATAACAAAGGAACAATATATTGAAGGATGAGCCTCAACATGAAGGCTCATCCTTTGTATTTTTCCCCAGGGGAAAGCGAGTGTATGGAACAAATTTAAATAAGTTCTATTAAAATACTACAGGAACTCTCTTGTTAGAAATCTGTTCAAAGACATAAGCGATATGAATCAATTTTTTCTCGGAGTATGCTTCCCCAGTGAAAATAACACTTAGCGGCATCCCGTCATCATCAAACCCAGAAGGAACGGAGATGGAAGGATATCCTGCTTTGGCAGGAATGCCGTACCATATATCGTTAGGACTGATGAGAGCAGTCAAGTTATGTTCCTTAATGACAAGATCTATTCCTTTGTTTTGTGTCATTTCTAGATCCTTCATTCTAGCTATTAGATAGTCAGGACTCGTTAATGTTCCATCAGTCGCATTACTTTCTATCAACAACTCTTGGTTGTGTTTCAAGCATCTTTCCTTATTCTGTGTATTAAAATAGATAACATCAGATAAAGAGGAGATCTTAAGCTCTGGTGAAACAGAACTTAAATAATGATTAAGACCAGACTTGAATTCATGTAAGAGGACCTTATAATCTGATTCAATATTCTCTAAAGGTGAAATCTGGTCTAATCGAATGATTTCTCCGCCTTCATCCTCAATGAGCTTTAATGCTTCATCGAAGACTGACTTTTGTGTAGAATTTAAATTCTCTATGCAAAATTCGTAAGCTACACCAAATCGTTTTCCTTTTAAAGAGGCTTGTTCTAGCCCTTCTATATAGTTCGAATGCTGTGGAGCGGATAATGTTGCAGCATCTAGTGGATCATTCCCCTGTATAGCTTCAAGGAGAATCGCAGCATCTTTAACATTGCGAGCCATTGGACCCGCGGTGTCTTGACTGATTGAAATCGGAATAATACCTGATCGAGAAACCAATCCAACAGTCGGCTTAATCCCTACGATATTATTATTTCCAGCGGGACATAGGATGGAGCCTGAGGTTTCAGTTCCTATGCTAAGAGCCGCAAAGTTACTTGCTACAGCAGCGGCGGAACCGGAACTAGACCCACTCACATCCAAAACTCCTGGTCCGTATGGATTTAACACTTGACCTCCTCGTGAACTAAAACCGTTTGGCATTTCATATGCCATGAAGTTAGCCCATTCGGTCATATTTGCTTTTCCAATGATGACTGCACCAGCTTCTCTTAATTTTTTTACGAGAAAAGCATCCGTTTTGGCATAATGGTTCTCTAAAGCCAAAGAACCTGCACTCGTATGCATCTGATCACATGTGTCGATATTATCTTTAATGATGACGGGTACACCGTGTAAAGGTCCTCGAACTTTTCCGTTTTGTCTTTCAAAATCCAGACTTTTTGCAATGAACAAAGCATCGGGGTTGATTTCTAACACGGAGTTGATCATAGGTCCTTGTTTATCGTATGTAGAGATGCGATCTAAATAAAACGACACAAGTTCAACAGATGTTAAATCACCCTGCTCAAAATAATGCTGTACCTTTTCTAAAGTGACCTCATTCAAATCCAACACAATATTTTGTGTCATTTTGCCGTTTCCTCCCTTAATTACTCACTACTTATTATATAAAACTGTCGCAAAAAAAGGAATTTTCAAAGTATTTATAGAATAAATAAAAAAAGGCCCGCTTCATGCAGACCTTTAAGGGTTTAAGCCGATTCTTGTCCTATTCACTTAATAATACTTTCATTGGAGACCACTCACCGATTATACCTTGACCATGAAGTGAGGTACTTCCTTCAGGTGATAAGTCTTTCTCAGTCATAAGTCCTAATGCTACTGTAAACTCATTAAATTTTATCGGCACATCTGTTTCTGTTCGAACGACATTTCCGTTCACTAAGAAATTCACTTCATCAGCTGATCGGTTATAGGAAATCTCATACTCGTTCCATTCTCTGTGATTGAACGCTTGCTCTTCTTTAAATATACAAAAGTATCTGGTTTTATCTGTTTCAGGTACGGAGACTCCCGGAAATGGCAGTACAGCATAGACGCTTGCGTATTGATCGTTACCTGCAAAGAAATCAAGTGCTGCTCCTGTAGTGAAGTCTAACAAGTTTACAGAAACAAAACCATCATACAGATCATTCGCATTCGTTCCGATCGGACGTGAACGCATTTTCCATTGAAAAGAAATTGTTCCGTCTTGTGGCACTTGGATCGGTTCATTTGAATAATACATGTGTTTTGCGTTATCTAAGAACTGAACAGAAGGGTGGGATTTAGTGAAAGGATTAACTCTAACATACAGCTCGTCATTACGAACGATAACAACTGCTTCAGGTTCTCTAAATTCATGGAAGGATCCATCTGGAAGAGGGAAACCTCCGATCCTCCACGTTTCAGATTCAGACAAGATCGAATGGAAATTGCCGAGTACGATTTCATTTTGATGTTTTTTCATTAAACACAGCTCCTAGTTAATTGCTTATAAACATATTTAATCAAATTAAGATTGATGAGGCAAATGCTGGCTTTTCTATTAATACCCGTCCAAAAAAACTAGATTTCTAGAATGGACAAGTATATTTCAGAAAAAACTGAATAATAATGGTATTAAGAGCTCGCAAATTAAAGGGAGGGTGTTCTCTATGAAAACGGTATCTCAAATTAATTTACGAAAAGAAAAGGAAAAAACGTTCTCAAGCGATGATAGAATCATGTTGTTTATTACAAAGTTTCATCTTAAATCAAAACGGGATAAATGGTTGACGTTAAGGCTTCTGTTAAGAAGAGGATCTGTAGATCTAGTGGAGCAAATCTTAATCAGTTCAGAATATAGAAGAGATTTTCCAGAACTTCTTGAAGATGAAACAGTTAGGGATTTTTACTTAGACTTAAAGAATCCAAAGAAAGAAATATGTCTTACCATTTAACCTTTTGGTGATCCAAAAGGTTTTCTTCTTGTCATTTTTGTGTGCAAAGTATTTATCATTTGATATAATACGTACAAGAAGATGAAGGAGAACGATGTAATGAAGCGTTATACATTAGAAGAAGCCAACCAATTGCTTCCGGTCCTCTCAAAAGAATTTGATTCTCTACATAATCTACAAAGAGAGTTTGACTTGTGGTATGAATCTTTTCAGCAGGTCGAGCCTCAATTAAATGCTGAAGAAAAAGCTGCCTGGGAAAAAAGAATTCAATTTATGGAACTTGAAGCTGAAATGTTTATTTCAAATATCTTGTCTCATGGTGTTTGGTTTGAAGATGCATTCTCATCGACACTCCATTTTCCAGCTATCTTAAATGGAGAAAAAGGTGTATTCAAATGGCATCCAGAAGAACCAGTCATCACGATATATCAGAGTGTTGAAGAAAAGCCAGATTCACTCCATTTGGTAAATTAAGGGTTTCTTGTAGAGTTCATGTAAATAATACTTGTATTATTCTCAAAAAAAGCTTATGATATTAATCGTGACGTAATTAGCGCCTATAGTGAAATGGATATCACACGAGATTTCGGCTCTCGTATTCTGGGTTCGAATCCTGGTGGGCGCGCCACTTCCAATTGAATAACTAAGAATATCGGTTAGACCGGTACTCACCACGGGGAAGGCAATTGGGACCGGTGGTTTTTTATTTGGCGTCACAAAAATAAACTAACGTTGCAGGTTGGTGATTAATTGTGTCAGAAAAAATGAGAGTACTATTGTATTATAAGTATGTTCCGATCGATGATCCAGAGAGCTACAAAGACGAGCATCTTAAGTTTTGTAAAGATTTAGGTCTTTTAGGAAGAATAATCGTTGCTCCTGAGGGAATCAATGGAACCGTGTCAGGAACGTATGAACAGACTCAAATCTACATGGATCATTTAAAAGCAGATCCGCGATTTGAAGATATTGTTTTTAAAATAGATGAGGTTGAAGAACATACATTTAAAAAGATGTTTGTTCGTCATAAAAAAGAACTCGTAACGTGGCGTTTTGAAGATGATGTTGATCCGAACCAATTGTCAGGTAAACGTTTATCTCCAAAAGAATTTTACGAAGCGCTGCAAGATGAAGATGTAATCGTGATAGATGGACGTAACGACTATGAGTATGAGATCGGTCATTTTCGCGGTGCGATCCGTCCAGATGTAAAAGCATCTAGAGACTTTCCAAAATGGGTACGCGAAAATATCAGCCAGTTTAAAGATAAAAAAGTTTTAACTTACTGTACAGGCGGTATCCGCTGTGAAAAGTTCTCAGGCTTTCTTCTTCAAGAAGGATTTCAAGATGTATCACAGCTTGAAGGCGGAATCGTAACGTACGGTAAAGACGATGAAGTTCAAGGGAAGCTTTGGGATGGTAAACTTTACGTGTTTGATGAACGTATCTCCGTTCCCGTTAACCGTACAGAGGAAGATGTAGTAATCGCTACATGTTATTATTGCGGAAAAACTGAAGATCGTTATGTGAACTGCGCAAACCCAGAATGTAACAAGCAACACGTTTGCTGTCCTGAATGTGAAGTGAAACATAAGCGTTCTTGTTCGAAAGAATGTTTAGATCATCCACGTAACCGCTACGAGACAGAACAAAAAGAACAACAGACGGTTTAAGCTAAAAAGCCAGTGATAATACTGGCTTTTTTTATTTTACTGTTTTAAAGTTAACGGTATATAGCAGAAACTTTTTACATCAAGTATGGAAACAAAACGGATGCAAATAGACATAAAAGAGTGTTTAAAGAGGTGATTGAGTTGAATAATAAAGCTAATGATATTTCAGAACAAGTGATAAGTAATTATCAAAAAGATGAAGGTATGATGATCATCATCTACGCTCAATGGTGTGTAAATAATAAGCTCGATCCTAAAGCTGTATATCTTAATGCATATCCAGACCAAAGGAATAATGAGTATGTGATGCATATGCTAGAGCAAACGGTTTCAATAGAAGAGGCAGAGCACATTCCTCATGATACTGTGCTTCAAGTTTTATCAATGTTTGGTAACGATGATCTTGCGTTTGTAGTGTCCAATGAAATTCAGGCGATGAAGGAGACAAAAAAAGGATGAACGTCAAGAATCTTGTTATCGCGAGTTATAAAACAGGGCAGTATATTGGGAAAGCTGGCGAAGAGCGAAACCAGATGGTGTTGTTTGAAGTGCTTGCAGTAAAAACACACCCTTGGCAAGGTGATCTTCATAATCCTAAACAAGCAGAAGTCCCATTTTTCCAGGAAAGAAGAGCGCTGAGTTATGGAGAGAAAACATGGGTGCCTGTGCATACAGTAAAAAACTATGACGGTGAACTTCCCCCGTACAAGGAATCTTTAAAACAAGCCTTGGATCAATACATAAAGAAGCTAGAAGAGGACGCTAGCCCATGGGCAAAACGTTCGTTGGATTGTTTATTTTCATTAGAAAAAGACTATAAACTTGATTAAAAGTGGATAGACAGTGGAAAAAGATAATATAGACCAAAAGGTGGCGATAGAAATGGAACTTCAAAAACAGATTATTTCAGAGTTGAAAGTAGAACCGCAAATTAACGCGAAAGAAGAGGTTATTTCAAGAATTCAATTTTTAAAGGACTATGTAAAAAAATCGGGTGCAAAAGGGTATGTTCTCGGAATCAGTGGTGGACAAGACTCGAGTCTTGCTGGGAAATTAGCACAGATCGCTATGAACGAGCTGAGTGAAGAAACGGGAGAAAAATATACGTTTGTAGCAGTTAGGCTTCCATATGGTGTTCAAAAAGACGAAGAAGATGCACAGCGTGCATTGAAATTCATCGAGCCAGATGTATCTTTAACCGTAGATATTAAACCGGCTGTTGATGCTTCAATGAGTGCCTTTACAAAGGCAACTGAAAAAGAACTTTCTAACTTTCTAAAAGGAAACACGAAAGCACGCGAAAGAATGAAAGTACAATATGACATTGCAGGCGCTTATCAATGTTTGGTCATCGGTACAGATCATGCAGCAGAAGCGATAACGGGCTTCTTTACAAAACATGGCGATGGCGCATGTGATATCATTCCGTTGTATGGCTTAAATAAAAGACAAGGAAGAGAGCTGTTAAAAGAACTAGGCGCAGAAGAACGTCTATATTTAAAAGTTCCTACAGCTGACCTTGAAGATGACAAGCCGTTGATTCCTGATGAAACAGCACTCGGCGTTACTTATGAAGAAATTGATGATTATCTGGAGGGCAAAGAAGTGTCTTTGGATTCTAAAGAAAAGATTGAAAAGAGATTCCTTCAAACCATGCATAAAAGAAATCATCCAGCTTCTATTCACGATACGTGGTGGAAGTAATTATGAAGCACCTGGGAAACCAGGTGTTTTTGTTTTGCTGCTTTTAGGTTATACTTGTTCTTGGAATAAAGGGGAAGGGGATACATAACTTTGAGTAAAACGGCGAAGATCATCATCTCATTAGGTATCGTATTTTTAGCATATTTTGTTTATGATACCATTAATCGCGAGAACGAAAGAAAAGATCGATTGAACGTTATCGACGAGCATTTTAAGAAACCTTTTAAGATTGAAGAAGAGTTGAAAGAACAATATGATAATGACTTCCTGATCGAAATGGACAAGGAACTATATATCGTGACAGTAGAAGATCATAAAGTCGTCAAAACCGTAAAGCAATAATGAGAATGAAGCCGCTTATAAAAAGCGGTTTTTTGTATGATTTCTTGTATGATGTTTTTAACAAGTAAATGAAGCAACCTGTAATGAAAGTCAACGATCTTTAAAAGCAACAGTGAATACATACAAAGTGACTCTTGAAGGCATCCACTTTTTCATTTAAAGTAGATGAAAGCTCAACTGTATACATATTATAGTGATGGGGTGGTAAAATCATGGAAAATTCATACGTTTTGTATCATGATCAAATTATCAAAGACGGATCGATACCAGTTGATCCCCAAGACAGAGGCTACCTTTTCGGAGATGGAATCTATGAAGTGGTGTTTGTTTATGACAAAAAACCTTTTGCGTTTAAAGAGCATTTCGCGAGGTTTGAACAAAGTGCAAAGAAACTAGAACTTGCAATGCCCTATGATGTTTCTACGTTTAAAAAGCATACAGATGAACTGATCAGTAAGAACAACATTGAGAATGGAATGGTCTACATTCAGATGACTCGTGGAGTCGCACCCAGAAATCATCTTTATGAAAGAAATATGCAAAGTGTTGTTACAGGTTTTGCAAAATCTGTTTCACTTGAAAACATTGCGAAATCTCAAGCAAGTGGAATCAGCACGTATTTAACAGAAGATATCCGTTGGCTGCGCTGTGACATTAAAAGCTTAAACCTACTTGGCAATGTGATGGCAAAACGGAAAGCTGCAGATTATGACTGTCAAGAAGCGATTCAGCACAGAGATGGAACAGTAACAGAAGGATCATCATCCAACGTATTTATCGTAAAAAATGGAACATTGAAAACACATCCAAGTACAAATCTGATCTTAAATGGTATCACTAGACAAATCGTGATTACACTAGCAAAAGTAAATGGGATCTCCGTTTTAGAAGAAGCATTCTCTGTAGATGACCTTTTAAGTGCAGACGAGGTTTTCATTACAAGTACAACGATGGAAGTAACACCAGTGACCAAACTTGTAGGCTCAGAGAATCAAACATACGATATTGGTCCTGTAACACTTAAACTGCAAGACCACTTTAAAAGACAGATAATAAAGAATACTTCTGTCCTTAACTAGTCTTAAATTGTAGGGGAAAACATGAAAAAAATACTCAAGTACTTTATAAATGGACTGCTGACTATCCTTCCGATCGTGTTAGCTGTTTATCTGATTTATAAGATTTTTGGATTTTTAGACAGCATCCTTGGTAATTTATTAAAAGATGTTCTAAAAGACGATTATATACCCGGCATCGGACTTATTACTACGCTTGTACTGATTACTGTCTTAGGTTGGATGTCTACTCAATATGTATCAGGAAAATTATTTAGTCTAATCGATCGCGTGCTAGAGAAGACACCTTTTGTTAAAACGATTTATTCTGTGATAAAAGATACGATCCACTCTCTTTTTGGAGAGAAAAGATCTTTTTCCAAGGTTGTGCTGATTGAATATCCTGAACTGAATGTAAAAAGTGTTGGTTTTGTTACGACAGAAGATGTAAGTAGTTTAAGTGATGAGTTAGCAGATCACGTTGCTGTTTACATCCCTCAGACGTTTCAGATAGCAGGTTTCACTTTTTTAGTACCAAAAGACAAAATCAAAATTCTTGATGTAAAACCTGAAGATGCCATGAAGTTTTTATTATCTGGTGGCGTTGCAACTAAATAATATAGTCGATGAACAAACACCCTTGTAATGGAAAGGGTGTTTTTCGTTTCTTTTTTTCATACATTGAAAGAAAAGGATGGTGTTAAGATGATGACATCAAAACGGTTATTTACAAAATTAACACTCATCCCGTTCGAATTGGTCATAAATGCCTTTCCCTTTTTTCATAGAGAAAAAGTTATCTGGCAACTCAGTAAAGAGCAGAGGATGTTGCTACAAGATGAATGGAAAAGAATAAAAAGAAGAAACGGAGAAGTTAAGATCAATCTTCAAAGCAATAGCAAAGAGCTAGTTAGAAGAATCAAAGCAGAGACGAAACGCTATAACAAAAATAATGTTACACGTACCTCAGCTTATTTAACGTTCTATAATAAACATCCTGAGATCTCATGGTCATTTTTAGCTCATATGGTTTCTAGAAACGCTGGATATTTTATGAGTGATCTTAAAGGAGAGTTCTTACCACACATTCTTGAAGAAACATTTCTAACAAAATTGTACGACATGCTTGAAAAAGGAAACAGTATGATTTTTGAGGATGCATATCCTCAGCTTCTTTTATACGAAGAGAGTAAAAGAACAGGGATATCTCTGTTTCATCTTAGTCATCATTTCAACGTTTCTCCTTTTATTGAAGGCGTTTGGGAGATTTATATACGTCAAGAAAATCAAGGCTTTTTACTTCCTGTCGCACAGATTATTAATGAACAAAGTCATATTGAAAAAGCACTTGTTCAAACAGAAGAATATAAAGAATTATTAAATTCGATCACATATCGTCTACAAGAATGGTTGAAACTGTCGCAAATATTGTTTCCTACATGGCCGTTGAAACAATCCATTGGAAGAAACATGAACCATTTTAAGAACCTTAATGAAAGAATTCGGTTGGGACAAAATTTGTACTCCACATTATTTCAAACACAGTTTGCAACGAAGATACACAGGTTTGCGAATGCTATTCCTCATACGGGATCGCGATGTGATTATGATCACAATAGTTTTACTGCTATCTATCCTTCTCCGGATAAGTTTCCTAAAGAAAAGCTCTCTTTTTTTAAAGTGAAAAATAACACGAAAATATATAGTCCATTTCTTCTAGATGTTTGGAAGCACAGCTTTAGTGGACCTTATCTTGATTCGAATTGGTTTGATGATGAAGAGTATGTATTAAAGAAGATGAAGTTAGTGAATAAACCTTCTCCTTCCACATGGATGACGTATTGGTCTGGTCTACACAAAATAGAGTCTGTGTTTCTTTTTAATAAATATTGTAAGATGCTCAAAAAAAATAGAAACCTTTGATAAAGGCTTCTATTTAAAAAAGGAAAGGATGTTACCCATTTGCTGTGCAAGGCCCATAACTTGATTAGCTCCGCCCATCATTTTTCCGAAGTTAAGTCCAGATCCTTGATTGTTCGGCATCATGCCCATTGAACTTTGACTGCCTTGCGTTTGCTGCTGATTAAAAGGCATACCTTGCATCATTGGATGCGGCATCCCACCAGGAGGCATCATCGGCATCATATACGGCATGAAAGGCTGTTGAGTTAATCCTTGTGAATATTGCTGCTGTGGCATGACTGGAGCTTGAGCTGCAGGTGCGTATGGCGGTCTGCCGGGTACCGTTTGGCTATTTGCATATCCCTTTGCAGTAGGTGTAGTAAAAGGGTCGTATCCGCCATATGGGAACATTCTTACAGATTTCTCTTTCAAAAAAAATCACCTCATAATAGTTTCTATATATGTATATTCAACGAACGAAAAAGGGACATAACCCTTTTGTGGAACTGATGAAAACGCCCTGTCCAAATTTAAAACACATCATATTTTAATAATAGAAATGTGTGCTTTGAAAAGGAGGATAAGGGATTTATGTCTGATGAACATACTTCATATGAATGGCTGTTAACGGCGATCGGTGATTCCTTAACTGTTGGAGTAGGAGCACCGGTGTTTGGTAAAGGATATGTTGGAAGATTTGTGAACTTCACACAAACCACTTTTGATAAGCACATCTTAGTAAAAAACTTCGCAGTAACGGGTACAACTTCTGAAGAGATATTAAATTCCTTAAGCGATAAAGAGATCAAACGGTCGATTAAGGATTCTAAAATCATATTAATCACAGCTGGTGGTAATGATCTTATTCAAGCGGCTTTTAAATATATGTTTACGAAAGAAGAGGAATTGATCTATCTGGCGCTTGAAAATTGCAAAAAAAATCTGAACAAAATTTTTAAGAAGATCTATAAATTAAAAAGAAACTCAACAGAGCCGTTTATCATCAGAATATGCACGTTGTATAATCCGTACTTTAAATGGAGTAAAGCTATGCAATGGGTCAACATGTTTAACGATTTGATCAAGAGCTATGAGAAGATGCCATTTGTAAAAGTAGCAGATCTATACAGTGTCTTTATGGGAAGAGAGAGTGAGCTCGTTTGTTTTGATACGATTCATCCAAACAAAAAAGGCTATCAAGTCATAGCCGTTTCACTATTTGATTTAGGTTTTCCTGAAATCGAGTAATGAAATGTTCCGCACTCAAACTCAATAAAATTTCACGTACCGTAAGCGTATTCTATTTTAAAAAAAATAAAAACCAGTTACTAAAGAAAAAAAGAGGAGCTGCCATAATTATGACAGCTCCTCTCCGGAATATTATTTACATAACAGGAACTTTTTCGAATTCTTTTCTGAGTGATTTTGATCGTTTTGCAGCATGTTCCACGGCTTTTTCAATGGCAACACCACCGCCATTCTCATCAAGTGCTTCTAGACCTGCAGCCGTCGTACCATTTGGTGAAGTTACTTTCTTTCTTAGTTCAGCGGGTGAATCAGAGGATTCCATCACCATCTTACTTGCACCATAAAGCGTCTGAGCTGCAATATCACGGGCTAGTTCACGATCAAGTCCGTTTTCTACAGCTACATCTTCCATGTGTTCAAGTAAATAATAGAAATACGCTGGGCCACTACCGGCTAATCCAGTGAAAACATCCATCTGTTTTTCGGAAATAATCTTCACTTTACCGATTGCTTTCGATAATTCTTGAGCTAAATCCAAATCTTCATTTTTCACATACTTACCGGCACTAATACCTGTGATGGATTCACCAATCATACTTGAAGTATTAGGCATCACGCGAACAATTGGTAAAGATCTGTCGATGATCTCCTCTATATACGATGTTGAAATTCCGGCAAGAACGGATAAAATGACATGGTGATCTTGAAGAGCGGGTCTAAGTTGTTGAATTACTTCTTCCGCTTGTTTTGGTTTTACCGCAAGAATAATCACGTCTGTATTACTTAGTGAAAGTTCTCGAACTGAAGTTGTTGTAATGTTGTATTTGTTAGTTAGTTCTAATCTTCTGTTTTCATTCGTGTAGTTCGCGGCTATGATTCGATCTGGAGAAATTCCGGCTTTGTTGATCAATCCCGAAATCATTGCTTCTGCCATTGAACCTGCACCAATAAACGTAATATTTCTGTATTTTAACATGCAACCCCTCTTTCAATGATTTTACTTATTTTATAAAGTACTATGTTAACATTTTCACAAATATATGCAAGTCGTTATGTTCATTTCCACCTGATTGTAATATGATTTTTACATAAGGAAATAAAAGGGGGAGCTTGGATGAAATTTTACGTGGCCTCAGGATTTCAAAATAAAGAACTTGTAAAAAGGATTGGAATAGATCTTCAAAATAAACTACAGTGGCAGCTGACTTATGATTGGACAAGAAACGAAAGAGCAGAGACGAAAGAAGAGTTGGCTGAAATAGGTAAGAAAGAATATGAAGCAGTCATGGAAGCTGACATAACGATCATAATTTTACCTGGTGGAAAAGGGTGTCATACAGAGCTTGGTATTGCTTTGGGGAATAAGAAAACTGTAATCTTGCACGATCCAGAAGGTGTGCTGAAGAAATTAGCAGAAGCCACTACATTTTATTTTCTGCCAGAGATCATACATTGGAATGGGGTAGTAGAAGAACTGCCTGCATTATGCAGTTCTTCTGTACCTTATTGTACCACTTTATAAGATTGATTTTGAAACGTTGTAACGGTTTTATTCGCAATTCGCTCGTATCCTTCTTCATTAGGATGGATTGAATCAAAAAGCCATTTATCCATATCTTCTGTTTGAAGAGCATCACTAACAGGTACAACCAGAGCAGGTTTGTGTGAAAGTGCTGTTTCGTAAGCAATTAAATTCCAATCATTTAAAAGCTTTTCAGTAGCTGGGTAATATTTTTGTTCAGCATTCACAACGTTGTATAATTCATTCAAAACGATTATTGCATTCGGGTTATGTTTTCTGATGTTTTCAAAAATGTCATTTAAATTCTTCTGATATTCATTTTTAACATCATCATAACTTTGTATAGCTTTTAGAGGGCCTTGTTGTTTTGCTATTTGTACGAGGTCATTACCGCCGATATTGATCGAAATGATATCTGCTTTTTCAACAGATTGTTGAACGGCTGGAATCTCCAATTGATTCAATAATCCTTGACTCGTAAACCCGGAAACACCCTGATTTTCTAGGCTGATGGTTTTACCTGTTAAATTCTGAAGGTTTTCATTAACTTTACTTGCGAAACCTCCTCCTTCAGAGCCTCTACCTTCAGCAACAGAATCACCGAGTACAAGGTGATTAAAAGTGGTCTTTGGAGATTTTTTCAAATAATCAAGATAAGTGATCTGCTTAGAATCCGAAGAAGCATCTTGGTTGATCACCGATTCTTTTCTAATTTGGGCTATTTTATATTGTGGATAGTAGTACCACCCGACTGCACTTGAGACCAACAGCAAAACAAACAAGGAGATGATATATCTTTTTTTCATATATATCCTCCTGTAATGAAAGTTTTTTAACATAAAAGTATTAGTTATAGATAATATCATAAATATGCCTAGAAAGTGAAAGGTGACAACTTGAATAACACTTCTTTAAAGATACCTGTTTTTATCCCTTTAATTATAGGGATTATCGCAATATCATTTTCTTCCATTTTTGTTAAGTGGTCAGATGCTCCGGTCTCCGTTCAAGGGATGTATCGATTATTATTTACTTTGATCCTGATGTTGCCGTTTGTTTGGAAACAAGCACGATTTATGAAACAGATCAATTGGCGAGAAACCTTGTTACTAATTTTATCGGGATCCTTCCTAGCTCTTCATTTTTTATTCTGGATGGGATCATTAAAGTTAACTACTGTAGCAAGTTCAACGATATTACTTTCCCTACAGCCAGTTTTTGTAATGATTGGAGCATACATAGCGTTTCGGGAAAAAACGTCTAAAGCTGCGATCATTGGGATGGTGGTTGCCATTCTAGGCGCTGTTATGATTGGATGGGGAGACATTGGCATTTCGGCAAAACATATTCAAGGCGATATTTTATCCATTCTAGGGACGATTGTAGTTGCCGTTCATATGTTGATCGGTCAAAAGCTTCTTAAGACATTTCCTGCTACACTCTATAGTTTTTTGGTATTTTTTGTAGCAGTTATTGTATTTTGTCTCTACAATTTAACATTGGATGTACCTATGACTGGATATTCAGATAAAGAGTGGGAAATCTTTTTACTGCTTGCCATCATACCAACTGTGTTTGGACATGTATTGTTCAATTGGCTATTAAAATATGTAACAGCGGCTACGATATCAATGGCAATCTTGGGAGAACCTGTTGGTGCGACATTGTTAGCTTTTCTATTACTAAATGAATCGCTATCCATCTCACAATGGAGTGGAGGAGTCATCGTCTTAGCCGGACTTTATTACTTCTTGCAAAATACACGAAAACAAAAGAAAAGCACGACTCCTGCACCGCTCAAGCCGCCAGTAACATCAGGTCCAATTGTTAAAAAAGGGTAAGAGCCTTTTTCTATGCTTTTGTATGACATTCTTATATGATGAAACAAACAGATGTAAAAGGAGATTGATCTTATGAATAACTATGCAAAAGCTACTTTTGCTGGAGGTTGCTTTTGGTGTATGGTCACACCATTTGAAGAGTGGCCAGGCATCATTTCTGTAGAATCGGGCTATACAGGTGGTCACAAAGAGAATCCGACTTACAAAGAAGTCTGCAGTGAGACAACAGGCCATTTTGAAGCAGTCCAAATTACATTTGATCCATCCATCATTTCGTATGAAAAAATCGTCTCTGTGTTTTGGAAGCAAATTGATCCGACTGATGCTGGCGGACAATTTTACGACCGTGGCGATTCCTACCGTACAGCCATCTTCTATCATGATGATGAACAGAAAACGATTGCTGAGGAATCAAAAAAGGAACTAGAAGAAAGCGGGCGATTCGACAAACCGATTGCAACTTTAATTTTACCTGCTGATACATTTTATCCCGCTGAAGAATATCATCAGGATTATCATAAAAAAAATCCTTTTCATTATAAGCGTTATCGTCAAGGCTCAGGAAGAGATGTCTTTATCAAATCCCACTGGGTAGACAAGGGGCAAAAAGAAGAAATACTTAAAACTTTAAATCCTTTGCAATATAACGTTACCCAAAACGACGCAACAGAACCTCCTTTTCAAAATGAATTTTGGAACCATACAGAAGAAGGGATCTATGTAGATATCGTTTCTGGGGAACCTCTTTTTAGTTCTTTAGACAAATTCGATAGCAGCTGTGGATGGCCAAGTTTTACAAAACCAGTTCGTTCATCTACTGTTGAAGAAAAAGAAGACTTATCTCACGGTATGATCAGAACGGAAGTAAGAAGTAAGGATGCAGATTCTCATTTAGGACATGTATTCACTGATGGTCCTCGAGATCGAGGAGGTCTAAGATATTGCATAAATTCTGCAGCACTTCGTTTTATTCCTAAGAACGAATTAAAAGAAAAAGGATACGGAGAATATCTCACACTTTTTGAACAAAAATAGCGATTCGTGTTTGAAGTTAATTTGAATTCCGCTCAGCGCTTTTTTGTCACTTTATCATGCCATTACGGGTATTAATCATCCGCATAATAAAAGGATCAAACCGCCTCTACTTGAGTTGGTTCGATCCTTTTTTGTTTACCTATGAAATGGAAGCGGCAGGGGCTGATCGGATGCCCGGGAGAAAGCATGTGTCCTTGTTCGGTAATCTTCCCTTTAAACCTGGTTTATTTTTGTTCAGAAGTGGAATAAGAATGGGACTGAATATATTTTAATCGAGTAAATAGAATAATAGCTCCAGCTGTTAGACCTGATATTAATCCGATCCAATAACCGTAAGCACCAAGAGTTGTGAAATTAGCTAGATAATACCCTACTGGTAGACCAAGCACCCAATATGAGATAAATGAAAGCATAAAGGTTACATTTACATCTTTATAGCCTCTTAGCGCACCTTGTATCGGAGCTCCTATAGCATCTGCCAGTTGAAAGAACACCGCATACCATAAAAACGAAGTCGTCAGTTGAATCACTTCGTCTTCGTTCGAATACATGCTTGCTACTTGTTCATCAAAAATCAATAACAGACCTGAAAGAATGAGGGCGAATCCAACCGCAGTTACAATTCCGATATAGCTATATTGAGCTGCGTCTTTAAAGCGTTTTGCACCAACTTCAAAACCGACTGCAATCGTAAGCGCAAATGAGATGCTTAGTGGCAGCATATACAGGAATGAAGCAAAGTTGAGTGCCGCTTGATGGGCGGCAATCGTTATCGTGTTAAAATCACTCATTAACAAAGTAACTGCTGCAAATATGCTTACTTCGAAAAAGATAGCTAGACCAATTGGAACCCCAATTTTCAACTGTTCTTTCCAAGCGGTTAATGAAGGTTTATAGAAGTTTCGAAACAGTTTATATCCTCTAAATGGATTCACTTTAACGACGATTAGAACAGTTATTACTGCGGTTACCCAATATGTTATAGCGGTTGCAACACCTGCTCCTATACCGCCTAATTCAGGAAAACCGCCTTTGCCAAAAATTAATAGGTAGTTAAAGATCGCATTTACCGGTAGTCCAACAAGTGTAATAAACATTGTTATTCTTGTTTGACCAAGTGCATCAATAAAAGATCGAAGTGCTCCGTATAAAAACAACGGAAGAATTCCGAAAGAGAGTGCGATTAGATAGCCTCTTGCAACGTGTTCCACTTCTTTTTCTAGAGTCATCGCTTCTAGAATAGGATCTAAAACCATTGATCCTAATACAACAACGATCACGGAGATTACGACTGATAAATAGACAGCTTGCATTACGGACCGAGGTACATTTTTTGTGTTTTTAGCCCCTACTAACTGTGATACGATCGGTGTTAATGCCATTAGGATACCATTTAGTCCAGTGAAGATAGGAACCCATAAACTCGATCCGATGGCTACACCTGCGAGTTGATCAGCCCCAGATCTTCCGCTCATAACGGTATCTAAAAAGTTCATGGCATATAAGCCTAACTGTGTAATCAAAACTGGAATCACTAGGATTAAGAAGTTCTTGTATTTATCACTTAACGAATATGTCTGTATCATCTGCATACTTCCTTTAGTATTAAACTGTCAATTCGAGACAATGCATTATATCATAAAACATAACTAATATACGTGAAGGAGAAACTATGAGTGTTCAATTTCTTTTCGAAGTTCAATCTGTTTTGCCAGGAGAGCAAAATGAAGAAAAAATTGTACTGGTATCAACAGAGCTTTTATATAAAACCAGTGGGGAAACCATTTATACAGGTGTAATCCCGGTCAGAGTTACAGAACATGGTGTTTTTGTATCAGTCCCAGCAGTTACGGCTGCTTTTCAATCAAAATATTTACGAACGGAAACGTTATTTCGGTTAAAAAGATACATTAAACGAATGAGAGATTACTTGGATTTTGATAAAAAGGAATAAGTTGACTTTTTGTTATTGCCCTCATATAATATGAAAAACTATAACTCAGATCATTTATGAAAAAGAGAGTACTCTGTAAGGATGTTCTTAGCGAGCAAGGATCGGTGAAAGCCTTGCACTACTTACGGACGAAGCGCACTTTGGAAATGTTTGCTTGAAAACGCAGTAGAGCAGACCGGGACTTCCCGTTAACAAGACAAGTGGCCTTTTGGCAATAAGAGTGGTACCGCGGTAATATCCGTCTCTTCTATTAATTAGAAGAGACGGATTTTTTTTATTTTAGGGAGGGAAACGAATGAACGGAAAACATTTATTTGCAGCTTATTTACAAGAACGCATCGGTAACGATTTAACCTTGGACCAAATTGAAGCCTCTATTGAAAAGCCAAAACAGATTCAACATGGTGATCTAGCATTTCCTTGTTTTCAGTTAGCTAAAATCTTTAAGAAATCTCCAAATGAAATCGCAAAAACTTTAGCTCAAGGAAACATCTCAGGTGAGTTTGAGAAAGTGGAAGCTGTAGGGAGCTATGTGAATGTTTTCTTTAATAAAAAAGCAGCCGCTGTATCATTGCTGAGTCAAATTTTAAAAGAGAAGAACGCATATGCCGACCATCGTTTCGGTAATGGAAAAACGATTGTTTTAGATCTTTCCTCACCAAACATCGCAAAGCCTTTTTCGATGGGACATCTACGCTCAACCGTAATCGGTTCCTCGATAGCGGCGATCAGTGAGAAATGCGGTTACCAGACAGTTAAAATCAATTATATTGGAGATTGGGGAACTCAGTTTGGAAAATTGATTTCAGCGTATTTAAAATGGGGCGAGGAAAATAAAGTACGAAATAATCCGATCGAAGAGCTGACTAAACTTTACGTGCGTTTTCATGAAGAAGCTGAAACAGATCCATCTTTAAATGATGAAGGTAGAATGTGGTTTAAGAAATTAGAAGATCATGATCCAAAAGCTAAAGAATTATGGATTTGGTTTAAAGAAGTATCTTTAGAGGCTTTTCAGAACATTTATAAGTTATTGGATGTCCAATTCGATTCCTATAACGGTGAAGCCTATTTTAATAACAAAATGGCTGCTACTGTAAATGCATTGAAAGATATGAATTTGTTAGAACTCTCAGAAGGTGCTCAGGTTGTCAGGGTAGGTGATGATCTACCACCGTGTTTGATCAAAAAAAAAGACGGTGCCACTTTATATGCCACACGAGACATTACGGCTGCTATATATAGAAAGAACACGTACGATTTTGATGAAGCGTTCTATGTTGTCGGTCACGAACAATCTCTTCATTTTGAACAAGTGAAACGAGTCCTAAAAAAGCTCGGGCATGATTGGGCGGACCACATGCACCATGTTCCATTCGGTCTCATTTTACAGAACGGTAAGAAGATGAGCACTCGAAAAGGAAAAACAGTCCTCTTAGAAACTGTAATTTTAGAAGCAGTTAAGTTAGCAGAACAAAATATTAAAAGTAAAAATCCTGAACTCACAGATTTACCGAGTGTCGCGCGTCAAGTAGGAGTAGGTGCCGTTATCTTTCATGATTTGAAAAACGAGAAAGGAAACGATGTGGAATTCTCGCTTGAGATGATGCTCAAGTTCGAGGGTGATACAGGACCATATGTGCAGTATACAGCAGCTAGGATTCAAACATTATTAAACAAAGGGAACTTTAACGGAAGTGTTTCACAAGAGTTGTCCATCGGATCAGAGAGCTGGGAGATTTTATCGGTGTTAAGTGAGTTTCCTGAAGTTATTGAACTGGCTTTTCATAGAAAAGAACCTTCTATTATTTCAAAATATGTCTTAAAACTATCTCATAAGTTCAATCATTATTATGCCCATGTGAAAATCTTAGATAGTAAAGAAACGCCAGACAGACTAGCGCTTTGTGCAGCAGTTCAAATCGTTCTGAAAGAAGGATTAAGATTATTAGGCGTGCAAACACCGAATAGAATGTAAAGTTACCGATTATTTTGCTTCAAAGTTTATTTAGTAGCAAATCATTTAGATTCCGTTATATAATCTTATAACTTCATATAAATCATGGGATCGAGGAACGGACAATGAAATTAAATGAACATACGAAGGGTATATGGTATGCCGCATTTTCTTATTTGATATGGGGTTTCCTACCGCTATATTGGAAACCACTTCAATCAGCTGGTTCTGTTGAGATATTAGCACATCGAATTTTATGGTCATTTCTCTTAATGATCGCTGTTATGTTCTTATTGAAAAAGAAAAATACACTCTTAAGAGATGTAAAAATACTCTTTAGCCAAAAAAAGCAGTTTTTATCTGTATTAACAGCTTCGCTATTAATTAGCGGAAACTGGGTCATGTATATATGGGCGGTCAATACAGATCATGTTGTTGAAGCGAGTTTAGGCTATTATATTAATCCGCTTGTTAGTGTAATCCTCGGCATGCTTGTATTGAAAGAAAAGTTGAACAGCTGGCAGCTTGTATCCTTTATATTAGCTGCTTGCGGTGTTTTTCTATTAACGTGGCAACATGGAGAGTTTCCTTGGGTAGCGGTTTCTCTAGCGCTTACTTTCGGTCTTTATGGACTTGTTAAAAAACTAGGTAGTTTTGATTCGTTAACGGGCTTAACATTTGAAACGATGTTTGTCTTTCCATTAGCGTTCATGTATTTAATCTACCTTCAATGGAACGGGGAAGCTTCCTTTATCGCTGGAGGAACATCAACAACAATTCTTCTATGGGGAGCAGGACTCGTTACAGCGGTACCACTACTTTGCTTTGCGCAGGGTGTAAAACGGATCTCGATGACGATGATCGGTTTTCTACAATACATTGCTCCGACTATCATGCTCGTATTAGGAGTATTCTTGTATCATGAAACATTCAGTCAAATACATGTCATTTCATTCACTTTAATATGGCTCGCACTCATTATTTTTACGGTAAGCAGAACAAAATGGGCAAATTATCTCATAAATCGTAAAAAACAAAATTCACTTTCTGCGAAAATATAGTATAATGGCAATGACCATTGTTACAGTTGAAACCTTATCAATGATAAGGTTCTTTTCATTCATTGTTTGAGAGCGCTTTAAATAGGGAAAAATTCAATGGCGAGAAATGATGAATCACCTGTTAACAGCAACAGCACAATACTTACAAAGGGAAGCAGGAGGGAACAAAAGATGAGTCATCAACGTTCCAAATCAGAAAATCCTTGGCAGGGACTAAGTGGACCAAATATGGCCTACATCCTTGAACTATATGATCAATATAGTGTGGATCCGGAATCTGTTGACAGTTCATTCAAAGAGAAATTTGATGCTTGGGGGCCTCCGATTGAGAGCTCTGTATCAAATCAACGTACTGCACAGAGTTTTGATGGATTGGATTTCGAGAAGTTAGCAGCTGCATTAAAATTAGCAGAAAACATTCGCACATACGGTCACTTAGCAGCTGACTTATACCCTGTAGGGGAATTTCCGAAAGATAACCACCATATTGACCCGAAAGAATTTAACTTAACAAAAGAAGATTTGAAAGCGATACCACCTTCCTTTATTTGGAAAGAAGCGCCATCAAGCGTCAAAGACGGCTATGAAGCGATCCAAATGCTTCAGGAAGTGTATACGAAAACAATCGCTTATGAATTCAGTCATGTTCATGAGACTGAAGAACGCCAATGGTTAAACACCATGGTTGAAACAAGCCAACACTATCCTAAATTTTCGGCTGATGATAAGAAGAACCTTTTAACGCGATTGAGTGAAGTTGAAGGATTTGAAAAATTTCTTCACAAAACATTCGTTGGACAAAAGCGTTTCTCTATCGAAGGCGTTGATATGCTGGTACCGATGCTTGATGAAGCAGCGAAAGAAGGATGTCGTGACGGAGCTGAACATGCTCTGATCGGAATGGCACACCGTGGGCGTCTAAACGTACTTGCCCATGTGCTTGGCAAGCCTTATGAACTCATTTTCTCAGAGTTTCATCATTCTCCAAACAAGGAGCTAATTCCTTCTGAAGGTTCAAGAGGAATTAACTTTGGTTGGACTGGAGATGTAAAGTACCACTTAGGTGCAAGCCGTTTAGTTGAAACAGATCAATCTCATAAAATTAAAATCTCACTTGCAAATAATCCAAGTCACTTAGAGTATGTAGATCCAGTTGTTGAAGGATATACAAGAGCTGCTCAGGAAACGCGTGACAAAAAAGGGTATCCGGTTCAAGATACTTCGAAGGCATTTGCCATTCTTATTCATGGTGATGCTGCTTTTCCTGGTGAAGGAATCGTTGCTGAAACATTGAACTTAAGTCGTCTGAGAGGATATCACACGGGTGGAACACTTCATATCATCGCGAACAATCTAGTAGGTTTTACAACTGATAGCGGCGATTCTCGTTCAACGAAATATGCGAGTGACCTTGCAAAAGGGTTTGAGATCCCGATCATTCACGTTAATGCAGATGATCCAGAAGCATGTATTGCAGCAGTACATCTTGCTTATGAATATCGTAAAAAGTTCCAAAAAGATGTTCTGATCGATCTGATCGGATATCGTCGATTCGGTCACAATGAAATGGACGATCCATCTGCAACGCAGCCTCGATTGTATAAACAAGTAAACAGTCATCCGACAGTTCGTGACGTTTATGCAAAACAGCTTGTTAACGAAGGCGTACTATCTGATGAAGAAGTAAAGTCTATTGAAAATGATGTGTTAACAAAGCATCAGACTGAATACGAAAAAGTTCAAGGACGCAAAGAAAAATTCAAACTGGAAGACACGAGACTTCCTGATCCGTTATCGAAAGCACTTCCTGATATCGATACCACAATTTCAGTTAGTGATCTTCAGGAACTTACTGAGAATATGCTTAAGTTCCCAGAAGACTTCAACGTCTATCCTAAAATCAAAAGAATCCTCGAACGTAGACGCAAGTCTTTCCAAGGGGAGAAAATTGATTGGGGTATGGCTGAATCATTAGCATTTGCTTCCATTCTTAAGGATGGAACACCGATTCGTATTACAGGGCAAGACTCTGAGCGTGGAACGTTCGCGCAAAGACACCTTGTTCTAAACGATAGTGAGAGCGGAAAGAAATTTTCTCCGCTGCATGCGATGGATGACATTGATGTTTCATTTGCGATTCATAACAGCCCACTTTCAGAATCATCAGTTGTTGGTTTTGAGTACGGCTATAATGTATTTGCACCTGAAACCCTTGTGATTTGGGAAGCGCAGTATGGAGATTTTGCAAACGTAGCACAAGTTCTGTTCGATCAGTTCTTATCTGCTGGCCGTGCGAAGTGGGGGCAAAAATCAGGAATGGTAATGCTTCTTCCTCATGGTTACGAAGGTCAAGGACCTGAGCATTCAAGTGCGCGTCTAGAAAGATTCTTACAGCTAGGTGCAGAAAATAACTGGACAGTTGCTAACGTAAGTACAGCATCACAGTACTTCCATCTGCTACGACGTCAAGCTAAGCTTCTATCTATGGATGAAGTTCGTCCGTTGGTTGTAATGACACCGAAGAGCTTGTTGCGTGACACGAAAGTGGCATCTATGGCAGAAGCTTTTGAAAGTGATCACTTTATGCCATTGCTACAACAGCCTGGTCTAGGCAAAGAAAAAGACAAAGTGAAGAAAATCTTGCTTTGCTCTGGTAAGATTGCGATCGATCTAGAAAAAGCACTTGATCAAGATCAAGTAGCAAGAACGGAAATGCATATCGTTCGTGTTGAACAGATCTATCCGTTCCCAGAAGAAGAGATGAATGCTCTGTTAAAAGAATATCCAAACGTTGAAGACTTGATTTGGGTGCAAGAAGAGCCGAAGAACATGGGATCTTGGTTATACATCGAACCAAAACTTCGTGCAGTGGCACCAAAAGCACACGTTTCATATATTGGACGTCAAGAACGTTCGAGTACGGCTGGTGGGGAACCAGACATCTATAAAAAAGAACAAGAACAAATCATCCAAACATCATTAGCACTAGACATTCAATCGCGAGAGGGAGGCCGTGAACATGTTTGACGTTAAAGTTCCGGAATTAGCCGAATCAATTTCAGAAGGTACAGTAGCACAATGGCTTAAAAAAGAAGGCGACACAGTTGTTAAAGGTGAAGATTTAGTAGAATTAGAAACTGATAAAGTTAACATTGAGATCAGTGCCGAGCGAGATGGCGTTTTAAAAAATATTAAAGTTGAACCAGGTGACACTGTAGCCGTTGGAGATATTATCGCTTCAATCGTTGAAGGCGGTGCTTCTGAGTCTGCAGAACCAGCAGCAGAAGAGAAGACTGAAGAAAAAGCAGCTCCAACTCAACAAAAACAAGAGCCAATCGTAGAAAAAGATGCGGCTGAAGAAGAAGTGAAAGCATCTGATCGTCCGATCGCATCTCCAGCAGCGCGCAAGCTTGCTCGTGAAAAAGGCATCGATCTTTCTGAAGTGAACGCTCGAGATCCTCTAGGACGTGTTCGCACGGAAGATGTGAAACGTCACGCAGAAGGTGGAAGCACGGAAAAAGCGGCTCCGGCATCTAAGCCAGCAGCGTCAGCTTCTAAACCAGCAGCTTCTGTTGAAGCTGTAAACCCAGAGAAACCTGTAGAGCGAGTGAAGATGTCCCGCAGACGTCAAACAATCGCTAAGCGTTTAGTTGAAGCTCAACAAACAGCAGCGATGCTTACAACGTTCAATGAAGTGGATATGACGGCGATCAACGAAGTTCGTGCTCGTCGTAAGGACAAGTTCTATGAGCAAAACGGAGTTAAACTAGGATACATGTCATTCTTTACAAAAGCGGTAGTAGGAGCTTTGAAAAAGTTCCCTGCAATCAACGCTGAGATTCAAGGCGATGAAATGGTTCTTAAGAAGTTCTACGATATCGGTATCGCGGTTGGAGCGGAAGAAGGATTAGTGGTACCAGTTGTACGCAACGCTGATCGTCTAAGCTTCGCTGGTATTGAAAAAGAAATCGGAAACCTAGCTGAGAAGGCACGTTCTAAGAAGTTATCCTTAGAAGACCTTCAAGGTGGTTCATTCACGATCACAAACGGTGGTATCTTCGGATCAATGCTTTCAACACCTATCTTGAACGCACCTCAAGTTGGTATCCTTGGTATGCACACAATCCAATGGAGACCAGTAGCGATCGATAAAGAGCGCATGGAAAACCGTCCGATGATGTACATCGCGCTTTCTTATGATCACCGTATTGTAGATGGAAAAGAAGCGGTAAGCTTCTTAACAACAATTAAATCACTTCTTGAAGATCCAGAATCGCTTCTTTTAGAAGGTTAATGTTTAGTACTATAATGATGATATGGAACGCCCCCTGCTTGCAGGGGGTGTTTTTTTGTGGGTGATTAAGTGTTAGTAGGAGGTTAGCGAGTATTTTATAAGGTGGCTCTGGATTTGTCGAAGGGCCTTTATTTTTGATTTTTGACTTAATTAGGCTTGAGAACCGCTTAATTGGTGCGCCGCACGACTTAATGAACGTCTTTTTCGACTTAATTTCTTCATTTTTGACTTAATTGTGCACAATTTAATTTCACAGCAAAAAAATATTCATCGAGCCATTGCTGAAAATAAAGGTATTTTTTCGATTTTTATCGAATGAAATATATACAAAAAAGCAAGAGGTGATACCTTGATAAAAAAACCACGTACAAAGCCCCTAAAATTACTAAAATTGGACGCCATCTTACAAAGATTAGTACACAATCATCTAAAACACGGGGAATTACAAATTGAATTTGCTAGACATTCAGCAGGTTATAGAGGTGAAGTGGCATTAGATTATTTTCTGTACGATTTAGATGAGAATTCATACCTCATTTTTCATGACTTGCGACTGCCAAGAGATAAAGAAAAGAAATACTACTTTCAAATTGACTGTCTGATTCTTCATTCTTCTTTTGGCGTTTTGCTCGAAGTTAAAAATCTCTCAGGAGATCTATATTTTGATCATCACTTCGATCAGATGAAAAGAACGAAAAATGGAGTAGCTGAAACATTTCCTGACCCAGTAAACCAGGTCCAACAACAAAAAATATATCTGGAAAGCTGGTTGAAAAGAAATCAGTTGCCTAAAATCCCGCTTTATTCCCTCGTTGTTTTAACAAATCCTAAATCTTTTATTACGCTATCACCGCATTATGGCAAGAAAGCTGTCCATATTATTCGAGCTAAGAGTCTAGCTAACAAAATTCAAGAATTTTCAACGCTCCATCAAGAAATCCTCACAAAAAAAGACCTTTCAAAATTAGCGACAAAGCTATTTAAACAACATGACAAGCTTAATCCAGACTTATTAAGAACATATAACATCAAAGAAACGGACATTATCACCGGAGTCTTTTGTCCAAGCTGCAATCATGTTCCTATGCAACGAGAGAGAAGTACTTGGGTTTGTACTAAGTGCAATGTAAAGTCCAAAGATGCTCATATAAGAGCAATCCAAAACTACGCACTGATTTTTGATCAACCTGTAAAGAATAAAACGTTAAGACGTTTTTTACACATCGATTCAACTACTTGTATGAAAAATCTTCTGAAATCTATGAAACTTCCCCCGAGCGGTCCTACAAATTCAGCAACGTACCAGCTACCGATTCTTGAATAACCCAACTAGCAAAAATTATTTTAATCTAATAAAAAAACGTATCAATGAACCTACTATTTAACCACTAATTATAACTTGCAATATGCAACTAATAATAGTTGTAAAATGCGACTATCCGAAGATTATAATATTTGCATTTTGCAACTAAATCATAAAAAAGGCAGCTGCTACTCGCAGCCGCCCGTAGATCACAAATCCATGTTCTATTAAGGAATCAACAAAATCTTCCCTGTACTCTTTCTACTCTCTAAATATTCATGAGCTTTTGCACCGTCATGTAACGGGAAAGATGTTTCTGTAATTTTTACATCTCCATTTTTAATCCATTCAAACAATTCGCTTGAACGCTTTACACGTTCTTCGTGAGAGGTGAGGACATTCCATAAGTCTCCTCCGGTCAACGTCTTAGACGTATCCATAAGCATACGAGGATCAATGGACACAGGATCGCCGCCAGCCATTCCAAAGAATACGACAGTCCCACCTATCCTAGTAACTTCAAAACTATCTATTATTGTAGAACCCACAGACTCATAAACAACATCTACACCTTTGCCGGAAGTTTCACTTAACACGCTTTCTTTCCAATTATCATTATATAAGAATACTGAATCCGCACCTGCTGCTAAAGCGAACTCACGCTTTTCTTCGGATGATGTTAAACCGATAACCTTTCCGCCAAGCAACTTGATGATCTGGATCAATAGTTGTCCAACACCGCCCGCGGCAGCATGAACCAATGCAACATGACCTTGCTTAATGGAAAAACTGTCTCTCGTAAGATAATGTGCAGTCAACCCTTGTAAAAGAAGGGAGGCAGCTGATTCAAAGGAAACACCTTCTGGAATCGGGATTGCTTTATCGTGTGGGACAGCGACCAGTTCCGCGTTAGCAGCGGGTACATCTGCAAATGCGATACGATCTCCAACTGAAACACCACTAACAGCACTACCAATTTCTTTAACGATTCCCGCTCCTTCATATCCTAGGATGTATGGAGGCTGTCCTTCAAGATGATAATTTCCTTTTCTTCTATAAACATCAGCGAAGTTTAAGCCAATGGCCTTCATTTCAACCAAAATGTCCTGATCACCGATAATTGGGTTGTTAATTTCACGATATTCTAAAACTTCTGGACCCCCGAAAGAGTTAAATACTAAAGCTTTCATATAAGTAAATCTCCATTCTAATAGTATCTTCTTAATCATAGTAACCGAAACGTTCTATGAAATACTAGGAAAGGAGCTCTACGAAATGAATTTGACAGATAGGGCAGGGAACATTATGATTTAACAAAAGAATTTCTTAAAGGAGAGAGACTTCATGATTCATTTAGAGTGGGCGAACAGAGAAACGATTCGCGAAATTAAATGTGTACATACGGATGCAAAAAAATATATGGTTAACCGTGCTTTAACTGCGGGTAAAACCTATGAACTAAAAAATGAAACAGAGGAATTTTATTTTGTAGTAGATAACACAGGTAAAGTAGGCGGTTACTACAAAGAGTATTTCGAAGACTAAGCTCCAATTACCAAAGAAAAAGCCTGACTCAGCGAGCCAGGCTTTTTCTTTCTATTAAGAATGAATCTTCTTTTTTTCTTTGTTTAGAAGAGCATCCATGAATTCGTGGAATTCTGGAATGTTCATCTGTTGCGCTGAATCAGATAGTGCAACTGCTGGATCAGGGTGCACTTCAGCCATAACTGCATCTGCGCCGATCGCCATCGCCGCTTTAGCAGCAGGAAGGAGAAGATCTTTACGCCCAGTTGAGTGTGTTACGTCGACAACTACAGGAAGATGCGTTTCTTTCTTAAGAATAGGTACAGCTGAAATATCTAGCGTGTTTCGTGTTGCTCTTTCGTACGTACGAATTCCGCGTTCGCAAAGAATGACTTGAGAGTTACCTTGAGCCAAGATGTACTCAGCTGCGTACATGAATTCTTCAATCGTTGCAGCTAACCCACGCTTTAACAATACTGGTTTGTTAACAGATCCAGCTGCTTTTAACAGATCAAAGTTTTGCATGTTACGTGCGCCGATCTGAATCACATCAACATAATCTAGCGCCATCTCAATATCGTTTGGATTTAGAATCTCACTCACAACAGCAAGCTGATGTTCATCTGCTGCTTTGCGAAGAATTTTTAATCCTTCTAGTCCAAGTCCTTGGAAGTCGTAAGGAGACGTACGCGGTTTGAATGCGCCACCTCGGATTAACGTTAAACCTTTTTCTGCAATGACTTCTGCTACTTGTTTCACTTGTTCGTAGCTTTCTACCGCACAAGGACCCATAATGAAGTGAGGGTTACCATCACCGATTTTTTCACCTTTTACATTTACGATCGTATCTTCAGGTTTCTTTTTACGAGATACGAGTAATGCTTTTCGATTATCATC
Organism: Bacillus sp. E(2018); assembly: GCF_005503015.1. Classification (NCBI taxonomy): domain Bacteria; kingdom Bacillati; phylum Bacillota; class Bacilli; order Caryophanales; family Bacillaceae; genus Bacillus; species Bacillus sp. E(2018). The sequence goes on along the minus strand of NZ_SCOL01000001.1, from coordinate 1,164,850 downwards.
TTTTTGAAGTTCTAAGCTTGCTTTAAAGATTTGTTTGAAGATGTGTTGCACCGTTGACGTCTCAAAAGGACCATCGTTATGAGAAGCGATCAGATCAAGCAATTCTCTCTCTCTTACAGGATCGAAGCGTTTAACACCTTGCATTTCTTTAAGCTTTCCAATTTGTTGTGCCACGTTTCCTCGTTCGTTCAAGAGTTCTAAAATCTTTAATGAAATATCATCCATCTGTTTGCGTAAGTCTACTAATTCGTTTGACATGTGTGGTTCCTCCCCATATTTATACTCTTGTCATTAGTTCCTATATCGCGGCCGCTCATAGGCTTATTTTATATACATCGTTACATAGACACTTTCGCGCTTTAAAGCGTGTGTCTCATAAAGTATTGTTTGTAACTTTAAAGGGATTTCAAAAGAATGTCAAGTACTTACACGAAAAAAGATTTAAAATAATTTTGAAGCTGTTTAAAGTGCTTTTTGACATATAGATGAAGGTATTGTAAATTTTAAGAAAAATGAATGAATTTCCTTTACAACAGCGCTTCAACGTGCTAAAACTGTTTATAACTTTATAAAACAAATCGCAATGATAGAACAGCAGTAGTGAAATGGTTCCCTGTTATTAGAGAGCTGATGGTGGTGCAAATCAGTACACAGCCTTTCACGAATTACAATTCTTGAGCATGCTTTTAAAAAAAGCCGGAAAAATTTCCGTTAACAAAATCAAGGTGGCAAAGATTTAGTCTTTGCTGTCAGGGTGGTACCGCGATAAATATTCGTCCCTGCTTATTAGCAGGGATTTTTTTGTACTATAGAACTAAAAGAGTAACTAGATCGACGTGGTTTACAAAAGTTTTCTTTATAAAAAACAGGCAAACAGGAGGAATAGAATATGAGATATTTAACAGCAGGAGAGTCACATGGCCCTCAACTCACAACAATCATTGAAGGTGTACCAGCAGGTTTGCCTCTAGTAGCAGAAGATATTAACGAGGAACTTGCTAGACGTCAAAAAGGTCATGGTCGTGGACGACGTATGCAGATTGAGAAAGATCAGGTTCAAATCTTAAGTGGTGTACGACACGGCGTAACACTTGGTTCACCGATTACACTCGTAGTTGAGAACAAAGACTTTACTCATTGGACAAAAATTATGGGAGCAGAACCTCTTGAAGAAGAGAACGCAGAAGTTAAGCGAGTGATATCAAGACCTCGACCAGGTCATGCAGATCTAAATGGTGCAATTAAATACAATCATCGAGATATGAGAAACGTGCTAGAACGTTCTTCAGCCCGAGAAACAACGGTAAGAGTAGCAGCAGGAGCTGTTGCAAAAAAGGTACTAAAAGAGCTTGGAGTTGAAGTTGGTGGCCACGTGTTAGAACTAGGTGGTGTCGTAGCTGAAGACATTTCTTATGATTCTTTAACCGAACTTCGCGAAAAAACAGAAGTCTCTCCTGTAAGATGTTTAGATAAAAATGTTGAAAAAACGATGATGGAAGCGATTGATACCGCAAAGGAAAACGGCGATTCGATCGGTGGTGTTGTTGAAGTAATCGTAGAAGGTATGCCAGTAGGCGTGGGTAGCTACACGCATTATGATAATAAATTGGATGCTAAATTAGCAGCAGCGATCATGAGTATCAATGCATTTAAAGGTGCTGAGATCGGTATTGGTTTTGAAGCAGCACGAAAACCTGGAAGTGAAGTACATGATGAGATTGTTTGGGATATCGAACGTGGATATACCCGAAGAACAAACAACGCAGGAGGCTTTGAGGGAGGTATGACGACAGGAATGCCAGTAGTTGTACGTGGTGTTATGAAGCCGATTCCTACTCTTTACAAGCCGCTGAACAGTGTAGATATTGAAACAAAAGAAGTCTTTGCAGCAAGCATAGAACGTTCAGACAGCTGTGCAGTTCCTGCTGCTAGTGTTGTGGCAGAATCAGTTGTTGCATGGGAACTGGCTAGTGCGCTTGTTAATCAATTCGGTCAAGATAACATGGAAGTAATCAAGAAAAACATCGTACAGCACCAAGAACGTGCAAGGGTGTTTTAAATGAACACGATTCATATAACAACACCTTCAAAAAGCTATCCTGTTTTTATAGGTGAAAAAGTAATCAATCAGCTTAAAGTAGTTCTTGAAAATCTAAATCCTTCACCTAAGAACCTATTGATCATAACAGATGAAAACGTTGGAACTCTCTATTTAGAAACCGTACGAAATGTTATCGGTAATGCTTTCACTTATGAAACGATACAGATTCAGGCTGGCGATGATCAAAAATCATTTGAGAATTATATGGCTTGTCAAAGTTTTGCTTTAAGCAAAGAACTGGACCGGACATCGGTTGTCATTGCGCTTGGAGGCGGAATGATCGGAGACCTTGCTGGATTTGTCGCTGGCACCTACATGCGAGGAATTCGCTTTATTCAAGTTCCGACTACTATTCTTGCACATGATAGTGCAGTAGGTGGAAAAACAGGTCTCAACCATCCTGAAGGTAAAAACATGATCGGCGTCTTTCATCAACCTGAAGCAGTGATTTATTCGACAGACTTCTTAACTACCTTATCTGCAAGAGAAAAACGATCTGGTTTTGCAGAGGTCATCAAACACGCATTGATTGCGGATGAAAATCTATATCGTTCGTTACGTGAGAACGTTAAAAACATCGATGATCTTAAAGGAGACTCTCTACAACAAGCTCTCATACAGGGGATAACAATAAAAAATACTATCGTCACTCAAGACGAGAAAGAAAAAGGAATTCGGGCTTATTTAAACTTTGGTCACACACTCGGCCATGCTATAGAAGGTGAGCTTCAATATAAAGGCATCACTCATGGTGAAGCAGTTGCACTAGGCATGCTTTTTGCACTTTCACTAAACAAAGGCACAGAAATTTTAGGAAAAGAACTAAAACTGTGGTTAACATCTTTAGGTTATCCGTCATTTCCTAAGCACTTATCAGCTTCCTCTCTCGTCAATCGAATGAAAAAAGATAAAAAAGCAGAAAAAGGCATGATTCAAATGGTGCTTCTGAACGGTTTTGGTAAGCCTTATTTATCACCTTTTCCTTCAGAATCATTAGAGAGAAAATTATCTTCTTTTATAGAAGAGGCTTAAAAAGGAGTAGGAGTAAATGAAGAACGTCTTACTAATAGGGGTTGGATTGATTGGTGGTTCAATCGCTCTTTCTATCAAACAAGAACACGAAGCAACAATCTATGGGTATGACGTTTATGCTCAAAATAGTATAACTGCAGCAGAAATCGGCGTAATTGATGAAGCTGTTTTAGACTTCACAAATATTGCTCGAGTAGCAGATCTTATCATAATCGCAACACCTGTTGAAGCAACGTTACAAGTAATGGAGAAAATAGCTGCTATTTCACCTGTAATTAAAGCGTTGGTAATGGACGTTGGAAGCACAAAAAAATCTATTATGAATAAAGCAGAAAAAATGGCCGCTTCTGGAATTCGTTTTATTGGAGGTCATCCTATGGCTGGATCTCATAAAACGGGAGTGGAAAGTGCGAAAGTCCATCTATTAGAAAATGCCTTTTACTTCTTAACACCTAACTCTATAACTACTGATATGGATATTGATGAAGCAAAGACTTGGCTTAAAGGAACAAGAGCCAAATTTCTCGTTACTGATCCAGATGAACATGATTTTCTTACCGGCATTGTAAGTCATTTTCCGCATCTTGTCGCTTCAAGCCTTGTGAGGATTGCACAGCATCATTCGAAGGAAAAGCCGTTGATTCAGCAACTTGCAGCAGGAGGATTCAGAGACATTACGCGCATAGCTTCAAGCTCTCCTAAAATGTGGAGTGATATTGTCAGTCAAAATAAATCACATCTTCTCACTCTATTACACGAGTGGAAAAAAGAGATGGATACCGTGATAGAGTTCGTAGAAAAGGGAGATGATGCAGAACTCTATGAATACTTTGATGGAGCAAAATCATTCCGAGATTCCTTACCAGTTCGATCAAAGGGTGCGATTCATCCTTTCTCGGATCTATATGTAGATATCCTCGACAGAGTAGGTGCTCTATCTCACATCACCGCTCTTTTAGCCCAATCCGAGATCAGCATTATCAATCTCAGTATTTTAGAAGTAAGGGAAGGACTAAATGGGGTACTTCGATTGAGTTTTCAAGATGACAATGATCGAGATCAGGCACAAGAAATCTTACAAAAAGAGAATTACTTAACTCAAATCACACTATAAGGAGGCACTATCCAATGACAAAACAAATACAACCCATTCAACGATTAAAAGGATCTATTAAAGTGCCTGGTGACAAATCGATTTCGCATCGAGCAGTCATGTTTGGTTCTATCGCTGAAGGTACAACGACAATCGATGGCTTTTTAACAGGCGAAGATTGTTTAAGCACCATTTCATGTTTCAAGAAACTTGGGGTTGCGATACAACAAGAAGGTGAAAAAGTAACAGTAGAAGGAAAAGGAATTACAGGATTAACACCACCCTCAGAAGATCTATATGTAGGGAATTCAGGTACTACGATTCGTCTGATGTTAGGAATACTAGCTAATACACCGTTTGAATCAACCTTAACAGGTGATGAGTCAATCGCAAAAAGACCGATGAATCGGGTTACCAAACCATTAAAAGAAATGGGAGCTACGATTGATGGGAATGATTCAGGAAATAAGGTTCCTCTTCATATAAAAGGGGGCGAAACACGAGGGATTCACTACACCTCTCCAATCGCTAGTGCTCAAGTTAAATCGGCTATTATTCTAGCTGGATTAGACGGAGAAGGGACCACCTCTGTAGAAGAACCCTTCAAATCAAGAGATCATACAGAACGCATGCTGAAAGCGTTTGGAGTAGAAGTTGAAAGCGATGATCTAACTGTTTCGGTAGCAGGGGGACAGAAATTAAAAGGTACACATATTGAAGTACCAGGTGATATTTCTTCAGCCGCCTTCTTTTTAGTTGCAGGAGCGATTGTTCCAAACAGTGAGATCTCGCTAAAAAAAGTAGGACTAAACCCAACTCGTACTGGAATATTGGATGTACTAAAAAATATGGGGGCAGATATCACCTACCAAAATATAAATGAGGAAGCATCAGAACCTTTCGGTGACTTAGTCATCAAAAGCTCTGATTTAAAAGGAACGGTTATTCAAGGAGATCTTATCCCACGATTGATCGATGAAATTCCAATCATAGCTTTAGCTGCAACTCAAGCAGAAGGAAGGACAATCATAAAAGACGCGCATGAACTTCGAGTGAAAGAAACAGATCGAATCGAAACCGTTGTGAACGAGCTAAAAAAGATGGGTGCAACTATTGAAGCTACAGAAGATGGTATGATCATACAAGGTAGATCCTCACTTCGAGGAGCTTCAGTACAAAGCTATGGTGATCATAGGATTGGAATGATGCTAAGTGTAGCCGCTTGTATCGCTGAAGGCGAAACAACCCTTACAAACAGTGAAGCGATCGCTGTTTCATACCCTTCATTCTTTGAACAGATGGAGATACTATCAAAATAAAGAAAAACGTTCCCCTGTAACCAAAAGGGAACGTTTTTTTATTATTGAACACTTGAAAATGTACGTAGATCTTCAATGTCTGCCACTTTAAACCCATTCGCTTCCACTCGGTGAACGAGTTCATCGATTTCTTCACGCGTGACACTTTCATTGAAAGTGATAACAACTCTGCGAAGAAATTGCTTACCCGCGTCTTGCGTGAAAACACCTTCAATGTTGTATTCTTCATGAATTGCTGTAAATAGTTTTCTTAACGAACCTTTACCTTCAGTAGTTGAAACCGTTAGAGAGTATCCACCCTTCTTGATCCCATAAGAATCTTCTAGAATATCCATCACTTTTGAGTGAGTAATGATTCCGAGGAAGTTATGTTCATCATCGACTACAGCCATAAAAGGTAGACGTCTGATTGTGAAGAGCACTTTGAAATAAGCAGTATTCTCATGAATAAATGCGTCTTTTTCTTCTACAATTCTACTAACATGATCTTTAACTGAACCGACATTATCGATTATATAATCAGATGTAGTCTCCTTAAAAAGAAGCCCTACAAATTTTTGTTCGGATTCATCTAAAACGGGTATGCAGCGATACCCTGATTGAATAATGGTATATCGAGCTTCGCTGATTGACATGTTTTCTGTTACATACGTTACTTTAGATTTAGTTAGATAGTTGGATTTTACTTTCATAGGACACACCCTTTTCAGAATAATATAAATATTTAAAACTATTTCGACAAAAAAAGCAAATACCCTTTCTTTTTCCTCAACTTTATTCTAATTGCATATTAAGCAATAATACCATATACTATTACTAGAATATTTCATAAATTCTTAAAAGGAGGTGTAAGGCATGCTTAAAGGTGTACAAATGTTTGACTGGTTGGTGGTTTTCCGTGCGATTACTTACGTATTTTCAAAAATTGGCGGAGTCTGTCCATTTTCAGTTAAAACATTAAAGTACATCACAAAGTAACCTTACCCTATCCTTTTTTATTGTTAACCATGGGCAGGCATGTTGCTCATGGTTTTTTTGTATACAAAAAAAGGACAGTGGCATTGGATTAAAAGGAGAAAATGAAAATGATTATATGCACTGTTCATCAAGTTAAGAAAATGTATGGCGGAAACGAGATTCTAAAAAATATATCTTTTGAAATTCACGATCAAGACCGTTTAGGTATAGTAGGACAAAATGGTTCAGGAAAGACGACCTTGTTTAAGTTGCTAAGTGGTGTGGATTATCCGGATTCAGGTTCTATAGCTATCAGGAAGGATGCGGATATTGGATATTTGGAACAACTTCCTGAACATACAGAGAATATGAGGGTATACGATGTGGTTTCTGCAACGTTTCAAGAAATCATGGAAATCGAACGTGAAATTCAGAAGGTTCATTCATTGTTAAGTGATCCAGAGCAAACGCACCGGTTAGAAAAAAATTTAAATCGGCTTTACAGGTTGCAAGAAGCATTTGAAGAGCTTGATGGTTATGCGATCGAGTCAAAGATAAATGGCGTTTTAGCTGGTTTAGGTCTAACTCAACTAACTACACAACGATTTATGCAACTAAGCGGAGGGGAACAAACGAAGGTTGGTCTAGCTTGTTTGTTATTAAAAGAACCTGAACTCCTACTTCTAGACGAACCTACCAATCACCTTGACATTGAAACAATGAATTGGCTAGAAAACTATCTTCAAAAATATAAAGGTTCCGTTATCATTAGCAGTCATGATCGCTATTTTCTTGATAAAGTGACGTCAAAGACCATTGATATTGAAGATGGTGAATGCACCTTGTATCATCAAAGTTATTCAGGCTTTCTAAAAGAAAAAGAAAATAATCTTCTTCTAGAATTTGAGAAATATGAAGAACAACAAAAGAAAGTGAAAAAGATTAAAGAATCGATTAAACAACTAAGAGACTGGGGTGCTCGCTCAGGAAATGAAAAATTCTTTAGAAGAGCGAGAAATATGGAAAAAGCACTTCATCGTATACAGAGTATGAAACGCCCTAAACTGGAACGTAAAAAAGCAGCATTTGAATTCTCAGTAAATAAGAGAAGCGGGCAGGACGTTGCAATAATTAAGGGGCTAAGTAAATCAATCGAAGGTCGTTCAATACTAAGCAATCTTGAACTACAGATTCGATATGGGGACAAGGTAGCTCTCGTGGGTAAAAACGGGTCTGGAAAAACGACACTTCTTCAGACCTTACAAACTCTTGATCATAGCACCGGCTCCATAAACCTAGGACCATCTGTTTCTATTGGTTATCTTTCTCAAAAGGGACTTACTGCTGAATCAACTCAAACTGTACTTGATATATTCAGAGATAAAGTACCGATGGAAGAAGGAGAAGCTCGGCACCATCTAGCAAAGTTTTTGTTTTACGGCGCATCCGTTTATAAAAAAGGAAATGAGCTAAGCGGTGGAGAACGAACACGACTCAGACTTGCACAGCTTGTTTATGAAGGATTCAATTTCTTAATACTCGATGAACCGACAAACCATTTAGATATTGATTCACGTGAAGCATTGGAACTAGCACTCGAAGAGTTTAATGGTACCATTCTATCAGTCTCTCACGATCGTTATTTCATGAACAAACTCTTTGAGCGTACCATTTGGTTAGAAGAGGGAAGCCTCGAGAGTTATAATGGGAATTTTGATTATGCACTTGAAAAGCGGTTAAGCAACTAAATTCATCTATTCTATTGATAAAACAGGTTATTTTTAATAGCCTGTTTCTTTTTTTTATACCTTCTTGGAGTGTTGGTTTTCATGTACGGTGAGCCTCCTGCTGCTTTGCGTTATTTGGAGTAACCACTGTTAGTTACAGTTGTCAAACCTTCTAGGACTCAAGTTGAACGATCAAGAAACCCAAGTACGCCGTCCTCAACAAAACAACTTTTACTTATCGGATCTGCACAAGCTATTTCCGTTTTCAGACTGTCCTTTCGTCTCGAATGAATGGCAACCTTACACTACGATCATTTTGCATAAAAATAAAAAGAAACAAACAATAAACTCATTACAATTTTAGAAACGCTTTTTTCTAAAAGATTGTTCATTTAAATCCTTATCACCTTTGACTGTTGATTGGAGTGTAAGGTGTGAGACTCCTACGGGACAGGCTGGCAGTTCGAAAAGTGAAAGTAGCTCGGTCAGCCCCGACAAGCAAAAGGTGAATGGGCTAGCGAGGCGCACTTTGCCTTGTAGTCCATTTAACTTTTGACCTCGAGGGGCTAGCCACTGTAACTAGCCAGGTGAGACACTTATATGTGAAACGTACGAATGTGGCTCACCGCCTGCCCCGTGGAAAGCGAACATCCTGGAACGGAAATCAACTACTTCCAAAAACTTCAACCTTCAACCTTTAACCTTCAACCTATACAAAAAACATTTCTTTAGAAAAGAGCTTCCTATTATTCTTTTTCTTCTTATTGTTCTTGCGATGTATTGTTCTTTCGAGGTATAGGGAATAATGGTGAGAAAACGAGTCTAAACAGGAGGTATCTTATGAGTAACTATGAAAATAACATGCCGCAGTTTCCAGAACCGATCTGGAGGCAGCAATTAAACCTACCTACATATTCTGTATTGAATGAAGATAGTCAAACAGAAGTAGTTGTTGTAGGAGCGGGGATAAGCGGTATTACTACAGCTTATCTTCTAGCAAAAGAAGGCAAAAAGGTTACATTGATCGAGGCGGGCAAAGTGATTAATGGAACGACTGGTCATACAACTGCAAAGATAACATCTCAACATGATGTTATCTATGATCACCTTATTTCACATATTGGATTAGATCGGGCACGCCTTTACTATGAATCAAACGAACAAGCAAAACAGTTTATTGAGAATCTTGTTAAACAAAACAATATTCATTGTAACTTTGAAAAACATGATGCTTATCTTTACGCCAACACCGACGAAGGAATCAAAAAGCTTAACAAAGAAGCTGATGCTTATCAACAGTTAGAGATCGATGGTGAGTTGGTTGAAAAGCTTCCATTTAACATACCCCATAAAAAAGCGCTTGTTATGAGGGATCAAGCACATTTTCACCCAGTAAAATATTTGGCTGCTCTATTGCAAGAGATGGACTCGCTAGGTGTTGAGGTCTACGAAAACACAGCAGCAACAGATATTATAGAAGAGCATGACAAAAAAGCGGTAGTGCAAACAAGTAACGGACACAAAATTACAGCTGACTTTGTAGCTTGTTGCACACATTTTCCTTTTTTTGATGGATTGGGTTTTTATTTTACAAGAATGATGGCAGAGCGTTCATATGTATTAGCCGTAAAAACACAAGATACATTTCCTAATGGGATGTATATGGGAGTAGATCAGACCGCATTTTCTTATCGTTCTATCTTACAAGATGGAGAAAAGATCGTGCTATTAAGTGGTGAAAGTCATCAAACCGGACAGGGAATTCCAACACATCAGCACTATGAGGCTTTGTTAAAAGAAGCGAAAAAATCATTAAAATTAGATAAAGTACTTTATCGCTGGTCGGCTCAGGATTTAATCACACTTGATAAAATACCATTCATCGGAAAGCTTACGCATAAGCATGATCACATTTTTGTAGCTACCGGTTACAAAAAATGGGGGATGACGACAGGTACTCTTGCTGCATTAATTATCAGAGATCATATCTTGGGTAGGGAGAATGATTACGCTGAACTCTACAAACCACAAAGGTTTCAAGGTGATCCCTCTGATATTAAACAGTTTATTAAAGAAAATGCAGATGTCGCAAAGCATTTTGTTTCTGGTAAGTTAGATAAACCGTCTAAACATCCAAGAAGCTTAAATAAAGATGAGGGATGTGCCGTAACGGTTGACGGAGAAAGATGTGGGGCTTACCGTGACCAAAATGGGGAGCTTCATATTGTAGACACGACTTGTACACATCTCGGTTGTGAAACAGAATGGAACAGCGGTGATCGAACATGGGATTGTCCGTGTCATGGTTCACGTTTTTCATTTGATGGTTCCGTCGTGGAAGGGCCTGCGAAAAAACCTCTCAAACGGGTAGAACTACAATAAACGAACAAGAATGACTTATTAAAGTGCTTATATGCTTTAATAAGTTTTTTTTGATTGAACATTAAATTTGAATAAAAATCTTTCATGTTTAATATAGTGCTAACTAAATATCAATGAATTTAATTTTAAATTTTCAAAAAAATAACAAGTAAAAATAATGAAAATTTTATGAATTTAGTATAAAATAAAGTGCTTGAAAGCGAGAGGGGGAAATGAAATATGAAGCTTTTAAGAGAGACACTAAAGCACTTTAAGCCTTATTGGAGGGGGCTTCTTCTGGCTTTTATCTGTTCGTTGATCGGTGGCGCTTTTACCGTAATCCCACCTATACTAGCAGGAAAGCTTGTTGATGAAATTCTGCCAAATGAGATGACGGATATGATCGGTTGGCTTGTAGCTGGCGTTCTTTTCTCCTTTTTATTTAAGGTGGTATTTGAATCCTTACAAGAATTTATTCAAATTCAGATTGGTTTAGATGTTATTACAGATATGCAGATGCGTGCATTTGGACGATTGCATAAAACGCCGATGTCCTTTTTTACGACAACTCCTCGTGGTGATATGTTATATCGTCTCACTCACGACGTAGAAGCTGTTCAGAACTTAAATAATACGGTCGTGCCTCGATTCGTACAACAAGTAGTAAGTGCGATCGCTGCTTTTATTGCCGTGTTTGCTTTATACTGGCCAGTCGCCATTGTTATGTTCTGTGTATTCGCTATTTATCTGTATCCTTCATTTAAACTTGGAACAACGATGAGGAAAATGAGTGCTGTTCAGCGGGATATGCGCGCAGACATTTATCACCACCTTCAAGAAAGCATTGAATCAACAAGACTCGTTCGTACTTTCCAGACACAAGAAAGGGAAATACATACACAAGATAAAAAGCTAACAGATTGGAAGAATTATTCCATACGTGCTGCTTTGATCGGAAAAGTAAACTGGCGTCTTGGAAATCTATTTAATATCGCTACACCAGGTGTAGTCATGCTTGTTGGAGGAATGGCAGTATGGAATAACACCATTTCTGTTGGAACATTAGTTGCTTGTTTAGGGTTTATTCCTACGATGTTCTTTCCTATTCGTTCATTAGCTGAGAATGCATTGATTATTCAGCAGGCAATCCCTGCTCTTCAGCGAATCTATGAATATTTTGACTTACCAAAAGAGCATGAAGATGATCTTCCGAAGATGCAACCGATTCATGGGGATATTGATGTTGAAAATCTTTGGTTTCGATATCCAGGTAACGAAGAATATGTGTTAAAAGGCGTTTCCCTGAATATAAAAGCTGGGCAGCACATTGGAATTGTTGGCACGAGCGGCGGTGGAAAATCCACACTTATTCAATTGCTGCTCGGACTATATGAACCCGAAGCAGGTTCTATTGAGATCGACCAACAAAACTTGTTTGGGTACAACAGAAATTCATTTCGTCAGCAAGTTGGAGTTGTGTCGCAGGAAACGTTTCTTCTTAACAACACACTTAGAATGAATTTATTATATGGAAGAAAAGATGCAACTCAAGCTGATTTAGATGCAGCATGTGACGCTTCAGGACTTACAGATTTTGTAGCTGCCTTGCCAGACGGCTATGAAACCATTGTTGGAGAGCGCGGACTAAAGCTTTCTGGTGGACAAAGACAACGTGTTGCACTTGCAAGAGCTATTCTTCGGCATCCTGCACTACTAATCTTTGATGAAGCAACTTCTTCACTCGATGGAGAAACAGAAGAACGCGTGCAGTCCGCACTTAATGAACTCATACCAGGAAGAACAACCATCACGATTGCTCACCGGTTGATCACTGTTAGGGATGCAGATAAAATCGTGCTCCTAGACAAGGGCGTTGTAGCAGAATCAGGTACGCACGAAGAACTTCTTGCAGAGCGAGGACAATATTACGAACTTTATATGGCGCAATACAGTGAACTAGAAAAGGAGAGAGCGATATGAGCCAGGTGCAAGTGAAACAAAAAAATCGAGATGGCAGACGCGTTCTTGCCTTTTTAAAGCCACATAAAAAATGGGTATTTGCTGATGCATTTGTTATTGCCATATCACAAGTATTTTCTGCTCTTATACCAACTCTCGCACTAGGTTGGCTGGTTGATTCGATTTTACCTGGTGAGTCTAATCAACTTCTATGGGGTTTGATGTGGCTATTAATCTTTGCTGCAGTTGCTGATCTTATCCTGATGGTTATCGATGAATATTTTTGTCACCAAGTAGCGAAGACCGTAACGAACTGGCAAAAATTAAGATTGTTTAAACATCTACAGAACCTACCTTTTTCTTTTTATCAAAACAATCAATCTGGTGAAATGATGGCACGCGTTTCTGATGATCCAGATACACTTCATAATTTTTTGGCTTGGGAAGGTTCGACTTTTATGGCATCTGTGCAAGGTGTTATTTTATACAGCATCGTCCTTCTTTGGATTCATCCATATTTAATGATTACGAGTGTTGTGTTAGGCGTAATCTTTTATCTAACGTCAAATGCAGTTGGTCAGCGTACACGGCAATCTTCAGCGAATGCTAGGAAAGAAGCTTCTCGTTATCTGGAGAGACTTCGAGAGTCTGTAACTGGCATCCATCTTTCAAGAGTGTTAGGCGTTTCTGATGGTGAGGTTTCAAGCGTCGCTGAGATTAGAAAATCCTTCATTAGAGAATCTCGACACGAATTAAAAGCTAGAATGCAATCGATTGTGGTAATCGGAAGCTACAACGGTCTTGCATTAGCTGTCGTGTATGGACTTAGCGCGTATTTGATCTGGAACGATAAATTAACTGCAGGTCAGATGTTAACTGCAGCTGGGCTCGTGGCAATCGCCGCGAATGAAATGCAACGAATGTTAAGAAACTGGCTTTCAGTAAGAAGAACAGGTCCTGCATTAGATCGTTCTGAACTTTTACTCAACCAAAAAGTATCCAGTGCAGAAACAGAAAAGGGATTGATACCAAAAGAAGTTGAAGGAGAAATCGAATTTAAGGATGTAGCATTCGGTTATCCTGAAAAAGACGAAAAAGTATTAAAAGGCTTATCATTTTCCGTAAAATCTGGAGAAGCAGTAGCACTTGTAGGGCCGAGCGGATCTGGAAAATCAACGGTTGTAGATCTTCTGTTGCGATTGTATGAGCCTGAGAGTGGAGCGATCTTTATCGATGGAGAAAATGTATCTAAGGTCGATGCAGGATGGCTTCGCTCACAAGTTGCGATCGTTTCACAGGATGTACAGCTTCGAAACGGTTCTTTAGCAGATAATTTACGAATTGCCAAATCTGAAGCAACAGATGATGAATTGATTTCCGCACTTCAAGATAGCGGGCTTGGAGATTTCTTACTTTCTCTTCCTGAAGGACTGAATACCCTTGTTGGAGAAAGAGGCAGTTTATTATCTGGAGGGCAGAAGCAAAGGTTATCATTGGCACGAGCTCTAGTAAAAGATGCTGCGATTCTCGTACTTGATGAAGCGAGTTCTGCACTAGATCCAATTACTGAAGTACAAGTCAATGAAGCAATCAATAAGAGAAAATTAAAACAAACGCTCATTATTATTTCGCATAGACTTTCTACCGTCTTGGCTGCTAATCGAGTGATTGTTATCGAAAACGGAGTTATGATTGAGGATGGGGTTCATGAAGAGTTGCTGAAGTCTGATAATGGTGTATACAGCAGGTTGTTTAAACGAGAAGCGGATATTGGAACTCAAGCATTCAGCAGTTAAGAAGGGTTAGGCAATCTAACTAAGATTTCCTTTTCCTCATAATTCCACTCCAATTTGGGTATATATGAAAATATATATACAAAGGAGGGAATCATTCATGTCAGCAACTATTAGAGCTTTTCTGAACATTGCAGCACTCGCAGCAGTAATCTTTGTTAATTATTTGGCTAATGCACTACCATTGAATGGAAAGACAACAGGAGAATTATCAGCAAAATACAATGTGTTGATCACTCCAGCTGGTTATGTATTTTCCATATGGGGACTCATATACTTATTGTTAACGATCTGGGTGATCATTCAAGTGCTGCCTAAGAACAGAAATGAACCCGTATATGAAAGTATTGGTCTGTGGTTTGTTTTGAACTGTATCTTAAATTGTACATGGATATTTGTTTGGCATCACGAGCTTCTAGGTTTGTCTTGGATTGTTATGATCGGACTCTTATTGTCCTTGATTATGATCTATACGAAAATTCAAAATCAAGATAACAAATCTTCGTTCATTCGACTTCCGTTCTCCGTCTATCTAGGATGGATCAGTGTGGCGACAATCGTAAATACAGCTGTTGTTTTAAAATATAGCGGATGGAATGGTTTTGGACTAACATCTGTTACTTGGACTGTGATTATGCTGATCGTTGGAACAGGATTAGCCATCTTTTTTACGCTTTTAAACAAAGATGTTATTTATCCACTCGTCTTTGTGTGGGCTTATGTCGGAATAGGGGTTAGGCATAAGGGAGAGATCGATGTACTTACTTATACGAGTTTTACATTAGCAATTTTACTTTTGTTATTCATTATTTGGAGACTTGCTACAAAAAGAAATGGAGAAGTAGCAATGAAATAGGATTTAGAGGAGAGTAAAGAATGGTTAAGTTATCGATGCCTATCGGCTTATTGCTGGAATCAGCTATAGCGGGCGGTGTTTCTGGAGAACGATTGCTAGAAGTGATAAGAACGAGAAATTATGAAGCACTTCGTCATGTTGGTAAAGAAGAGTCAAGCTGGACTTACTTTTTCGAATTTGCAGAAAAAAACTGGGAAACGGTTGTCTCTGCCATTACGATGGGTTACACCTTCAAGTTTATTACCATCAGGGGGTTGCTGAACTTAATACAAACCAAATATAAGCTAGAAGAAAACAAAGACTTTTTAATGAATGAATATGGCATTGATATGAACCTCTCAGATGAACAGCTTGATTTTCTTCGTTCTCGAATCCCGTCACAATGGTTATTTAAAAAACAAGAACAAACCAAATATGGCGTTCAGGCACTCTTAGCACAAACAACCTCAACGAGTGTGTAGATAACGCAAAAGCGCTTAAGCAGAATATATTTCCTGCTTAAGCGCTTTTTTAATCTTGATAGTTATTTCTTGCACTCAACCATGTGTTGATTCCGATCGCTTTACATACAGAGAAGTAATGTAGAAGCATTAAGAGCACGGAACCTGCGTTCATTCCTATGATGATGCCATGCATTCCTAATGTTGGTTGAGATCCTAACATGTACATAAGAACAAAAGATAATGTAGTTGACCACACTGACTGTACAAATGCTGTTGTAATTAACCCTAGACCGATCAAATAAGCTTGGAGAGGTATGAGAAAAAAAGTAAATAAAAAACTCGGCCACAATAATTCTAAATACGTAGCTGCGGATTGTGAATGAAAGAACATTAAGGTAAGTTTTTCTGAGAACATTAAAAAGATAGCAACAGCTGGAAACCCATATAATGCAGTTATACCCATCACACGAATAAGAAGGCTTTTCAATTTTTCTACGTCTTTTTTAGCTGTAGCTTCTGAAACTGTAGGGATTAAGACGACCAAAAGAGAGTGCGCGATAAAAGCTGGGAAGAATCCGATTGATATCGCTACGCCTGCCAATAAGCCAAACTCTTCTGTTGCTGCAACTCCTGAAAAACCTGCAAGTGACAATGAATATTTGATTAAAAACGGCTGTATGGCATTTGTAACTGCATGAAAAAGTCGCAATCCAGTAGTCGGGATCGTTACAGCCATAAGACTTCTAGTTACTTCATTTGAAGAGAGATGTTCGTTGTTGTGAGATTTCATTCTTTTGTATTGAATTAAATATGCCGTGAAAAGGTAGACGAAAACGACAAGTTCACTTCCTACAAAAGTGGCTAAAGCGATAAGGATTGCTGTTTCATTATCAAAAGAAAACAACTGATAAATACCTGTCAACAAGATGAGCTGAGCCAACTTTCGGAATAAGTTTGAGAACGCTAACTTACCCATCTGCTGTTTACCCATAAAATACCCTCGAGCTATTGAAGTTAGAGAAATTAAAGGGATTAATAGGACCATAAGCCATCTTACTAACGGATGATAACTATTGAAAACAGGTATGAAAGGCAAAATTACCAAAGCGAGCACGATCATAGCTACAGTCAACAATATCGTCATTTTTGTAGCATGTTTCAGCATGCTAAAGTGTTGTTTATCCTCTTTTTCCGCAACAAACTTTGAAATAGAAATCGGCAATTCCAAACTCGCTACAATTATGATTAAGATGACGGTTGGAAAGATTGACATATAATGACCGAGTCCTAATTCACCTAATTCTCTAGCTAACACCATATTAACAATAAATTCTAAACTTTCACCGACTAATGCAGCAGCAGCAAGTAACAATACTCCTCTAAAAAATATATTCATACGAAAAGTGCATCTCCTTGTACACGTTGTCCTTTTATTCATATGCGAAAAAAAGGAAACAAGACCTCGAAGGACTTTAAACATTGAGAGAGAAAGATAAGCATATAGCAGAATAAGGAGAGATGATTGTGGCCATACATACAGAGAAATCAATTCAGATCTTATCCCTATCAGAGCAAGAAAAAATCATGGATCACTGGCTTCTAGAGAGACTAGATCAACTATTACCTTTATTAATGAAGAAACATAACGTAGACATGTGGATTACGATCGGTAAAGAATATCATGAAGACCCTCTTGGGAAAACATTGTTTCCTTCTGCAATAGACAGTTCGAGAAGGCAAACCATTTTTTCATTCATAAAAGATAACCGTTCTGGCGATATAAAAAGATATGTGATCTCTACGAACAAAAAATTTGAACCCTTTTATTTATGCTATCCACTACAAGTTGGCGAGGATGCTTTTACAGGATTAAAAAGAATGGTGGACGATTTTGATCCTGATTCAATAGCTGTAAATACTTCTTTGAATTACGCTTTTTGTGATGGATTAAGTCATTCTATCTATAAAAACATTGAAAAGGTGTTAGGGCCAAATCATTCAGCAAAGCTGATTTCATCTGAAAACCTTGCGATTGATTGGCTGCAAACAAGAACAGAGTCTGAGATTGATATATATAAAACACTGGAAGCTATCACAAAAGAAATCGTGAAACAAGCGTTTACGAACGAACTGATCATACCTCATCAATCCACTACTCAAGATATTGTAGAATGGATCAGACAACGAGTAAGAGACTTAGGTTTAAAAACTTCCTTTTACCCTACAGTTGATATACAAAGGAAAGATGAATCACTAGATAGAATAGAGGGAACCATACATCCCGGAGATATTTTGCATCTAGATTTTGGTATTGAGTATTTAGGTCTTTGTACAGATACTCAACAGTTAGCATATGTTCTTAATAATAATGAGAAAGAACCTCCATTCGGTCTGAAAGATGCACTAAAGATCGCAAACAAATTTGAAGATTTTTTCTTTGAAGAAAGTAAAGAAGGAATGACGGGAAATGAAATTTTTTTAAGTGTATTAACAAAAGCAAAACTGAATTATATTGACGCGATGCTTTATTCACATCCGATCGGCTATCATTGTCATGGAGCAGGACCGATTATTGGACTGTATGATAAACAAGAAAATATTCCTGTCCGGGGAGAACTAAGGATTGAGAATAACACGTGTTATGCATTAGAATTTAACATTAGACATTTCGTACCTGAATGGAACAAAGCTGTTCCGATCTATCTAGAAGAAACAGTCTGTTTTATAGAAGGTAAAATGCAATATTTTACGGGCAGACAAACGGAGTTTCACATCATCGATTCAAAATGGTAATAAAATACATTTGAAATATCTATTCTCCTCTAGTACAATGAGAAACTGTGTGTTTCAGCTTGTTGTAGGGGAGAGATAAGATGCTATTGCTTGGACAAGAACAAGATAAAGAGACAAAACTTGATCGCAACGAACTTGAGTTTCAGTTATTGCGTATGCAAAACGATATGAAGCAAATCGCTAAAAGTTATGATGTGATCGGTGTAGATCAAACAAAAGAAGATAATCTTGTGATCGTATATAAATCTGAACAACTAGATCAATGTAAAATTATGATTAATGACTGTGAATCAAGGTATGATGGATGGGATTTTTCAATTGATGCCGTTTATGAAGATGAAAACACCCTTCATATTGGTGATATTAAAGGACCAGCTAATAAAGGGTATGGCTCAATCTGTATGCACTATTTAAAAGAAACAGCGTCAGATAAGAACATCCCAACAATCAAAGGCGATATTGCAAAAAGAGATTGGGGTCATGTAGACCGGCTCATTCACTTTTATGAAAAGCACAATTTTGCTGTTGAACTTGATAAAGAAAACAAATGCGGAAAAATTGAATGGAACGATTATTAAGAAGAAGGCGTGTATCGTAATGAAAACACGTCTTTTTTTTGTGCTTTCTTTCTAAAATCATGAGAAAAATAATCATTTTAGCATTTTGTCTTGACTTGAAGAGTAACCTGTTTTACGATATAAATCGTAATGATTACGATTTGAAAAGAGGTTTTTTATAAAATGATACATACACTAACAAAACGCGTACCCGTAACCGTGTTGAGTGGTTTTTTAGGAGCGGGTAAAACAACGTTAATGAATCACGTGTTATCAAATCGAGACGGATTAAAGGTAGCGGTAATCGTTAACGATATGAGCGAGATCAATATAGATGCTGCATTAATAAAAAATGAGACGAAGTTATCCAGAACAGAAGAAAAGCTCGTTGAAATGACAAACGGGTGTATTTGCTGCACGTTAAGAGAGGATCTATTGATAGAAGTAGAAAGAATCGTAAAAAATGGGGATATCGATTATATCCTTATAGAATCAACAGGTATAAGTGAACCGATTCCAGTTGCACAAACTTTCACTTATCTAGATGAAGAATCAGGAGTTGATCTAGCTTCTTTATGCAAGTTGGATACGATGGTAACAGTAGTTGATGGAAATCGATTCTGGAACGATTTCGCATCTGGAGAAAGCTTATTAGACCGAAAAGCAGCGCTAGATGAGACAGATACAAGAGAAGTAGTAGATCTGATAATTGATCAGATAGAATTTTGTGATGTTTTAATATTGAACAAGTGTGATCTATTGGAGAAAGAGGACCAAGAGGAACTCAAAAGAGTATTGAAAAAATTGCAACCGCAAGCAAAATTAATTGAAACAGAATTCGGTAAAGTTGAACCAAAAGATATTCTCTCTACAGGTCTTTTTGATTTCGAGAAGGCAAGTGAATCAGCGGGATGGATGAAAGAACTTGAAACAGAACATATTCCAGAAACAGATGAGTATGGAATCTCTTCTTTTGTATACCGAAAGAAAAGACCTTTTCATCCTGCAAGACTTTTTACTTTTTTAGAAAAATGGCCGGCTGAAATAGTTAGAGCAAAAGGGTTTATATGGGTAGCCTCTCGGAATGAATGGGCAATATTGCTAAGTCAAGCCGGTACGAGTATAATCTTTCAACCAGCAGGTCAATGGGTGGCAGCTCTGCCTAAAGAAGAACAAGAAGAAATAATAGAAGAGGAAAAGAGAGAAAATCCAAACTGGGATGAAGAATACGGCGATCGAATTAATGAACTAGTATTTATAGGAATTGATTACAATAAAGAACAATTGTTAGAACAACTAGATGAATGTTTATTAACAGACTTTGAAATGTATAACGAAGATTGGAGTGTGTTTAACGACCCGTTACCACATTTTCCTGAAAGTGAATAATTTTTAAAAACGAATCCATTGTGGGTTCGTTTTTCTTTTACTTTTATTTTCGTGAAAACAGAATCCTAGCATAAGTACTTCCTAACACTTTATATATTCAGTAGAAGTTATAGTTTAAAGATGTTGAAAAAAGGGGTAGTAAAAGGGTAGTGCAGAGAGAAGGAGAGATTGATCATGACCGTCACTCATATAAAATCTAATACAGAAAATAGCCTTTCTGAACGATTTGAAATTGCTTTTAATCAGATTCACAAATGCTTAATCGACAAAGTAAAAGATACGAAAGATGATCGGTTTAAAAACCTAGTGGAAACAGGAATGAAAAAGCATTCTCTTATCCGATCTTTTTATAATGAGCTCGGTCAATTCGCAAAACTTAGAAATGCAATTGTCCATGAAAAAGTAGATCATGATTATTACATTGCTGAACCACACCTCGAGATCGTAGAAAGAATAGAAAAAATAGCGGGTTATTTTATGAAACCTGAAACAGCTTTGAACATCGCCACAAAAAAGGTACATCATTTTAAAGAAAGTGACCGGTTGGAAGATGTTTTAAGCTGTATTCGAAAAACATCCTATTCTCGTTTTCCTATTTATAATGAAAAAGGAGAGTACCTTTGGCTTTTAACGGCTACATATTTATTGAATTGGTTGACTGACAGGCTTGCAGATCAAGTGATCGATCTGAACAATGCAAGAATATCAGATATTGCAGACAATGAGCAAAAACAACTGGTGGCCTTTATTTCAAAAACTTCAAGTATTTTTAAAGCAGAGGAAATTTTCGAAAACATTCATAAAGAAGGTAAAAAGCTTGAGGCGATCATCATTACTTTAAATGGAAGTGAAAACGAAAAGCCATTAGGTATTTTTACTTCTTATGATCTTATTGAGATTGATTTAGATAACTAAACTAGGAGGCACTCATTAAGAGTGTCTCTTTATCTGTATGGTAATAGAAAGTGGCATTTGTTTAAGGAAATAACGATTAGGGAAACGGATGTTTGAGATGTCAGAATGTTTCGCGTTTTAACTTTTCAAGAAAGGGTGGAAGTCGTTTGGAAGAACTTACGATTAAAATAAACGGAACGGAAAGAAAAGCTACTCAAGGAGAAACGGTACTGAATTTGTTAGATGGTTTACCAGATCAAGTCCCACATGTTTGTTACCATCCCAGCCTTGGGCCGATTGAAACATGTGATACTTGTATCGTTAAAGTGAATGGAGAACTTGTAAGAGCATGTTCGACGAAGATTAATAACGGAGATAACATCGATACAAATTCTGATGAGGTAAGAGAAGCTCAAGTCATTGGAATGGATAGAATTCTTTTTAATCATGAGTTATATTGTACGGTTTGTGATTATAACAATGGCGGTTGTGAAATACATAACACAGTTAAAGAAATGAAGATCAACCACCAGAGTATCCCTTTTGAACATAAGCCATATGAAGTTGATCAGTCTAACCCATTTTATAGATATGATCCTGATCAATGTATATTGTGTGGACGATGTGTTGAAGCATGCCAAGATGTCCAAGTAACAGAGACACTAACGATTGATTGGGAACGAGAACGGCCTAGAGTGATTTGGGACAAAGACGTTCCGATCAATGAATCATCTTGTGTTTCATGTGGCCACTGTTCTACTGTTTGCCCTTGTAACGCCATGATGGAAAAAGGGATGGAAGGTGAAACTGGTTATATGACAGGGATCAATCGCGAGACACTTCGTCCGATGATTGAGATCACAAAAGGCGTTGAGACAGGTTATGGGTCTATACTCGCTATTTCAGATATGGAAGCCGCGATGAGAGAACAAAGAATAAAGAAAACAAAAACCGTTTGTACATACTGCGGCGTAGGATGCAGCTTTGATGTCTGGACAAAAGGCAGACAAATATTAAAAGTAGATCCGCAGATCGAAGCTCCTGCAAACGGCATTTCAACATGTATTAAAGGTAAGTTTGGATGGGATTTTGTTAACAGTGAAGAACGACTTACAAAACCATTAATCCGTGAAGGTGATGTGTTCAGAGAAGCCTCTTGGGATGAAGCATACAACTTAATCGCTTCTAAATTTACTGAGATTAAGAATAAGAATGGCGCTCAGGCTCTTACATTTATCAGCTCATCTAAGTGCACGAATGAAGAATCCTATTTGATGCAGAAACTAGCACGTGGTGTTATCGGAACAAATAATATTGATAACTGTTCGCGTTATTGTCAAACTCCAGCCACTATGGGTTTGTTTCGAACTGTAGGGCATGGTGGGGATTCTGGATCAATAAAGGATATTGAAAAATCCGAGCTGGTAATTGTAATTGGCTCTAACACTTCAGAATCTCATCCTGTTCTAGCAACGCGTGTGAAGCGATCACATAAATTGCACAACCAAAAACTAATCGTCGCTGATCTTAGAAAACATGAGATGGCTGAACGTGCCGATCTATTCATTCAGCCACGGGCAGGCTCAGATCTCGTTTGGCTGTCTGCTGTAACAAAGTATATTTTAGATGAAGGATTAGCAGATTATGATTTTTTACAAACCCAAGTGAATGGCTTAGATGCTTTTACAGAGAACCTAAAAACGTTTACTTTAGAGTATGCAGAAAAGGTAACAGGGCTCTCTCAAGACACACTTATCCATTTAGCAAATACAATCTCACAATCCAAAAGTGTTTGTGTTCTCTGGGCAATGGGCGTTACACAGCATATGGGAGGAAGTGATACAAGCACGGCCATATCCAATCTACTTCTAGTAACAGGAAACTATGGACGAGAAGGGGTAGGTTCTTATCCTTTACGAGGACATAACAATGTTCAAGGAGCGAGTGACTTTGGAAGCATGCCAGATCGCTTACCTTCATATGAGAAAGTCGCAGACATTAAGGTAAGAGAAAAATATGAAAAAGCATGGGGCGTAAAAATTCCAGAGGAACCTGGTCTTAACAATCATGAAATGGTTCAAGGCATCCATGATGGCCATGTAAAAGGTATGTATTTAAAAGGTGAAGATATGGGAATCGTTGACTCAAACATAAACCATGTTCACGCAGCTTATGAGAAACTAGACTTTTTTGTTGTACAAGATCTCTTTCTTACACGAACGGCTCAGTTTGCTGACGTTGTCTTACCAGCAAGTCCAAGTCTCGAAAAAGAAGGCACATTCACAAACACGGAGAGAAGAATACAAAGATTGTATCAGGTGCTAGAGCCACTCGGAGATTCTAAACCAGATTGGGAGATTATACGTGATATCGCAAACCGACTCGGAGCTGGGTGGGATTACAAACATCCGAGTGACATTATGGAAGAAGCTGCACAACTGGCGCCATTATTTGCCGGAGTATCCTATGAAAGATTAGAAGGTTACAAAAGTCTTCAATGGCCAGTGGCTGAAGATGGAACAGATACTCCAATCCTTTTTAAAGAAGGATTTCCTTTTGAAGATAAGAAAGCGAGACTATTTCCAGTAAACTGGACAGAGCCTGTAGAATTCGGAGAAGAATACGATATTCACGTTAACAACGGAAGACTTTTAGAACACTTTCATGAAGGAAATATGACTTATCAATCTGAGGGTATCACTTCTAAGACTCCTAACACGTTTCTTGAGATCTCACCTGAACTAGCCAAAGAACGGGGCTTAAAGGATGGAACCTTAGTAAGATTATCGTCGCCTTATGGAAGTGTGAAAGTTCATTGTTTAATAACGGATCGTGTAAAAGGCAAAGAAGTATATCTACCTATGAACGATAGCGGAGAAGCAGCTATAAATCTACTGACGAGCAGTTATGCAGATAAAGATACGGATACACCTGCCTACAAAGAGACAAGTGCAAAACTTGAGGTCTTGATGGACGAGGGGGTTAATCCGTTGCCTAAAACAAATTTCAGGTATGGAAACCCACAACCTCAAGTAGGAGTTAACGTTGAGAAGAAGTGGGCAAGAAAAGATTATATCTTTCCAGGCGATGCTGTGAAAAAGGAGCGAAATCAACATGGCTAAAGCAATTAAAAACGTTCAAAAACAAACCTTAACAGTAGAAGAGAAACGTTCCAATGACCTCCGAGAAGTCGAGGATGCTCTTATTCAGAACAAGACTGCGATTCTACAAACACTAGAAATCATGAACCATATGCACGATAAAGGAATTTTACCTCTATTAAATGGATTGTTCGGGCAAGGCGATAAAGTAATGGATATTGCTGTAAAAGCCATGGACAAGCCTGAGAACACGAATACATTAAAAAATCTTCTATTGCTCTTAGGAACTCTAGGAATGATTAATGTAAAGCAACTTGAACCTTTCCTTTTAAAAATAGATGCAGGGATCGCCCGAGTAGCTGAGTACAAAGATACGGAAGAGAAGACAAGTTACTTTGATTTAGTTCGTTCACTAAAAGATCCTGAAATTAATAAAGCTATCACCATACTCATGCAGTTTTTAAAGGGCATGGGCCAAGAAACAGAACACATTGAAAAGACAACAGGGAACTCACCTGAAAAACGTGTAAATCAGACTAAGGAGAAAACTTTAGAATAAAAGTGTAGAGGAGTAAGAGGGATGGCTAAAAAGGTGAAAAACCGCTGGTTGATTGCTGCAGCTGCTGTAGGTATTCACATATCGATCGGATCAGTATATTCCTGGAGTGTATTCACAAATCCGCTCCGGGAAGAACACAATTGGGGGCTAAGTGAAATCTCTTTAACGTTCAGTATCGCAATCTTGTTTCTAGGTTTATCCGCTGCTTTTATGGGGCATTTTGTTGAACGATATGGACCTCGTAAATCCGGCATCATAGCATCAATTTGTTTTGGTGCTGGGTTACTAGGTTCTGGCTTTGCTGATCAATTAGGCTCTATTTATCTGCTTTACTTTTTTTATGGTGCTTTAGGAGGGATCGGACTTGGCATTGGCTATATCACACCTGTCTCTTCACTTGTGAAATGGTTTCCTGATCGAAGAGGATTAGCCACAGGTCTTGCTATTATGGGATTTGGTTTTGCATCACTTATTGCTAGTCCTGTAATCGCGAGGCTTATAACAGGTATAGGTATTTCAAATACTTTTTACGTATTAAGTGCTGTTTATTTTACTATAATGTTACTCTCCTCTTTATATCTAACGCCACCTCCAAAGAATTGGAAGCCAGAAGGAATGAAAGAAGAAAGTAAGAATAATGATCAAACAAAAGATCTTGCACAATTAACTGCAAATGAAGCTGTTAAAACGATTCGTTTTTGGGCTTTATGGGCGATGTTATTTATAAATGTTACATGCGGGATCGCCATAATTTCTGTTGCTTCTC
Source organism: Bacillus sp. E(2018) (assembly GCF_005503015.1). Classification (NCBI taxonomy): domain Bacteria; kingdom Bacillati; phylum Bacillota; class Bacilli; order Caryophanales; family Bacillaceae; genus Bacillus; species Bacillus sp. E(2018). Next base: position 1,139,150 of record NZ_SCOL01000001.1, on the reverse strand, counting down.
CCATGGCACAAGATATTGCGAATCTCAGTGCCGCTTCAGCTGCTACGATGGTTGGGATCATGGGATTGTTTAACGGTTTTGGAAGAATCGGTTGGGCGTCGATTTCAGATTATATTGGTCGCCCAAACGTTTACACTACGTTTTTCGCGATACAAACGGTGGCATTCGTCCTTTTACCGAATGTTACGAACGCCTTTTTCTTTCAGTTGCTTATTTATTTAATCCTTACTTGTTATGGAGGAGGTTTTGCTTCCATACCTGCCTATATAGGAGACTTGTTCGGAACGAAGCAACTAGGAGCGATCCATGGGTATATTTTAACCGCGTGGGCAGCGGCTGGACTAGTTGGTCCATTAGTTGTTTCTTGGATACGTGAATCCACGAACAGTTATTCTTTAACACTCTATATCTTTACAGGTGCGTTTATTATAGCTCTTGCTATCTCCCTGCTTATTCGCATCAATATTCGCAACATCAGAAAAGAAAACAGTCAATCTGATGTTGCAAGTTAAACGTAATTGACTGATAGAAAAAAGCTTGGCAAAAAAATGCCAAGCTTTTTCTGTTTCATCTTACATCATCTTTAAATAACGGAAAGTTATTGATATTGCTCTAAAACTGAGAAGAACTTTATTACAAATTCAAAGAAAACTTGTTCGGCAGGTGCTAGTTCTCGACTGCGTGGGGTTATGATTCCCACTGTGCGTTTAACATCTGGGATCTCGATTGGTATTTTTACTGTGAAACGTGGCTTCGTTTCATAAAACGAACTATCGGGTAAAAGGGTAACACCCATACTAGCTGTTACTAGCCCTTTTATCGCATCTAGATCTTCACCTTCACATGCAATCTTAGGAACGAAGCCCGATTCTTTACAAGCATTTACTACGACATCTCGTAAAATATACCCATCTGGAAATAGCACGAATTCATCATTTCGCAAATCACTTAATAACAAACTTCTTTTTTCTGCTAAATGATGCAGTTCAGGTAATAGTGCAGAAATTTTTTCAGTAAAAAGGATATGTCCTTCTAAATCAGGATCATTTGTAGGAACAGGTCCTAGAAAAGCTAGATCAATATCTCCACTCTTAACGCTTTCTGTAAGAAATCGATAAGAACCTTGTCTTAAGTGAAAGGCAATATTCGGATGTTCACGTTTAAAAGCTGAAACGACAGTTGGCAATAGATGGCCTGCAAGACTTGTAGGAAATCCGATCTTGATCGTTCCTCTTTCAGGATCTAAATATTCATCAATCTGTTTTTTTGCATGTTCGATCGCTTTCATAGCCGTTTTTGCGTGTATCAAGAACAGCTTACCAACAGGAGAAAGCTTAATATTTCGACCTTCTCTTTCAAACAACTCTACACCAAGTTCAGCCTCCAAATTAGCAACCTGACGACTGACTGCAGATTGTGCAACATGTAAAGCAATTGCTGCTTCCGAAACATGTTCTCGTTCTGCAACTTCAATAAAATACTGTAATTGTCTGAATTCCATGCCTTGTCACAACCAATCATTCTCAATTTGAGATCGTTTTAATCTAAATTATATATTGTTTCGATTAATTATAAAACCTAAACTAAATGAAAGAAAGTTTCGAATATTTCATTTGATAAACTTAAGGGGGAGTTCAAAATGACCTTTAGTCAGTTTCCAGAACCACAAGGTTTATATAATCCAAAGAACGAACATGACGCTTGTGGCATTGGTCTATATGCTCATTTAAAAGGGCATGCTACCCATGACATTGTTGAAAATGGCCTTCACATGCTATGCCAGCTTGACCACCGGGGAGGACAAGGAAGTGATCCTCTAACGGGAGATGGAGCCGGCTTAATGACAAAGATCCCACATAATTTTTTTAAAAAAGTTACTGATTTTGAACTGCCTGAAAAAGGACGGTACGGGGTAGGAATGATCTTCTTCCCTAATAATACAGCAGCTCAACAGAAATTAGAAAATCAAATCAATCAATTTATTAATATTGAAGGACAACAACTATTAGGCTGGAGAACGGTACCCGTCAACGTAAAAACAATCGGGAAAAAGGCTCAAGAAACTTGTCCTTTAATTAAACAAGTTTTTATTGCTTGTAACGATACGATTTCAGAGAACCTAGCTTTTGAAAGAAAACTGTTTGTAATCAGAAAGCAAGCAGAGCACTGGGCAAGAGAACAAGGACTTCAAACGTATTTTGCTAGTTTATCTTCACAAACAATCGTATACAAAGGTCTTTTAACACCAGAACAGGTGGATGCCTTCTATTATGATCTGCAAGATACTGATTTCGTGTCTCCATTCGCTTTAGTGCATTCCCGTTTTAGCACAAATACGTTTCCAACGTGGGAACGAGCGCATCCAAACAGATACATCATTCATAATGGAGAAATCAATACTTTACAAGGAAACATGAACTGGATGAAGGCACGTGAGAAGCAATTTGTTTCTGAAGCATTCGGAGATGATATAGGAAAGCTGCTTCCTATTCTTGATGCCGATGGCAGTGATTCTTCTATCCTTGATCAAGCCTTTGAATTTTTTGTACTGGCAGGGAGAAAGCCTTCTCATACAGCTATGATGCTTATTCCAGAACCATGGAGTGAGAATCCTCATTTAGAAGAAGAGAGAAAAGCCTTTTACGAGTATCATAGTTGTCTTATGGAGCCATGGGATGGGCCGACAGCGATCTCTTTCACAGACGGAAATCAAATTGGAGCGATACTCGATCGAAACGGTCTCCGTCCGGCGAGATATTATGTAACGAAAGATGATTACATTATCTTCTCTTCTGAGGTAGGAGTAATTGAAGTTGAAGAAGAGAATGTTCTATACAAAGAGCGATTAAGTCCAGGAAGAATGCTTCTGATTGATTTAGAAGAAGGCAGAATCATTACAGACAATGAGATTAAAACAGAAATGGCGAGTAAAGAACCATATGAATTATGGCTAACGAATGGTCTGCATCACTTAGATGAAAAAGGCGAAGAGCCTGAAATCATAATAGAAAATGTAAGAAGTAAACAAAGAGTATTCGGCTACACGTATGAAGATATTCATAAATATTTGATTCCTGTCATTACAGAAGGAAAAGATCCGATCGGGTCAATGGGGAACGATACACCACTAGCGGTTTTATCTGATAACCCTCAATCCCTATTTAATTATTTTAAGCAGTTATTTGCCCAAGTTACGAATCCTCCGATCGATGCTATTCGCGAGAAGATTGTTACTTCTACGATGACGTTGCTTGGAGCTGAAGGAAATCTACTGCATCCTGGACCACAGAATGCGAAAAGGATTCAATTGAACTCTCCTGTGTTAACAACGAATGAGTTTAATCAAATCACAGACAACATGATTTATGAATTAAAAACAGCTGTTCTACAGACTTTATTTTCGGAAGATTTAGAACTCGGGTTGCAATCTCTATTTAAAAATGCGGAAGAAACGATTCAAGAAGGAGCAACTTTATTAATTTTGTCAGACAGAGAAATGAATAAATCTTCTATTCCTATTCCTGTTTTACTTGCTGTAAGTTCTCTGCATCATCATCTTGTAAAAGAGGGACTTCGAACGAAAGTAAGTTTGATCGTTGAATCAGGTGAAGTTAGAGAAGTTCATCATTTTGCAGCGCTCATTGGATACGGCGCAGATGCTATCTATCCGTATTTAACTTATAAAACATTTGAAGAAGCGATTCAAGATGAACACATCAATCTTTCTTTATCTGAGACCATCAAAACCTATAAACAGGGAATCACAGATGGCATTGTTAAAGTGATGTCAAAAATGGGTATTTCAACGGTTCAGAGTTATCGAGGTGCACAAATCTTTGAAGCAGTCGGAATCGGAAAAGAAGTAATCGATCGTTATTTTCCAGCTACTGCTTCTCAGATTGATGGAATCACGTTAGCTGAGATCGAAAAAGAGGCTACACTAAGACATCAACAAGGCTTTAAAAAGACCATCGATGACACTTTGGATTCAGGAAGTGATTTTCAATGGAGAAATACTGGTGAACACCATGCTTTTAATCCAAAAACGATTCACACCCTTCAATGGGCTTGTCGTAAGAATGATTATTCATTGTTTAAAACGTTCTCAAAACTGGCTGATGACGAAAGAACAACTTTTTTAAGAAACTTATTCTCGTTTAAGCCTGAAACAACATCTATACCACTTCATGAAGTTGAACCTGTAGAAGAGATTGTAAAGCGCTTCAAAACAGGTGCGATGTCTTTTGGCTCTCTTAGTCAAGAAGCACATGAATCATTAGCTATTGCAATGAACCGTTTAGGCGGAAAAAGTAACAGTGGTGAAGGCGGAGAAGATCCAGCCCGTTTTATCCCTGATGAACTTGGCAATAACCGTAGAAGCAGTATTAAACAAGTAGCTTCAGGTAGATTTGGTGTAAAAAGCCACTATCTTGTAAATGCAGATGAACTGCAGATCAAGATGGCACAGGGAGCAAAACCCGGTGAAGGCGGACAGTTGCCTGGCAATAAGGTTTATCCTTGGGTAGCAGATGTTCGTGGATCAACCCCAGGAGTAGGTTTGATCTCTCCGCCACCACATCATGATATCTATTCGATCGAGGATATGGCTCAACTGATCCATGACTTAAAGAATGCTAATCGCGAAGCAAGAATTAGTGTTAAGCTTGTTGCAAAATCCGGTGTTGGAACGATTGCTGCCGGTGTCGCAAAAGGCGCAGCTGATGTAATTGTAATCAGTGGTTATGATGGTGGAACTGGGGCTTCACCGAAGACAAGTATCAAACATACTGGACTTCCTTGGGAGTTAGGTCTTGCTGAAACACACCAAACGTTGATGCTTAATGGGCTACGAGAACGTGTAACGCTTGAGACAGACGGGAAGCTGATGACAGGTAAAGATGTTGTTCTGGCAGCATTGTTAGGAGCTGAGGAATATGGCTTTGCTACAGCACCACTCGTTGTTCTAGGTTGTGTCATGATGCGCGCTTGTCATCTTGATACCTGTCCTGTTGGAGTAGCGACACAGAATCCTGAATTAAGAAAAAAATATATGGGTGATCCTGATCACGTTGTGAACTATATGAGATTTGTGGCTGAAGAGATTCGTGAGATCATGGCTAAACTAGGCTTCCGTACGATGGAGGAAATGGTCGGACGCACTGATGTATTAACAGTTGGTGATCGCGCGAAAAAACACTGGAAAGCGAAGTATCTTGACTTATCAAAACTCCTATATCAAGCAGAAGGTATTCGTACGAAACAGATCTCTCAAAATCATAAGATCGACCAATCCCTTGATATGAATGAAATACTGCCTGAGCTCCAGGCGGCATTAGAAACGGAGAAATCTGTTTCACTCAACTTACCGATCAAGAACACGAATCGTGTAGCAGGTACGATTGCTGGGAGTGAAATAACAAAACGATTTGGTGAAGAAGGTCTTTCAGAAGATACTGTAACACTTAACTTTTCTGGATCTGCTGGTCAAAGTTTTGGAGCGTTCGTGCCGCGTGGCATGACCCTTTATCTGAACGGAGACAGCAATGATTATTTTGGTAAAGGATTGTCTGGAGGTAAATTGATTGTGGCACCTCCTAAGTCGGCAGAGTATTTGGCTGATGATAATGTCATTTTAGGAAATGTTGCTTTTTATGGAGCAACAAGTGGCGAAGCATACATTAATGGATTAGCTGGAGAAAGATTTGCAGTTCGAAACAGTGGAGCTAACATCGTTGTCGAAGGAATCGGAGATCATGGCTGTGAATATATGACAGGTGGTCGTGTAGTTGTCTTAGGTGATGTTGGAAAGAACTTTGGAGCAGGTATGAGTGGAGGAATCGCCTACATCTACACGCATCAACCACTTTTACTAAAACAGTTATGCAACAAAGAAGGTATTGAGTTTGAAAGATTAATGGATTCTGAAGAAACCGAAAGTGTTAAGCAGATGATCATCAATCATTTTTCATACACGCAAAGTAAAAAAGCCTCTGCTATTCTGCAAAATTGGAAATTAGAACAATCTCATTTTGTGAAAGTCATCCCACATGACTATAAAGAAATGATCAAGAAGATAGAAGAAGAGAAAAAAGCGGGTTATACAGAAGATGAAGCGATCATGAATGCTTTTGAAGCTGGATCAAGCTCAGCGAAAGCAAGTGGTAGACCTGGACCAACAAAATTAATTCTGAAATAAATTGAGATGAGAGGAGAGATTTAAATGGGCAAACCAACTGGATTTTTGGAATACCCAAGAGAAGAAACGATAGAGAGAAAGCCTCTCCAACGTCTTAAAGATTGGAAAGAATATACGAAAAAACAACCTGAAGACATGTTAAAAAGACAAGGCGCTAGATGTATGGATTGCGGAACACCTTTTTGTCATATTGGTATTGAGATTAATGGGGCTGCGGCTGGCTGCCCCATTGGTAACCTCATTCCAGAGTGGAATGACCTGGTTTATCGGGGAAAATGGAAAGAAGCTCTAGATCGTCTATTAAAAACAAATAATTTTCCTGAATTTACTGGTAGAGTTTGTCCGGCTCCTTGTGAAGGATCATGTACAGTTGAGTTAGCTGGTCCTGCTGTTACGATAAAGAACATTGAAAAAGCAATCATTGATAAAGGCTTTGAGAACGGTTGGATTCACCCTAGAATTCCAGAAAGAAGAACAGGAAAAAAGGTCGCGATCGTTGGATCAGGACCAGCCGGGCTTGCAGCAGCAGATCAGCTGAACCAAGCTGGTCATTCTGTTACCGTTTATGAAAGAGCTGACAAAGCTGGCGGATTGTTAACGTATGGAATTCCTAACATGAAGCTAGATAAGGATGTAGTGGAAAGAAGAATCAAGTTATTAAGGCAAGAGGGAATTGATTTTATTCTTAACACAGAGGTAGGAAAAGATATTACTTCTGAAGAACTAAAAAATCAATTTGATTCAATCATTCTGTGTACAGGAGCACAGAAACAAAGAGATTTGACTCTTCCTGGAAGAGAAGCTGAGGGTGTTCATTTTGCTATGAACTATCTTACTCAAGCAACAAAAAGGCTATTGAATATTGAAGTTTCCGAACCGCTTATTGATGCAGAAGGTAAGAATGTCATCGTTATAGGTGGTGGCGACACGGGTGCTGACTGTGTGGCTACAGCTCTAAGGCAAAAGTGTAAGAGTGTTGTTCAATTTGGCAAACATCCTAAACTTCCTGATGTACGCAGTGATGCAAACATGTGGCCTGAACAACCTAACATTTTCACAATGGATTATGCCTATGAAGAAGCTACTTCTCAATACGGACATGATCCAAGAGAGTACTCTGTACAAACTAAAAAAATCGTATCAGATGATAATGGCAGATTAAAAGAACTTCATACGATTCAAATGAAACGTACGTCAGACGATGCTGGAAATATGGTTTTTGAAGAAATTCCAGGATCAGAGAAGGTTTGGCCAGCAGATCTTGTTTTTGTTGCGATCGGTTTCGAAGGTACAGAACTTCCAGTCTTAAAAGAATTTGGTGTAGAAATTAATAATAATAAAGTCGATGCTAAACATGGTGACTATAGAACAAATGTAGATGGAGTGTTTGCAGCAGGTGACTCTAGACGAGGTCAAAGTTTAATCGTTTGGGCAATTCAAGAAGGTCGTGATTGTGCACGTCAAGTGGATCTAACGTTGATGGGAAGTACGGTTTTGCCTTAATACTTTTTTCCATGCTACAATAAACTCCAAAAGCCAAAAGCTTTTTATATATGATAAAATAGGGCTTAGGCTAAAACAATTCTTTTATTTATAAGGAGTAGACGCATGGAAAAAGTACTTATTTTTGGACACAAAAATCCAGATACTGACACGATTACATCAGCTCTGGTTTACGCTGACTTGAAAACTAAATTAGGACAAAACGTAGAAGCTATTCGCCTAGGTGAGATCAATGGTGAAACACAATATGCATTAGATTATTTTAAAGCTGAACTTCCGCGTTTAGTTGAACATGTCTCTGCTGAAGCAAACGCGGTAATCTTAGTTGACCATAATGAACGTCAACAAAGTGCAAATGACATTGACAAAGTAAGAGTATTAGAAGTTATTGACCATCATCGTATCGCGAATTTTGAAACAAGCGATCCTTTATACTATCGTGCTGAACCTGTTGGCTGTACAGCTACAATCTTAAACAAGATGTACAAAGAGAAAGGCGTTCAAGTTGAGAAGAACATTGCCGGACTTATGCTTTCTGCCATTATTTCTGACTCATTGTTGTTTAAATCACCTACTTGTACAGAAGAAGATGTTGCCGCAGCACGCGAACTTGCTGAAATTGCTGGTGTAGATGCGGAAAAGTACGGTCTAGAAATGCTAAAAGCAGGTGCTGACTTAAGTGATAAATCTGTTGAAGAATTGATTTCACTTGATGCTAAAGAATTTAACATTGGTGAAAATAAAATTGAAGTTGCTCAAGTGAATACGGTTGATGCTAGCGATGTAATGAAACATCAAGAGGATTTAGAATCAGCGATTACGAAAGTGATTGCTGACAAAGGTCTAGACCTGTTCATGTTTGTTGTAACAGATATCTTAACAAATGATTCGACAGCGTTAGCTCTTGGTAAGAGATCACAATCTGTTGAAGAAGCTTATAACGTTAAATTAGAAAACAATACAGCCATCCTTAAAGGTGTTGTTTCTCGTAAAAAACAAATCGTACCTGTTTTAACAGAAGCGATGAGCAAATAAATGAAGATTTTAAAGGGTAATGCCATACTACGGCTTTGCCCTTTTACTTTGTTATACAAAGGTCGTGTTTCTTAAAAATAGTTGACAATCTAAAAGAGACTGCTATCATTTAAGAAAGAAACCAACTATATAAAAACGAACCACTAGGGGTGCCTTTTATAAGGCTGAGATCAAAGTGCGACTTTGAGACTCTTAGAACCTGATCTGGATTATACCAGCGTAGGGAAGTGGTGTTGCGGAGTCTTTATTCCTGTTTTGAATTCTCCATATACAACCACTTTCTTAGCTGAGAGTGGTTTTTTTGTTGGATAAAACAAGGAGGATTCATATGAACACATTTACTGATATCTTGCGAGAAAGAGCGGCTTCTATCTGGGAAGCGAACCTTCAACATCCATTTGTGAAGGGAATTGCAGATGGTGACCTTTCTTTAGAACGGTTCAGGTACTATGTATTACAAGATTCGTATTATTTATCTCATTTTGCAAGAATACAAGCGATGGGGGCTGCAAGAGCTGAGGATTTGTATACGACTTCTAGAATGGCAGCGCATGCACAAGGTACAAATGATGCGGAGTTAGGACTTCATGAGACATTTATGAAACAGCTTGGAGTGACAGAAGAAGAACTAGCTGATTTTGAACCTGCTCCCACTGCTTACCATTATACATCTCACCTTTACCGAGTTGCAGAGTCTGGAAGTTTGGGAGAAATTATCGCAGCCATTCTGCCTTGTTATTGGATCTATCAAGAGATTGGTGAAACATTCAAAGGGGCGACACCACAAGACCCCATCTATCAAGAGTGGATCGCTGCATATGGCGGTGAATGGTTCACAGAACTTGTACAAGAGCAGATTGATAGACTGAATCAATTGGCTGAAAAAGCAAGTGACCATGAAAAAAACAAAATGATTCAGCATTTCCTGATCAGTTGTCAGTATGAGTATTCCTTCTGGGAAATGGCTTATACGTTAGAAAAGTGGCCGATTTCATTTAGACTGACCACAACAACGATCGGAAGTGAAGAGTAGCATGCAAAAAGGGTTAAAGCTAACGGATATCCTTGTAACAATCGTGATCTCAATCGCATTTGGCATTTTGTATAAGGTTTGGGGACCTCTATATTATGCTGTTAAACCGTTTGGCCTTCACATCGATCAGTTGATATATGGGATGTGGTTCATGGCGGCAACCGTTGCGTTCCTAATCATTCGAAAGCCTGGAGTTGCCCTATTGGCTGAAATTGCTGCTTCTTCAGGAGAATTTTTAATGGGTTCAGAATTTGGACTTGAAGTCTTGCTATATGGACTCATTCAAGGATTGTTTGCAGAATTAATCCTATTCGCATTTCGTTATAAGCGGTTTGACCTTTTTGTCATTTCGCTTGCTGCATTAAGTTCATGTGCAGGATCTTTAATCATGGACTTTTACAAAGGATATATCGGAGATCTTTCAACATGGAACCTAACTTTATTTATTGTTTTTAGAATGATCGGTTCAATCTTGTTTACAGGCTTGTTTGCCATTTCTATAGCAAAAGCTTTAGAAGCTACAGGTGTCACAAATTTAGTGAGATCTTCTTCAAAAAAAGATCATGAAGCATTAGATCAATAACTGAGGTGGTTGGATGACGACAATAACTTCTGTGAAGAATTTGAGATTAAAATTTCCGGGCGAACCAGAAATGCTGTTTAAAGATATGAATTTGTCTATTAATCGTGGTGAAAAAGTGCTTCTTCTTGGCACCTCCGGATGTGGCAAATCCACACTGTTGCAAGTTCTCTCTGGACTAGTACCACGAACAATTGATATTCCTATGAAATGTGATGAAATACAAATCCCTGATCAATGGGGATTTGTATTTCAAGATCCTGATACGCAGTTTTGTATGCCATACGTTGATGAAGAATTAGCATTTGTACTTGAGAACCTTCAAGTGCCTCGAGAAGAAATGTCCAGCATGATTTGTACTTTATTAAAAGAAGTTGGGCTGGAACTTGATCATATTCATACACCAATCCAACATCTATCAGGTGGAATGAAGCAGCGATTAGCGATTGCATCTGTATTAGCACTGAAACCAGATGTCATATTTTTAGATGAACCAACTGCTTTTATTGATGAAAAGGGTACAGAACAAATTTGGGAAACGGTAAAAAGAATCTGGAAAGACAAAACATTAATTATTGTAGAACATAAAATTGAGAAAATCCTGGATTTCGCTGATCGTCTCATTGTATTTACACCAGAAGGAGGAATACTTGCTGATGGTAACACTTCCATGGTCTTTACTCATTATAAGGAAAAGATTAAAGAGTATGGAATTTGGTACCCTGGTGCTTGGGATGATTATAAAATAAAACCTCTTGCTGAAAATAAATTTGAAAATCAGAACACTATGAAGCTCCAAAATTTTAAAGGGTATCGAAACAAGGAAATTAAGATATGCGCTGATAACATGGTGGTTCATTCAGGAGAATGGATCACGATAATGGGTGAAAACGGAGCAGGAAAGAGTTCTTTATTATTAGCTATGATGCAACTCATCAAAACATCTGGAGAATATTTTATTAATGATGTACCTATTCAAAAAACGAAAGAAATCTCTGGACTTCTTTACCTTGTCTTTCAGAATCCAGAATATCAGTTTTTAACAAATTCTGTTTACGATGAAATAACCTATGGATTACAAAATGAGCAGAATGTGGAATCACATGCACAAGAGATTCTCACTTCTCTCGAGTTGAAGGAAAAAAAGAACCAACATCCATATCAACTATCTGTTGGTCAGAAGAGACGTCTGAGTGTGGCAACTGCTTTTTTGAAAAAGCCAACTGTATTACTTCTTGATGAACCAACTTTTGGTCAAGATTCTATAAACACGTTCAAAATTTTAGAATGGATTGAAAAAGAACGGCAAAAAGGAACGACGATTATCATGGTCACTCATGATCATCATATCACCGAACGTTTTGCAACACGGTTATGGGAGGTACAGAACGGTAAAATTGTAGCTGATCATCAACTCAATAAAAGGGGTAAAGAACAGAAGGAGATGTTGCATGAATTTATCATTTAGTGGGAAGTACACTTGGTTACACAGCATAAATCCTTCATTAAAATTATTAACGATTGTTGGTCTGTTCGTATTTGCCATCAACATTCATTATCTGAATTTTATGGTCGGCTTTTCAAGTGTAATCTTACTCCTGTTTATAGTAGGTACAGGATATTCTTATAAGCAATTATTCTTATTATCTCTTCCTTTTTTGTTTGTTTTTCTTTCAACGTCTTCATCTATGATTCTATTTGGAAAGGGAGAAACCATCCTATTTAAATGGGCATATGTTCAAATATCAGAGGAGAGTTTGATAAGAGGCATTCATTTAGGATTTAGAGCTTTATCATTTGCAATGCTTGGATTGATATTTGCTTTAACTACCAAACCAGTTATGCTGTTTTATTCTCTCATGCAACAACTTAAATTGCCACCCAAGTTTGCTTATAGTTTCATGGCAGCCATTCGATTAATCCCTATCATGATTGAGGAATACCAGATCATTATGAATGCTCAAAGAGTCAGAGGAATCGAACAAAAGAATCACTTTCTTAAAAGAATAGAGAGGCTTGCGATTCCTTTATTATCACAAAGTATTCGCAGAGCTTATCGAATAGCCGTATCAATGGAAGCAAAACGATTTCAATCAAACAGAAAAAGGACCTTCTATTATGAGGTCGGTTTTTCAAGAAATGATCTAATATTCTTATGCTATTTTCTTGTTCTGATAGGAGTCGCGTATCTTCTTTCTAACCATTTTCCATTCCTACCAAATACGGATGTGAGATATTTATCTGATTGAGAGACTGAAACTATATTCCTTCAGTCTCTTTATTTCATTAAGGTGATGTTATCATTATGTTTCATCAGCACGGTATGTCTGCCTTCTTTAATTTTCAAATATATAGCGTTAGATACACGAAGCTTCTTACCATTCTCAAAGAAAACCATGTAATGTGGTTCTGTTACGAATGAATCTCCAATGCTAATTACTTTATCCGTTCTTTCCTTTTTAACGATGAAACCTCGATACTCACTTATATTAAATTCATCCTTTAAATAACCAGACCATGCAAAGAACAACAGAAATCCCGCAATAAATGTACAAACGGTCGAGCTTACTTTTTGCATTTTCTCACCTCAGTTTTGTTTATGACGAAAAAAGGAAAAATAATAGAAGGGTTTGCATCAAATTGATCTAATTCTAATGAAACAATAAAATTACCTTTTTTCTTTTTTAATCAACTTGTTATGCCATGAAGTGAGCAATAGCAATGCGAGGAATGAACCGAGTAGCGTAAGTGTCATGTCCCATTGAGCATCCCAAATATCTCCCTGAGCTCCTACAAAGTCTTTTGTTTCACGTTTGGCTATCTTGCCTGCGATCCATTCAACAATTTCATAGAGTGCTGCTATTGCCAACGTAATACTTATTGCAATAAATTGGACCCATTTTCCTAAACGCAAAGGTGTATTTAAAAGCAGAATCTCGCGTATAACAATCGCCAACAAACCTTTCATAAAGTGGCCAAAGCGATCATAGTGATTGCGGTTCAAATCATAGTGCTGCTGCAGCCAATCGAAAAAGGGAACGTCATCATAGGTATAATGTCCACCTATGAATGTCAAAATCGATAATAAAGCAATGATGCAATATGTAAGAGAAGTGAACCTTAGCTTTTTATAAAGGAAGAAAACGAAGATTATAGCGATAACAGATGGAGCAACTTCTAGTATCCATATTGGATAATGTGCAGGTTTAATAAGTGACCACAGGAAAAAGAAGAAAACGATGATTAATAGAACCACATGGATTTTGTTAACTTTCATGATCTATCCCTCACAATCTAACATTAGTATTGATATGAAGTTAGAAACGTATTCTTTTGTTGCGTAAAAACAATTTTAAATAAGGATGTGATACATCATGACTAAAAAAATCGCAGTGGCTATTCTTCATGGAATCGGTAATCAAAACGAGGATTTTTCGGATTTGTTTATTGAAGTGCTTTCCAAAAGATTCTCTCAACAGATTAAACCTTTTTATGCAACTCCTGAAAAAGAACTGATCATCCAACCTATATACTGGGGAAGTGTCTTTAACGAAAGGGAATCACACTTGTGGCAAAGACTAAATAAAGAAGACAATTTAGATTTTAAGCAGTTAAGACAGTTTGTCATCCACTTTTTTGGTGATGCCATTGCCTACCAGCCTGTAGCCGTTCACAATCCGAACTATATTAAAGTACATGAGGTATATGCTAGGGGACTTCGAAAATTAAGTGAAGTGGCTGGTGAAGATGCACCACTCTTTGTCATTGCACATAGTTTAGGTACCGTGATTTCGAGTAATTATTTTTATGATCTACAATTCATTTCTGAAGAAATATCTGAAGATGTCTTGCGAAACATGAAAAAGAATCCTTTAGAGAAAGGTGAGACTCTAACCAGCTTTTATACATTAGGAAGTCCATTGGCGTTATGGGGTCTCAGGTATGCAGATTTTGATAAGCCCATACAAGTTCCATCGCCACATTTAAAGGATCATTACCCTGAGATTCAAGGAAAATGGGTAAATATGTACGATAAAGATGACGTATTCGGTTATCCTCTGAAAACGATCAATGACTCTTATGATCGAGCAATTGCTGTTGAGAAAGAAATAAATAGCGGCGGCATTATAAGCAGTTCTACACCACTCTCTCACAATAATTACTTTAAAACGAATGAAGTCATCAATGACATTGGTGATGATTTAGCTGAAATATGGAAGCAGTTAAATTTAGCACCTCAGCGAAAATAACGTTTCTTCTCGTCTACGAATACATTAAAACATCTTATTAAATGGACGGTTGCCGAATGGATAATCAGCAAAAACAACAAATTGGCGGTGTTATACAGGCAATTGGAACAGTCATTTCGGCGATTGCCAACACGCCGATTTCGGTCTTTAGTGATCAGTTTCAGGAAGATCTTGATTTAATAGGAAATGTTCTGCAAGCTACTGGAAATGGTTTAATTGCTGATGGACAAATCCCGTTTACGCTCAAGAGAATCGGAAATGAAGTCCAAGCCATTGGAAATACGACGGTAATCGCTGGTATGGTCTTACCATTAGAAGATGATACTTCTCAAGTCTTGAATATTAAAGGGAACTTACTTCAAGCATTTGGGGCAGGGATTGTTCTAGGTGTTGAATTCGACAACGAACTAGGCCATTCACCCTCGAATCAGGGGATAACCATTATTTCAAATTTACTTCAAGTTGCTGGAAACTCATTACAGGCATTAGGTGGGAAATTTGAACTTGACCATCCGAATGAAGATAAAAGTTATAGTGAATCCTTAATATTTGCAGGAAGTTGGATCCAGGCTGCCGGTGCCGTGATTTCAGCGTTACCACGTCAGTAAAGGGGAGATACAAGTGGAGGAATTTCATAGTACTATTAATCGTTTTATAACCGAGAACAATATAGATGGCATTCATATGGTTTTAAGGGAATCATGTCATTCTATACAGGATGCTGCTAGAGCCATAAATGTATCCCAACATGTTTTCGTAAAAAACATTTGTCTTTTAGATAATAAAGAACAGCTTATCTTAGCCATTGTGAAAGGTGAAGATCGGGTGAGCACCACACGTGTTGGAAAGGCTCTGAATATTGAACGCCCTCGTCTCGCAACAGTGGATGAAATATTAGCTCATACTGGATTTCCTGCAGGAGGAGTTCCGTCATTTGGATTTAAAGCCATTTTTTTAGTTGATCCAAAAGTAATGGAGCTTTCATACATATACACGGGAGGCGGCTCTCAGTTGTCATTGATAAAAGTAGAAACAAATAGTATGTTACAAGCAAACAAAGGACAAGTCATTCGAATTAGAAAATAAAAAACCTTAATAGTCACCGAAAAAAAAAACAAACATCCCATCATTCATCTATGGGATGTTCAAGTCTTTAATAAAGTGAAATATTAATCATTTTTTGAAATCATATGATGCATCTGAGCGCGCAATACCCATTTTAAGAGAGGAGGTACTGCAAAAAAGATAAAAAGAATTCGGAAAAGTTGATAACCTGTAATCATCGTAACATCCGCTTTCAGCTCATGTCCGATAATCCCCATCTGATCAGCTCCACCAGGTGCCATACTCAGGAAACTAGTAATGAAAGAAAAGTTAAATTGATACATCAGCAAAGAACTTAGAAGAAGTGCGAAACTTACCAACATGATTCCGCTGATCAAGGCTATTGGAATCATACTAGCTTTTTTTCTAAGCTTTTCAGGCTTCAATAATAATCCAATATAGCCCCCGATTAAAAATTGAGAAACATCGAGTATTGAAGCGGGAAGAGGAGGTCCTTTGAAACCAACTATATTTAAAGCAGCAATTCCTAGAATTGGACCAAGCAGAAAAGCTGTAGGTAGTTTTATTTTTTTTCCTAGCAGTGCCATTCCAACTGAAAATAGTCCAAATAGAATAATCTGTGGAAAAAAGGCAGAAGAGGTTCCTTCCGAGATCACATCAGGAATAGTAGCAGAACTTCCTGAGGAAAAAATGGGACTGAAAATCAGAAAGGGAACAGCGAATATGATAACGATGAGACGTGTCACTTGAAAAAACGTAACGGTTGTAATATCAATTCCCTTAGTCTCTTCTGCAAAAGTAATAATTTGTGATAGACCACCAGGGATTGAGCTGGTAAGGGCAGTAGGAAAATTAATGGATGTAAAACGAGATATTACATATGCCATTGCTGAACAGATTAATAATAATAAGATCGTCATGAATGCCATTGATGGCAAGTGAGTAATCATAAGCTTTAACGTATCTTTTGTAAACGTTAAACCGATTGAATAACCTACGATGATCAAACCAGTATTTCTTAAAAAAACTGGCCAGTATAACTGGGTCCAACTTAGTTGGTTCACAATTAATAAGGCAGTCATAGTTCCTAAAAGCCAAGGGATTGGCCAATTGAGTACATTGAATATGAGGCCCCCAATAAAGGCAATTGTCAATGTTACTAAGAGTTGATAGCTTTTTTGTTGATGTAAACGTTTATATTTCATTGCAAAACCTTCTTCTTATTTTTGCTTGTGTTAACTAACAAACTTCTTTTTTTCTTCAAATCGATCCATATACTTTGCGATCCACTTCTTACAAACCAAATAGGATCTTTGGTAGATGGGACTTTGGATGAACGTATAAAGAAATGTGAAAAGAAAAACTGGCCCACCTATAAAAAGGGCAACTATTAATACAAGGCATTCCATGAATATTCTTACTCTACTAATTGAAAATCCAGTTAAGTCTGATATCGATAGCATGAGTCCATCTCTCGGACCCGCTCCTAATCCTGCTGCTGAATACATACCTCCACCAATGCCCATTAAGAAAATAGCTAAAAACAAGATCGGTATATCAAGATATGTGTTCGTTGAGTCAGGAAGTAACTTAAGAAATAGAAAAGAGTCTACAAAAATCCCCACTAATACGGCATTTAAAAAAGTTCCAATATTAATATACTTTTGATTAATGATCATCGTACAAGTTATTAATAAAAAACCAACAATAATATTCCAAGTTCCTATCGTGAAACCCAACTGCTCATACAAAGCAAGATTCAACACGTCCCATGGACTGATTCCTAAGTATTTCACTTGAACAGCCATGGCAATTCCATAACTAAAAATCAATAATCCTATAAAAAAGAAGATTAGCTTACTTGTAAACTTCACAAAAATCTCCTCTTTTCCAGAATAACCCTATAATTATCTTTGACTATAAAGCAATTTGATAGAAAATGAAAAGAAGTTGCTTACTATTCATTATGTTTCTTTATAAAAATAAAGGAAATTACATGTGCGGGTGTCGAAATAAGAATGTCTAAAAATGATAAACAGGAGTGTTGAATATGGAACCGGTGGAATCAATTAAGGAAGCAAATGAACATGTTCTGGATTCATTGACCGGATTGGCTTTAGAATTATGGCCAGATAATGAATTTAATGAATTGAGAACAGAATTTAAACAACTTCTACATTCTGAAAAAGATAAAGTATTTGTATATCTAATGCATGCTAAACTCATTGCCTTTATTCATATTTCCATTAGAAATGATTATGTTGAAGGGTCACATAAAAGCCCCACTGGATTTGTTGAAGGCATTTATGTAGAACCTGAGTATAGGAAAAAAGGCATATCAAAAAAATTAATAGAAAAAGGAGAAAGCTGGTTAAAAACAAAAGGTTGCAGTCAGATTGGTTCAGATATCGAACAGTCCAATGACACGAGTTATCACTTTCATAAAAGTGTAGGTTTTAAAGAGGTAAATCGTTTGATTGCTTTCATTAAAGAGATAGAGTGAGCGTAACAGGCATAAGTATGAATAAAGGGTTTCATAAGGCACATTTCTGTGTCTTTTTTATATGGAGAAAAGCGAAGTATATATCGCAAACAAAAGGTTAAACCTGTTAGTCAAGGATATTTTAACAAAGTTCTAGTCTGTAATTGCTTATAGATTAACTTCGTGAGGTGAAAATAGGTTGAAACGAAAAATTTTGCTTATTATAAGTACTGCCTATGCCATATTTATGGCTTACCTATGTTTTTATTATTTTTCAAAAGGTGAGACACACAGTTATCAAGTGGCATTCGGTGGTATATTCTGCGGGCTAATTCCATTATGTTTAATTCTATTCACTAAGATTAAATTCAATATGCCTATCATGATATCATACTTTGCCTTTTTGTTTGCATCGCAGTATTTAGGATCTATCTTAGGTTTCTATCGCTTAGGGTGGTGGGATACCTTCTTACACCTTTTAAGCGGAGCATTATTGGCTTTTGTAGCCATTGCCCTATATGAGAGGATGACACACCCAGAAGCCAGGAAAGCGATTTCCTATTGGCTTGTGTTTTTATTTGTTCTGTCTTTTTCTGTATTTGGTGGGGTGGTTTGGGAGATTTACGAATTCAGCATGGATCAATTCTTTGGAATGACCTTACAAGGCGGAGGGAATTTTGACACGATGGTGGATTTACTGGCAGATACGGCTGGAGCAATCGTAATTGCAACGATTGCAGCTTTTAGGACGAAAAAAAGGTTTAACATGTCATAAAAAAATATGACGCATATTAATTAAAATATGCGTTTTTCACCATTGTATAAACAAGTTTATAAATTAAGAGATGTTTTTCAGCCAACTAATTAATCTTATAATCTCAAAAGGTCTATACCAAGTGATGATAAATATCACAAGTATAGAGAAAGCAAGGGTTATGAATTTTGTGTTTCCATTTTCATTTAGAAAAAATGCTGTAAAACATAGCATAACCCCAAGCAGGATAATGAAAAATCCCCCTAGAACCTTCCATTCAGAATAACCTATAAAATCTCCATTAAAAATAATTAACAGTCCTAACATTAGAAAGACTAGTGACCACGTACTACTTTTTTTCATGGCATTTACCTCCAATCTCATTTTACCATTTTATGGGTAAGGGTGATATTCTTATTAAAATAAAAAAATAATTGATAAGCCCATTGACCTTCACGCGGCGTAAAGGTGTAGAGTTAAATGTGTCAGGAGGTGATCACATTGGAATACACCATACAAAAGCTTGGCCAACTAGCAGGAGTAAGCACCAGAACATTAAGATATTATGATGAGATAGATATTCTTAAGCCGGCAAGAATAAACTCGTCAGGATATCGAATATATGGTAAAGCAGAGGTGGATCGATTACAGCAGATTTTGTTTTACAAAGAGCTCGACCTCTCGCTTCATCAAATTAAAGAAATCGTCACATCGCAAAGCTTCTCACCAGCTGAAGCACTACGTGAACACCGTGAAAAACTCCTGAACAAACGAGAACAGTTAGACATTCTCATTTTGAATGTAGAGCAGACGATCGCTGCGAACGAAGGGAGAATAACGATGAAAGATAAAGAGAAATTTGAAGGATTAAAAAAACAGATGGTTGAAGAGAACGAACAAAAATTTGGTAAAGAGATCCGTGATAAATATGGAGATCAAGTTATCGATCAATCAAATAAAAAAGTATTAAGTATGACTCAAAGTGAGCATGACAATGCTACGAAACTTGCAGAGGAAATTCACACGTTACTTGCTGAAGCTTTTAAAATAGGAGACCCTGCTGGAGATTCAGCGCAAAAGGCAGCTGAGCTTCACAAAGAGTGGTTGATGTTGTATTGGCACGAATATAGCAAAGAAGCACATGCGAATCTTGCGCAGATGTATGTGGACGACGAACGTTTCACTGCCTATTATGATAAAGAACAGCCAGGAACCGCTGCGTTTTTACGAGATGCTATCCACATATATACAGATTCTAAATAAAAATTAGAATGTTTCACCATCTCTAAGGGAGGAAACCATCTTGGTTTTCTTCTTTTTGTTTTATTCATCTCTTCAATTCGTTAAACTATGAATAATGAGTAAGAAGGGATGAACAGATATGACTGAAAAATTATATTATTCTTCGCCATATACAACAAATTGGGAAACAACTGTAAAAACAACTTTTGAGAAAAACGGAGACTTTTTTGTGATCTTAGAAAGTTCCGCATTTTATCCAACCGGTGGTGGTCAGCCATTCGACACAGGTACGATTGGCGGACATGACGTGCTCGATGTTTTTATTGAGAATGAAGAAGTGATACATAAGGTGAGAAGTCTGCCTGAAACATCCTCGGTAGCCTGTGAGTTAGACTGGGATCGAAGGTTAGACCACATGCAGCATCATACTGGACAACATCTGTTATCTGCTGTTTGTTACTCTTTGTATCATGCACGTACCATTAGTTTTCATTTAGGTTCTGAGATCGCAACGATTGATATTGAAACAGACACACTGAGTCAACATCAAATGGATGTCATTGAAAAAGCCGTTAATCAGGAGATTTATAAAAACAGAACGGTGCATACATACTTTGTTTCCGATCAAGAGCTTCAACAATTGTCATTATTAAAGATGCCGAAAGTTAAGGAGAACATTCGAATTGTTCAAATTGAAGGCATCGAGCACAATGCATGTGGAGGTACTCATGTTCGTTCAACCGCTGAGATTGGAATCATCAAACTTTTAAAAGCCGAAAAACAAAAAGGTGCCACCCGATTGTATTTTAAATGTGGTCAGCGAGCTTTAGTAGATTACAATGAAGCGTTAAAACTGCTTACGATGATCTCAGGCAAATTTAATACGGGTCGAGATGAAGTGATGAACCGTCTTGAAAAATGGGAGCACAATCAAAAGGGATTGGAATCGGAGAACAGACGACTAAAAGAGGAGAACAACCATTTTCTAAGTAAAGAACTGATCTCTAAAGCAAGAGCAGGATTACTTATGCATGTTTTTGAAGAAAAAAGCTTTAATGAAACAAAAGATCTTGCTATAAAAATAGCGAGTGAGGAACCATTATTGATCTTACTAGCTTCCACATTAGAAAATCGTATCATCTTCATGCATGATGGTTCTATCCATGTTTCTTGCGGTACTTTTTTTAAAGAAAACCTTAGCTCTTTTAATGGTAAGGGGGGCGGAAATGATAAATCTGCTCAAGCTGGATTTGGTTCACAAGAAGACATGATTCGATTTATGGAGTTTGTTGGGGAGACATTATTAATGTGAATAAGTCTTAGAAATCTACTATAAGCGTTAATAAATCGCAACGGAATACGTTGTTGTTTTTCAATTTCTATAAAACGGTTTGGTATGCATGAATAATCTTTTTAAACTGGCAAATTACAAAAAGATAGCTCGATCGAATATATGTATATATACGAAAGGGGAATAACATGCTTATTGAATTATTGGCTAATATTGGCTTATCAATGGTAAGTTTCCTTCGTGGAATGCCAAATGAAGAAAGAATTAAGCGTAACATTGTATTATTAAGTACAACAGAATGGTTTAAGCAGATATATTTAACGAATAAAGATTCATTTATGACAGATGAAGACCTACGATACATAGTAGGATGGGCGAAAGTTGAAAAGATATTAAAATATGAAAATAACACTGATAGGTTTAGAAAGAAAATTTTAGAATTGGTAAAACACAAATGATATTTATAGTTAACAAAAGTAAACGACCAGGTACTTCTGGTCGTTTACTTTTGTTTTACATATCCATTTATTCTGCACAAACTTGTGAATTAACACTTCTTCTCCGCTAGTGCCCCCATTAACTCAAGCACGTTCCTTATGCTGCGTATCAAATCAAAAAGATCGCCACAATGGTTGTTACAACTAATCCAATAAAAACAGGTTTGATGTTTCTTCTAGCAAGTTCAAATGGATCGACTCCGCAGATTGCAGCAGCTGGAATTAACGCCCAAGGGACGAGTGTACCTCCACCGACCCAGATTGCCGAGATCTGACCAAGAGCTGTTAATGTTGCTGCTCCTGCTCCTATTGCAGTACCAAATATGTTTGCGACAGAACCTGCCAGTGAGATTCCAGAAAATCCTGAGCCATCGAGACCGGTAATAGCCCCCACAGTAGTTAGTGTAATTGCACCTACCTCTTTACTTAACGGGACCACGGACGCAAGTGCTACACCAAGATCGTTAACGATTCCGTGAGATGTCTTTGGAAGGAAATCACCGATAATCTTAGCAAATCCTGAATCACCTAGATAAAAAAAGGCCGCGATGGGAATGACTGGACCAAACACTTTAAATCCAAACTGGAAACCATCAATCATATAAGAAGTTGTTTTCTCTAATCCTTTGTTCTTATGGCTGACCATTGTAATTAAGAGCAGAATTAATACAGAGGTTCCGCCAATAAGTGCAGTTGCATCTCCACCTTGAAGATTAAAAATGGACATCGCGGCTACATCCAGTGCAAACATGACAGGTATAAAGAGAGCAAAGAATTGTTTTTGCTTACTCGATAGCAAATTTAATTCCTGCTCATTTGAATTTTTTATTGGGTTAGCAGTAAGCCCTGTATTTGCGTTCAACTTTCCAGACTTCAAGTCCCGCTTTAAAAAGTAGAAAGCCGCTACTGTCGTTACAAGACCCATAACAAACACGAGTGGGAAACTCGCATGAATAACTTCACTTACTGGCAAACCTGCAGCATCAGCGGTTAGTTTAGGTGCTGCCTGAATGATGAAATCACCGGATAGAGCAATACCATGGCCAAACAGGTTCATAGCCATGGCTACGCCAAGTGCAGGAAGACCAACCCGAATGGCAACGGGTAGAAGCACAGCACCCATGAGTGCCACTGCAGGTGATGGCCAGAAAAACCAAGAAATAATCATCATGAGAATGCCTATCGTCCAATAAGCGAGTCCGGGTGTTCTAATGAGTTTCGAAAATGGAGAAATCATCACATCATTGATGCCTGTAGAGGTCAGAACTCTGCTCATGGCAACGATAATTGAGATTACAAGTATAGTAGGAAGAAGCTCGGTGATTGCATAAATAAAACTATTAAAAATACTGCTGACAGAACCCGTTAATGAACTAGTCGCAGAAATAGAGATTAAGAAGATACCAAGAATACTTATTAATGTAGTATCGCGTCTCTTAACCATAAAACCAATGATTAAACCGATAAACACAACATAAATCCAATGCAGCGCTGTTAGTTCAACGCCCATCTGTATTCCTCCCCGGTGAAAGGGGTATTTAGCCCTTTCGTTATGTAATACAGAATATGATAAGAAAGAAAAGGGTGTGAGGGGAACTTTTTCATTATTAGTTGTTAGTGACACATAAAGGTAATTAATGTAAAATGATGACGATGATACAGAAGTTAAGAAAGAGGTAACTACATGTTATCTCTTTTCTTTTTGTTACATACATTCAACAAAGGAGAAAATTAGGGGGCCGTAAGATGGACCAGTCCAGATTCATTAAAGATCTAAACGAGTTAAAAGAGGGAGGATATGTTAAAAAGAAGGATTATTTAAATGTGCTCCATGGCTATTACAGATATAGAGAAGATTTAAGAAGAAAAGAAACAAGCGATACGATTGTACATAAAGCAGAAGTTTCGATGGATGAACCTAAACAAAATCCAAAACCAATAAAAACAATAACGCCTCCACCTACACAGCCAAAAGTGGAAATCACACCTGAACAGAGAAGAGAGAGAAATATTACAAGCATAATGGCAGCAGGCGTGATTCTGCTTTTATTAGGAGGACTTACTCTAGCAACAAGCAACTGGGATGTTTTTAGCTCGATTACGAAAACAATGTTAGTTGGAGGGATTGCCTTATTATTTGGTGGCCTAGGTGTACTTTCGGAAAAAATACTTCAAATTAGAAAAACAGCGTTTACGTTCTTTGTTTTATTTGCTCTGTTTATTCCGATTACCGTACTCTCAGCGGGTTACTTTGAATTGTTTGGGAGTTGGCTCAGTTTTAATGGCGAGGGAAGATATATTTTAGGCGTTATGGCGGCTGTCGTCTGTACTCCAATCTATTATTATTTCGGACAGTATTTTAAATCCAAGCTATTCAGCTGGCTTACTTATGTTGCCATCGCCATTGGATATGCGTATTTAATCCTATCGTTTGGCTTAACCAAAGAAGCATTTTATTTTGTTTATGCACTAGGAAATGTAGGATTTATACTTTTATATCATTTCAAAAAAGCAAACCAATCGATATTCCTTCAAATCTTGCCATTATTTATACAAGCGAATTTGATTCTTTCGACGCTGTTCATTTTAATCTTATTTGAGAATCAACTTTATCAAAGTTTCAATATTATCTTAACAGCTGCATTATACTTGTCGATGAGGATGGTCAATCAAAGAAAAGAGTATGAGCTTTTCTTTATTGGGTTTATCACGTATGGACTTTATCAATTGATTCAAAACTCTCTGTTAGTAGATTATCGTTTGTTTTTGATCGTACTTATACCGATCATATTCGTAATAGTAGCTAATTTTTCAGATGCTGGATTACAAAGATATTATCAGCTTGCTAATGGCGCAATCTCTATACTTGCTTTTCTATATATAACCGTTGAAGGCGTGTTAATGTCTGTAGGAGAAGGCAGTGTGTGGTTGTTATTCGGGTATCTTGTTCTAGCTGGTAACTTTATATTCTTAAGCTACAACTCTACGTTTTTATTCTTTAAATATTTGGCACCGTTCTACCTATTCTGTGCGTTTATGGAAGTTTATCATATGATGGACGATCGCTTTGAAGATTATTTGACGCTTGCAATCGGTATCTCAAGCGCATTATCTTATTCGATCGGACAGTATCTCAAACCACTGAACAGAGCTAGCCTGTTTGTCGGCGGTGGAGGATTACTTATCAGCTTTCTATTATCATTAGAACTCGCTCACTATGGGCAAGGAAGTATGATTTCTGTCATTCTAACGATACTAACTGTTCGTCATTTTTTAATCGAGAATGGAAAAGAAAAAATAGTAGCCACCTGGCTGGTACCCATTTTCACTTTTTTTACATTCTGCCTTTTTGGGATGAAGTTCTTGCCCTCGCCGACATTACCATACTCTTTACTTCTTGGAAGTGTCGTCACTTTAATTGTCTATCTGTGGCAAAGAAAGCAGAAGCAGCTTGCAACTTCATTTGTATCCATTACAACCATAATGACGACTGTGAATTTTCTGGTCATCTTAGTCGAAAGTGATTTTACGTGGATAAAGATTTTATCGTCCATATTTCTAATGATAGTGTTATGGTTTTTCACTACACATTTTAATTGGGCGCTCGGGTTCTCTGGTATTCAGATTGCCTTATTCTTTGCACTAAGTTATGTTGCCGATCTGCTTGAAATATCTTTAGGTACCGATGAATCCGTTTATGCGTTCATCATCATCTCCTTTTTGTTATTAATGAGTAGTGAGGTATTCCAAAAACTTGACTCAAGCAGTGAATATCCAACGAAAGCTGTATCGCACTTAATCACCTTACTCTTAGGTGTTTATGCTTTACTCGTAACCACTTCAACCGTTCCGTTTATTCTACTTGCAACAGTGTATGGAGTTTATCTGTTTCGTTCTCGTAAGGAATATGAGATCAGATATAATCTTTACGTTAGTTTGATATTTTTAGCTATTGGTTTCCAATACTTTATTAGAGCATGGCTCACTCATGAAGGTCCTGTTGTTTACAGCATACTTCTAGCTGGTTTCTATTTTGTTGTTAACAATGAATGGAGAAAGAGATTAAGAGGTTTCATTGTACCTTTTTCTGTCATTTTCTTAGGAGAGTATATAACGATTAGAGGGTCTGATGAGGCGTTTCTTATTATTCATGCAGCAGTATTAGTAGGGTTTATTGTGTTCTATCAATCGTTAGAGAAATACTGGAAATACGCATCAGTATTCTTGTTGATCTACTTCATGATAGATTTAGAAGAATGGTTGGTAATAAATCGATTAGCCAATGAAATGTACTCAATTGCTTGGTTCACCTCAGGCATACTCATTTCACTGGCAGGTATGTATTTCTATAAAAAGCTATACAGCCAATCTGATTTTCTTCAATTTGACTTCTTTGCAGTTTTTGGAATGATTTCTGTACTTGTTGGATTGCTGCGATCGGAAAATTTCGTAACAACGTTTGGTCTAGTCATACTTGCTATTCTTTTCTATGTTCAAGGAAATCGATTATTGGATGTTCAGATCGGAAAGAGAATACTTCAATCAGGTTCCAGTTTGCTTGTCCTGTTCTCTTATTATTCATTTCTTGATCAATTTGAGATCCCAGTGATTATTCAAACTGAACTTATTGTACTGCCTTGGATCTTATTAAGTTATGTAATTACAAGGAAAATGTGGAACATATCGGAACGGATAGCTAACCTTATTCAATATGTTTTGCTTGGTGTAATAGGGATAACATTGATGATCGATGCGATAGAGAGCTATCAAGTCATGGATGCGATCATCCTTGGGTCTTTATCATTTGCGAGTATCATCTATGGATTTATCTCAAAGCAAAAAAGTTATTTCTTTACTGGATTGATCGTACTACTTCTGAATGTTTTGGTCCAAACTCGCCCATATTGGGGGAACATGCCATGGTGGGTATACTTATTGCTAACAGGTATCCTGCTCATAGGTTTTGCTAGTTTTAATGAGTTTAAGAAACAAAAAGGAATTGATTCTCCACCATTAAAGGATATAATTTTAAATAAATGGAAACATTGGTTTGGAGAGTGGAAATAACATCTCTTCAAATAAGGGGGATTAATGAAGTGGAACAAGATCAAAACAAACCCAAGATTACGATGGGTATGCTTTTTCAAAACAAAGTCATTCGTACCATACTTTTTTCAGTACTCTTCTTACAGATTGGGATATGGGTTCGTAACTATTCCATCCTATTGTATGTGATAGAAAAAACGAACGAAAATCCAATCGCTGTATCTTTAATATCTGTAGCAGAATTCGCTCCGATATTTTTGTTTTCATTTATTGGTGGAACGTTCGCTGATAGATGGAAACCTAAAAAGACGATGATTTGGTGTGATCTATTAAGCGCTGTATCTATTTTTGTAGTATTATTAACGTTGCTTTTTGGAAGCTGGAAAGTCATATTCTTTGCAACGCTCGTTTCATCGATCTTGTCACAATTTTCTCAGCCATCAGGTATGAAGTTATTTAAGATTCATGTACCTGAGAAAATGGTCCAATTAGGGATGTCGATGTATCAAACACTTTTTGCTGTATTTATGATTCTGGGACCAATTCTAGGTACTTACGTATACCAGCAATTTGGAATTACAGCTGCGATAGCAATTATGGGAATCGCGTTCGTATTGTCTGCCGTTATTCTTCTATTACTTCCTCCTGATGAAGAAGTAGAAAAAACGGAAGAAAAACCATCGATTTGGTTAGAGATGAAAGAGGGTTTCAGCTATGTACTCAACAGACGTTCTTTAACCTTACTAGGTGCGTGTTTCGCCGTAGCCGGATTAGCTTTAGGTTTGACACAGCCGTTAACCGTTTTCTTAGTTACAGAACAACTTGGTCTTCCAAAAGAAGAACTTCAATGGCTCATGGCCGCTTTCGGTACTGGAATGATTCTAGGTGGAGGTTTAACCATCGGTATCGCGAGCAAAGTAAAGCCACAGTTATTATTGGCTCTAGGAATGGGAGCAAGTGCGATCGGATTTATGATTATGGGATTCTCCGAACAATTTTGGTTAACCTTATCTGCCGAGTTCATAAGTGGCCTATTCATGCCATGCGTTCATATTGGTATCAATACACTTATTCTCCAGAATACAGAGGCTAAATTCATCGGCCGTGTAAACGGAATATTAAATCCACTATTTATGGGTGCGATGGTTCTCACGATGTCTATTACCGG
Organism: Bacillus sp. E(2018); assembly: GCF_005503015.1. Taxonomy (NCBI): domain Bacteria; kingdom Bacillati; phylum Bacillota; class Bacilli; order Caryophanales; family Bacillaceae; genus Bacillus; species Bacillus sp. E(2018). Next base: position 1,111,008 of record NZ_SCOL01000001.1, on the reverse strand, counting down.
TTGGCTAAAAGAAACATTTTCACTTGTATTAATGTTTGAAGGGGCAGCACTTCTATTTGCAATTGGTATATTAACGATGCTACCACTTATTCGCCAAAAGGTTGTTCCAGTGACAGAAGTTGAGAAAGCCTAAATGTAAAAATCCTCAAAAGCTACCTAAGCTTTTGAGGATCTTTTTTTATGTTTCGTGTTAGTTCAAGCTGAATCGAGTGTGTCGATAAGTGTCGAGGAATGTAAACTCGCGGATAACCAGCAAAAACTCGTGGATTGATGTAAGAAACTTATGGATTCACACCCGAAACTTGTGGATTGAGTGTCAAAACTTTTGGATTCACTAATTAAATACTTAATTTACAGCCAGAAACAAACCATCTTAAAGTGCTGTTGATGCCATTTCAATCTCAAACCGTTTTTTAAGTCGTTTAAATGGGTATTATAGATATATTTCCATCGTTGAAATGAATATTGAATGTCTAAACATAAGGGGAATCTAACATATGTCTATCTCACCAGATCAACGAATAACATTACATGGGTTCAATAATCTTACTAAATCGCTTAGCTTTAATCTGTATGACGTTTGTTATACGAAAACGAGAGAAGAGCGGGAAGCTTATCTTGAGTATATTGATGAACAATACAACGCGGAAAGGCTAACCAATATTTTGCAAACTGTTTCCGATACGATTGGAGCTCATGTGCTAAATATAGCCAAACAAGATTATGTGCCTCAAGGAGCCAGTGTTACTGTACTTGTCTCGGAAGGACCTATTGTTGAAGTACCAACTGATACATTTGATGAAAATTCTACAGCAATGCCAGAGTCTGTTGTGATGCAGCTTGATAAAAGTCACTTAACCGTTCATACATATCCTGAGTTTCATCCTGAAGAAGGAATCAGTACGTTTAGAGCTGATATTGATGTTTCTACTTGTGGAGAAATTTCACCGCTTAAAGCACTTAACCATCTGATTAACTCATTTGATATGGATATTGTGACGATGGATTATCGGGTTAGAGGATTTACACGAGATATAAAAGGTCACAAATTATTTATTGATCATGACATCAATTCAATACAAAACTATCTTTCTTCAGATATTAAAAAGGCATATACAATGATTGATACAAATATTTATCAAGAGAATATCTTTCATACAAAGTGCAAACTAAAGAATTTTGAACTCAATAACTATCTTTTTGGTTATACCAAGGATCAAATAGATAGCGAGACCCAAGACCTCATAACAGGTTTGATCAATGCTGAGATGGACGAGATCTTTTACGGAAGAAACATTAACTCATCTAAACGTTAATCGCTTATAGGAAGATGGATCACTAAGGGAGTCTTAGTGGTCTTTTTTGCGTGAACAAAATGAACAAAATGCATTTTATGGTGTTAAACTTCCATTTAAAAATGTGAATGGTAGGATAATGAAAAGCAAATGAAAGCGCTACCATTAAAGAGGGGGGATTTGAATAATGAAAACGAAGAAATGGAAAAATTGGCTTGTAGCAGGCGTCATACTTTCTTCACTTACAGCTTGTAGTTCCGGAGGCTCAGGCTCAAATGCAGGAGAATCTGATTATCCGAAAAAACCAATAACTGTAGTTGCTCCATCGGGTGCTGGAGGTGGTTGGGATCTTACGGCACGTTCGTTGACCAAAATTTTAGGTGAAACGAAAACAGTTGACCAAACGATGACTGTTGAAAACAAACCTGGAGGAGGTGGAGCTGTCTATCTTGCAGAATTTGCGACACAGCATAAGAAAGATGATTACAAACTTTATGTAAACTCTCCGCCGATCTTGATCAATAACTTGAAAAAAGAAGGAAATAGTCCGTACGGCTTTAAGGATACAACACCGCTTGCACAATTAACTAAAGACTTTGGAGCAATCGTTGTTAAGGAAGATTCGAAATATAACAATCTAAAAGAACTAATGGACGCTGTTAAAAAAGATCCCAAGTCTGTCACAGCAGCTGGTGGATCTGCACCTGGATCCATGGACCATCTCGTAGCTGTTCTACCTGCTTACAAATCTGACATTGATCCTAAAACAGTCAAGTATGTTTCATACGATGGCGGTGGTGAAGCAATTGCAGCCCTATTGGGAGGCAATGCAGATTATATCGCAACCGATGCTTCTGCGGTAGGTGAATATTTAAAAGCTGGGAAAGTGAAAGTGCTTGGTATTTCTTCAACGGAACGATTAAAAGGTGACCTGGCAGATGTTCCGACATTTAAGGAAGCTGGAATCGATGCAGACTTCACGATTTGGAGAGGTGTCTTCGGACCGAAAGAGATGTCTGATAGTGCAGTGGCATATTGGGATAAAACATTAAAGAAATTAAATGAAAGTAAAGAGTGGCAGGACGAGCTAGAGCGGAACGGTTGGGAAGCGGAATTTAAAGATGGTAAAGAATTTGAAACCTTCTTAAAAGATCAAGAAAAACAAGTAGAAGACTTGTTGAAATCACTAGGAATGAACAAATAGATATGACATGGAGAAGTATTTCTGCTTCTCCTTTTTTCAAACAAGGGGGAAGTACTTTGCAAACAGGAAAATTTGATCGATATGCAAGCATCTTATTTGCTTTACTTGGAGCAGCTTTTTTAATAGAAAGTCGCAACATTTCGGAAAGTGCTTATGGAAGTGAAGTCGGACCTAACGTTTTTCCCTTTCTCTTAGGACTTATTCTTATCTTACTAAGCGTTAAACTCTTTCTTGAATCATTTAAAAACATACAAAAAGAAAAGAAGGACAAAGAAAATCTACAGATTAAAAGGTTTATCGTTATCTTAACAGCAAGTCTTCTGTACGCAGGCTTCATCGAGATACTAGGTTATGTCTTAAGTACGTTCATATTTTTGTTTGTTTGTTTTCAAGCAATGGAAAGAGGAAGTTTAATCAAAAATGGAATCATTGCTTTGGCATTCTCAAGCTTTGTGTATTTTTTATTTGTTGTTGTATTGAAGGGCTCTTTGCCTGGAATGCCAATCTGGTTTAGTTAGGAGGATTAAAGATGGGTGTAATGGATTTTTTAATGCAAGGATTTCAAACGGCCATTCAGCCGCAAAATATATTCTTTGCTTTTATCGGAGTATTAATTGGAACCGCAGTAGGCGTTTTACCTGGTATTGGACCGATGAGCGGTGTTGCACTCTTAATTCCGGTAACCGCTACTTTTACGAGCGGAATGGATCCTTCTGCAGCAGCTACAAGTTCGATCATTCTTTTAGCGGGTGTTTATTATGGAGCGATGTACGGTGGATCAACTACTTCTATTCTATTAAACACACCTGGTGAATCTTCATCTGTTGTTACAACACTTGATGGTTATCAAATGGCAAGACAAGGCAGAGCAGGAGCCGCACTATCGATAGCAGCCATCGGTTCGTTCTTTGCAGGGATCGTCTCCATCATCGGGTTAGTATTATTAGCAGAACCTCTTTCAGAGATGGCATTGAAATTTGGACCTGCAGAATATTTTTCTTTAATGCTGTTAGGCCTCGCTGCAGTAAGTGGTTTAGCAGGGGGATCGATTACAAAAGCCTGGATGATGACCGTAACTGGCCTTTTGATCGCCACGATTGGCATTGATGCCGTTTCTGGCGTTGCCCGATTCACTTATGACATTCCAGTTCTGTTTGGGGGTCTTGAATTTTTAACGGTAGCTGTAGGATTGTTTGCTTTGGGTGAGGTGTTTAAGACAATACTTCATAAAGAAGAAGATGCGGAAAAGGTAGCGAAAGTTGGGAGAGTTATCCCATCAAGAGAAGACCTAAAAGAAAGTGCCGGCCCCATCGCTAGAGGATCTTTCTTAGGATTTTTTATTGGTGTCTTACCTGGTGCAGGCGCAACACTAGCATCTTTCTTCTCTTATATCGCTGAAAAAAAGATAAGTAAAAATCCCGAAAAGTTTGGTAAAGGAGCGATTGCCGGGGTAGCAGCTCCAGAGTCAGCGAACAACGCAGCTTCAGGTGGGGCGATGATTCCATTATTGACACTTGGAATTCCTGGTTCAGGAACGACAGCTATTTTAATGGGAGCTCTTATCATGTATAACGTTCAACCCGGTCCTTTATTATTTAGTGACCATCCTGACGTGGCATGGGGACTAATCGCTTCCATGTTTATCGGAAACTTAATGCTTCTTATACTCAACATGCCCCTAGTTAAATTTTTTGCAAAAATTATTGAAACACCCGCAAAATATTTGCTGCCTATTATTATTGCTATCTCTGTCTTTGGTGTTTACGCTGTACAAGTAACGACGTTCGATCTGTTTTTACTGATTGGATTCGGACTTGCTGGATATCTATTAGCACAGAACGACTATCCGATCGCTCCTCTTGTACTTGGATTGGTCTTAGGGCCAATGATTGAAAACAATATGAGACGGGCATTAACAACATCAAACGGTGATTTTATGGTATTTGTTCAACAACCCATTTCTGCATTTTTCTTGGTTTGCGCGGTATTATGGATTCTCGTTCCATTCGTTCTGCGATTAAAAGGAAAAAATGTTGTTGTGAACGTTGAAGGATAAGAGTTGATACGTAGAGAAGACTTTCTATTCTAAGAAAGTCTTTTCTATTTTTACGGAGGGAAACTATGAAACTGCAAACAAAATTAATTCTCATCAGCTGTTCCCTAATTTTTATTGTGGTCACGATTTTAGCCCTTATCTTTCAGAATATGTTTGAAGATACGATGAAAAGTCAAATTGGTGAAAGGGCGCTAAGTGTTTCTTATGCCGTAAGTAATAATCCACTTGTTATTGAGGCGTTCGAAAGTGATGATCCCTCTGAATCAATCCAGCCTTATGCAGAGAAGATCAGAAAGAAAACAGGAGCTCATTACATCGTAGTTGGAGACAAAGAAGGTGTTCGTTATTCACACCCTATTAAAGAACGAATCGGAAAGAAAATGGTAGGTGGTGACAACCAAAAAGCCTTATCAGGTGAACCGAGTATAACGGAAGCAACAGGTTCACTAGGTCCAGCTGTTCGAGGAAAATCCCCTATTAGAAATAATGCTGGCGAAATCATTGGCATAGTATCGGTAGGTTTTTTAACCGATCAGATAAAAGAAGAGATTTGGCCATATAAATTAAAGATTCTTATTGTAGGCATATTGACACTGTTGTTAGGGATAATCGGATCCGTATTGATCGCTAAAGGTGTGAAGAGAGCGACACATGGCTTGGAACCTAAAGAAATCGGGATGTTATACAAAGAAAAAAGCGCGATTTTAGAAGCCATTAGAGAAGGGGTCATTGCTGTTAATCGAGAAGGTGAAATAACCCTTGCCAATCATACAGCGCTTCAGATGCTTCAAACAGAAAGTGAGAGTTTATTGGGTGAAAATGTGTTAAAAGCTATTCCGAATACAAGATTACTTGATGTTATTGCTTCAGGAAGAAATGAATTTGACGAACAGATGAAACTCGGGAACACGAAAGTTATCGCAAATAGAATCCCAATATTCGATCATCATGATCAAGTCATAGGGGCTGTCGCAACTTTTAGGAACAGAGACGAGCTTTTTCGTTTAAATGAAGAACTCGCGCAAGTGAAAAGCTATAGTGAAGGCTTAAGAGCTCAAACACACGAATTTTCAAATAAACTGTATTTAATATCTGGACTTATTCAGCTAGGTTCTTATCAGGAGGCACAAGATATTATTACGAAAGAATCAAATGTTCATCATCATTTCACACAATTTATTATGAAGCATATATCTGATCCTTATATAGGCGGTCTATTAATCGGCAAGTTCAATCGTTCGAATGAGCTAAGAGTAGAATTTTCGATTGATCCTTCAAGTCACCTAAAAGATATTCCGGACTCGATCGACAGACAATTACTGGTTACGATTATTGGTAATCTACTAGACAATAGCATGGAAGCTGTAATAGAGGCAGGAACATATGACCCAATAGTAACAATCAATCTTTCTGATTTTGGAGAACAGCTGATTATTGAAGTTGAAGATAATGGGGAAGGAATTCCTGAAGATATCGCTAATATGTTATATAAAAAGGGATTCTCTACAAAAGGACAGGATCGCGGCTATGGTTTATATCTAATCAACCAAGCTGTAGAAGTATTAGAAGGTCATATCTTTTTTGAGAGAACAAAAGCGGGAACAACGCTTTTCACTGTAATAATCCCAAAAGAATAGAGGAAAGACATCATGAGTTCATGGGAAGTTTTTATCGTTGAAGACGACATTCGCATTGCCGAGATTAACAAAAAATTCGTTGAAAAAGTAGAAGGTTTTTCGGTATGTGGCATAGCATTAAACGAGGAAGAGGCAAAAGAACAGATTCCAATTTTAAGACCTGACTTAGTAATCTTAGATATCTATTTTCCAGATATGAATGGACTGGATCTACTAAGATGGATTAGGAGTGAATTTCGCGGGATTGAAGTCATCATGGTAACAGCGGCAACAGAGGTGAAAACGTTAAAGGTTGCTCTTGAAGACGGAATTTTTGATTATATAGTTAAGCCCGTCATCTTTCAGCGGTTTAAAGATACTTTATTACAATTTAACGATTATAAGCGATCTATCTCTCAACTGTCAGCGGATAAAGAAGTCAATCAAGATATAATCGATTCTTTATTAAAACGCGAGAAGGTCGAGATTGAACCATACTTACTCCCTAAGGGAATCGATCCTATTACACTTGAAAAGATCTTGTCCATATTGATGCACCATCAAAAAGGCTTTACTGCAGAAGATCTTGGACAGCGTTCCGGAGTTAGTCGAACAACGGCAAGAAGGTATCTTGAATATCTCGTATCAGAACAAAAAGCAAAAGCGGACATCACTTATGGGGGTGTAGGCAGACCGGAAAGAATCTACAAATATGGACTATAGTTCAGAGCGACCTGTTTATCGGGTTGCTTTTGTTTTGATTCTTATACTACTAAAAATTAGTTAAGTTGATGTATAATGTTCTACATAGATTTAAAGTTGAAAGAGAGTGAACAATATGGGACGTAAATGGAATAATATTAAAGAGAAAAAAGCATCAAAAGACGCAAATACGAGCCGTATTTATGCAAAGTTCGGTCGTGAAATCTATGTGGCTGCAAAACAAGGAGAGCCTGATCCGGAATCCAATCAGTCTCTAAAAGTCGTTTTAGAACGAGCAAAAACATATAGCGTTCCTAAAAACATCATCGACCGTGCGATTGAAAAAGCGAAAGGCGGTTCCGATGAGAACTATGACGAGCTTCGTTATGAAGGTTTTGGTCCGAACGGTTCGATGATAATTGTGGATACTTTGACGAATAATGTCAATCGAACAGTAGCTGAAGTGCGTTCAGCTTTTAATAAAAATAATGGAAACATGGGTGTTTCTGGTGCCGTATCATACATGTTCGATGCAACAGCTGTAATCGGACTAGAAGGAAAGTCAGCTGATGATGTATTAGAACTGTTGATGGATGCAGATTTAGACGTGCGTGATGTGATTGAAGAGGATGAATCAGTAATTGTTTATGCTGAACCTGACCAGTTTCATGCTGTGCAAGAAGCGTTTAAAAATGCAGGGATCACAGAGTTTTCAGTAGCAGAACTTACGATGCTTGCACAAAGCGATGTGGAACTCACTGAAGAATCACAAAGTCAATTTGAGAAATTAATTGATGCCTTGGAAGATTTAGAAGACGTGCAGCAAGTGTATCATAACGTTGATTTACATTAATTCTATATAAATGAAGAGCCAGTTTCTATTACAGGACTGGCTCTTTTTTATTGTCAGAGCAAAAGAAAAAGCAAGCGATTAATTCGATTGCTTTCTCATCCATAACATACAGATCGTGATGATCGTAAATCCAGCGAACGCTAGGAGTGGAATCGTGATGAATCCTAGCCAGTTGATATACTGACCTGAACATGGAACACCAGATGTACACACTTCAAAAGCTTTTAGTGCAGGAATTTTTTGAAGAGCATAATGATAGCCTGAAACGATGATGCCCAAAATGGATAGAGGCAGGACATAACGTGTGACTTTATGATCTTGTTGATAAAAGGCAACACCTAGAAGAATAACTAACGGATACATCAAAATCCGTTGGTACCAGCAAAAATTACATGGTACAAACTTCATGACTTCACTAAAAAACAGACTTCCTACCATGGAAATGATCGAAGCAATCCAAGCGATCAATAAAGGTTTATTACCCACCTTTATTTACTCTCCTTCGCAGCATCATCAACCATTTCCTTTAAATCTTCTAAAGAGGTACCTTCAAACTTTTTACCATTTACAAACAATGTTGGCGTACTCGTTACACCAAGGTCACTGACTAGTGCTTCATCTGTTTTCAGCGCTTTTTCATTGTCCTTGTTCTCCCATGTTTCAGTAACTTTCTTAACATCTTCATCTGAAGTTACTTCACCAAGTGTTTCTGTTAAGAATTTCTCTGTAAAGATGTCCTGTCGTTCTAGACTCTGATCGTCAGGCTGCTTTTCGTATAGCGTCTTATGAAACTTCCAAAACGTTTCATTTCCTAATTCTTTATAAACGGTTTCCGCAAATATCGCAGATCGTTCTGAATCTACATTAATAAACGGATAGTTTAAAAAATAAAATTTTACTTTCCCTGTTTGAATCAGTTCTTTATCAATAAGCGGGAAGAATGACTCATTAAAGTTTTTACATGCAGGACACTTGTAATCTCCAAATTCAATAATGTTAACAGTGGCATCTTTCTCACCTAGGTAAGGCTGGTTTTCATAGGAAATATCAGCTGTGGACGTATCCTTATTATCAAGTGCACCGCTGAACAGAAAAATAATCAATCCTAGAGTCAAAATACCAATCGTCCAAAAAAGCCAAACAGGAGAAGAGTTGTTCTTTTTCTTTGAGCTGTTTACATAAGCCTTATTCTTTTTTTGTTTACCCATTGTTCACCTCGTAGAATTTTTACTAAATAAAAAGAAGTTACTTTTATCGTAAACAAAGTTGACGGTATTTACAATGAAGAAATATCGAACTTTATGTTTCTTTTTGATTATGCATAACACCTGAAGGTTAAAAAAACAAAATCTAAAAAAACTTGTATGCAAAAGCAGATTTTGGCAGTATAATTTTCTAGAAATTATACTAAACTAGTTTTTTGGGGGTCAAGGATGAAAAAGGTTGTAACTTTCTTATTGGCTATTACGATTAGCTTCGGCATCTTGCCATTGTCAGCGTTTGCGATTAATGCAAACGACAAAGAGTATAAAGCTTTCTTACAAGAGATCGGTTGGAACTCAAAGGATTTTGTAACTTATTTGAACAGTAAAGAGTGGGCACTAAGAGATTTTGAATCAGTTGATGAACTAGGCACACCCTTATCAGAAAAAGGTGTACAGACCGTGTTAAAAGAGTTTGACATCAGTCGAGATAGACTTAATGAACTTCTTGTGGAATATGGAAATATAGAAGAAGGACAAGATGTACTCGACGGAACTTATATTATTTTTGAAGAGGAATTGTTTGAGGAAGTTGATTTTATGATCGGCACACCTATAGACGAACAAAACCTTCAAAAGTTATTAAGTGATTACGATCTAAAATCCATTGAAGAACTGGATGCTATATTAAAAGAGAACGATGATTCACGTGACAACTATGAATATATCGAACACCTAGAATGGTCTGTTGATTATTATATTAATGGAGATGACTGGGAAGGAACTCTTATTAATGATGAAAATCTTCAACAATTATTAAGAGATTACAACTTAGCTTCTCTAGCGGAACTAGACGCTTTATTAAAAGAAAATGACGATGCTAGAGAAAATTATGATTATATTGAAGATCTTGAAGGAGCCGTTGATTTTTATATAAATGGCGATGACTATATGGGTGATGATATAGAGGATCTATTTACAGAGATTGCTTTAACAGAGGAAGAAATAGAAAAGCTGATCACTCATATGGATACTCTTAATTGGGAAGATCCATCTTTTCTTGATCAAATGATGGTTCTTGCTGAAAGAATGATGGCGTTTGAAGATTTTGAAACTGCTGATGAACTTTCTTCGGAACAAGTTGCCGAACTACTTTCTATCTTTTCTGAAATGAAGCAGCTGTTACAACTAGAGACAAAATATTATTTAGTTGTTGATGGACAAAAACAAGCTGTATCAATGGATTCATTGATGAAGATGGAAACGACAAATGGAAATGATCTTATCATGGAAATTTATAATTTAAATGGTGAATTATTGGCTGATATTCGTATCACAGCTGAAATGTTTGGATCTGAAATCATTCAAGAAACAGGTAAAGATATTCAAAAAGTTGAAAAAATTGTTTCTTCAACTCCGACGAAAGTGAGTCCACCTGCGAAAACAGTGAAAGGCGGAAAACTTCCAACAACCGCTACTAACCATTTAGAGAACTCGTTAATAGGATTAGGGGTTTTAGCGGCAGGCATATATTTATTTAGAAGATTGCGTGTCAAAGGAATCTAATGAAAACTAGAGGTAGCATTCGGAAGGTACTTCTTGTATTATCATTTGTTTTAATCTTGGTCGGTTTTTGGTTTAGTACTACAAATGCTTATACGTTTGTGAAAGGTTATATGCTGTTTCAGACAGGTCACACAAACAGCGTTAAGAATGCGGAAATACCCTCCAAACAGCATAAGGAAAACTTTAGTCAAGAAAGTATCTATTCAATACGACCGAATAAAGGCGAGAATATCGGGAACTTGCTCATACCAAAATTAAATGCTACACTACCTATTTTTCATGGAACAGATGAAGAGGAGTTAGAAAGAGGTGTAGGTCATTTTGAAGAAAGTGTCTTACCAGGAGAACAAGATAATTCCGTTCTTTCTGGACATCGAGATACTGTTTTCCGCAAGTTAGGTGAAGTCGGAAAAGGTGACAAGCTGATTGTAGAAACGTCAGCAGGTACCTTTACTTATAAAATTAGATATGTGCGCATCGTTGATAAAGATGACAGGACGGTCATCGTACCTAAACCGAGAGCAACATTAACTGTATCAACATGTTATCCTTTTGATTTTATAGGTGCATCACCTGAGCGCTATATTCTTGTAGCAGACTTGATATCACAAAAGTTAACATAATCTACTAAGACAACAGAAACTAGTTCTGTTGTCTTTTTTTGACCTGATTTCTAACATGTGTAAAGATCTTTTGTTTAAAAGCTAACTAAAACAGGTATGAATACCAATAATGCATAAAGGTCTAAAGAAATTCCCCCTGATACATACTTAGAATAAACAACTAGAAAGTCGGAGGTAGAAACATGAAGAAAATATCATTGATCATGGCAGCGTGTTTAATCGTTGTATTAGGCGTTGCTATAGGGGTATACTCTTTTAACTTAAAAGAAATGGAAGTTACAGCTCTTGGTGATTCTCTTGCCTATGGTTTAGGTGATACTAAAGATAATGGATATATTGGAGATGTTGAAAAACGGTATGTAGAAGATTTAGATAAACAGCTTGTTGTTCATGACTTTGGAGTTCCTAATGATACGAGCACAGACTTACTTCAGCGGTTAAAAAATCCCGAGATAGCCAAAACAGCTAAAAGTTCTGATGTTATTTTCATCAATATCGGTACAAATGATTTCCTGAAGAGTACCGATTTATTAACGAAATTTAACAAAGAAGAGCTAGCAGCAAACGAGGAAATCTACAAAGAAAATTTGAACCAGGTTATTCAGCAGATACAAAATCAAGAAAATCCTAAGACCATCTATATTTTAGGCATCTATAACCCTAAAGCTGAATGGAGTGATATGTCTGTTGTTAATGAGGCCGTATCAAATTGGAATCAATCCACAATCGAAGTAACGAAGGAAAACAAAAATACTGCATATATACGCACGGATGACCTCTTCATCGACAAGAATAAACGTGATTATTTCTCTGACAAACTTCATCCTAATGAAAAAGGTTATGCGTTAATCGGAAAAAGAGTTTACGAAACCATCCGTCAGAGTTCGGATTATAAATAAATGATAATGATTGACGCAGAAAGAACAATCTGTTAATCTACAAAACGGTAAGAGTAAATAATTAAATAAAAGTCCTCACATTAATCTCTGTGAGGTAGAGGTCGCATTAATTATGAGTAGAACTGTTAGAGGCAAGTGGTGCTTTTGACGACAGTTTAAAAGGAATTGATGCCGAAATGGTTTTTAATCCACTTGAAAAATCCATTGGGGCTGCATTGAACAAGTGCAGAACTGTCGCAGAATTTTCTGCGTTGAGCTATAAGAGATTTTTGGAGGATGCTGATTATATTCACGTATGGGCGTTTCCATGCGTGTTTTTTTATTGGCTACAAATCACCAGGAGGTACTTACAGCATGAAAAATAATAATTGGAGCGTATGGCTACTTACAGCATTCGTCGTTGGAAACATGGTAGGTTCGGGAATCTTTATGTTACCTAACACATTAGCCCAAACAGCTAGTCCACTTGGCGTAACAGCCGCATGGGCAGTAACAGGGTTTGGTGTACTGATGATCGCGTTAGTCTTTGGGTCTCTATCTATCAGAAAACCAGAATTAACAGCCGGTCCTCAAAGCTATGCAAGAGCTTTGTTTTCTAATCCAAAAGCAGGAAATGTTGCAGGATTTAGCATGGTATGGGGATATTGGGTGGCAAATTGGATCAGCAATGTTGCAATCATCACGAGTTTCGCTGGATACTTATCAACATTTTTCCCAATGATGCGAAGTTCAAAGGTTATCGGAACGGTTCTTAATCAAGACATTCAGTTAGGTAAACTAATTACCTTTGTAGTGTGTACGGTACTTCTATGGTTTACACACTTTATTTTAATCAAGAGCATGAACGGAGCAGGTAAACTAAACTTCGTAGCAACCGCTTCTAAGGTAATTGGATTTATGTTATTCATTGTGGCTGCATTATTCGCAGTCGAGTCAACGATTTTTGCCGATTCTTACTTCCCGATTGTAGATGATGCAGGCATCTCTCATGGAATAGGAAGTCAGATCAATATGGCTGCAATTGCTACATTATGGGCATTTGTCGGAATCGAATCAGCTGTTGTATTATCGGGAAGAGCTTCTTCACAACGAGATGTAAAAAAAGCAACGATCGTTGGACTGTTGATTGCATTAAGCATTTACATGATAACAACCTTATTAACGATGAACGTTTTGCCTCGTGAAGTTCTGATGAATTCTGACAAACCATTCGTTGATGTATTATCCGTGCTGATTGGAAATACGGGGGCTTCTTTAATGGGATTGTTAGCCGTTATCTCTTTGTTCGGTTCAACGATCGGCTGGATTCTGTTAAGTTCAGAAGTTCCTTATCAAGCAGCTAAAGCAGGCGTGTTTCCCGCTATATTTGCAAAAGTGAACAAGAACGGGAGCCCGGTGAACGCATTAACAGTAACAAACATCATGTCTCAAATTTTTATCTTTTCTACGATATCAGGTACGATCGGTGAAGCTTACACGTTCTTAACCACTTCAGCAACGTTAGCCTATTTAATTCCGTATTTGATTTCGGCAATCTACTTTTTAAAGCTTGTCTATAGTGGAGAAACGTATAACGAGATAAAAGGTTCTCGCGTAAGAGATGGTGCGATTGCTTTATTGGCATTCATCTACTCGAGCTGGGTTATTATATCCGGAACATCGGATGCGAAGACCTTTACTTTGGGAATCGGATTATTTTTCTTAGGATTTCTTGTGTATCCGATTTTCCATAGATACACGCCTAATAACAGCAAAAATCGTAAAGTCGCTTAAAGAGGTTTCATTTTTCAATCCTATCACGTATAATGTGAGTTAACTTCATACAGCTCGTATAATCGCAGGGATATGGCCTGCAAGTTTCTACCAAACCCCCGTTAAGGGTTTGACTACGAGTGACGCAAACTTTCCATGCATCTTTTCATAGATGTATTGGGCTATTTATGTGTTCCGATTTTGTTTAACCGGAGAATTGCTTCACTCGTTCAGAGAGAAGGCGTTCTCCGGTTTTTTTGTGTGTAAATAAGATAATGGGGTGGGAAAATGAATTTTTTAGAAAAGAAAATTTGTGATGAAGGAATCGTATTGTCCTCGTCCGTTTTAAAAGTAGACTCGTTTTTAAATCATCAGATCGACCCAGAACTTATGCTGAAAATAGGTACCGAATTTGCGGATCTTTTTAAAAGTGAAGGAATAACAAAAATAGTAACAATAGAATCGTCTGGTATCGCACCTGCCGTTTTCGCAGGATTGAAACTTTCTGTACCTGTCGTTTTTGCCCGTAAAAAGAAATCTTTAACCTTAACAGAAGGATTATTAACATCCAGTGTTTATTCCTTTACAAAAGAAGAACAAAACGAGATTTCTATTGCTAAGAAATTTATTCAACCTGGTGACAATGTGTTAATCATCGATGACTTTTTAGCACACGGAGAAGCAGCACTCGGTCTAGCGGAACTCGTTAATCAAGCTCATGCTTCAATCGCAGGATTTGGAATTGTGATTGAAAAATCGTTTCAGGTCGGTCGTGAAAAACTCGAGGAAAAAGGATATCGCGTTGAATCGATCGCAAGAGTAAAAGAAATGAACACAAATGGTATATCATTCATCCAAACGGAGGTGATGTCATCATGAAGAAGGGAAAAGTGTTCTCTCTAGGTATTCAACATGTTTTAGCAATGTATGCAGGAGCCGTAATCGTACCATTAATCGTAGGTAGTGCCTTAAAATTATCTCCTGAACAATTAGCTTATTTAGTAGCTATCGATCTTTTAACATGTGGACTTGCTACACTTATCCAAGTTTGGCAGAACCGTTTCTTTGGAGTAGGGCTACCCGTTGTCCTAGGCTGTACCTTTACAGCGGTAGGACCGATGATCGCAATAGGTGGACAGTATGGAATGAGTGCCATCTACGGTTCCATCATTGCAGCTGGTCTATTCGTTGTCATTTTTGCAGGTGCGTTCGGTAAAATTCTTAAGCTTTTCCCACCAATCGTTACGGGAACTGTTGTAACAATTATAGGAATTACACTAATACCAGTTGCAATTAAAGACATGGCAGGCGGAGCGGGAAGCGAGAACTTTGGTTCAGCCCAAAACTTATTGCTCTCTTTTGGTGTTTTAGCATTTATCTTACTTTTATTTCGTTTTTCTAAAGGTTTCATTCGTTCCGTTTCTATCTTGATTGGTCTGATAGCGGGTACAATCGTGTCTGTATTCCTAGGTTTAGTTGACTTTACACCAGTTATGGAAACATCATGGGTTCATATGCCAACGCCTTTTTATTTCGGAGTTCCTACCTTTGAACTTGGTGCGATCATCACCATGATCTTAGTAGCTATCGTAAGTTTGATCGAGTCAACAGGTGTGTTTATGGCGTTAGGTAAAATATGCGACAGAGACTTAACGCCAAAAGATTTAACGAAAGGGTATCGAGGAGAAGGTCTTGCCATTATTTTAGGTGGAATCTTTAATGCTTTCCCTTATACGACATATTCACAAAACGTAGGCCTTGTTCAGTTATCTGGAGTAAAAGCAAAACAGGTCATTTATGTTGCAGGAGGAATGTTGATTTTCTTGGGCTTGATTCCAAAAGTGGCTGCACTTACGACTTTAATCCCAACAGCTGTTATGGGAGGAGCTATGGTTGCTATGTTTGGAATGGTGTTTGCTTCAGGTATCAAAATGCTTAGTGAAGTGAACCTTGCTAAACAAGAAAATCTTCTGATCATTGCTTGCTCAGTAGGAATGGGGTTAGGCGTAACCGTTGAACCTGAACTTTTCAACAGACTTCCTGAAAGTGTTCAAATCCTCACAGAAAACGGAATCGTAGCTGGAAGTTTAATGGCTGTTCTTCTGAATTTGCTATTTAACACAAAGTCTAAAAAAGTGATTGTTGCTCAGGTGCAACAAAGTCAGAAACAAGCGGTATAAATAATAAAGCGGCTATGATCCTCAGTGTAACCGATGGATGATAGCCGCTTTTTATGTTTGATGTGGTCTAATTTTTCCTTTTTCGATTTTGTTGCCTTCGATGTCATCAAATTATACATCTCGGGATGTGCAAAAGCACTACGTTCCAGAATAGGATTTCGTTTACCTTCACGTACGCGTTTTTCTCTCATTTTCTTTGCTTTTGATTTTGCCATTTTCTTCATTCCTTTCAATTCATTCGATGGAAGTTAATGGGTAATACAAGATTACTATACTATATTTATACGATGAAAAGATACACGTTGTGTAAGAAAGTACAGAATCTTGAAAAAACAAGCTAGTATTATCAGAAAAGGAAGATTATAATCTTCCTTGGGACGAAAATGTCCGGTTTGTCTCAATCAAATGAAAAAAAGGGGTTTTTGTTGTGAATAAAAATGTTAAGAAAGTAGCTTCGCTCACACTTGCTATCAGTCTCTTAAGTTCACCTCTAGCTGGCCAAGCCATCGCTAAAACGCCAGCAAAACACAAAAGTAAAGTTAACCTTAGAATTATGGAAACAACAGACATCCATACAAACCTTTTAAACTTTGATTATTACAAAAATGCCGCATCTGAAAACGTTGGTTTAGCAAAGACAGCTACACTTGTTAAAACGGCTCGAGAAGATTTAAAGTACAGTCAGAACAGTGTATTAGTTGATAACGGAGACTTGATTCAAGGTACACCACTTGGTACATATAAAGCAAAGATCGCCCCTCTAAAGGATGGGGAAGTTCATCCAGCTATCGCAGCTATGAATCTAATGAATTATGATATGGCAACACTAGGAAACCATGAGTTCAACTATGGCCTCGATTTTCTAGCAGAAACGTACGATGATGCTAACTTTCCTTTTGTAAATGCTAACGTATACGTAGATGATCATGACAACAACCCTAAAAATGATGTAAACAAATACACACCATACAAAATCGTAAAGAAATTCGTTAGAGATGAATACGGCAGACCGAAGCTCTTAAAGATCGGTTATATCGGTTTTGTACCACCACAGATTAACGAGTGGGATAAGTCTCACCTTGATGGAAAAGTAATTACAAAGAATATCATGGAAAGCGCGGAAAAATTTATTCCACAGATGAAAAAAAAAGGTGCAGATATCATTATTGCACAAGCGCACTCTGGATTTAATGGAAGTGAAACGAATACGGAAGATGTTATCTATTCACTCAGTAAAGTAAAAGGAATCAGTGCCATTACATTCTCGCACACACATAAGATATTCCCGGCTGCTGATGAAAAGTCATTAGATGCCTTGTTTAAAGACGCAAAAGGCAATGTTCTTCCTGGCGTTGATAACGCGAAAGGGACCATTAACGGTGTTCCAGCTGTACAAGCAGGATATGGCGGAGGATCACTTGGTCTGATCGATTTAACCCTTCAACAAGATCGTGGAAGATGGAAAGTGGTTTCTTCTCAGTCATCAGTAAGAAGTGCAGCGACCGTAACGCCGGACGAAAAAGTGGTTAAGACTGTAAAGGATGTACATGACGCCACGATTAAGTACGTAAACACACCAATCGGTTCAACGACAGACGATATTCATAGCTTCTTTGCACTCGTTCAAGATGATCCATCTGTTCAAGTGGTAACGAACGCTCAAAAATGGTATGTAGAAAAATACATCTCATTAAACAAGCCAGAATATAAAAATCTTCCAATACTTTCAGTTGGGGCTCCATTTAAAGCAGGAAGAAATGGTGTAACTGAATTTACCGAGATTCAAAAAGGACCACTTACGATTCGCAGTGCAGGTGACCTTTATCTATATGACAACACGTTAAAAGCACTAAAAGTAAAAGGTTCTGTTGTTAAAGAGTGGTTAGAAATGTCCGCTGGGAAATTTAAGACCATTGATCCTAACAAAACAGAAGCACAAGAACTTTTAGATGCAGGTTTCCCTGTTTATAACTTTGACGTAATCGACGGTGTTAATTATCAAGTCGATGTTACGAAAGCTCCTAAGTATGATAAAAACGGAGCAGTGATCAATGCTGATAGCAATCGAATTGTAAATCTAACATATGACGGAAAAGCAATCGACCCTAACCAAGATTTTATTGTAGTAACGAACAACTATAGAGCGGGTGGAGGCGGAAACTTCCCTGGAGTAAAAGGTAGCGAATATGTAGTTGATTCAGCTGATGAAAACCGACAAATCTTGATGGATTACATCACGGAGATGAAGGAGATCACGCCAACTGCTGACAACAACTGGTCGATCGCTCCGATTAGCGGAAATGCTAACGTAACGTTCTTATCATCACCGAACGGCCAAAAGTATACGAGTGAGACAGGTAAGATTCAATATACGAATAAAACAGATGCAAACGGATTTGGAATCTATAGCATCGACCTAAAATAATGAAGATAAAAGGGAGCCTTTGTGGCTCTCTTTTTTTTATGTATCGAGAAGGTGCAGCTTCGTTTTAGTAGAAATATAAAAATGGTAGCAAGAAGAACTAAATTCTGTTATGATGAAACAGAACAAGTGTTCCTGTATCGAAAAAATGAGACGATGAGGTGCTAAAAATGATTGTAGCAGTAAATCCTTATGTAGTAACTGATGGAAACGGTAAAGAAGCGGTGCAGTTTTATGTTGATGCATTTAATGCAGAGTTAATCTCACTTCAAACATTTGGAGAAATGCCAGAAGATCCAAATCATCCACTTCCAGAAGAAGCAAAGGACCGTGTCATGAATGCTCAATTTAAAGTGGGCGAAACGGTTATGATGCTTTCGGACAATTTTCCAGGAATGCCTTATACCATTGGAAATCAAGTAACCATCGCCGTTCAAATTGATACAGTGGATGCATCCAAACAAGTCTTTGAGAAGCTGTCTAAAGAGGGAAAAGTGACAATGCCTCTTCAAGAAACATTTTGGAGCCCATCGTATGGCCAAGTAATAGATAAATATGGAGTAGAGTGGCAAGTTTCTGCCATTCCGCAAGACTAAAATTACAAATTAAGGCGACCCTTTCTTTTACATGGAGAGGGTCTTTTTGTTTAGTTCTCTTTTTTAAAGGTTATTTTAGTAATGTATCATTATAATAAATGAGAAAAGTCAAAATCATTGACTACCTATCATAAACATATTATATTGATTTCACTAATACATGTTCATAAGTTTAAACACTTAATTTTATGTTGTAGGAGGCGTAAAGCTTGAATCAGCCAAACACGATGAAAGAAAGCACAAAAGAATCAATTGATAAACTTGTACATGCTCAGAGAACTTACTTTCGAAGCGGTGTAACTCGATCATATGATTTCCGTATGAAAGCTTTAAACAACCTTTCAAAGCTTGTTAGAAACAACGAAGCGAAGATTCTTCATGCATTAAAGACAGACTTAAATAAATCTGAAGCAGAAGCCTATACAACGGAGATCGGCTTTTTATTAGAAGAGATTCGTCATACTCAAAAACATCTCAAAAAGTGGATGGAACCCAAAAAAGTGAAAACAGCAAAAACCCATATTGGCTCAAAGGGTTATACCATTGCTGAACCTTATGGCGTCACTTTAATCATCGCACCATGGAACTATCCGTTCCAACTGCAACTAGCTCCGTTAATCGGTGCGATCGCAGCTGGTAATACGGCTATATTAAAACCATCCGAACTTACGCCACAAACGTCAAAACTATTGGATGAACTAATCAAAGAATACTATCATCCTGACTTTATCGCAGTCGTAGAAGGCGGAGTTGAAACCAATCAAATATTGCTCGATCAACCTTTAGATTATATATTCTTCACAGGAAGCGTTCCTGTAGGTAAAATCGTGATGGAAGCGGCAAGTAAAAGACTTATTCCGATCACATTAGAATTAGGCGGCAAAAGTCCTTGTATTGTAGATGAAACAGCAGACCTTAAGCTTGCTGCAAAACGCATAGCTTTTGGAAAATTTACGAACGCTGGTCAAACGTGCATAGCACCAGATTATATCTATTTACACAAAAACATACGTCAACCATTCATTGATACATTTAAGGAAGTAATCAAAGAATTTTACGGAGAGAATCCACTACAAAATGAAGAATTCGGCAAAATCGTAAATGATCGTCATTTTAATCGGTTAAAAAGTTACTTATCAGAAGGAGAGGTGCTTTTCGGTGGTCGATACGATGAAAACAGTGAAAAGATCGAACCAACTTTAATCGCTCCATCTGATACTTCTTCACCTGTTATGACTGATGAAATCTTTGGACCTATCTTTCCAGTCTTGGAATATGAAAGCATTGATGAAGTAATCGATTTTGTTGTTGAACGCCCAAAACCACTTGCACTATACCTGTTTACAATTAACAAAGAGGTAGAAGAGAAAGTGGTGAATAACATCTCATTTGGTGGGGGATCGATCAACGACACATTGATGCACATCGCAACGCCATATCTGCCTTTTGGTGGAGTAGGAGAGAGCGGGATTGGAAGTTATCATGGTGAATCCAGTTTCGTGGCGTTTTCTCATAACAAAAGTGTTCTCAATCAAACGAACAAATTCGACTTTAGTTTTCGATACCCGAACGCAAAACTTGGCTTGAAAATCATTAAAAAGTTAATGAAATAAAGATTATGTTTAGACGCTATCATTTGAGATAGCGTCTTTTTTGTTTGCAAAAGTGCCAAAAACTCGACTAGAGAACAAATGTTCGGTATAATAAAAATAAGTGAATAAAGGAGTGGATTGGTATGCGAAAAAAGAAGTGCACCATGAGTATTCCTACCATTATTGAACGTTATCAAAGCGGAATGACCTCCAATGAGATCGCTTTAGAGGCAAATGTGACAGCAAGATATATCAATAGAGTTCTGCAGCAACATAACGTGGAAAGACTACCACACAGCAGCTGGTTAAGACGTTATACAGTGAATGAAGATTATTTCAAAACGTGGTCAGCATCTATGGCATATGTATTAGGTTTTTTTGCAGCAGATGGTTGTTTGCCAAAAGATTTGCAATTGGTAAGTTTTTCACAAAAAGATCCTAAAATCCTCGAAGATATTAGAAAAGAACTTCAATCTACACACCCGATCAAAACAAATCCTCGAACAGGCGTACATCTATTAAATATCTCAAGTAAGATTATGAAAAAAGATCTTATGCAGCTACATGGAATGACCCCTAAAAAATCAACAACACTCGAGTTTCCTTATATACCAGAAGAGTATTTTAGTCATTTTGTCAGAGGTTTCTTTGATGGAGATGGGAATATTAACTTTGAAAAAAGAACTGTTTCTTTTGTTGGAGGCTCACAAACTTTTATGGAACATTTTAAGAAAAAACTAGAATGTTACTCATTTGAACCTTTCATAGTTAGTAAAGAAAAGTATCACAGATTATTCCTATCTGGGAGAAAAACAGTTTATGACTTTGGGCAATGGATTTATAAAGATAAAAACTTATATATTTCAAGAAAACATTTTGAATTTAACAAGGAAAAGATGCCTCCAGATCAATTGAAAGATCGTCCATTTAAGGCAAATAAATCTGCAATAGAAGCAAGAAAATTAAAATTACTTTATCACTACAATTTAAATGGAGATTTGCTAGAGGCTTGTAAGAGTGCAAACATAGGGATTAATACTTTTTATCGTTGGTTAAATACCGATAAAGAGTTTCAACTGAAATTCAATTCTGTATGTAATGAAAAGAAAATTTAGTTAAGAAAACACCAATCGCAACTTTTGGATTGGTGTTTGTATTTTGAAAGACACATAAAAAACGTCGATTTACGTGATGTAGCACAAGCTCATAGAATAATTGAAACCGTCACAAGAGGAAAGTGTTCATTTAAATAATTAATAGTAAGTTAATTATTTTTAACTAGTTAACGTAATATCTATTCTCGGCAACTATGTGAAATGTAAAGAAATCAGTCTCAAAAACTAAGATTACTTAAGATAGTGAGACGAGAAAAAAATGGATGTTTAGTTATGTAATTGTTATGTAAATGCCGCATCTTAAAAGTTACTTTAAGACGTAGCATAATTTCTTTATCTTGTTCTATACTGAGAATTTTTTTGATTACTAAATAAACTATTTTTCTTACAATGATGAATACTTGACTCTATACAACAACTCGTTGACGACTCTTCTCTAAATTCTTCAATAGTTGGAGTTGGTGT
Organism: Bacillus sp. E(2018); assembly: GCF_005503015.1. Classification (NCBI taxonomy): domain Bacteria; kingdom Bacillati; phylum Bacillota; class Bacilli; order Caryophanales; family Bacillaceae; genus Bacillus; species Bacillus sp. E(2018). The sequence goes on along the minus strand of NZ_SCOL01000001.1, from coordinate 1,088,870 downwards.
AATAAACAATGACGCTGTATTTATTGTAATCGTCCCTGCAGAAATTAACGGTGTAATTGATCTTAAGATTATCGAAACACTTTCCCCTGGTAACAACCTTACATTAAGTGCTAATTCCAGATTTGTATTCGCGGAGAAACCTGCTACAGAAGCTGCTGGAAAGAACTGAGTTGCTGTTGAATCTGCAATTACCCTCCCTGTGCTCGTAACTAGCTCGAATAATAAGGTATTTGCGACACCAGTAGTAGTCGTTACAGTTGAACTAACAATATATGCAATATCGTAGATCCCACCAGTTGTCGTTTGAAGTCCAGATGCTACACCGTTTCTCAAAAATTCAATACCAGTAGTCGTTACTGCATCATCAAGTGTAACTAATACGGGGAAAGTTGTAGTCGTTGTCGTTAACGGTTGGAAAGATATTTCTTTTGCTGCGATTCCAGAACCCAGTCCTGCTCTATTCAAATCATCGCACGAAAAACAGTCGTTGTGAAATTGATTTCTTCTTTTACCCATTTGCAGTCTCCTTTCATGTCTATTCATATTATTTAATGTAAGTTCTCATTTTTTGACATGGACAATAGTGGAATAAATCAAAATTACTTTTCATATTTATGGATTCATAGTATAATGCTATAATTCCGACATAACTCATAGGAATTGGAGGGTTTATAGTTATGGAACAAACAGAAACTCATCTTTCATCAAATAAACAGCAAGTGTTTCATCCTACTACTGTTGTTACAAAATTACAGCCTGTACAAAAGCCCTTTGTGCTTTTCGGCCTTCTTGCAGCTGTATTTCTGCTTGTGTCGATATTAAAAATTGCAAATTGGACACAAGGTAGCCTATTTATCATTGGTTTAGCACTCGGTGGAACTCTACTTTATGCACGCTTTGGCTTTACTTCAGCATTTCGTAGATTAGTTTCAGTCGGTAACGTACAAGGACTTCAAGCACATATGGTAATGCTTGCAGTTGCATCGGTATTGTTTGCCATTATTTTCACTACTGGTTTTAGTTTTACTGGTGTTGAACCAACAGGAAATGTATCACCAGTTGGCATTAGTATTTTAGTTGGTGCTTTTTTGTTCGGTATTGGGATGCAGTTCGGAAACGGATGCGCGTCAGGAACACTTTACTCTTTAGGTGGCGGATCATCATCTATGATTTTAACCCTTATCTCATTTATTGCTGGATCTGTTCTAGGGGCTTACCACTTCACATTTTGGATGGGATTGCCTTCTCTTCCACCGCTCTCATTGAATCAGATTCCAGGACTAGGTTATTTCGGAGCTTTAGTGGTCCAGTTAGGACTGTTTGCTTTAATTTATTGGATAACCGTGCAAATTGCTAAAAAGAAGAATCCACCTATGATGAAGCCACTGCCGACTACAGTTGGATGGAAAAAAGTACTTCGTGGTTCATGGCCATTATTTACAGCAGCAATTGTTCTTGCCTTATTAAATGCAATAACATTAGCCGTTAAAGGAAGTCCGTGGGGTATCACATCAGCGTTTGCACTATGGGGCGGTAAAGCCATGATGGCAACGGGTGTTGACGTATCTGCATGGGGTTATTTCGATGGCAAGAATGGCGAAGCTCTTACAAAAAGTGTCCTTACAGATGGAACAAGCGTAATGAACTTTGGTATTATGCTTGGCGCATTTATTTCAGCTTCTTTCCAAGGAACGTTTAAACCTGGAAAAATCAAACCAGGTATTGCTGGCGCTTCTATAATCGGTGGATTAATGATGGGCTATGGTGCTCGCTTAGCATTCGGTTGCAACATCGGTGCTTATTTTAGCGGAATTGCTTCATTTAGTCTTCACGGCTGGGTATGGGCAGTTATGGCTATGCTAGGTACGTATTTAGCTCTGTTCGTTCGGCCATTGTTCGGATTAAAAAATCCAAAATCTACAGATTCAGTTTGTTAACAAAAAAAGCTAATGGGCGTTATCTAACGTCCATTAGCTTTTTTTATTTTGAGGAAACTTGATACAACAATTGCCCTATCTCACCCATAATACGTCTTGGCTCAGAACGTACCGGCACATTCTTACTCAGAACAGATACAGCATATGTATGACCAGTAAAATAAAGCACCAGAAACATATCCTGTTTTATGTGCAAACTCCCAATTCGGAATCATTCCGATTAATCCATTTACCTCAGGAAGCAGACTTGGCAGCAAATCATTCATCTTCTGCTGTTTTAAAATATCAATCATCTTTTTACACGAATATAAAGAAACCACAGACCCAAGTGCTATTTTCTTTAAAAATTCATTAATTTCATGAGCGGTTAAGACATTCATCTTTCCTGGTTCTCTAGCAGCTTTAATTTGTAGTTTATGATGTAGGTGACTTTGATCAAATCCCCATTCTTTCATGTATGTATTAATCTGATCTATTCCTAACAAATCAATCAAAACATTAGTAGCTGTATTGTCACTTTCAATAATCATTAATACGATTAAATCATGAATGGTCCATTCCATACCAGGTGACAAATGCTTTATAATACCATCCCCAGGCACAATGTCTTCTTCCCTCACCGGAATTTTATCAGATAATGAACATTTCCCTTCTGCAGCATGAGCAAAAACAGCAGCCATAATTGGCACCTTAATTATGCTAGCTGAGTAAAAAAGCTCATCAGAATGATGTTCAAAGCTTTCTTTCGTCTCAAAATGATAGATCGAAACGCCATATGTTCCTTCTCCTGAAGAAATCAATTTTAGTAAAGCTTGTTCGTTTTGTTTAAGCATCCCCGCTTACCTTCTTTCATTATATAGGGCAGATCTATTAATGCAGGCTTATTTCACTGTGTTTCTTTGAGTAAGCAACTTTAAATAGTTTCAGGTAGTCTTCTTTTGTTATCTCCCTAGCATTGCTTGGTGTAGAGCCATTCAAGAATGACGACTCTGCAAGATAATCGAAATCGTTCTCGTTCACTTCTGGTAATGAGGAGAACGTTGGGATAGATAGATCTTCTGCTAGCTGCTTCATTTCTTTTACAAGAAGTGCGGATGCATCCTCATCAGAATCATTTGGGGAAGCAATTCCTAGTGTCCTTGCGATTGTTGCATGTTTTTCTAGATTCGTCACTGCATTGTATTCAACGATGTAGGGCAAGAACATGGAATTTGCAACCCCATGTGGAGTGTCATATAATCCACCTATTGCTTCAGCCATGCAATGAACAGATGCTACATCAGCATGAGAAAAAGCCATGCCTGCAATTGTTGAACCTACCATTAAGTTGTATCGGGCTTCTTGATCATTCCCATCGTTTACGGCTCTTCTTAAATAGGGGTATATATGTTTCATTGCTTGTAATGCAAGACCGTCTGAAATAGGATTAGACAGTTTACAAGTAAAAGCTTCTATTGCATGTACTAAGGCGTCCATTCCTGTAGATGCAGTTAAATGAGCTGGTAGTCCATATGTAAGTTCAGGATCCACAATCGCTAAAACAGGTGCGATATTGACGTCCTTAATCGTGAATTTAATTTTTTTTGCCGTATCTGTAATAACCGATGAACGGGTTACTTCTGCACCAGTTCCAGCAGTTGTCGGAACAACGATGATAGGAGTTACTTTTTCATAAACGTTATCACGCCCAACGTAATCCTGTGGTTCACCACCTAGGCATTGTAAGATTGCTATCACCTTTGCTGAGTCGATAACCGATCCTCCGCCTATTGCCAAAATTGCATCTGCATGAAATTGTCTTGCTTCTTCACCACCTATTTTACATTCGATATCCCGGGGATTTGGTCGCACCTTATTAAACGTGCGGATTTTAAAACCTAGGTGTTCTAACATTTGAACAGCTTGTTTTACAAATCCCGTTTTCTCAATGCCAGGGTCTGTTACAATAAAAATTCGTTTTCCCTCAAACACTTCTTTTAAGTATGTCCCCGCTTTTTTAAATTCGCCGTTTCCAGCTCGAATGATGGTTGGCAGTTTAAATTCAATGTTTTTCATGAACATAACTCCTTCCCTTTTCATCATCATAATAGAAAAAAGAATGCTTTCACACTAAAATGTCTTAATTGTATGAAATTTTAAAGATATTTCACGAGAGGGATTTTCAATAAAAATAGCACCTGAAATCAGGTGCTATTGATCAACTCAACACGTTAAAATACCTAGCTTCTGGATGGGCAAACACGATAGCAGATACGGAAGCTTCTGGCTCCATCATGCAGCCGTCTGTTAATTGGATCCCGATATCTTCAGGTTGAATAAGCTTGAACAACTTTTGCTGATCTTCAAGTTCTGGACAGGCGGGATATCCAAAGGAGAACCGCTGCCCTTGATACCGTGCTGAAAAGCGTTCTCTCATGGTGAAGTCTACTGAATCTGGGAATCCCCAGCGATCCCGCATCTGTTGGTGAACTAGTTCAGCAAAGCCTTCTGCTGTTTCTAAAGCTAACGCTTGTAGAGCATGACTTTCTAGAAAACGACCCTCTGTTTTAAGTTCTGAGGCTAGCTCCCGAATGCCGGTTCCTGCTGTTAAAGAAAAGAAACCAACGTAATCCATTTCCCCGCTGTCTTTTGATTGTAAGTAGTCCGCTATACAAAGATACGGTTCTTTGTTTTGTCTAGGAAAATCAAATGTCTCGATAACTGTTCGTTGATCAATAGGGTCATAAATGATTACTCGTTCACCGTCACTTTGCGCTGGAAAGAATTGATACAGTGCTGAAGGAGTGATTAAATTCTTATTCTTAGCCTCTTCCAACAGTCCGTCTACAACTGCTTTGATTTGAAGGGTTTTCTCATCTTTCTCTTGAAGCAGTCGAGATATTTTCCCTTTAATTCCTAGATGATGCCCTAAGAGCATTTGTAAATTGATGTAAGGCTGTATATGGGATATCGAGTAATTTCTTAAAATGTGCCTTTTTGTATCATTTGGAACGAAAACTGGAGCGGTCTGAGATACTTTCGACCGAACCCTTACAGCTGTTGCAACTGACGAAGAGCCTTCATAACTCCCAGCAACAAGCACTACTCTTTTTTTCCTTTCCTGAAACTCAACGGCCAGTTTATCGTAATCTTCGGGTGTTTGAATTTGGTTAGCGAGCGAGAGACCTTCCATCGCATCTTTCGCGTAAAGAACCAACCCTTCGTATTCCTTAGATATCTTCGTGTCTGTGAACTTTCTTGATAATGCAGCACCACCAACTAAAATGGGTGTTGAGATGTTCGCTTCCCTCATATCGTTTGCCGTTAACACCATTTGTTGAGCAGATTTCACGAGCAATCCTGAAAGTCCAATAATATTTGGTTTTTCTTTTTTAATCGCTTCAATTAACGTTTGTGACGTAACTTTGATCCCTAGGTCAACCACTTTAAATCCATTGTTGCTTAGAATGATGTCTACAAGGTTTTTACCGATGTCATGAACATCACCCTTAACTGTAGCAAGTAACACTTTTCCTTTTGAAGCAGATTCATCATTCGTTTCCATGTAAGGTTCCAAATAAGCAACGGATGCTTTCATGACTTCTGCACTTTGCAGGACTTCTGCAACGATTAACTGGTTCTCATTGAATAGTCTTCCCACTTCTTTCATGCCATCCATTAATGGCCCATTGATGATGCTTAATGGAGTAGCATACTTTTGTAAAGCGATCTCTAAGTCTGGAATTAATCCTTCCTTCGTACCCTCTAAAATGTAATAGTGTAGTCGCTCTTCTAAACTCATATCAGGCAGCTTAGATTTTGTTTCTTTCTTCTTCCCTCTATAAAAGTCTGTAAAAACAGATAAAGCTTTTTCTGTTGTACGAAATAATAGATTTTCTGCCATGTTAATCTCTTCCGGTGCAATTGAAGCAAAACGTTCAAGCTTTTCGGTATTTACGATGGCATAATCGAGTCCCGCTTGTGTGCAATGATAAAGGTATACAGCATTTAATACTTCACGGCCTACAGGAGGTAAGCCAAAGGATACATTACTGACACCTAAAATCGTCAAGCATTCAGGAAAATGCTCCTTAATTATTCGAATGCCTTCAACCGTCGCATTCGCTGAGCCGATATACTGTTCATCACCCGTTCCAACGGGAAAAACGAGTGGGTCGAATATGATGTCTGACGGTGAAACGTTATAGTTATTCACTAAAAGGTCATACGATCTCTTAGCGATTTCCAGTTTTCGTTCTGCAGATACACCCATACCTGTTTCATCAATCGTTCCGACAACGACTGCCGCTCCATATTTATGAAGAAGCGGGATCACCTTTTCAAACCGTTCTTCACCGTCTTCTAGGTTAATGGAATTGATGATGGCTTTTCCTTGTGAATACTTTAACGCTAGCTCAATAACATCCTCATCTGTAGAATCGATGACAAACGGAATTTTCACTTTCTTAACCGCTTCTTTCATGAAATCTTCCATGTCGCTTAATTCATCACGGTCAGGGTCAGCTAAACAAACGTCTAGTACATGAGCGCCACCTTTTACTTGAGCCCTTGCAATTTCTGCTGCTTCTTCAAACTTGCCCTCAGCAATCAACCGTTTGAATTTTCGTGAACCGATAACATTTGTTCTTTCTCCTACCATGATTGGTCTTAACGTTGGATCATCATATATGAATGGTTCAATTCCTGAAACCATATGAATTTCGTTTACTTGCAGGTCACGTGGTTGATAGTTCTTCATAGCTTTTGATAATGCTTCAATATGAGCAGGTGTTGTACCACAGCAACCACCCACCACATTCAGCCATCTTTTCTCTGCAAACCCAGATAGTTTAGTAGCCAATGATTCTGGTGTTTCATGATAATTTCCTTCTTCATCTGGAAGTCCTGCATTCGGATAACAGCTCACTGCTGATGTTGACAGACTTGATAGAGAGCGAATGTGATCTTGCATGAATTCAGGTCCTGTTGCGCAGTTCAACCCAACAGCAAGAGGATTCATGTGTTTTAAGGAAATATAAAAAGCCTCAATCGACTGACCCGCAAGTGTGGTTCCCATCGGCTCAATCGTTCCAGAAACCATGAGCGGGATTCTTTTTCCCGTTTGTTCAATAGCTTGCTCGATCCCTAAAAAGCCAGCTTTTACATTGAGCATATCTTGGCTTGTCTCTAAGAGGAGAAGATCCGCACCTCCATCAATCAATCCTCGTGCTTGTTCGGCATAGGCTTCTCTTAACAGATCAAACGTAGTTCCGCCTGTAACACTGAGCGTTTTTGTGGTCGGTCCGAGTGAGCCGGCAACAAAACGTGGCCACTGTTCTGTTGAAACAGCATCAGCAGCTTTTCTTGCAATTTCTGCTCCAAGCTTATTGATTTCATATGCTCTATAGCCTAGTTCGTATTCATCCAGTACAAGATTCGTACCGCCGAATGTATTCGTTTCAATGATATCAGCGCCAGCATCAAGGTATTTATAATGAATCGATTCAATAACATGGGGTGCCGTTACATTTAAATACTCATTACAACCGTCATAGGCCTCACCGCCAAAATCTTCTGGAGTAAGTTTGGCTTCTTGAAGCATTGTTCCCATCGCACCATCCATAATTAAAATCTTTGATTTTAGCTGTTTTTCTATTGATGACTTAGGCATTCTGGGACCTCCTGGATAAAAGTGATGGAGAGTTAGCTCTTGCATATTGTGCTAATTCAACGGTTAGTTCGTAACGCATAAAAGGCGTGATCAGGTATATGCCGTTAAAGAGTTCCATGGCTGTGTCTAATAACGACTTAGCAATCAATAAGCCTTCTCTACACGCCTGTTCTGGATCATCTTTATACTTGCCTATCCGATCGCGCACAGAATCAGACAGTTTGATTCCTGGTACCTCATGGTGAAGAAACTCTGCATTGCGGGAAGAGGTTAAAGGCATAATTCCAATATAGATCGGTTTATCAATATGTTTTGTTGCCTCATACGTTTCAATAAGTTTTTGCTCTGAAAATACAGGCTGGCTGATAAAGTAGTCTGCACCGTATGCAATTTTTTTCTCTAACCGCTCAACGGCTTTATCGATGGATCGGATGTTAGGGTTAAAAGCAGCTCCTACCGTGAAAGATGTTTTTTCTCCAAGCTCTTTTCCTGATAGAGATAATCCTTCATTAAACTGTTTGATGAGCTTGATCAGTTCAAATGACGTGACATCATATACAGACGACGCACCAGGGAAATCTCCGACGCTTGCAGGATCTCCCGTTACAGCGAGTATTTCATGAATGCCCTGCGTGTGAAGCCCCATCAAGTGAGACTGAAGCCCGATTAAATTTCTGTCGCGGCATGTAATATGAACGAGCGGGCGAAGGTTAATCTGGGACTGGACAATCGACCCTAATGCAGCGTTACAAACACGTGGTGATGCAAGCGAATTATCGGCGAGGGTAAGTGCATCGATTCCCGCTTCCTTTAACGCATTAGCTCCTTCCATAAAACGTGACGTATCTAATTTACGTGGTGGATCTAATTCAACAATTATGGATTGCTTCTTTTTTACTTCTTCACTTAGAGGTACATAGTTAGATTTTGATGCTGATTGAATGACAATCTTTCGCTTTCTTTGTTTCACTTCTTTTTCTGTTACAGGCTCTAAGTTTTTAAGTTCACTTGAGAAGGCACGAATATGAGCAGGCGTCGTACCACAACATCCGCCTAATAGACGAACACCTTGCTGTCTAAATAAATGGGCACATTCTTTAAAATAATCCGCGTCCCCCTCATATTTAAAACGGCCATCTGTATAAGAAGGAAGCGATGCATTAGGAAACGCTGAAAGAAATGCCTGATTTGGTAAAGCTACTTCCTCAAGTGTCATCAGCATGTGATACGGCCCTAGTCGGCAGTTCAATCCCACAACATCAGCACCAATGTTCTCTAAAGAGGTCAAAGCTTCTGAAATGGGAGTGCGGTCCTGCATAAAGCCGACTTCTTGTAATGACACTTGAGCAATGATCGGAAGTGATGTTTCTTTTCTAGCAATCTCTAAAACCGTTTCTAGTTCTTCCAGGTCATAATAGGTTTCTAATTGGATGCCATCTACATTTTCCATCAACAAACAATACAGCTGCTCGCGAAAACTGCGCTTGATCTCATCAAGAGAAATGCTATTTGGTTTTATACCGCGTATGCCACCGATCGTCCCTACAACATATTCGTTATGAGCAGCTTTTCTGGCGATCTGAACAGCCGCTTTATTAATCTCTTTTACGTGATCTTGAAGCCCATAGCGTTCGAGCTTTGAATAGTTCGCTGCATACGTATTGGTTTGAATGATATCAGCACCTGCATCTAAATAAGCACGATGGATATTATAGATCTGTTCTTCTTGAGAAAGATTTAACTCTTCGTAACAAAAGTCAGATCCGTACGAATACAGAAGGGTTCCCATCGCACCATCACCGATTAGTATCTTGTTTTGTTTTAAGTCTGTGATTAAACTCATGATAGCCTCCTATATAAAAAATAAAAAGCCTTCTATAAAAGAAGACTTTTTGAGCGTCGGGGTCTTCTTATCTTTACAAGTTCAACAAACCGAACTTGCAGGAATTAGCACCTTTTCAGCTAGTAGCTGCTGGTTGCTGAGGTTTCATAGGGCCGCTCCCTCTACCTCTCTTGATAAGGAATTATTCATTTATTGGTCTTTAACCAAATGGCAATCGATACTTTTTAATAATTCTTGTTTATACGAACGTTGCTTTTCTTCGTCATATAATAAGGACCGATCGGATAGCTTTGTTAATAAGTCTTTTCGATATTTTTCAGGATATTCCTTCTTAATGATAGATCTGCATTGAAATAAAAAATCTAAATACGTTTCATAGTCTTCACTGTATTTTTGTTGAAGCTCTTTTTTTATCGATTTAGATAAACTTGGACTAGCTCCAGAAGTAGAAACTGATAAAATGAGTTTCCCTCTTTTTACGACACTAGGAACAATAAAGTTACCCAGGTCTAGTTGGTCAACAACATTCACAAGCTGTTTCGGACTTGTTAGTTCTGCAATCCAAGAATTAATCTCTTTACTATTGGTTGCAGCAATGATTAGAAACGCTTCTTCCAAATCTGCACGTTCCACTTCTCTTTCGATCCAAGTCAGCTTTCGTTCAGCATGCCATTCTTGAATTTCTTTGACAGCTGCTGGGCTGATTACTGTAATTTTTGCCTCTTCATTCAATAAATCTTGGATTTTACGATGTGCTATTAGACCACCGCCAGCTACTACAACAGTTCTACCAGACATATTTATGTGAATAGGATACATAGCATTCCTCTCTTTTTAAGAAAATGCATACTTCTTTGTTTCAAGTGTTTCATGTATTCGTTTGAGTAAAACGTCTTTAAGAATAGGATGGTAGCCAAGCGTCTCGCAAAGAGTTACGTTTTGTGTGGTTTGCTGCTGATAGCGAGTTATCGTATGTTTCATTCCATTTAATAATAAGCCTGAAAATAGAAGGTAAGGTACTACGATAACTTGCTCATATGATTCGCTACAACTCCAGAGTGCTTTCTCAAAGCTTGGTTCTGAACCAGTTAGAAAACAAGCTTGAATACTAGGAATTCCGTAATGATCTTGAACGTTAGATGCTATTGCTTCTAGGTCCCGCTTTACATCTTGATCGGTGCTACCCCTACCCACTAGAAGGACATGTGAATTTTTTCTTAACGTAACTGCGCTTTTGATGATCTTCTCCCATAACAAATGGGAAATGGCTTCATGTACACCGAAAGGGCGTCCGTAATTCACTTCAACTTCTGGATATGTAGTCTGCAGTTGCTGAAGTTCTTTCGGTATGTCTATTTTTATATGGTTCGCACTTAATAAGAACACAGGAATGACAGAGATGCCTGTTGCTCCTTTTTCTATACACGTTTCAAACCCTTCTGCGATAGAGGGTTCAGCAAGCTCTAAAAAACAAATCTCTTTAATGGGCACATCAACTTGAGCCATACAGAGTCTCACAAATTCTTCTGCTTCCATACGTCCTTTTTCCAGTCTTGTACCGTGACAGATAAAGAGCAATGCCTTCATTTACAATGCCTCTCGTACGTCAGCAAGCTTATTCCGTTCATCGTTCAGCTGTTCAAACCATTTCAGTTCACTGCGAAGACGAACGACTTCACCGACAATGATCATGCTCGGATTCTCTATTTGTTCGTTAACCACAATATCCTCAATCGTATCGAGTGTACCTGTTACGGTTCGTTGACTCTCTAATGATCCCCATTGAACAAGGGCAACTGGTGTTTCTTTACTTTTTCCGTGTCTCGTCAACTGTTTACAAATATAACTTAGGTTGCCCACTCCCATATAGATCGCTAACGTATCAATACCGTTCGCTAGACTCTCCCATTTCAGTTCATCTTGTTCACCTTTTTTACGATGACCGGTAACGACCGCAAAGCTTGAAGCGATATTTCGATGTGTAACAGGAATACCTGCATAAGCTGGTGCTGCAATCCCTGAAGTTATCCCAGGAATCACCTCAAACGGAATACGACTTTTTGCAAGTGTTTCTGCTTCTTCTCCACCTCTTCCAAACACGAAGGGATCACCGCCCTTGAGACGAGTTACTACTTTTCCTTTTTGAGCGTGTTTAACTAAGAAACTGTTGATCGTTTCTTGCTTCATGAAATGGTAGTTTGGCAGTTTACCGCAATAGATTAAATCGCAGTCCGGTTTTGCATAAGAGAGCAGTTCTTTATTCACTAAACGATCATATAAAATGACATCCGCTTCCTGTATACAACGCAGACCTTTTACGGTTATCAACCCTGGATCACCAGGGCCAGCTCCGACAAGATATACTTTTCCCATCATCATCACTCCTTAAGGATTTAATATCGTTTCACGTTCATAAAGCACGAACCCGTTGCCCGTACGAATTCTTTTCTTTTCATAAAGAGAGATCTCATCAACTTCAGGCTGTTTCAAAAAATACTTTTCAAGTTCTATGTCAACTAACTGAAAAGCCTGTTCATCTGTAGAAGCGGCTATCACAACAGGAATAACCGTTGATTTTGAAATTACTTCAAATCGGTATAAATACATGGCGAGACCCCCATTTTATGAGACTTTTTCTTCTAATTCTTCAGCAATTCTGTCCAGTTCTTTTTGAAGCTGTTGGAGCCCAATTCTGTTTATATAATCAAAAAAGCTTTCTGCTGGAAGTTTTGTATCCTTAAATGTAGTAAGAAAACGAAAAAGTACTTCGTCAAGAGAATCCGCATGAAACTTTCCTTTTAGCTTTTCGTTAAACTTTCCGCCATCATCAAGTGTGCCTCCTACATAAATTTCAAAGGCTTGAACCATCTTTTTCTCTTTCGTTTTTAACAATACGCCTTGAAGGCCAATATCTGCGATCTGACGCTGTCCGCATGAGTTAGGGCAGCCAACCATATGAATGCGAACAGGAACATCTAGTGTTATTTTTTGATCGAGATTCTCTGCGATCTTACGCATCCTTTCTTTCGTTTCAACGAGTGCTAAGTTGCAGTACTCGATCCCTGTACAAGAGACGGAATGTCCTATAAAAGAAAGAGGCTGAGTAGTAATACGTTTGAATATACCTTCTTTTAAAAGCAAGTCGACGTTTTCGTGTTTCACATTTGGAATAATTAAGTTTTGAGAATTTACCGTTCGAATTTCACCGTTTCCGTATTTGTTCGCAATTTCAGCAAGCTCTAAAACTTCATCCGCATGAAGTCGACCAACAGGTACATTAAAGCCGATATAACTTAATCCGTCTTGCTTTTGAGGATGAACGCCATAGAAGTAACCGCCGTTCCAAGTTTTGAGAGCGTCTGTTCCTTTAGAGGGAAGCGGTCCGGTATATTCTAATAGTTTTTCTTTGAATTTATCTGGTCCCCAATCGGCCATTAAGAATTTAAGGCGTGCAAGGTGCCGTTTCTCCCGATAACCGTAGTCACGGAAAATCGTAGTAATTGCGATCGAAACTTCTTTGGCCTGATGCGGTTCAATAAACACATCAAGGGGCTGTGCTAAGAATGGTCTAGATGAAAGACCGCCGCCGATCTTTATGTGAAAGCCAGGAATCTCTTTATCTTCAATTTCCTTAAAAGCTGGAGTATAGGCCACACAGTTGATCTCAGCATGAGCACTATTGTTCACATTTGAACTAATGGACATTTTGTATTTTCTAGGCAAATTAGAGAAATCTTCATTATGCTGAAAGAACTCATAAACTTCCTTTACAATTTCAGTGGTATCGAAGAGTTCGTGTGGATCGATGCCCGCGATTGGGTTCCCCATGATGTTTCGCGTAATGTCCCCGCATGCACCCGCGCTCGACAACCCAACTGCTTCTAACCGATTAAAGATATCTGGAATCTGTTCAATGGTCAGCCAGTGAAATTGAATGGCCTGACGTGTCGTGATATCGAATACGTCTCTTCCGTAATCTTTGCAAATATAAGCAAGAGCTTTTACTTGTTCATAGCTTAAAATGCCTGATGGAACATTAACCCTCATCATAAAATAACCGTCTTCTTTAGGACGCTGCAGATAGAGCCCCGCCCACTTGAAACTATCCCATTCTTCTTTCGGAATAGACGAAAAGCCGTTTTCTGCGTAATAAGGGATATCTTCAAATATTTTCAAGCCATCTTTTACGAGCTTTTTTTGTTCGGTTTTATTGATCTTCGGATTATCTGCCCACGCTTTTTTATATGCCATCGTTTTCGATCTCCTTTATCGTTTGTTAGATCAACTTTCTGTTATTCAAATAGTTTAAGATGATTTCAACACTCTCAATAACACTTTGTTCGTTTGTATGAATGGTAAGAGCAGGTGATACCGGTTCTTCGTAAGGTGAATCAATTCCAGTAAAATCGCGAATCTCACCTTTTCGTGCTTTGCTGTATAAACCTTTTGGATCTCTTTTCTCACATTCTTCGATTGGACATGCCACGAAGATTTCAATAAACTCTTCTTCTGAAACAATGGCCTTTGCCTTCTCGCGATCTTGTATAAATGGAGAGATAAATGCTGTCAGCACAACCGTTCCATTTTCAACAAACAGCTTAGAAACTTCAGAAATTCTACGAATGTTTTCCGTTCTATCTTCATCTGAAAACGATAGGTCACGGTTTAACCCATTTCTGATGTTGTCTCCATCCAATACATAGTTCCGGATGTTTCGCTCGTACAGTTCTTTTGCGAGCGCATTGGCGATAGTTGATTTGCCAGAACCAGAGAGACCGGTAAACCAAAGAACAAAACTGGAATGGTTATTTTGTTTTCTTCTGTCTTCTTTCGTAATCGAGCTATCGTGCCAGATTATATTGTGCGGTTTGCTCATTTGAATCTCCTTTCCGCTCTTTTTCTTCATGTTTTCTTAGGCCGTTTATTAAGACTTCTACTACTTCTTTACGGCTAAAAGTGCTAGGTGGCAAATCACCATTACGAAGCAGTTCTCGCACCTTTGTTCCAGATAGAATCACATGATCTTCATTTGAGTGAGGACACGTTTTTGAAGAGGCCATTGCTTCACATTTTTTACAGAAAAAGCTATGTTCAAAGAAAAGTGTCGTTATGCCGATTTCATCTGCTGTAAACTGTGAAAAAATTTCTTGTGCTTCATATGTTCCGTAATAATTCCCGACGCCTGCATGATCACGACCTACAATAAAATGTGTACAGCCATAATTTTTTCTAACGAGAGCGTGGAAAATCGCTTCACGAGGACCTGCATAGCGCATGGCGGCTGGAAAAACAGCTAGGAAGACTCGGTCACTCGGATAATAGTTTTGTAAAAGGACATGGTAGCTTTCCATTCGTACATCAGCTGGTATATCATCTGATTTCGTTTCACCAACAAGCGGGTTTAAGAAGAGGCCATCCACCGTTTCAAGCGCTGTTTTTTGGATATATTCATGTGCACGGTGCACAGGATTTCTCGTTTGAAAGCCTACTACTGTTTTCCATCCCAAATCACGAAACGTCTTTCTCGTTTCACTAGGATCGAGATGATAGGCTTTAAATTCTTTTTTCAGAGGACGTTTAACGAGCGTGATGTCTCCGCCTACATACACAGAAGGACGATCCAGCAACTTTTTTACACCAGGATGATTGTTATCAGTAGTCTTGTAGACTTTCTCTGCCTCTATTTGCTTAATAGGAGTATAGATATCGCTAACCTTCAGGATGCCGTATGTAACTCCTTCGTACGTTAACCGAACATCATCGTGTCTCTGTAGTGCACTTGCTGTTATAGGATCAACAGGTAACGTGATCGGAAGGCTCCAAACCGTTCCATCACTTAGCTTGATGTCATGAACAACAGATTGATAGTCTTCTTGATTTAAAAATCCAGTTAACGGGCTATATGCTCCTATAGCTATTAATTCAAGGTCACTAAGTGCTGTCGCATCGAGAGTGATTTCTTTTTGTATGTGGTGATAAGATGTCTCTGGCTGATAACGGTTGATTAAATTCCCTCCATGGGGCTGTATTGTACTCATTAAGTTTCTCTCCTCCTGAAATTCTCTTTATTGGCTATCGCTTTGATGAAGGCCACATTCTAGTTTTCCTAAACCAGACCAACGTCCAGAACGAAGGTCATCTGCGTTTAGTGCAGCCTGTGTACATGGCTCGCAGCCTATACTTGGATACCCATTGTCGTGTAGTTTGTTATACGGCAAGTCATGTTTATGTGCATACCGCCAAATATCCTTCCACGTCCAATGAATGAGCGGACAAATCTTGATGCTTTTAAATCGCTCGTCCCGATTAACAAATTGCGTGTTCTGGCGGGTAGGTGACTGCTCACGGCGTAGCCCTGAAAGCCAGGCTGTTACTCCGTTCAGTTCTTCTTCTAAAGGAATCACTTTTCGAATCGTGCAGCATTGATTAGGATTTAATTTCCAAAGCTCTTCACCGTGTTTACTCGCCTGTTCTTCAAGAGATAAAGCCGGTGCTTTCAATTTGATGCGAAGAGATGGATATCTTTTCTTCGCTTCTTCAATAACTTCATACGTTTCTAGAAAATGCAGATGTGTATCAAGGAAAACAATTTGAGCATGGGGCTTTACTTGATGAACAAGATCCACTAGGACGCTTCCTTCAATTCCGAAGCTGCACGCATAAACCAGATCATCTTCATACGTTTCATAAGCCCACTTCAAAGCATGCAGCGCGCCTTTTGTGGGGTTTTGACTATCAAAATCACGGGTTTTTTCGTCCCATGTTTCGTACGTTAGCAATCTGTTACCTCCTTTTCCGCCATAAAAAAAGCGGCTTTAACGTTTTCAGGGCTTTGCCCATTCGTTAAAACCGCCTCTAGTTTTCTAGTCAGCGAATTATTTAATTCTTACCTTCTCGTTCTTTTCAAGCTGAATCACTTTTCCATCTTGAACAACTAAAGTGATTGATCCAAATTTAATACTGCTCAGCATTTGTTGAAGCTGAGGAAGAAAATCGTTTGCACTATTTTCGTTCGCCACTCCACTGCCTCCCTTTCTAACATTCATATCTTTTCAAAGGCTCTTCTTTAAAAGTTGTTGTTTTCAAAGTCTTACTTATTTTCTTCTTTGACTTTTGATTGGAGTGGAAGATGCGAGACTCTCGGCTAGGACAGGCGGGCAGGTGAGACACTTATACGGAAACGTACGAATGTGGCTCACCGCCTGCCCCGCGGAAAGCGAGTATCTGCAACGGAAATCAACTCTTTCAAAGCAACAATGCATATGAAAACAACAAAAAAACCTTCCCATTTCGGAAAGATAGTGGAGGTAAACATATTACCTTATCTTCCAAAATGTAAATACATTCTGCTGGAGTTAGCACCTTACAATCGCAGGTTGCCGGGTTTCATCGGGCCAGTTCCCTTCACCACTCTGGATAAGAGTTTAAATTTTATAAAATCATAACATATCTGAAATGGATATCAAGACCTATTTTTTCATTTTTCTATTTTTACAAAAAATTTAAACAAACAGTTGACTTTTTATGTTTTAGGATCATATAGTATTAACTAAAATTTAATCTGTATCGCTGATCGGTAAACCGAAGGCTCTTAACATCACTTGTTAAGGGCCTTTTTATTTTGAGGAGGAAAATTATGAAAAAGTTAATCGTATTGGCTTTAATTGGTCTTGTTGCACAGTTGATTGATGGTTCACTCGGTATGGCTTATGGCGTTACATCTACATCATTGCTGTTAGTAGCGGGAATTGCTCCTGCAGCTGCATCTGCGTCCGTCCATCTTGCTGAAGTCGTTACCACTGCGGCATCCGGCGCTTCTCATATTAAGTTTGGAAACGTTGATCGCCAAGTCGTTACTCGCTTAATTCTGCCGGGTTCAATCGGCGCATTTGTAGGTGCTTGTTTTTTAAGTAATCTGCCTGGCGATTTAATAAAGCCGTATATCTCAATCTTTCTAATTCTCCTCGGTATATATATCTTATATCGTTTTCTGTTTAAACTTGGAGAGAAGAAAGCAAAAGCAAATGGTAAACCCTTTACGAAAAAACAGCTTATTCCACTTGGATTAGTAGCTGGTTTTTTAGATGCTACAGGTGGAGGAGGCTGGGGCCCTGTCACCACTCCGGTCCTAATGGCAAAACAAGATATGAAAACCAGAAAAGTGATTGGGTCTGTAGATACGAGCGAATTTGCTGTAGCTGTATCTGCATCAATCGGTTTCTTCATCGCACTCGGCTGGGAACAAGTTGAATGGCTGTGGGTCGGAGCTTTAATGCTAGGAGGAGTGATTGCGGCTCCTATTGCTGCATGGCTAGTGCGCCTCATTCCCTCTCACATACTCGGAGTATTGGTGGGAGGACTGATTATTATTACCAACACTAGAACACTTCTTCATACTCTTGGTGTATCAAATAACACATTATTCTCAATCTACTTTGTTCTTGTTGCTTTTTGGGCAGTAGGGATTATCTATGCGATAAAAAGCAATCCAGAAAATAAAAATCCGAAATTTTTAAAAAATTCAGTTGACTATTGATAATGACCTATGTATTATAAATCTTAATTCAATATTCAAATCTTCTTATCCAGAGAGGCTGAGGGACTGACCCTATGAAGCCCGGCAACCAGCGGAAACGCATGGTGCTAATTTCAGCAGAACAATCATTGTTCTGAAAGATGAGACTTCGATCGGGTGAAATCATCGGGACCTCTTCTTTTGGAAGAGGTCTTTTTTTCTGGGATAAGTTGAAACTGAATGCGATTGGATACAAAAAAATGACGTTGAGGAGAGATTTGAAAATGACTGATCAAAATGCAAAAAGACAGTATGGGTTTGAAACGATTTCATTACACGAGGGTCAAAAAGTAGATCCTACTACAGGAGCTCGCGCTGTTCCAATCTACCAGACCACTTCTTATCAGTTCAATTCAACAGAGCACGCAGCAAACTTATTTGCCCTAAAAGAGTTCGGTAACATCTATACGCGTTTGATGAATCCAACGCAAGATGCGTTTGAACAGACCATTGCAAAACTTGAAGGCGGTGTTGGTGCTCTTGCTCTTGCTTCCGGCCAGGCTGCTATTACAAATGCAATATTTAACATCGCTGGCTCTGGTGATGAAATCGTCGCTTCTACCTCTCTATATGGTGGAACGTATAACCTGTTCTCTGTCACTCTCCCCAAGCTCGGCATCCAGACACAATTCGCTGAAATTGATAATCTTCAATCGTTTAAAGACGCTATTACAGAAAAAACAAAAGCCGTATACATTGAGACCATCGGGAATCCAAAAATCGATGTAGCCGACATTCAAGCGATTGCTGACATCGCACATGACGCAGGAGTTCCTCTTATTGTAGATAATACGTTGGCTACCCCTTACCTTTGTCGCCCGATCGAACATGGAGCGGATATTGTTGTTCATTCTGCAACAAAGTTCATCGGAGGACATGGTACTTCAGTAGGTGGAGTTATCGTAGATTCTGGAAAATTTGATTGGAGCAATGGGAAATTCCCAGGTTTGACTGAGCCAGATCCAAGCTATAAAGGAATTGTGTATACGGATGCATTTGGTCCACTTGCTTATATTCTAAAAGCACGTGTTCAGCTGCTTCGAGATCTAGGTTCGTCTATCGCACCGTTCAACTCCTTTCTGTTTATTCAAGGATTGGAAACATTGGCTCTTCGTATAGAACGTCATGTTGAAAATACATTGAAAGTAGCGAAGTTCCTAGAGAGTCATCCATCGGTCGATTGGGTAAATTACGCAGGGCTTCCAAGCAGCCCTTACTATGAACTTGCCCAAAAATACCTCCCTAAAGGCGCGGGTGCGATTTTAACATTCGGGGTTAAAGGCGGTGTAGACGAAGGTAAAAAGATGATCGAAAATGTTAGCATCTTCTCTCACCTGGCAAACGTGGGAGATTCAAAATCATTGATCATCCATCCAGCTAGCACTACTCATCAACAACTATCTGAAGAAGAACAAAGAAAATCAGGCGTAAGTCCAGAACTAATCCGTCTTTCGATCGGAATTGAAACAGTAGATGATCTAATCTATGACTTAGATCACGCATTAAAAGCGATCTCACTTTCTCCAAGTGGATTGTAGATTACAACGCTTAAGCTGCTCGAAGGAACCCTTTGAGCAGCTTTTTTGTTGCCAAGACTCTTCTTTTGTTAGGGAGCACCTTAACCGGAAACCAGCTTTAAGAACAACCTTGTATACAAATACAGCTTTGTCATAAATCAGTTTCTCCTTACAAATACTATTGGTAACAAATTTTAGAATGAGGGCTCATGATGTCTACCATTGTAAAAATGATTGTTTCCATGTTTTTATGTCACATTCTTTTTTTCGGACCAAAAGTCAATGCAGGTGTAGTAAATCGTTTTGAAATAGAGAAATATGGAGATGTAATCTGGGAAGTTCCTTCAAAAAAGAAACAAGTTGCAATTACATTTGACGATGGACCAGACCCCGTATACACCACTCAGATCTTAGATGTTCTTAAAAAGGAAGGTGTACATGCAACATTTTTTCTTATTGGAAAGCGGGTTGAGAAGTATCCAGAAATCGTGAAAAGAGAGCTAAAAGAAGGACATGAAATCGGCAACCATACGTATAATCACCCTAGTTTCCACACGATTTCAAGGCATAAAGTTGTGGT
This sequence comes from Bacillus sp. E(2018), assembly GCF_005503015.1. Lineage (NCBI taxonomy): Bacteria > Bacillati > Bacillota > Bacilli > Caryophanales > Bacillaceae > Bacillus > Bacillus sp. E(2018). Next base: position 1,068,768 of record NZ_SCOL01000001.1, on the reverse strand, counting down.
TGAAACAAGAAAGACCGAGCACCTTCTCGATCCTGCACATCATTCAGATTACATAAAATTGTTTCGACCTCCAGGCGGAACAGTTACAGAGAACAGTTTAAAAGTCTTAAAAAAAGAAGGATACAAAGTTATCCTATGGTCTTGGCATCAAGATCCCCGCGATTGGACAAATCCAGGATCTGAAAGAATCGCCAGACACATCCTAACGAATTTAAAAAACGGAGATATTATCCTTTTGCATGATTCTGGCGGTAATCGCAGTCAAACGGTTGCTGCATTAAAGATTATCCTTCCCAAGCTTAAAGAAATGGGTTATGAAATTGTAACGGTTGATGACCTATTAAAAATGCACCCACGATACAATGAGTTCCATGAAACTGAAATGAAGAAAGAAGAAGTACCCTTATTAATCGAATAAAGAATGAAAAGAACAATTTTAATGATCAGATTGTTCTTTTCTTTTTTATTTAAATCTCCCTACTGCTCACTTTGTTCAGACGCTTGCTCACTATTCGTTTTTTAACATTAAATAAAAGCGCTTGCATTTTATAATCACTGTACTATAATACCTGTATACAAGTATACTCGTTCTACAAAAGGAGGTTATTATGTTGAATGATTCTAATGATTTTCTTTATCCAGAAAAGTGGCTTTCCAAAGCTTCCACTGGGGAACGTGTCGCATGTGAACTGAGAATGAGGATTATCTCGGGACTCATTGAAAGCGGTACCACTCTTTCTGAAAATAAATTAGCAGCAGAATATCATGTAAGCCGCTCTCCTATACGAGAAGCACTTAAGGTATTATCTAATGAAAACTTAATTCGATTAGAACGTATGGGTGCAGTTGTGGTCGGCTTAACAGAAAAAGAAATAGAAGAAATTTATGATGTTCGACTTCTTATTGAGACGTTCGTGTTCGAACGACTTGTTAAAAACGACACGGCTCAAGTAGTTAGAGAACTTACAAAAATTCTTGAGATGATGCGGATTGCAATAAAGTACAAAGATGCTGATGAGTTTGCTCTTCAGGATATTTTGTTTCATGAAACAATTATTCGTTCTATCAATCATTCATACATTACGATGATCTGGAATAATACAAAACCTGTTATGGAAAGCTTCATCTTATTATCAATGCGCATGCATTTTAACGAAAAATACGATGACCTTTCTCGAATCATGAAAAATCATGAACTCTATATTGATGCGATCTCATCTAAAAATAGAGAAATCATGATTCAATCGCTTCATCAAAATTTTGATGATGTCCAAGGAAAAGTAGATGATTTATGGATGTCACAACAAATGCTATCGAAAGCACGGGAGCAAGAAAAGGAGTAGATCAATGACAGATATCGACGGTACACAACATAGAAAACGCTATATGGTAGGAGTCGACATCGGAACTACAAGTACTAAAGCCGTATTGTTTAATGAGAACGGTGAAATACTCTCACAAGAAAATATCGGGTACCCGCTTCACACACCTGATATTTCTACAGCGGTTCAAGACCCAGAAGAAATCTTCCGAACAGTTTTGCAAACCCTTACAAATGTAATAAAGAATTCTTCTATACCAACTAAGGCTATCTCCTTCATTTCTTTTAGTTCGGCCATGCACAGTGTAATTGCTATGGATGAAGATGATCAGCCGTTAACACCTTGCATCACATGGGCAGATAATCGTAGTGAAGCGTGGGCACGAAAGATAAAAATGCAGCTTAACGGACATGAGATCTATAAGCGAACGGGTACCCCTACTCATCCGATGAGTCCATTAAGTAAAATCGCTTGGATTGTAAATGACCAGCCTGAAATCGCAGCAAGAGCTAAAAAGTATATAGGGATTAAAGAGTTTATCTTTCATCGCTTATTTAATGAATATGTTGTGGATCACTCTCTTGCCTCAGCGATGGGGATGATGAACTTGAAAAATCTGGATTGGGATGATGAAGCTTTACAAGTCGCAGGTATTAATCGTAATCAATTGTCTACCTTAGTCCCTACAACAAGGAATTTTAATCATTGTCAATTGGAGATAGCGAAACAGATTGGCATTGATCCAAAAACCACATTTGTTATTGGAGCAAGCGATGGCGTGTTATCAAACCTTGGTGTTGATGCGGTTGGAAAAGGTGAAATAGCTGTAACCATTGGTACGAGCGGTGCGATACGTACAATTATTGATAAGCCACAGACTGATGAGAAAGGCAGAATTTTTTGCTACGCACTAACAGAAAACCATTGGGTCATTGGTGGACCTGTAAATAACGGCGGTGTTGTTCTGCGCTGGATTCGCGATGAATTTGCTGCATCTGAACTTGAAACCGCAAAGCGATTGGGAATCGATCCTTATGAAATTCTTACAAAGATAGCAGAACGTGTTCGACCAGGAGCAGATGGTTTATTGTTTCACCCTTATCTTGCTGGTGAACGTGCTCCACTTTGGAATTCAGATGTTCGAGGATCATTCTTCGGTCTAACGTTGTCTCATAAGAAAGAACATATAATTAGAGCCGCACTTGAAGGAGTGATCTATAACCTTTATACCGTATATCTAGCATTGATTGAATGTATGGATGAACCTGTAAGCCGAATCCAAGCGACTGGTGGTTTTGCTCGATCAGAAACATGGCGTCAGATGATGTCAGATATTTTTGATACAGAGTTAGCCGTTCCTGAAGTTTATGAAAGTTCTTGCTTAGGGGCATGTATTTTGGGCTTGTATGCAACAGGAAAAATTGAATCGTTTGAAGCGGCTTCAGATATGATCGGGAGTACTCACACTCACACTCCAAATCAAGAAGCGGTTAAAGAATATAGAGAATTGTTACCGATCTTTATCAGTCTATCTAGAAAACTAGAAGAAGATTATTCACGTATTGCAGCGTATCAAAGAAATTTAATCAATAGAGAAAATTAATATCAGGGGGATCTATCATGCCATTATTTATTGTAGCTTGTGGAATTTTAGCATTGTTATTACTCATCATGTATTTCAAATTAAACACATTTATTTCTTTAATCATCGTATCATTCGGTGTTGCATTAGCACTAGGTATGCCACTTGGCGAAATTGTTAAATCCATTGAAGCAGGTCTTGGTGGCACGCTCGGTCATTTGGCGTTAATCTTCGGTCTAGGTGCTATGCTAGGTAAACTGATTGCAGATGCCGGAGGTGCTCAACGAATTGCCATTACACTGATCGAGAAGTTCGGTGAAAAGAAAATTCAATGGGCGATTGTTGTTGCATCGTTTATTATTGGTATTGCTTTATTCTTTGAAGTAGGTTTAGTATTACTAATTCCAATCGTATTCGCTATTTCAAAACAATTACGCGTTTCTATTCTTTATCTTGGTATCCCAATGGTTGCAGCACTTTCTGTAACGCACGGATTCTTGCCTCCTCACCCAGGTCCAACGGTAATAGCAGGAGAATTTGGTGCTAATATTGGTGAAGTATTGCTTTATGGTTTTATCATTGCGATTCCAACTGTGATTCTAGCTGGACCCGTGTTTACAAAAATAGCAAAAAAGATTGTTCCTGACTCATTCAACAAAACAGGAAATATTGCATCATTAGGCGAACAAAAAGTATTTAAACTTGAAGATACACCGTCATTTGGTATCTCAGTGTTTACAGCGATGCTTCCTGTTATATTAATGTCGATTGCAACTGTAATCACACTTGTACAGAACACAATGGGAATTGCAGACTCAAAAACATTTGAAGTGATCCGCTTTGTTGGTGACGCATCTACTTCCATGCTGATCTCATTACTCGTAGCTGTTTATACGATGGGATTAGCAAGAAATATACCGATTAAAACAGTTATGGATTCATGTACAACAGCTATCACACATATCGGAATGATGCTATTAATCATCGGTGGAGGCGGAGCCTTCAAGCAAGTATTGATCAATGGTGGCGTTGGTGATTATGTAGCTGAGTTGTTCAAAGAAACAACGTTCTCCCCGATTTTACTAGCATGGATTATCGCAGCCATCCTTCGAATTTCGTTAGGATCTGCAACGGTAGCTGCCCTAACAACAGCGGGTCTAGTCATCCCATTATTAGGTCATACCGATGTTAACCTTGCGTTAGTTGTCCTTGCAACAGGAGCTGGTAGTTTAATAGCATCACATGTGAATGATGCAGGCTTCTGGATGTTCAAAGAATATTTTGGTTTGAGTATGAAAGAAACGTTTGCGACTTGGACTTTATTAGAAACGATTATCTCAGTTGCTGGATTAGGTTTTATCCTACTATTGAATTTATTTGTATAATAACAAAACGAATGCCCTATGTAATATTGGGGCATTCGTTTTGTTGTCTTTATTTTCATCCCTACATCTATTTTCTTAAAATCCACAAATCACTCCTGTTTTTAAATAAAAACTCTTATTCTACTCTCGTTCATCCAACTTTTAATATCTTGTAATCCTCACATAAAATTATTTCGTTCATATCCTGTGTAGAAAAAACCTATGCACATGACTATTTTAATTTTTCGAAAGGAGTAATTTTTATGCCTTATGTACAGAGGTTTACAACTACAACAAACGGCAGTATGACTTTTACAGGAAATACATTAGGACTCAGTAAGTTACAAAACACGCTAAATGCTGGGCAACAAGATTCTATTGGAGCTTTTATTTCATTACAGAATACGGGAGTAGCTACTTATCCTCCCCCCCCACCTGGTACAACACAAGATTTTAATCAAAGTTCTTCTTCTGCCATTTTGGATATTAATAATATTTCAAGATTAAGTAGTGTCTTATATGCTGAACTCATCTGGCAAGGACAATATTTATCATCAAATCAAAGTGTAGAACCATTTATTGATGATCCCATTAATTTCACCGATCCATCTGGAAATCTTTATAGCATAACACCTGATCCTTCAACTTCATTCAACCAAGTATTTGATTCTGGAGGAATAACAGTAGGCTATTACGTTAGATCTCGTGAAGTGACTGATATCGTTGCTTCTCAATTAGGTGGGACTTATTCAGCAGGTGGTGTTCCAGCAGTACTAGATCCTGCTTCGAATTCCAATCATGCTGGTTGGACACTTGCTGTTGTATATGAAGACCCAACGCAAAACGCAAGGTTTATGACTCTTTATGTGGGTTTGCAAGCGATAATTGCCGGAGGATCTCCTGTTGACTTTACGCTTACTGGATTTAACACTCCTGTTTCAGGTCCACTTGTAGGGAGACTTTTAGTAAGTGCTGGTGAAGGAGATGCAACACTTACTGGGGATCAATTGCAGTTTGGACCGACCGTTGGTACATTAATCCCTCTTTCAGGACCAAATAATCCAGTAAGTAACTTTTTTGGATCTCAGATAAACGATGATAGCGGAAATCTGGATTCAACGGGAACATTTGGAGACAGAAATCAGAATCCGTTTACAGCAACTAATATAGTGGCAGGAAGACAAGGATGGGATATTACAAATGTTGATGCTTCAGCAGAACTTGTAAATAATCAAACAAGTGCAGTTGTAAGGTTGACAACCGTCGGTGACGGATACGCAGTAAATGCATTGGGCGTTCAGTTTGATATTAATGCTCCTACTTTTGAAACGGTTAAGTCTGCAACTCCAACCAACGCAAGAGTTGGTGATACTATAACTTACAACATTACTGTTACCAACACTGGTCTTGTACCAGCTGAAATTGTATTATTTAGTGATAATTTGTTAACACCAGGATCGACGTTTGTACCGGGTTCTTTGCAGATAGACAATGTTCCATCACCAATTGATCCTACAACTACACCTATTTCTTTAGGAACAATCAATCCGCAGGATTCAATTACCATATCATTTCAATCAAAGGTTACATCGATACCACCGCAAAATACTTTGTCTGATGTTACAGAATTAAACTTTCAATATCAGAGTACACCAGGTGGTCCTATTTTTTCAGGTACTAACGCAAGTAATGTAGCACAGGTTACTATTTCACAACCTCCACCACCTCCACCACCTCCACCATTCATTCCAAATATCTTCAACAAATGTTCGAAAGATAAAAAAGCTGAATTCGATCATGGAGATGACTTTTGTGAATCTTCTTCAAGCTTTTATTAATTAGAAATTTTACTAATCAAATCTGATTTAATTTAACCCTATCAAATTTGGATTGGGTTTTTTTTAATGTTTTAAACTTTGTATTTTTTAAATAAATTCCTACTTCCAAAGGAACATTATCTATTAATAAAGTTTAGTTAATAGGCTTACTTTCGAGCTTCCCGATCTTTACACCAAAATCTCAAATTCTTTTCTGCGCCATGTAAGTAACACCTCTCTATGTCTTAGCTGAAATCTTGTTTACGAAGATATTCTTCATATGCTGATATCTTATTAAGCAACAAATTATCAATTTCCATCAATACTTGAATCTGATTCTGGACATGATCTTGGTGATTTTTTAATAAGCTCAACCTCTTAATAGTAGTTTTCTCCCCTTGTAAAAATAAAGAAGCATATTCTTTAATCTGCACAAGCGGCATTTTTGTTTCTTTAAGTTTGATAACAAAACGCAGCCATTGAACATGAGATTCTGAATAACGTCGATCACCGTAATCAGTTCGTTCTGGTGTTATAATTTTTTCTTTTTCATAAAATCGTAGTGTATATGTACTAATGTTAAGGAGTTTAGCAACTTCTCCAATGGTATACATGTTTTATCACTCCAACTGATATCTAGTTCCTTGACTTAGAGTTTACTCTAATCAGTATAATAAAACACAGAAACAAATATCAATCAATAAAATGAGGGAGTGACATTTAATGAAATATACGGTTATTACGGGAGCAAGCTCTGGAATTGGATACGAAACGGCACTTGCATTTGCTGCTAGAGGCAAGAATTTAATTATTGCAGCTCGAAGAACAGAAGAATTAGAGCAACTCAAATCAAACGTTCTGTCTATGTATCCAGATCTAGACGTTATTGTTTCCACAGTTGATCTATCCATTACATCTAAAGTACATGATTTCTATGAAAGTCTTAAGAGTTATGACATTGAAACATGGATTAACAATGCAGGCTTTGGGAACTTCGCTTCAGTTGGAGAGCAAAATTTAGATAAAATCGAAACGATGCTTCATTTAAATATTGAAGCATTAACCGTTCTTTCATCACTTTATGTTAGAGATTATGCTGACGTGGAAGGAACTCAGATTATCAATATTTCTTCTGGCGGTGGCTACACAATTGTTGCGGATGCTGTTACCTATTGCGCATCCAAATTTTATGTGAGTGCCTTTACAGAAGGACTTGCACAAGAATTAAAGAGTAAAGGACAAGCCATGCAAGCAAAAGTGTTGGCTCCAGCTGCGACCGAGACAGAATTTGCGAAGCGTTCTATGGATCTTGAAGAATTTCATTATGAAGGTACAGTTCCTAAATTCCATACAAGTAAAGAGATGGCTGAGTTTCTGCTGAATTTATATGATAGTGAAAAAGTGGTGGGTATCGTTGATGGTGAGACCTATGATTTTCATTTAAAAGATCCAATCTATCCATATGCAGCTAGACAAAGAAAATAGTCTTACCTTCCCAGAGTTATTATTGTAGACTGAATTAAGTAAAAGAAGTCTCCAGTCGGAGGTATGCACATGTATTCAAGTGAGATAAGAAAAAAGAACCATGATCGAAAAAATGTGAACACTACATTAAGCCATTCGTTATACACTGAAATTAAGGCGTTAGCTAAAAAGCTTGATAAACCAGCGAATGAACTTATTGAAGAAGGTATGGTTCATGTGTTAAATCAGTATAAGAAGAACAAGAATTAAACAAGAAAACGCACAGGAATGGTTCTGTGCGTTTTTTTATAACTCTTAGCGATCAAATCGATTTAAATTACAATAAGTTGGATAAAAAGATAAAGTAGTATTTTAATTATAGTTTCTGGGATGTGACCTACGTGAATCCTTATGTTGATGTGATCATTCGATCTATTATCGCCTTTTTTTCCATATTTTTTGCTGCTCGTATTTTAGGCAAACAAACCGTATCAAGAATGACGATCTTTGACTTTATCGCTGTAGTCACGCTCGGTTCTGTCACTGCAAACTTAGCATTTGCCTTAGAAGTAAAAGCGCGTTATATCTTTCTCGTGTTTTTTATCTTTGTTCTTCTGATCTATCTTTCTGCATTTCTTTCCTTAAAGAGTAAAAGAGCTCGAAAGTATGTAGCAGGAGATCCTACTGTCGTTATTGAGAACGGAAAAATATTAGAGCATAACATGAGAAAAATGCGTTACACCCTTGATTATTTAAATCAGCAGCTTAGGCAAAAAGATATTTTCTCTATAGACGATGTAGACTACGCACTCGTTGAGAATAACGGACTTCTCTCTGTAAAGAAAAAAGAAGCAAACCTTACTGTCACCCGTAAAGACTTACAAATCTTTAAAGAAGAAGTGAAGCTCCCCATCGAGTTGATGATGGATGGTGAGATTCTACTGAACAACTTAAAAGAAAATAACATCTCTAAAGAATGGCTGTTATCAGAACTCAAAGATCGTAATCTTAAAACTGAAAATGTTGTTTATGCACTCCTGACTAGCAACAATAAGCTGTATATAGATATACATGAAGATAAACTACAATCTCCTATGGATATTGAGTAAACACCTTGTGAATAGCAAGGTGTTTTTATCGTTTTGACATATCAATAATTCTTATCGGATTTCCTGAATCATCTGTGAAAATAGCATATCGACCTGGTGGAATATTGCATGGTTCTTTAACAAAGAGAAGAGCGCTTTGGTTTTCTTTGAAATATTCATCTACGCTGTCTACCAAGAACACACTTCCTGGCCCAAAATCACGTTCAACTTCATCATCTTCTAATAGAATTTGAGTATCAGTGTCTGTCTTCAATGAAACCGTATGATTCCCTTCTCTCCATGCCTCATCCATTCCTAAAATATCCCTATAAAAAATGATTGCTTTCTTCATATCTTTGACTGGTTGAGAATGAAAAACTAACTTCATATAAACATTCCTCCTATACCATATTTTTACACATAAATGATTTACGTAAATCGTAATTCATTTACGTTTGCTTGTCAACATGGTAAAATAACTACATGAAATCAAATATTCCAATTCCAGGCTCAGCGAGAGAGAAAATATTACAGGAAGCCATTAAAGCATTCGGTACTCAAGGTTATGAAAGGGTGAATGTTCAACATTTAGCCCAAAGTATAGGAGTTACAACAGGAGCTCTATATCATCATTTTGGTAATAAATTAGAATTGTATAAAGTAGTTCGGGAGGAGATTGAAAGAAGAATAACGAGCAGAATGGAGGCTGCTGCTGAAGCCCATGAAGATCCACTTTCATCTCTTAAATCTTCTATGATTATAGGATTTAACGCGGCGGTTAAATTAAATGTATGTACACTTTTAAGCGAACCTGACGTTAGCTTAAATCAAGATCTTATGGCTGAACTCTTTAATGAAATAATGAATGAAAATATACCGGGAATAGAGGTGCTCCTTTCTTCCCTATTGCGAGCTGCATTGAAAAACGTATCAAATGGTATGTCTCCTGAGGATGCCAAACAATCATTAATCTGGTTTATTGAAAAAATATAATCCATCTTCTTGAATTTCAAAAAGAGACTTTCAAAAAAGTCTCTTTTATAAGTTTACATAATAATATTATAGTATATTTACTTCCAGTTCTGCTCAATGTATATGTCTCTACCAGATGTTTCGCGCTCTTCTTTATAAGCTTTTGGATTTTTCTTGTAAAAATCTTGATGATAGTCCTCAGCTTCATAAAAAACGCTTGCTGGTAAAATCTCTGTTACGATCGGCTTGTTAAACCTTCTGCTTTCCTCTAGATGTTTCAAAGATTGTTCGGCAAGTTCTCTTTGTTTTTCCGTATGATAAAAAATCGCCGTTCTATATTGAGTTCCACGGTCGATAAACTGACCTTCGTCATCCGTTGGATCAATTTGCGGCCAATACAGATCTAATAATTTTTGATAAGGAAAAACCTCCGGATCAAATGTGATTTGAACCGCCTCACGATGCCCTGTCTCACCCGTTTTAATCTGTTCATATGTTGGATTTTTAAGTTCTCCACCTGTGTAACCAGATACGATACCATGAATGCCAGGTAGCTCATCGAACGGTTTAACCATACACCAAAAGCAACCCCCTGCGAATGTTGCAAGCTCTTGATTACTCAATTTAATTCCTCCTAAAAACAAAAACTCAATTCCTAACAAGATTTTATCGTGATAATTAAAAAAAGAACAGTGATTGCACTTACCTGTTCATAGGATAACCCATATACTACATACACTGAAAGCACTATTGATAAAGTGCGGTGAGGAATTTGAACTTTAAAGAAATCGAATCTGAGATTTATAAACGGTGTAATGAGCTTCTTTCCCTCCAAAAAACGGATGGGACTTGGCGTTTTTGTTTTGAGAATTCTGTAATTACCGATGCATATGTGCTCATTTTATTACGGACCATAGACTACAAAAATGAAAACCTTATTAAAAGGATAGCCGATCGAATCCTTTCCAAACAGTCTCTCGATGGTTTGTGGCGTGTATATCCTGATGAGGAGCCAGCGAATTTGTCAGCAACTATCCAAGCCTATATAGCTCTTTTGTATTCAAAGCCCCTCTCACACACTGAAGAACCGCTTCAGAACGCCAAGCAATTCATTATAAATAATGGTGGATTAAAAAATGCCGACCTCCTAACAAAAGTCTTTTTAGCCATGAACGGTTTATACCACTGGCCAGAGCTACCAATCGATCCAGCCATTCTCTTTTCACTGCCCCCTACTTCTCCCATTAACCGTTATGATATCAGCAGCTATGCTAGAGCTCACTTTGCTCCAGTTCTGTTGATGATTGAAGGTAAAAAGAAAATAACTTCAAGCTACACACCTGATCTATCAGTATTATTAGGTAAACCAGATCAAGGTTCTAACATAGAAGATTGGATAAATTTATTCTCCTTGTTGAACATTAGAGACTCATACATGAAAACGAAGAAAGACAACATTATGTCTTATATACAAAATCATATCGAACCAGATGGAACACTTCTTAGTTATGCCTTAACCACGATTTTCATGGTGTATGGTCTGCTTTCAGAAGGATTTGATCAATCATCGCCGGTTATTCAAAACGCTCTGAACGGGTTGATGACGATGTTTTGTAAGGTAGATGATACGTTGCATCTGCAGAATTCACCATCCACTACATGGGATACGTCTCTCATTCTTTATACATTGCTTGAAGCGGGTGTTCCACATACAAACGTTCACCTATTAAAAGGAGCAAGATTTCTACTCTCACAACAGCAGAGTAAATGTGGTGATTGGTCTGCTCATAATCCAGATGCAATCCCAGGAGGCTGGGGCTTTTCTATAGGTAATACGCAGCACCCAGATCTAGATGATACTCAAGTATCACTCCGTACCATCGCACAATACTGTCGCACCCACTCTTCTTATTATTCAAGCTATGAAAAAGGGCTTGCTTGGCTTCTGTCTATGCAGAACGATGATGGAGGATGGGCAGCATTTGAAAAGAATACAAATCGTTTTCTGATTGGAAGCCTCCCCATCAAGCACGCAAAAGACGCTCTGGTTGATCCTTCCACTCCAGATATTACAGGCAGGACTTTAGAGTTCTTAGGAAATTACCATGGCTTGAATCAAGATCACCTTTCTATCAAAAAAGGTGTGAACTGGTTAAGAGCGAATCAGGAAGTGAATGGTTCATGGTACGGACGTTGGGGAGTTTGTTACATTTATGGAACATGGGCAGCTGTTACAGGTTTAATGGCATGTGGTGTTCATCCAAAAGATAAAGAAATTCAGAAAGCGAAAAACTGGTTGCTATCGATTCAAAATGAAGATGGAGGTTGGGGCGAGTCATGTGAAAGTGATACTAAGAGAAAGTATGTTAGCTTAAACAAGAGTACACCTTCTCAAACAGCTTGGGCGCTTAACACATTAACGGCTATTTCTGAACAACCTAATCTCAGTATGAAAAGAGCTGTTACCTGGCTGATATCTAAACAGGAAGAAGCCAGCTATCCAACAGGAGCCGGCTTACCTGGTGCTTTTTATATCCATTATCATAGTTATGATAAAATTTGGCCGTTACTTGCACTCTCTCACTATTATAGAAAGTACTATTGAGTTATTGAGTAGAATCATCCGCATGCAGATCCTTATTCTTATCTTTCTTTCGCAAAATGCCTATACCTAAAACAACAAGTAAAATCAGATATAAGGTAAACCACCATAGCGTCCAATTTCGTCCTACAAAATCTGTAAATTCCATAGCATTCGTGTGGATATGGTTACTCATCGCCCAAATCAATAGTCCTGCGGGAAGTAAAAAGGGATGGTAGTTAGAAAACTTAGATAGATGCTGTAATCCTTTCAACGCTGTAAAAAGACATACAACGATCTTAACGAGTATGCCAAATATCCAAACAACACCTATTATGACCTCTACCCTTTCAAAGATATTAATGATTGATATATCTCTCATCAATTCATAAGTAGGGTAGCTTTGTCTTCTTACCATATAAGCTCCTTCTACTCCTACAGCTATAAATACGGTTAAAATAAGAGCCATCCCACCAAACAAGATTCCTGCTAGATAATTTTTTGAGAGTTTATCTTTGTTTTTCACATATGTGAGAACACTTCCTAAGAGAATGATCTCGATAAAAGGAAATCCCGTCGTCGTGTATGCGCCTTGAGATATTTTTAATAACCCTTGTTCAAAATATGGCTGCAGGTGTGCGAATCTAAACTGATTTGTAGTAAGCGCTAACGAACTAATAAAGAAGAGTATCATAAAAGGTGTTAGAAATTCGTTAACACGCCCAATGTTGTTTAATCCATAAAAGCAAGAATACACGGCAAGTAAGATGATCATGATCTGAAAGGTCCATGGACTTGATTCTGGAATGACGTTCGAAATCATAAAGTTACTAAGATTCCGAACGACATAGGAAGCTAAATGAAGAGCATAAAAGATGATCATGATATTTAATATCGTTCCAAGCACTTTCCCCCCAGCGACTTCGGTTATTCGAAAGATTGAGCGAAACTGGTACCGCTTTAAGATTAATATCCAAGTTACATTCAAGATCAATCCAATCACTACCGCAATCAGCATGGATATCCATGCATCCTGAGCGGAAAAGAAGGCGGTTAAGTTTGGTGCCATTAATAAAGAACTTCCCATAATAAAACTGACTACGATTAAAACAAGCTGCCATCGATTTATAGTATGGTTCATGTTTATCCTCCAAACATCAGTTTATATAGTGGTGCATATATAGCATCAATCCATTCAGAAAAAGGAAGCCATTGTCTATTTGAGAGGAATGTTGCCAAATTCATCATTGAAAAGATCCAAAAAGTCGTAAGCGTAACACGAAAGGATTTATTTTTGCTCATGAATGGTTTCCACCCTCGCTCCTACAGATTCAAGTTTAATGGACACATTCGTTTCTAATTCCACATCGGAAAACTCTTCTTGCCAATTTTCTTTGTATTTCTTCCAGACTTCAGGATTTTTATTGAAAAGTATCTTCCCAAAACCAAAAATATCCGTTTTTTCTTTCTGCGCCTTTCTCACCGTGCTTTTTATATGGCTGGCTAACTCCTCGTTCACTCGTTTTTCCATCTCAACCAGGGCCCTTGGATTACCAACATCGACTGCACATGTCACTTCTTGTAAGATTGCTTTGCCTTTAACATTTACAACATATTTTAATTTTCCATCCTTATAAAGGACCTTTGTTTTTGAGTCTACACTTTTTACCATAAATCCTACATTACCTTTTTGACTATCACATTTGTGACTCAAAATAAAGATGTCCTTTACTCTTTGATTGATAATAGACCAGCCTCTGGTCTGATCATTGTTCAACCATGTCACCATTTTTTCTTTGTTGAAAACAGCCAATCCTGAGATTCGATAAGTCTTATCATTCGCACTAATATCTTCTAGATTCGACGTCTCACTTTGACTATTACTAATCTTCACGATTTCTACCCCTTGAATGACGGGATCTCTAAATTCTCCATATCTCCATCGAACAACGTCTTTTTCCTTAATTCCTTCAGATATACCTGTGGAAGTGGCAGCTAACCTAACTCTATTTTTTAAAGACTCTCCAGGGTTTTTAAAAATGGGTGTATACATGGAAAGAATATCTTTCGCAGTCGAATTTTTCGCAACAAACATGATGAGATTATCCCGAACTTCATGATTACGCTCCATAAAATCAAATAATGGAGCTATACCTTTTGTTCTTGCATATTTTTCACCAATAATAACACTTGTAATATGTGAAAAAAGTAATTTTCTCGGCAAAATATTTCTTCCCTTTTCAACGGCATCATAGAGTGTCTCACCTTCTACCGTATAGGTATATACCGCTCCCCCAGAACCTCCTGATGGGGCACCACCTTGCCCACCTGCTGTGCCTCCTGGATTCACCACTTGAAAATGAACGATGGTTTTATTCTTTTTATAGTCCACACCAATAGAGGATACGATTAGGAGTTCATTGAGTTCTACTCGACCAGCACATCCAGATAGTATTAATGAGAATGAGATGATTACAGCAACTATATTCCATCTTCTCATGATTTTTTTACCCATTTTCTATGCAGCTTCGTTTGTGTCCACCATAAAGGAAGACGCAACAGACTGTCTTTTTGTTTTCCAGATTGAAACGGTGCTAACGGTGAGAAGTAAGGTTTCCCCATGGACGTTAATGAACATAGGTGGATCAGCAGACCAATCATGAAAAAAATCATGCCAAAGATGCCTGTTGTTGCAGCTAAAATCATTAGTACGAATCTAAGCAAACGTGCAGCACCACTAAACCCATAATATGGTGAAACGAAGCTTGAAATTGCCGTCAATGAAACGACGATTACAATTGCTGGTGAAACTAGGCCCGCAGCAACCGCAGATTCACCGATTACAATCGCTCCTACAATCGATACAGCAGAACCAATAGGACGGGGCATTCGAATACCCGCTTCACGCAAGATTTCAAAGATTGTTTCCATAACGAGTGCTTCAACAAAAGCTGGAAACGGTACACCTTCCCTTTGAGCGGCTAAACTGACTAGAAGATTAGTGGGAATTAACTCTTGATGAAAGGTGGTGACAGCAATATAAGCGGCTGGAAGTGCTAACGATATCATGAAAGAAATAACTCGAATCACACGAATGAAGCTTGAGAGATCAAAGTGATGGTAATAATCTTCAGCCGCTTGAAAAAACGATATAAATGTTGTTGGTGTGATAAGGACGAACGGTGTACCCTCGAACATGATTACAACGTTACCTTCAGATAACGCAGCAGCTGCTACATCTGGTCGTTCTGTAGATTGAAAAGTAGGAAACGGAGAGTATCCGTTCTCATCGATCAATTCTTCCAGCATTCCACTTTCGAATATTTTGTCAGTGTTTAGATTCGATACCCTTTTTATCACTTCTTGTAAGACTTCTTGATCGACCTGGCTTTCTAGGTATGAAACTAATATCGTTGTTTTCGTTATTTTTCCTACTTCGAATGGCTTAAAGCGTAAAGTAGGATTTGAGATTCGGCGTCTCACCAAGGTTGTATTTGTCTGTAGTGTTTCAATAAATCCTTCACGTGGTCCTCTTACCATTGTTTGTGCTTCAGGTTCTTCTACACCACGTGTCTCCCAGGTTTCAAGGGGAATAGCGTATGCCTCGGTCATCCCGTCTACAAAAATAATGACCTGTCCTTTTAAGACGGGTGTAATGATTAGATCGAAATGAGGACAAGGACTTATCATTGCAGAAACTTCCGTTTGATGGATAAGTTCTTTGGGTTGTAACTTTTTATTTGCTAGTTGTGTGCGTTTTATAGGTTCAATAATGGATAATTCTAGTTGTTGTTTGTTGATTAATCCTTCGATGTAACAAATGCCAAAAGGAATAGGCATCTCTAAAAACTCTACGATTTTTACATCGATACTCTCTCCTAGAATGTTCTTAATCTCTGTTACATTCGTCTTTAGATCAGAGGATACATGAAGATGGTCATAATTTTCAGTTGTTGATGTGGAATCGTGTCGTTTTCTTTTGAAAAATTGCTGGCTCATCTCTTTTCCTCCTTCTAAATAATTGATGTTCTCAGCTTTTGTAACTGCCTTCTGTTTTATACAGATTAGGAAAATGGTAAAACACAAAAACCACCTGCATCTAAGGACAGGCGGTTTGTAGCATCATGATAAATTTCATCCAATGGCATGAAAATCATTTGCATTCATATATTTGGTAATACCAGCATCGATAATTGGTATTACCACAAGAATGAGGTGTAACTTGCCGTGGAAAAGCGTTCTTCTGAAATGATTGGACAACAAATCATCCAATCCATTCTACAAGGAAAAATAGGCATACATGAATCAATTCCATCTGAAAGAGATTTATCATCACTTTATAATGTAGGAAGACCAACAATTAGAGAGGCTTTGCAACGATTAGAGCGGGATGGCTGGATCGTTTTTCATAAGGGAATGCCAGCCACGGTAAATGATTATTGGAAACAAGGAAACTTAATGACGATCGTCAATATTCTTCAACTGCAAGACGAAATTCCTGATGAGTTTATCGTGTATATGCTTGAACTTAGGGTCTCTTTAACCCCAACATATATAAAAGATGGGGTGAAGCACAACCGGGTAAAACTAATATCTTTGTTTTCATCTCTGGATGAATTGAAAGATGAACCAGATTCATATGCCATTTTTGATTATCATCTGCAGCAAGATATGGCTCAATTATCTCCTAACCCGATCTATCGCCTGATCCTGAATAGCTTTAAAGATGTTTATTATAGAATGGCACTCAAATACTTCAACGATTCATCTTCTCGATCTTTTTCTAAACAGTATTATGTAGCCCTTTTGGAATCAATATTAACCGGTGACCTTGAAGAAACTGAAAAGATAACGCAATCCATGATGGAAGATAGTCTAAATCTTTGGAAGAACAAAATGAATGGAGGAAAGAACAATGAAGAGTAAAGGAATATATCGAGATTTTTTCTTGCATTTTGATATATTAGTTATGATGATAATTTTCTTCTTAATAATCTGCTTTCTGTTTACGTTGAACATTACGACAACAGTTCTACTTTTCTTTCCACTAGGTATTTTAATTTACATGTTCAGCGAATACCTCACACATCGTTTTTTCTTTCATATTAAAGCACCTAAAAATACATTTTTGTTCATATTGATAAAAAGATTGCATTACGACCATCACAAAAAGCCTAATGAATTAAAGTTATTGTTTCTGCCCATATGGTATAGCGCTCCTAGCCTCTTTCTTTTATCCACTCTTCTTTTTCTTATCACACGATCCATCCCATACACATTGTCTTTTGCTAGCGGTCTTCTGTTTATGTTTTTCATCTATGAATGGAAACATTATGTGGCTCACCGTCCGCTAAAGCCCAAAACCAGATTTGGTAAGTGGATTAAAAAAACACATACCTTACATCATTACAAGAACGAGAACTATTGGTATGGGGTGTCAACTCCTTTTATAGATGTTTTATTCGGAACGTTAAAAGATGAGAAAGATGTAGAATTAAGTGCTACTGCAAAAGACTTAGAAGAGAGATAGAAAGGATGGAACAGAAAAAGTCCAATCAAAGCTAAAGCTTGATTGGACTTTCCTCTTTTTATCTATTCAACTGTATTTCTTTTAACTTTTGGCGCTGCTCATCTGGCCACCATGCTCCACAATCATCAGAGACCACACAAACTGAACACTTTTCAAGATCATATACCTTCATACCACTGATTGGAGGAGAATAAAGGTGAAGTGTGACAAGATCGCTTTTTTCTTCAGCCTTCATCTTATGAACTCCATCTTTAGGTGCATAAAACATTTGGCCCTTTTTGTGAGTCTTTGTAAATAATTCAGAGGGCAGCCCCGTTTCATTGATTTCATAAACCGTGTTCTCAGATGAACCATTAAGTACTTTGATCCATCCTTGTGAAGATCCGTGATCGTGGGGAGCACACTCTAGTTGAGACCAATTCATTACTAGTAATTCTACATCTTTGTTCTGATATAAAAGCTTTCTATAATAAGGCTTATTCTTTGAGATTTTCAGTTCTGTTTTAATATCCTCATGTTCAATATCTAATGATAAAAGGGCTGTTTTGAGATCTTCTTTTGAAGGATTGTTGTTGATGGAATCCAAAACATTCAATGATGTAAGTATCGTCTTCATCACGTTACCTCCTTCTATAGTGTTTTAAAGTAAAAAAGAGCGAAGCACCACTTTCATTGTATGAACAAGTACTCGTCACTTATGTGAATAAAAAGACATGATTTCGCCAAAAAAACCGCCTAGCCATAGCTAAACGGTTGCGTAATCGTAGTATTTAAAACAACGGATTTTGACGTATATCTATCCAATGATCGGTTTGTTCAAGTTCTCCAGCAATTTGCAGCAACAAACTCTCCTGCCCTCTAGCTGCCATGAACTGTACGCCGATGGGTAGTCCGTCCTCTGTTAGATGAAGTGGAACACTCATAGCTGGTTGTCCAGTCAGATTCGCTAATTGAGTAAAAGGAGTTCGAGCTAGATTTTTTCGAGCAATCTGATCGACGATTCCAGCCTTCTTTAATAAGCCTCCTAACCCGATCTGACCTACAGTACGTATAAGAAATTGTTCTGAAGGTGTTGGCTGAAGCTCTCCAATCTTAGCCGGAGGAAAGGCAGTGGTTGGCGTAATATAGAGATCATACGTTTCATGAAAGGTCTCCATTTGGAGAGCGGCTTTATCCCATTCTCTAATACTGAGTACAAATTCTTCTGCTGAAGTTGCTTTCCCGAGCAAACCAAGCAGCCAAGTAGAAGGTTCTACATCCTTGTAAGTTGCTTTCCGACCCAGAATACTTTCCAGCGATGTTATAGTGGCAGCCGTTTCTCCAAAGTACATCATGAGATAACTCTTCACTAACTTTTTTCCATCAACAGGTGCATCAACTTCTGCTACTTTGTGTCCCATAGACTCTAATAATTTTGCAGACTTTATAACAGCATCCCGACATTCAGAATGGACCTCAGTTCCGATAGGAGATGAGACAGAATAAGCAATTCTTAACGTTCGATTTAGTGGGGTGCTTGCTGCGTTAAGGAAACTGCCTTCAAATGTTGGCGTATGAAAGGCACCTGCCTTTTCATGGCCATGCAATTGATCAAGCATCGCTGCACTATCTCTAACGGTTCGTGTTATAACGTGTTCAGCTGATGCTCCTTGCCATGAACGGCCAAGGTTAGGTCCGACTGGGGTTCTGCCTCTTGTTGGTTTTAATCCAAACAAGCCACAATAAGATGCTGGAATCCGGATAGAACCTCCCCCGTCATTCGCACCAGCAAAAGGCACCATACCAGAAGCGACTGCAGCTGCTGAGCCTCCACTTGATCCTCCTGGCGTATGGTTCAAGTTCCACGGATTGTGTGTTGGTCCGTATTGGACAGGTTCTGTATAAGCGACCAATGCAAACTCCGGTACGTTTGTTTGTCCTAGAAATAAAACACCTGCTTTTCTTAACCTTCGGACATATTCAGTATCCGATTTTGCTCGGTAAGAAAGAAAAGCTTTAGAACCTGCAGTAATCGGCTCACCTTCCACCTCTTGAGATATATTCTTCAACAGAGTTGGTACACCAGCAAAGAGTCCTTTTTGTTCATTGGCGGCCATCACTCGCGCTTTTTCAAACATCATGTGAATAACCGCGTTAATTTTCGGATTTAATGTCTCAATTCTTTTAATAGACTCTTCAACTAATTCAATGGGCTGAACTTCTTTCTTTTTGACCAACTCAGCAAGTCCTAATCCATCATGATTTTTGAAGTTGAATCCCTTCATCTACTTCACTCCTGAACTTTTAAGAGAATGCTTTACAATCATTGTTTAATAGAATTTGTGCACATCAAGGAATTGAAGTCATGTCATGATTGTCGTTCATTCCCCCTTTTGAAATTCCCAGTTATTTTAGCCATAATCAACTGTTCTGCCATTTCACTTTCAGCTGCTCTTATTCGATGTAAAAACTTTTCTGCTTCTTTTCCTCTTAGAATTTTCACTTGTTTTCCGTAATAATCTACAAATACGTTTTGACCTTTTGTTTCTCGATAACTAAAAGGTTTTTCTTCCAACCGGTTTCTTTTATCAATGTGTTCCATGTTCTCGTCACCTGCTTACGTTCTACTATTTACATATATTTCTTTTTTGCATTACATGTATTTTTCCACATACACGTTCATTAGTCCTTCAAAACGGAAATCCGTTTATAAGTTGTATGATAGTAGACCACTAAAAAAAGACATATCTTAAAGAGTATAGAAATGTCTTTTTTCATCTATTCTATTTACTTCGATTCAATAGTAGGGAGGGTATCACTATTTAACCTTTCTACAATTCTTCTTTTTTGATAAAGCATGGTTCCTGTTTCAGCAAGATCATTGATCATGGAACGATTCGCGAAAGCGCCAAAGAGTATCCCTGCAATAGGTACCATCTGAAATAGTTTTTTCCAGCCAAATGACTCTGTAAAGGTTAAAGTGACTTCCCGCCAACCTTGTATTTGAGAAATCACTTCTCTTGATTTCATCTCGTCCTCACTGATTGCCGCAAGATCATTAAGAATCGCTTCTTTACCTACATAATCAGAAGTAGAGAATTGAAGGCATTTTAGGATATAGACTCGTTCTTCTTTATCGTTTGGATCATACCCGTGTATGATCGCGATCTCTTGTAAGGTCTTTAAAGAGATTGCTAATATAGCAGGTATATCAATGGCTAGTGTGAAGATACCTCCAATCCCAGTACTAGCTCCTTGAAGTGTTGCTGCATCTTTTCGTTTGTTAGCTAGCTCCAATGAAACGCTTTTCATTTCTTCCACTGGTATTGTTTTAAATTCTTCTAACTCTTGAATCGTTCTACCTGTTTGTTTTTCGAAGAACTGAAATACAGATTTCTCTTTAGATAGATATTGACCACCGTTTTGTATGTAACCACCAATTTCATCGAGAAGTGTCCCAATTTTATTTTGAATAAACTTAGGTGTCACTTTATCTAGCAGCTTGAACGGCAGCCGAGTGATTCGCTCCCAGAACCACAAGCCTTTTTGATCTTTCTCCCATTTCTCGATTTGTTGAAGTTCTTTTAATAAAAACTCTTTTGATTCCATAGTCCTTCATCCCATCTATATTTTCATACCTATTGTACGCTTTGTGCTGATTTTAGTTTCAACACATGAAAAACCGTCTAGAATTAAATTCTAGACGGTACTTCTATCCAAAATATTATTGTAAAGTTTTTAAGGATTCGCGAATAAAAGCTGGAATGTCCTCGGGTTGACGACTTGTTACTAGATTGCCTCCACACACGACTACTTCTTCATCCTTTACTGTTGCTCCGGCATTCTTCAAATCAACATGAATGGACTTATACCCTGTAATGTGTCTGCCATTTAGAACCTCTGCAGAAATCAAGAGCTGCGGCCCATGACAGATTGCAAATACCGGTTTCCCTTCATCAGCAAAATGCTTCGTAAACTTTACGAATTGATCATCACCTCTTAAGATATCAGGTGAGAATCCACCTGGAATGAAAAGAGCGTCATAATCTTCAGGTGACACTTCTGAGATTGCAGCATTCGTTGTTACTTGTGCTTCCTTTTGCTTGCCTTCAAGTGTAGCACCTTTTTCTGAGCCGATAACGGTTACCTCATGGCCAGCTTCACGAAACGCTTTTGCTGGTTCCGTATATTCTACATCTTCAAACATATTTGCGAGTACTGTTGCAATTTTAGCCATTATTTAACCACTCCTCAATTTTGTGTGTACATTTGTTGTATTACCATTGAGGCAGTAAATTAAACTCGTTTTTATGTTCTTGCTTTAAAACAAGGACACGATATATAGATGAATCATTAAGATTGCAGCTAACAATCCGAGTAATGACGCTATATTTGTTTCTGTTTTTGAACCCGTTTTCGTATAGAAAGGAAAACGAAAACGAATAGGTAGCGGATACAGAAGCTGAATACCTCTAGATGTTGCAGCATCTAAAATAAGGTGTGAAAGTACCCCTACCACCAATCCGATACTTAAACTTTCTTCAAATTGCCAGTCTATCCATTGTGGCAATAAAAATAATACTAAAATCATAATCCAACTATGAGTAATCGTACGATGACCAAATGTCTTAGAAATTGTTTTTGAAAGAAAAACCGTTTTCTTCCCTAAGTATGACCCTGGATGGCAAAGATCAGGAAGTAAGCTGCCAAGAACAGCCGCACCAAAAAAAGTCAGTTCATGCTGCAGAGTCTCCGGAGGCACATCGGTAAATGCTTTATAAGCAGCCCCTCCTACAACGCCTCCAAGTAAATGTGTGTTGCTCTTCATGTTATGAATCTCTCATTTCTCTGGTTGTGTACTTTTCCAATTAATCTTTCCTTCTCTTTACAAACAAATAATAGCTCTAATCGTTTTTATCTTTTATTTCTTCATTGAAAAAGGTGATTGGAGTGAAAGGTGCGAGACTCCTGGGGGATCAGCGGGACAGGTGAGACACCTAAGGACACAAAGTGTCGAGGTGGCTCACCGCACGCCCCCCGGAAAGCGAGCATCCTGGAACGGAAATCAACCACTTCTAAGAACTCCACAGTTTTCAAACTTCCAAAAAAAGAAGAAAAGAGCAGCAAGCGCTACTCTTTTGATTGTTCAGTTGAAACCAATGATTTAATTCGAGTAATCGGCCCCGTTTCACCTGTATCCACTACGAACGAACCATTGTTATATCGATCAGCTGGCTTATAGTTCGATGTAGAAACCGTCTCAACTTTTCCTGAACTTGTTTCTAATACAAACTGTGTGCCATCTTCATGAATTAACTTCATACCCACAATACGATGAGGGTTTGATTTTAACTCTCTTACCATCACAAGACCACGTTTAGCACGCGATGTTCTTTCAAATTCTGAAATCTTCATCTTTTTAAGCGCACCACGCTGTGTGGCAATAACAACTTGTGCTTTTTCTGGATCTTCTGGCAGCGCAAATCCACTAACCACATGATCACCAGCTTTTAAATTTATTCCTTTAACGCCAGAAGCTCTTTGCCCGACGATTGATATCTCTTCTTCAGCAAACCATAATCCTAGTCCGAAATGTGTTGTAATGAAAACATCTTGCTCTCCATTTGTTAACGAAACATCTACGACTTCATCATCAGCTTTTAGTTTAACTGCCATTAATGGACGGTTATATCGTGTAGCTTTATAAGACTTGAGTTCCGTTTTCTTCGCCATACCTTGCTTCGTAAAGAAGATGAGGTATTGATTTTCCGCAAACTCTTTTATTGGGTATGCTTTGATCAGTTTTTCATCCTTATCTAGACCAACAAGACTCGCTAAGTGCTGCCCCATGTCTTTCCAGCGGATCTCAGGCATCTCATATACAGGCAGGTAAACGTAGTTTCCTTTGTTCGTAAACATAAGTAGCGTTTCGGTTGTGTTGAGCTGAGATGCCATCAGAAGTGAATCTGTATCTTTCATGCCTGGCGGTTCTCCGTTTGAAGCACTATATGAACGAACACTAGAACGTTTCACATATCCGTCTTCTGTAACAGTCACCATAACATCTTCAGACGGAATCATGACTTCCATGTCGATCTTAATCTCTTCAATTTCCGCTTCAATGATTGTTCGACGTGGATCAGCGTATTTCTTCTGAACCTCAGCCATCTCTTTTTTAATAACATTAAACAGCTTTTTCTCGCTATCTAATAAAGAACGAAGATACGTAATTTTTTTCGCTAATTCTTCAGCTTCCGATTGAAGCGTCGTAATGTCCGTATTCGTTAAACGATAAAGCTGTAACGTAACAATTGCTTCAGCTTGTAGTTCTGTAAACTGAAACTTTTGAATGATGTTGTCTTTGGCGTTTCGTTTATCTTTAGAAGCACGAATCGTTTCTATCACTTCGTCTAAGATCGAAATAGCTTTAATCAAACCTTCAACGATGTGTGAACGTTCTTCTGCTTTTCTTAAATCATATCGTGTTCGGCGAGTAACGACTTCTTTTTGATGCTGAATGTAAGAATGAAGAATCGCCTTCAGACCCATTAGTTTCGGTGTCTTATTATGAATCGCTACCATGTTGTAGTTGTACGAGACTTGAAGATCGGTATTTTTAAAGAAATAGTTTAGAATTCCTTCTGCATTACCGTCCTTACGAAGCTCGATTACGATTCTTAGACCCGTTCGATCCGTCTCAT
This sequence comes from Bacillus sp. E(2018), assembly GCF_005503015.1. Taxonomy (NCBI): domain Bacteria; kingdom Bacillati; phylum Bacillota; class Bacilli; order Caryophanales; family Bacillaceae; genus Bacillus; species Bacillus sp. E(2018). Next base: position 1,044,368 of record NZ_SCOL01000001.1, on the reverse strand, counting down.
CGCGTATTTCGGCGATACCATCTACTTTTTTATCTAAACGTAACTCATCCATGCGCTTAACGAGATTCGCTTTGTTCACTTCAAAAGGAACTTCAGTAATGACGATCTGCTGACGACCGCCTTTTAAGCTCTCAATCTCCGTTTTTGCACGAATGATAAATCGGCCTTTTCCTGTTTCAAACGCCTTTTTAATGCCATCGAGACCTTGAACGATACCACCTGTTGGAAAATCAGGCCCTTTAATCACAGTCATTAATTCTTCAAGAGAAACGTCGGGGTTATCAATTTGCATCGTAACCGCATCGATTACTTCACCTAGATGATGTGGCGGTATATCTGTCGCATAACCTGCAGAGATACCTGTTGATCCATTGACTAACAGATTAGGATAACGACTTGGTAATACGACCGGTTCTTCGGTAGTATCATCAAAGTTTGGTGCGAATTCTACGGTCTCTTTATCAATATCACGGAGCAGTTCAGAAGCAATTGCAGATAACCTAGCTTCTGTATAACGCATGGCAGCTGCAGGGTCTCCATCGATGCTTCCGTTGTTACCGTGCATCTGAATCAGGACATTTCTTACTTTCCAGTCCTGACTCATACGAACCATTGCTTCATAAACGGAAGAATCACCATGTGGGTGATAATTACCGATTACGTTACCGACCGTTTTTGCTGATTTTCTGTATGGTTTCTCGTTCGTGTTTCCTTCTGCGAACATTGCATATAAAATACGGCGCTGAACGGGCTTCAGGCCGTCTCTTGCATCAGGTAATGCACGCTCCTGAATGATGTATTTACTGTATCTTCCGAAGCGGTCGCCGATTACGTCTTCTAACGGCAGCTCTCTAAATTTCTCAAGCAGTGACAATCTTTAAACCTCCTCAGAATGCTGACAAGTTCTCGTTATCTAGTATGTTAGTTTCTTCGTTTATGCCAAACGCCACGTGTTCTTCGATCCACTTTCGTCGTGGTTCTACTTTATCTCCCATTAAGACAGATACACGTTTTTCAGCACGGGCAGCGTCATCAATTCTAACTCGGATCAATGTACGAGTATCGGGATCCATCGTTGTTTCCCACAACTGGTCAGCGTTCATCTCACCTAGACCTTTATAGCGCTGGATAATGTAGCCTTTTCCGATCTTTTTCTGTGCTTCTCTAAGCTCGTCCTCATCCCAAGCATACTCGATGACTTCCTTCTTACCTGTTCCTTTGCTTACTTTATAAAGAGGAGGAAGTGCGATAAACACTTTTCCTTCTTCAATAAGTGGCTTCATGTATCGATAAAAGAAAGTTAGTAATAGAACTTGGATGTGCGCACCATCTGTATCTGCATCAGTCATGATGACAATTTTATCGTAGTTCACATCTTTTAAAGTAAAATCAGAGCCCACTCCAGCTCCAATGGCATGAATGATCGTATTAATTTCTTCGTTTTTGAAGATATCAGCAAGCTTTGCTTTTTCTGTATTGATAACTTTTCCTCTTAGCGGAAGGATCGCCTGGAATTTACGGTCTCTTCCTTGCTTTGCTGATCCGCCTGCAGAATCACCCTCAACAAGATAAAGTTCGTTACGTTCAGGATTCTTTGATGTCGCTGGCGTTAATTTTCCGCTTAACATGGAATCTTTACGTTTGTTCTTTTTACCGTTTCGAGCATCCTCACGAGCTTTTCGTGCTGCTTCACGTGCTTGTGCGGCTTTAATACTTTTACGGATGAGCATTTCACTAATTGCAGGATTTTCCTCTAAGAAATAGGCCAGCTTAACCGCTACTACAGCATCTACAGCAGAACGTGCTTCACTCGTTCCTAGCTTACTCTTCGTTTGCCCTTCGAACTGCAGAAATTCTTCTGGGATTCGAACGGAAACAACAGCTGTTAACCCTTCACGGATATCAGATCCATCTAAGTTCTTATCTTTTTCTTTTAACATGTTCGTTTTACGAGCATATTCATTGATGCTTCGAGTGATCGCCGTTTTCGCACCCGATTCATGCGTTCCGCCGTCTTTTGTTCGAACGTTATTTACGAACGATAATACGTTTTCTGCATAACCATCGTTATACTGAAACGCAAAATCCACTTCAATCTCGTTCTGTATGCCTTCAAAACTCACAACAGTGTGAAGAGAGTCTTTATCTTCATTCAAGTATTTCACGAATGCCTCAAGACCAGTATCAAACTGAAACTCGTCTTTTTCACCGTTACGAGCATCTTCAAGTACGATCTTGATTCCTTTTAACAGGAATGCAGCTTCTCGTAAACGTTCGCTTAATGTTTCATAGTTATAGTTGATCGTAGAAAACATCGTCGGGTCTGGTTTGAAATGGACGGTCGTTCCAGACTTGCGTGTATTTCCGATCACTTCTAAGGTTGTTGCCGGTTTTCCGCCATTCTCAAAACGCTGTCGATACGTCTTGCCGTCACGGTGGATCGTTACTTCCAACCATTCAGACAATGCGTTTACTACTGATGCCCCTACACCATGCAATCCTCCAGAAGTTTTGTAACCGCCTTGACCGAACTTTCCGCCAGCGTGAAGAACTGTAAAAATAATTTCAGGAGTTGGTTTTCCAAGTTTGTGCATACCTGTTGGCATACCGCGGCCATCATCAGATACGGACACACTATTGTCTTTGTGAATTTTCACATGTATGTAATCACCGAATCCGCCTAAAGCTTCATCAACAGCGTTATCTACAATTTCATATACGAGGTGATGCAAGCCTCTAGCATCCGTACTTCCAATATACATACCTGGACGCTTTCGAACGGCTTCTAAACCTTCGAGCACCTGTATGGCATCATCGTTATACTCCATTAATGACTTATTACTAGCCAAGTTGTGTTGCTCCTTTCGCGTTGCTGCAGTACTACTATAATAGCAGAACGTTTGTTTCTATACTACTGTTGTCTGTATATTCTCCTCTTATTTCTCGGTATATCGACTGAAAACCTTTAGTGTCGAAAAGAATATTTTCTAATAAAAAAGTGACATTACTAGATAGCATGGGAAAACCACCCGTATGTTTGCGGGTGGTTCATTACTACCGTATCATAGCATGTTCCACTTTAATGCACTTATCCATAATATAAGGAATCGTCGCACTTTGCAAAATCTCTTCTGCTTCTGCACTGTAAAGACCTAACTGTGCCCAGAAGAAACCAGCTTTAATTTTTGCAGCCGAACGAGCAACTTCCGGCAAATACTCACTGCGTCTAAACACATTGACAATATCAACGTGACCGTCAATTTCTTCGAGCGTTGCAAACGCCTTTTGCCCTAAAACCTCTTTGACATTAGGATTTACGGGAATGATCTCGTAACCGGCATTCTGCATATATTCTGAAACCATATAGGACGTGCGAAAAGGTTGATCAGACAGACCGACTACAGCAATGCGTTTTCTTAATTTTAACAGGTTCTGGATATCTTGTGTCGTTGCAGCTCCCATCGATATTTCCTCCTAGTGTCTTTTTATATAGTTTTAGACAAAATATGTACAAACGAAACATTTTCATAAAGAAAACTTGGCTGACAGCTAATTTTTCGAGACAACCTGAGTAGTGACTTAAAAACGTGCTAGTGTCTAAGAATATAAAAAACCGGCATTCTCGATAAATGAATCCGAGTCCGCCGGCAGGATGGAATTAGTTCTCTAAGCGGTAAATATCACTGTATTTCTTTTCGAAATAAGCGATCAAATGATCTGGGTTGAGCCCCTCACCTGTTACATCTTTTAAGATTTCAATCGGTTTCTTCATCTTGCCATATTGATGTACGTTCTTCGTTAACCACTCTTTGATCGGAAGAAGGTTACCAGACTCCATAAGAGCATCGAAGTCAGGAATGTCCTTCAGCATCGCATGTTTAAGCTGTGCTGCATAAATATAGCCAAGAGCATAGGATGGGAAATAACCAAAGCTTCCGCCTGACCAATGAACATCCTGAAGCACACCTTCTGCATCATTCTTAGGAGTTACACCGATATATTCCTGCATTTTCTCATTCCAGATACGTGGAAGGTCTTTTACTTCAATCTCATCGTTAAACAACCCTTTTTCAATTTCATAACGAACAATAACATGAAGTGGATATGTCATCTCATCGGCTTCGATACGAATAAGTGAAGGCTCTACCACGTTAATAGATCGATAGAAATCTTCAAGCTCAATACCGTTAAATTGTGAACCTGAAACCGTTTTAAGCATGTTGTACTGATTCTTCCAAAAACCAAAGTGACGACCTACAAAGTTCTCCCAGAACAAAGATTGAGATTCGTGAATGCCCATTGATGTACCTGTAGCAAGAGGTGTCCCAACTAACTCATCTGAAATATTTTGCTCATAAAGTGCGTGTCCACCTTCATGGATAGTCCCAAATACAGCCGTACGGAAGTCATTTTCCATATACTTTGTCGTTACACGAACATCTCCAGGGTTCAATCCAATCGCAAAAGGATGAACCGTTTCATCCAAACGACCAGAATCAAAATCATAACCCATGTCTTTTAATACATGCAAACTGAATTCTTTCTGTTTTTCTTTCGGAAAATGTTCAAATAAAAACTTTGTATCGGGTTGCCCTGCTTCTTTTACTTTCTGAAGCAACGGTACGATTCGATCACGAAGTTTTGAGAAAGTTTCATCTAAAATTTCAACCGTAACTCCTGGCTCATACATATCTAGGAGTGTATTGTACTTATTCCCTTCATATCCCCAATAGCCGATAAACTTCTTATTGAAATCAACAAGCTTTTCTAAATACGGCTGAAATAATGAGAAGTCGTTCGCGTTCTTCGCTTCTTCCCATACTGTTTCTGCTTTGGATTGAAGAATAACGTACTCTTTAAATTCTGCTGGAGGAATCTTTGCGTTACGCTCGTAATCTTTTTTCACTTCTTGGAGCGTCTTTTTCGTAACATCAGACAAAGAGTCCTGTACATCTGACTTAGAAAGTTCTTCGATATAGCTCTTCATTTCTTCAGAAGTAGACATTGCAAATACATCAGATGATAAAGTTCCGATAACTTCAGAACGTTGCTCGACCCCTTTTTTAGGTGCGCCTGTACGAAGGTCCCAATACATGAGGCCGATCGCTTCATTGATATGAACCATTTTTTTTACATAATCTAAGAATTCTTTTTCAACAGTAACTTTTGTTTGTGTCATTAATATTCCATCCCTTCACGGTTTCATTAAAAACATACCGCTATTAGAATTCGCGACGCAATAAAAAAGTCCTGCTGGTCGTTTTTATTTTTTTCTAAAATTCTTCTTTAAATAATTCAGCATACGCTGCAAAAGACGGGTCAATATTGTTTACGTGGCCAATTGACTGATGTAGAACACTTTGAATTTCAGATTTGTGATGATCTTCCAGGTGTGGTTGTATGTTCTGATAGGCCTTCCGAATGCTATCTAAATGGCTGAATTGCGTGTACATATTAATAACCTGCCTTCGTTTTATGGTTAGGCATAGTATGTACCTGTTTGAGAGGTCCTTAAACTTTGTTTCAGGAATTGGTGACGATTATTGTAGTAGAGAGTAGGTATTTTTTTATTAAATTTTGGTTTAAAATTGCTATTTTCCTATGTTTTATGAATGAAAATTATAAAACCTATACGGTACGTGAAATTATTTTAGTCTTATTGCTATTAAATTGTATGATTCACATAAAAAAGGCTGACTCAATCAAAAAAGTCAGCCTTACTTATTGTTTTGGGCGCTTGAATCCAAAAGTTTTGTCCTTGAATCCATAAATTTTGTAGTTCAATCCACGATTTTTGCTTCTTAATCCACAAATTTTCAGCTTTTATCCGCGAGTCTACAATTTTCGACATTCAGAGCTACCCATACCATATATTCAAAATACACTCATTAACTCTGGTGCTGTCTAGGCGGACGCTTTCCGAAGTATTGATAATAGTCGGTCTTCAAGTCACCGTTATAAAGCTTGCGTTTTTTCGTTGCTGAACGACCATAATATTCTTCAAATTTCTCATTTGAAGTTATCACGTACACACTCCATGTATCATAAGGTTTCATCGCCATACCAAGATCACGATACATCTGTGCTACTTCTTCTCTCTCACCTAGTCGCTCTCCGTAAGGCGGGTTTGTTACAAGACAGCCGTAATCTTTTCTAGTCGTAAAATCTCGAACTTGCATCTGTTTAAACGTAATAAAGTCTTCGAATCCAGCTTCGTTTGCATTGTTCTTTGAAAGTTCAATCATCTTATGATCAATATCAGATCCTTGAATCTCAAGAGGTAGATCGTATTTCGCAACATCTTGAGCTTCCCCAACTGCCTCATACCAAACCTTCTTATCGATCCAGTTCCATTTTTCTGAAGCAAACTCACGGTTTAGTCCAGGTGCGATGTTTTGTCCGATCATCGCAGCTTCTATCGGCAATGTACCTGAACCACAGAAAGGATCTGCGAAAGGCTTATCAGGTGTCCAATTCGTAAGCATGATTAGCGCCGCAGCCATCGTTTCTTTGATAGGCGCACCTGAATGCAACTCACGGTATCCACGCTTGTGTAGACCTGTCCCACTCGTATCAAGCGTTAGTGTTGCAATATCTTTATGAATCGCAACCTCGATTCGATACAATGCACCATCCTCAGGAAACCACGTTTTACGGTTATACGCTGTTTTTAAGTTATCAACTACCGCTTTTTTAACGATTGCTTGACAGTCAGATACCGAAAACAGTTTAGATTTAACAGACCGGCCGATTACTGGGAACTCCCCGTCCTCAGGAATAAAATCAGCCCATGGAAGTGCCTTTGTTTGCTCAAAAAGTTCATCAAACGTCTCCACTTTAAACTCACCGACCACTAATTTTACGCGATCTGCCGTTCTTAGCCATAAATTAGCCTTTACTAGAGTTTTCTCATCACCATCAAAATAAACTTTTCCGTTTTCAACTTTCACATTTTCAAAACCTAGCGCGCGAACTTCATTGGCTACCAGTGCTTCTAATCCCATAGCCGCTGTTGCCAACAGTCGTAATTGTGTCATAATATGAACTCCTTAATTTCTTTAATTCTTATCATAAGTATACCCTTATTTTGCGGCACTTTTTTATGTAAATAGAAAAAGCCCCGGTAAACGGGGCCCTCATTCAGCTTTAATTTAGGTACCAATAACGTTCTGTAAGCCATGTTCTGTTCCTTAGTACTGCAAGCGGCTGGTAGCCTCGTACACCGGTGGTAATCATCTATCTACAAAAAGCCTTAGCTTCTTGTTCTCCCAATCGTTCAATTCCGAAGTGGGAAACTCCCCTACCATAATTTGGGTTTCTCGCTCGTGGGGTTTACCGCGTTCCACTCCCTCTGTTTCCATCGGGACTACGTCACTGTGGCACTTTCAAGGTATTAACACCATATCCAAAGGACTTAGGTGCGTTCCCTGCCGTTAGTTCAGTAAGCTTTATTCAAGCAAACCAATCTACCCTGGCTTATTTTTTGGCCAGGCACGATCATTACGGTCATCTCAGATCCGTGCGAGCATGGACTTTCCTCTAAACCTGAAAAATCAGATCCAGCGATTACCCGAACGCTATTGATTTAATTTTTAAAAGCAAGATTCATTATAGCATGCTGAATGTAGAAAAACAAATGGATAATTACTGGAATCAATCGTACAGTTTACTGCCAAAAACATGTTTTTCCAAGTTAGACAAACGCTGAAGAATATCGGAGTTTGTCGTGCTTGAAGTTACTGCAGACATTCTGCGTGTTTGCTGATGATCAGTTGAATTTTGAGCTTCCTTACGCAGTCGATTGTTTTCTTGAACAACTGCATCATACTCTTTTTGAAAATTTTCATAATCCTTAATAATAAGATCTAAGAATTTGTCCACTTCGTCTTGATCATAGCCACGAAAGCCTTGTTTAAAGTCTTTTTCCAAAATTTCTTTCGCCGTTAAATGAAAACGCTGTTCACTCATGTGAATCACCTCACACAAAGATTCTAAAATTATTTTTTCACTACCTGACCTAAATGTCAATTTTTTTCGACTTTAGATTCATTTATTCATTACGATTGTATTGTTCCTCTTGTACAAGAACATCCAAGTCATAAGGAGTAATATAAAATATTTCGTACGAATTGTCCATTTCCTGCTTTTGTTTGGCTGCATCTAAATAATACTTCGGTGAACCATCTTTTTCTTCGTCGTAAAGAAGCAAGACGGCATCGCTTTTTTGCACAAGAAACTGATTTTTGGCTCGAAGCTGACCAGGCGACTCGTATGGCTTACGGCTAACCGAATCAACAAAATCGGCTCCTGCTAAAATTTCGTGATATTTTTCCTGTATGTTTTCTTTCCACCTAGCTTCTTGCTCTAAAAACGGTGTAAGAACAGCTAGTTTTAAATCAGGAAATTCTGTTTGAAGTTCAAATACAACTTCTGCAGCCCACATCTCTACACCAGGTTGCCCACTAATGATCACCCACTCTAATCCTTCATCCAGAAGGGAGACCAACTTTTGAGTAATGGCTTTCTTGATGTAGTATACCCCTTCGTGTTTATCATTAAAAATACCGAGTTCATGAGCTTTGTAGCCACTGACAAGCAGTGTTTGAAGCATGTGAGAATACCTCCTATTAATGAAAAACACCCGGCTCTGTCTATAGCCGGGGCTTCATTAAAAGTTTTGTGTTGTGTGACTGATTTGATTGCCAATCATTACTGTTAACCCTACGATTACAAAAAATAGAACAACAATCCACTGCTTCACTTACCATCTCTCCATAGCTTAAAATATATATTTCCCTTTCCTACATTTCGGCTATTGCGCGAAAACAATCGAACGCTCTGGAAATTTGACGAAAACTCCGAAGAAATATGAGTTTTTATGGCGTTTTTTGCGCTTACCCGGGCAATATAATAAGGGGGATTTTATTTTCTTAAGAACATTTTTATGTCCTCTTATATTCTACAAAAAACAAAGCCCGTTGAGAAGAGATATTTTGCAAGAATTCATAAATTTGACGAATTTTTACGAATATTGGATGATACGTTGTTCTAATCGTTCGATTCTTTTCATAAACGCTTGTTTTTCCTGTTCTTCTTTCCTCTTCGTTAGCCTTTTTTTGCCCTTCCATCTGGAATAAGCCATTACTGCAAAATGAAGAGCTTTTTCATAATCTTTTTGAATATGCTCAAAATACTTAGAAAGTTCTATCGCCGGTTCTTCATCTAAATCATTCTCATCAAGTAATTCTAGCCAATATTGAACAGAAACCTCTAACCCATCACATTTTTTGTATAGAGAAGCTAAAGATTTCTTGGATTGGGATGTAAGTGAAGTTCCTGTTTGCAGTACTTCCTTGTAAAGAGACATCGCTTGTTCTTTTTGGTTCAGTGCTTCAAACCATCTTGCTGATTCATACGTCTCTCTTTCTGTTCGAAAACCATTACCAGTCACAATCCCTGACATGTGTGTATAAAGGGTTATGAGTGAAAGAACATCCCACTCATTATGCTGAAAAACACCTTCTAATAGAGATGGATCTCCTTCATTGCAATATTGAAAATAGAGCATCGGCGCGAGATAACCTGGTGTATCATGGATTCGATTCACTCCTAACATCTCTTTTTCAACAACAGAGAGCTTTACAGCTGGCAACGTGTCTTTCCACAATCTTCTTGCTCCGTGTAGCAGATCAAAATGACCAAACTCTGGCAATGAAGGTACAAATTCTCGAATTAACGTATGGCGCGTTTTGACTTGTGGCCAGTCAAACGATTTTCCGTTGTAGGTTACTAAGTTTCGAAGTTCTTTCACATGATTTAAAAAATAGTGATAAAGAGCCACTTCAGATCCTGGTCCTGGTAAAAAGAATTGGTGAACTAAGACGTGATCTCCTTTAATCTGACTCATCCCGAGCATAAAGATTGTATTTCCCGCTCCACCACTGAGACCCGTAGTCTCTGTATCAAAGAACAATAAATCAGACGCATCAAGATTCTTGGCGTGTAGTGGATGAGCAGCATCAATATCTTGCCAATTCGATACAGCGTTTAAAACATCTGAAAACTGATAGCGGCCCCATTGAGTATCTAGAGAGTATTTTACTTTTCGAACGATACAATAATCATCTTCGAAAAAATAAGCTGAAGCTCCAAATTTCTCCCAATAGTCCGCATGTTGAATTCTTTCACCAGTAGAATCTTCCAAATGCGGCTTACTTTCAACAGGAGAATCAAAAACCGGATTGACCATATGCTTTTTTAGTCGATTCAGCTTGTTTTTAATCGACATGTTTTGTCGCTCCTTTGATTTGATAGATCAATTTCACAGCGAGTTCCTTGCTATTATTTCCTTCTTCTAACGTTCCCGTACAAGATGGACAGCCACTTTCACAAGGACACCTTTGGATCATTGTTAGTGCCTGCTCAAGAACCGTATCCCAAGAGCCATACACCTTTTCACTAAGCCCTATTCCACCCGGATATCTATCGTAGATGAAAATGGTAGGTTGTTGGTTATGAACCGCTTTAACCTGAGGTACTACATGAAGATCATTTGCATCACACATTACGAATAAAGGAGCGACATGTCGCAGAACGTGCGCGATACCAAGAAGACCCGCTTCAAGCTTTTCTTCACTTAACTCATTATTCTCAAAAGTCAGCCATGTTGCAGAGGTGTGCAACTCCTCTTCTGGAAGATGGATTGGACCTGAGCCAATATTGTCATGTGTTTCGAATTTAATCTTTTTAAAGATAGTTGCCTTTGCGACTACCATCACATCACCGTAGGCTTTTGCATTCCGTTCATGTGATGATTCTTTATCCACTTCTAGAACATTTAATGATACAGCAAGGTTTGCGTCTGTAAAATAATCAACATCTACTTCGCGAACGAAAGCTTTCTTTTCTTCATAATCTAACTTTTCCACCTGATATTGCGTACCTTGATGAAGATAGATTGCTTCTTCATGAAGAAGCGTCATTGAGCTAAAACGATCCATCTCGCCAATCACTTTTACGTCTGCTACATTAGTTTGATCGATGATAACAACATTTTCCTGAGAAGCAGATCGAAGCGAGATGTTATGTGCAGGAAAAGAATCATTCATCCAGTAGAAGTGCTTTCCCCTTTTGTGAAGGACTTGTTCATCTACTAAAAATTCTAAAACATCCTGAATTTCTTGATTACCAAATTTCTCATTCTCTTGAAACGGCAATTCATACGATGCGCATTTCAAATGATCAACTAAAATAATTAGATTATCAGGATTCATCCGAGCAGATTCTGGAGAACGTTCAAAAAAGTATTCAGGATTCTGAATCACGTATTGGTCGAGTGGCGACGAGGAAGCCACCATGATCACCACACTCTCATCTTGTCTACGCCCCGCTCGCCCAGCCTGTTGCCACGCACTTGCGATCGAGCCTGGGTAACCTGTCAAGATACATGCATGAAGCTGACCAATGTCTACTCCTAATTCTAAGGCGTTTGTTGAAACAACTCCCATGATTTCTCCATTGCGAAGGCCTTTTTCGATTGCACGCCGCTGTTTAGGAAGATATCCGCCTCTATACCCTTGAATAGATTTACTTCCAAACTCCTTTTTCACAAGCTCTTGCAAATAGGTAAGCAATATTTCCACTCGTACACGACTGCGTGCGAATACGATTGTTTGAATATGATTTTCCAAAAATAGCTTTGCTAGGTTCCTCGCTTCAAGCGTAGCGCTACGCCTCACATTCAACGGTTTATTAACAACTGGCGGATTATAAAAGAGAAAATGCTTACGACCCGCTGGTGCTCCGTTATTATTGATAAGCGTCATCGGATTTCCAGTGAGTTGCTCAGCAAGCTCTTTTGGATTCGCAATGGTTGCTGACGTACAGATAAAAATGGGATCACTGCCATAAAAATTACAGATTCTCTTTAAACGACGAATCACATTAGCCACATGGCTTCCGAAGACACCTCGGTATGTATGAAGCTCATCTACAACCACATACTTCAAATTTTCAAACAGCGACACCCATTTTGTATGATGTGGAAGAACAGCTGCATGAAGCATGTCCGGATTCGTCATCACAATGTTTCCGGCTTTTCTAACGACTTGTCGAATATTTGCTGGCGTGTCCCCATCATACGTATAGCTTTTAATATCTAGTCCCATCTCATCGATCAGTTCGTTCATCTCTGACTTCTGATCTTGTGCGAGGGCTTTTGTAGGAAACAAATACAGTGCTCTTGACTCTGGATTTTTAGCAACCTCTTGAAGTACAGGAAGGTTGTAACAAAGTGTTTTCCCAGACGCTGTTGGTGTAACAGCTACAAAGCTCTCACCGCGTAAAGCTGATTCATACGCTGATAACTGGTGAATATATAAAGAAGAAATCCCTCTTTTAAATAGAGCGGATTGAATAGTCGGATGCAAAGAGTCAGGAAGTGGCACAGAAACCGCCTCACGTGGCTCAATTGTTTTCCAATGAACGATTTGCCTAGCTAGTTCTGGCTCTCTTAAAACGTCCATAACTTGCTGAATAGATTTTTTTCGAAACATGATTACCACCTCGTTACTATTTTAACGAATATTTGTTCGTAAAGAAACAAGGACTTAAACATAAGTACTTCAGCTATAACTGAGATTTTTCAACAAAATCATACAAAATCAAATTCTAATTGTTAATTTTTGATAAATATTATAATTACCTTGAAGGAAAAAAGGTAATGTTGAAGAATTTAATGATTTAATATTTAATTTAGTCAAATATTTGCCGTATTTTATTTCTAAAGAAGGAAGGAGTAATTGATGTTGTCTTAAAAACTACTTAAAAACTACTTAAAAGCTTACATTGGAATAATGTGTTATAATTAATATATTAAGATAACTTAGGGCTTTAGACTTTTCTTAGTCACCCTCCGGTAAAGGAAGGGAGTGCAAGAAAATGAAAAAGATCAGTGTATTTATGGACGATTATCGTAGTCCACCAGAAGGGTATGTCTTTGTAGAAACGATAGATGAATGTATGAAACTTCTACGAAACCATGACATTGAGCATTTATCATTAGATCATGATTTGTTAAGCAGAACAAGAAATGGTCTAATGCTTGTTAAAATGATGATCAACGAAAAGTTGTTTGCCAATCGAATAACCATCCACTCTGCGAATTCTGTTGGTGGTAAAAACATGTATAATTGCCTGAAACAAGCTCAAAAAGACTTGATAATGCCTCACACGATCATAGTTTCCTTACGTCCACTTCCACTCAAATATATCCCACCACGCGTGCTTCAACATTATAGTGATATCAAATAGTAGATCCCATAAATTAAACCTAAAACTAGAATAGGAGGAAGCAGCTTTACAGATTACTTGGCAAACTAGCTGTTTCCTCTATTTTAACTGACCAGGCGATAATGGTCGTGCTATCTCTTACATGATTACTTTTAATTTCATTCAAAAGAAATTGAACGGCTTCATCTAAACCGATATTTTTTACTACGTTTTGAACCTCTGCAGCATCTTCAAATGGAACACCCGGACATTCTGTCAGTCCATCTGTAGTCATAAAAATGTGGTTAAGCCCTTTTCTCATTTCTTTCTTACCCGTACTGTAGCAAGGTACCGGAAGCTCAAATGTATTCACTTCACCAACCCATTCATAAAAACTTCGTTGAACAAGCTGTCTTTCACCTAAAGCTATCAGTTCAGGGTGAAAAAGATGAAGAATACAATCTCCTATTGAAAACCACCATAAATACTTTTCTTTTCGCACAACTATTAAACAAGCTGTTTCACCCGTTGTGTTGCGGCATGATTCCATAAAATCAGGATCTTGAAAAATATCCAGTACAAGGTGGTCTAATTTCTTAAGTGCTGCACCTGCAGATTCTGAGAGCACACGCTTGATCTCGTTCTCGTTCTTTATAAATTGATTGATAACGAGTTCAACACTTTGTGCTGTCTTATGCCCATCAAGGACCATTGTGAATTCCCAGTTTTCAATTTCGTTCTCCCATACTAGACAACCATCTTCATTTTTATATGAACCCGCTTCAGAATTACCTCCAAATCTACCTACTATAATATTTTGCACACGTGTTACATTTATTTCATCAACGAATGTTTGATCGCTTCCTACCCAAGTCAAATTAGGATTCTTCATATGCATTTTCCTCCAAATGATTTCTTACACGTTTGTAAATTTCTGTCAAGTTTGTTTTTTCTGATTTTAATTAGTGTTCAATTCTTATGTATTGATGAAAATAGTAAGTGTAAGGATTTTCTTGGTCTCTAACTCCTCTGACTCTAGAAATCTCTTTCCACTCTCTTTCACTGAATTCAGGAAAGTAAGTATCCCCTTCAAACACATGGTGTATCTTTGTTAGATACAATTTAGTTACCCTAGGCATAAACTGTGTATAGATTTCCTGTCCTCCAAAAATAATAACTTCTTTATCGCCTTCACAAGTCTTTAGCACTTCGTTTATAGAATGGACAACGACACAGTTTTGGGGTGAGAAATCTTTATTCCTCGTCAGCACAATATTCTTCCTTCCAGGCAGTGCTTTCCCAATAGATTCGAAGTTCTTTCTACCTAACACAATGGTTTTTCCCATTGTAATCTCTTGTACATACTTCCAATCTCTCGGTAACCTCCAAGGCAAATCATTGTCTTTGCCTATCACTCTATTTTCATCCATAGCTGCTATTATTGAAAAGTTCATAACAAATCTGACCTTTCTTTTAAGTTGAATTCTAAACTCAACATTTTTTTAATGGATAAACCTGTCTCTATGTAACTTCTGACCAATTTCCAGCTATCCTTTTCCATTTTAAAAGTCTGAAAGAACAAGTTAGCCGTTTCAATAGGTTGATCATCAACAATAAGCGATGCCCAAAGAATTGCCATCACTTCATCGTCTTTTAACGAAAAGGTTACAGCTTCTTTTAGAATCCACTTCGCTCTCTTTTCTCCTAACTCCTTAAATGCATGATTCCATCCATCAATAGATTCTTCATATCCAAAATCATAAACCTCTTTGCCTCTAATTTCCCGAGCTGAATATTCAGGCGAAACAACATTCTCAATACTTTGAATTGAAAAATTTCTCCAACTATCAAGATACATTTTATAGAATTGCTCAAAAGATTCTTTCATCTTTCCTCCTGAAAAATGGTTCCCTATATTGATTATGATGATTGCCCTCACCTATATATTTATACCAATTATCAATATAGAACTGATTCCATTTAGGATTATTTGCTACACAATCTAGCTTAATGTAATCTTTATCAAGCATCCTGTTGCCGTTTACTTCCATCCATTACATTATTATTTTTCCGATTCCATTGTTCATAAATGACGGAGAACAGCTTTTTCCGTCTTTCAATCCATTGTGCACATTCTTTTAAACTTCATCTCCACTTCATTCATTCTAAGATAACCTTCTGTATTCATTAAGTGAATCCTCCTGAAATCCCCCATAAACAACAAAAAACAGCAACTCGAAAGCTGCTGTTTATCCCTTCATCTTCAACGGAGAAATCATATAGTTACATCTAATCCCGAACTATTTCTTATCTCTTACTCCTCCCAACTCACTTCCTAACTCTACAAGGGATTGATTGATGCGCCAGACATAATAAAGGTGATGGATGAGATCGCGCTGAGATTGCTTCCGATTTGGAGCAAGACGTTCAAATTTCTCTCGTTCTTCTTCTAACGATAGAAGAACATACTCTCCTTCATTTTCAGTTAGAAGCGCAGATAAGGAATCGATGTTGTTCTTTAGTTTCGTCTCGATCTGAATAAATCCTTCAAGAAGTTCTTCCGGATATTCGAATCCTTTTCGGTAAGCAGAAGCAACCAAGTGTTTCGCGTAATAGTTGATGGCAGCTAACCTAGTCATCCAACTGACCATATCAGCATAGATTGGTGATCCCGGGCGTTGAAGAAAGGATTGCGCTTCGTCCCTGATGGTCTGAAGTTTCATATCCAGCTTAAACGCACTTTCTGACAGATTCTTAACGTTAACATCTTCTCTAAATCCTCTAACATATTCGGCGACAAAAGGAGCAAGTTCTTCTAAGAATTCGTTAATCGATTCAGCTACTTTCACTTTTGTTTTCTTTGGAAAAACTAAATATGAAACAGCTAAAGCAATTGATGCTCCAGCAATCGTATCCAGGACTCTCGCTCCTATCAGTGAAAACGTAATTCCCCCCAATAAAAGGTCGTACATAAACGCAATTAGCATTGTGATAAACACACTCATTAACGTGTAGGAAACGGTCATTAAATAAAACGCTAAAAAAACTACAACAAAGAGAAAGATAACTTCCAAAACGGTGTGTCCGGATAGAAATTTAGCAAGTACAAAACCGATAGCTGCTCCAATAATCGTACCTAAAGAACGCTGATATCCTTTCGTATAAATACGTCCGATCGACTCAGTTCCAAGTAGAACGACAAAGGCAGTAAGGAGAACCCAATATGGCTGTGCTGGTGAGATTATTAGTCCAACTACAATAGATAGAATTCCTGCTACAAGTGCTTGATACGCTTTTTTAGTTGAGGGCTTTAACGAATTGTCTTCTGTTTTCGTATCTTCATCGTCCAATTGATTAACGATCTCATCTTCTTTATTATCCACAGAATGAGCATAGAGAGATTGCTGTATCGTTACAGCACCTTCTATCACATGATTAGCGATCGATTCAATTCGGCGGATAAGATAGATCCACCCTTGTGGCGGCTCTTCTCGTTCAAAGAGTTTCATGATTAACATGCGAAGCTGCTGAACCGATTTTTCAGCAGGGAGAATATTTTGTTCTTTCACATGTGGAGCAAGTACTTCAGCATCACGAACAGCAAGCGTCACAGCAATGAGTGATTGTTTGATCTCTTCGACATGTAAAGCATCTGCCGTTTTTAATCCACGTACCGAGTCAACTAACGTTTCAATCAACATCCCTGTATCAAACACGTATAGTCGAAGTTGATTCGGTAAGAGACCTGGCCATATTTTCTTCACATCATTCTCGTTGATATAGCCAGAAACAATAAGAGCATAGTCTCTTAGTTTGGCCACGTTCTTCTCTAATTCTTTCTTACGCTGAGCATTGGATTCTTTATCTTGCATCGCTTCGATCAAGAGGTTAAGCGTCAAGTTACTTTGAATATGAAACGAATGAATGCTTCTTTTTAAATTTTTCGCTGTATCTTGAAACAAGAAGAAATTTAGGATAAAAGCATAAGCTATACCGAACCAGATTCCAACATAAAACCAAGGCAACTGGTCACTGGATAATTTTAAAATAGAGGAAAAATAAACCGTCATAAAAAAAATCATGAACAAGGAAAAATAGCGTGTACCAAATCTAGAGAAATAAAAACTGCTAAACACACTAAACACTAAAACAACATCTATGTAATAAGCGTTGTTGGCGACGAGAGAACCAACTGTTATTCCCATCATAGCAGATACTCCAAGCCATAATGTGGTTACTCTCATCTCTTGCTTAGTGTCATCCATAACGACCATGATGCCCATCAACCCCAGCATACCGGAAACAATAGCAGGTGTGATACCTCCAGAGTGACCAGCGTATTGCATAATAAGAAGGGTAGTGAATACGGCAAGAATTAAACTGGCAGTCGCTCTTCCTGCTTTTTGTAATCGTACATACCCAGGATCAGCTGCTATCAACTTCGCTAACCAAAGGTGCTTGTTATATATTCGTTGCACGGTCCCCCTCCTTTTCTAAAACTATAATTGAAAATGATATCATGTGAGTTGTTTTTTAACCAAGTGAACTGCTTTGAATTATTAATTAGTTATAGTATTCCCATATCCAACGTCTTTTTTAACTCCTTACATTTCATAATTTAAAGTTACGCTTTAAAAGTATTTGCTGACTAAACTCGTCTGAAAAAAAGGTTTTAACCGACTATTCATTTCCTGCATACATTTATATAACTACAAATATGTCTTTGTCAGGAGTGGAATTAATGGGATCTACAGAGTTAACAGGGAGAATAATCTTTAAAGGTGACCCTGGCTATAATGAGGCCGTTAGAAACTGGAACCCTTATGTCAACACATATCCTCTTGTATTCGTATTTGCACAAAATGCATGTGACGTTAGTAATGCAATCAAGTGGGCTCGAGAGAACGATGTTCCCTTAAGGATCAGAAGTGGCCGACATGCTTTAGACAAAGAGTTCAATGTGGTCAAGGGTGGAATCGTTATCGACACAGGTGATATGAATAAAGTGCATTTGGATAAGAAAAAGGGAATCGCTACTGTTCAACCAGGAATTCGCGTCGGACCTCTTGTAAAAGGTCTTGCTCGAGAAGGTTTTATGGCTGTCTTCGGCGATAGTCCGACCGTTGGAATCGGAGGAATCACAACTGGAGGAGGATTCGGGTTACTCTCACGGACAATTGGTGTGATATCAGATAACCTGCTTGCACTTGAGACTGTTGATGCACAAGGACGGATTCTTAAAGCGAGTCCAACTTGCAACGAAGACTTGTTTTGGGCCTCTAGAGGAGGCGGTGGTGGTACGTTTGGCTACAATACCGAATATACGTTTAAAGTGCATCGTGCACCTGAAACCGCAACAGTCTTTAACATTATTTGGCCTTGGGAACAACTCGAAACTGTATTCGAAGCATGGCAGAATTTAATGCCGTTTGTAGATTCACGATTAGGCAGTTATATAGAGATCTACAGCAAAGTAAATGGATTATGCCAAGTAACTGGTCTATTCTTAGGTTCAAGACCTGAATTGATTCAAATCATACAACCTTTACTCAATGCTGGAACACCTTCTGAAGTAGTGATAGAAACGCTCTTCTACCCGGACTGTATCGATTTCCTTGACCCACCGGAACCACCTTATGCGGATCAAAACTTTAAATTCTCATCTTCTTGGGCGACCAATCTTTGGCCAGAAGAACCGATTAAGGTAATGAAACAATTTTTAGAAGAAGCAACTGGAACAGAATCCAATTTCTATTTTACCAACTGGGGCGGTGCGATCAGCAGAGTGCCAAAAGACAAGACCGCTTTCTATTGGAGAGATCCGTTGTTTTACACCGAATGGAACGCTACATGGGTTGATAAATCTGAGGAAGCGAGTAGTCTTGCATCAGTCGAATCTGTTCGTCAGCAGTTAAAACCTTATACGATAGGTTCTTATGTAAACGTCCCAGATGAAAACATTCAAAACTTCGGGAAAGCTTATTGGGCAACAAACTTTGCTAGGCTGCAAAGAATCAAAACAAAATATGATCCTGAGAATGTATTTAACCATCCTCAGAGTGTTCCACCACTTTATTAAGAATTAAAAATTGCAATAGTTATCCGTATTTCAATGATCGGATAACTATTGTTTTTTTATATGTACTGGTTTCGAAAAGCAACGATTTTTTAGAAACAATACATTGCATAAAAAACATAACAGTAATTTACAATTTATGTTAACATTAAAAATCATATAAAAAAGTGAGGTGTTTTATGTATACTCCAACAGAAAGGGATTCTTATTTTCAGCGTACGATCGATATGTTAAATGTACTGCCTATGGTTGAAGGTGTTGTTCAATTAGGTTCTGGTGTAACGGGATACAAAGACGAATTCTCAGATATTGATCTGATGATAGCTACGTCCACTGAGGATGAAGTCATTGAAGCGAAAGATAATATTCAACAATATTACAAGGGTTTGAATCCCGTCATCCTCAAAGAGAAGCAGTTTTCAAAAAATATGTATCTATTGATTGTTATTCTAGAAAACTCGTTGGAATTCAATGTTTCAATTCTTCCGAGGAATTTATTAAGTGTAAGATCTCCGTTGTGGAGAGTAGTTTTGGACAAAACAGGGTTAATCTCCGAGAAGATGGAAAAAGAGAATCGCACTTTTTCTAACAAACCCGTAAAGTATGCTACTTTTGAAAATCCTGTTTTTGAATTTACTTATTGTTACATACGATTAGACAAAGAATTGAAGCGCAACAATCTCGTATATGCACTAAAGATGCTAGAGTCGATGAGAGATTATACGTTAATCGTTCAGGCTTTAAATGAGGACAAAAAACTTCATCAGTTTAAAGCTTACGACTCGTTAAATAGTAACTTTCTAGATAAATACCTTTCAACTTATCCAAAAGATATAACGTGTGATAGTTTGGATAAATCCGCTTCTATATTAAAAGAATTGTTTATACATACCGTAATGCAGAGTTCAATATATACACGAGAAGATTCTTTACTTGAGTTGTTACTACCAAAGAAAACCGTATAAACTTTTAAAAGCACTGTACATGCAGTGCTTTTAAAAGTTTCCTATAAGGCTTTTAACTAGTAAAGCTTGTTCTTATAGCCTTCTATTAGGTCATTTGCGATTCTTTCTTCAGTCATTTCAGGTAGATTCACATGAGCTGCTAGAATCTTTGCCGCGTTCGGGAGAGATTCTTTCATTTCCCAACGTTCAGGTTCCCAAAGTCCGGATCGTTTAAACGCTTTCCCACAATGCATAAAGCATTGTTCAACATTAACTAGAATTCCTAGAAGCGGTGCTTTTCCCCCTGCTTCCATTTTTTTAAGTACTCTTTCATCTTTTATAATAGCTGCTTTACCGTTAATCCGTAGCGTCTCGCCCATTCCTGGTATTAGAAAAAGTAAGCCTACTTTCGGATTTGAAAGAATATTAAACATTGAATCTACCCGCTTATTCCCTGGTCGGTCGGGAATCACGAGATGGTGCTCATCGATCACATGTACAAAGCCTGCAGCATCACCTCTAGGGGAACTATCACAGTTTCCTTCCTGATCTGATGTAGCTAAAATTACAAATGGTGAATGAGCGATAAAGTCTTTGCAATGTTCATCAATCTTAGAAATAACTTTATTCTGCCCTCTAAGACTTGGAGTTCCGAGCATAAGCCTCAGTTCCTCTTGGCTTTTCACATAATTTAAAGTTTTCACTTTCGTTTCATCCCCTTATTTTCTAAGAGCATCCGCTGCTAGATGTGCATCTGCCTTCTTGACGTAAATGTCGTATTGCGTGTTATCATTCACTGGCCGCTCTCTATCACCAAATGCCTGCCCTGGAATTCTGACTTTATATGCCACACCATCAGCTTTAAGTTTGGCTATGACATTAAAATAGTTTTCCTGACCAAATGTAGTATAAATGAGATTCATGTTACGGTAACGATACTTATGAACGAGAGAACCTACAATGATTCCGCCTAGCACGATTACAAGAAAAACCCATCCAAAAACCGGCATGCACATCACCTCTTTAGAGTTTTTATCCGAATAAAAGATCCAGTACAGACCCCAACTGCCCTTTTTTTCCTTCAAGAACATTAGGATCATACATCTCTACAAATCCACAATTTTCACATGACACGAATAAAAAGTGGTTGTGCTGAATGTCGAGAAATTTACTTAAACCCGATCCAGTCATGGCTAGTTCTTTTGTTCTGCAACGCGAATGGCTACACTTGTTACATTTGAATCTGCTTTTAATCGCTTCTTCTACTCTGCTCATTTAAACAAATCCTTTCTGCTCTTTACTTAAATGGTTAAATCAATAATAGGTTGATGGAAAAATTTAGTCAACGAGTGAAAATACCCCCATAAATGAATGGTTCTCTCTTAATAGTGTATAGAGTACATAAAAAAGAAATGACAGAAGCACGAACACTGTAAGGAGGCATAACATGGAGCCGTATGTAAAGGATGCTCTACTGGAATGGAAAGACGAGATTGATCAACAAAAGAAAGAAATAGATGAAGAGTACGAAAAAGTGAAAACAGAACTTCAACTCTATTCTTATAAATTTGGAATCACGAAACAAGTCATCCAATCCACAATCAACGAAGAAATGATTAAGAACATTAAGAAGACCTATCAACAGCCTTTTGAGGAAAAGTATAATGAGTTGAAACAGCAGCTAAAAAAGCTTGAAGAAAAACGCAGCGTTTTTAACATGTTTGTTGAAAAGATCGAGATTGCTTCTGTTAAAGAATCCAATTCATAAAAAAATTAAAGCTTGGAAAAGATTCCAAGCTTTTTTACTGCAGTTTTATAGCGCAAACTATGTTCTCACTTACAATTACTTCACAACTTGAGCAATTACTTCTTTCTTCAAGGCTTTTTCTTTTGTCTTCTCTCTTAAAAAGAGTCCAGAATACATGAAGAAGGCTCCGATCATGATCACAACACCCATATACACACTCATCATCATAGGTACTAAAAAAGCCCCTAAAATGATCGTCGAACGTGCTAACATATCAGCTCCACTGAATGAAACATTTGCAAAAGCAGAGTATGATCCTCTCTTGTCGCTAGGTATCATGTTTGCTTTTTCCGCTTCTTTAATTGGAGAGTAGATCAACTCACCCATTGTAGCGATCACGTTAAATAGAAGTAGTACATACCAGGCGTTCGCTGACGTAACGGTTACATAACCGATTCCATATAACAACAACCCAATTAATAAGGCATTTTTCTTAGAAAAACGATCCGTAAAACGATTGATCAAGAAAGTGAAGCAAACGACCATCAACATGTTTTGGATGTTAAGCATACTAAGCATACGAACTCCAGTAATCTCAAAATTACCAATGTGAAATGAGTCAAAAGTTTCAGCTAAACGAATACCAATATAACTATTCAGTGTGAATTCTGCTGAAAAGATAAAGGTCCCACCAATAACTACTTTTACGAATGCAGAATCTTTTAAAGCCACTTTATAGTTTTGAAACAAGTCGAGAAAAACATTTTCATGCGTTTTCTTCAAAAAGCCAGTGAACTCATCACGTAGCCAAATTCCATAAGCAATGGGAATGCTGATTGAAGTAACGGTTAACAACACGAAAAGTTCAATCTGGTGACTTACATAAAGCAATCCACCTAAAGCAGCACCGATTGCCATAGACAAATTGATCATCCAATAATCAAGCGTATATACTTCTTTTCTGTTTTCAGGTGTCGTCGAATCCATAATGATCGCATGCATAGCAGGTCTACCTAGACTGCTTGTAACAGTGAATCCAATATAAGCCATCGCAAAGAGTAGAATCCAATTCTGTTTTGGCAGCAAGCTAACGGTCATGAGTAGAAACATGACTGCGTTTAAGCAAGACGTTGTCATCAACACTTTCTTCCTGGGAAAACGATCCGAAATGTAACCACCGATTAAATTTACAACAAATCCGATGATAACCGTTAAAATTAAAAATGTTCCTGCCCAAACTTTGCCCTTTTCTGTTGCAAAGAATAAGGCCATAAATGGCATGACGGCCGAAGAAACGGCTCGGTTAAAGAACGATGTAATCAACCGTACTTTAATATTTTGGGGGTATTCTCTCCATCCCATGTTGTCCCCTCCTTCTCTGTATTGTAATATTAAACTAGACTACAAATGATAAAAATGGACAATTAAATAAAACATGTCTACTTTTATACTGGAGGAATACATGGATAACAAACTTCTCATACTATGGAGATACTTTCCATCAGGTCACATACGAACAGAAGAGATTGCAGAAGCTCTTCAGATCAGCCAGAAACAAACTACGCGATACTTAAAAAAATGGAACGATGAAGGATGGTTAACTTTTACCCCAGGTCGTGGAAGAGGAAATGTCTCCCGTCTACAATGGCTGAAGAATATCGAAGAAGACTTTGAAGATGAAGTTCTTATCCTGTTGGATCATGAACCGGTTGAAATCAGCAGTAAATATTTGATGTATGATTGGTCGACGGATACGAAGATAAGATTGATGAACAAATTTCATACGCAATTTGGTTTTGTACAGAAAGCGAAAGACAAACTCGTTGTTCCAAAGCGCTTTCCGTTTAGAACTCTACACCCTTTAGATGCAGCAGATGCACATAGCGCAAATATGGTATCAAATGTATTTAACCGACTCGTATCTTTAACCGATCAAGGAGAAATCCTACCTGAACTTGCTCACAGCTGGGATGTTTCACCTACGAAACTACGACTTTATTTAAGAAAAGACGTCTGCTTTCACGACGGATCTGTTCTAACAGCAGCAGATGTAATCAACTGTTTAGAGAAACTGAGATTTCATGAGCAAAACAGAAGTTTATGGACACCGATAGAGGATATTGTTTCTAAAGCGCCACTCGTGGTGGATATTTTGTACCCTGGAGGCTGCAGCTATATTCTTCCATTGTTAAGCACAATGACTTCGAGTATATACAAAGAAAGCAAAGGAAGGATATATGGGACTGGAGGGTTCTTAGTCGAAGTGGACACCGACCAAAAAACAACGCTTGTTGCTTTTAAAGAGCATTTCCAAGAGCGGCCATTACTTGATGCGGTTGAGTTCGTAAAAGTTCCGAAAGACTTTCCAATCGTTTATCACTCCTCAATGGAACCAGATCATCATGAAACCTTTCAAGTAGAGAGTGATTCAGGCTTTGGTGTACTTATGATGAATGCGTATCGTAAAGAATCACAGATAGCTAATTTAGAAGTACGGCAATACATCCATCAAATTCTATCGGAGAATCGTCATAGAATACCAGAGTATGAGTCAAGAGCCATTCCTAATGACAACAGCTGTATGATGGGAAATCGCTTACCCTATTCAATACCGAGAGCTGTCCGGCCGGAATTTGCAGAACCTTTAATCATAAGGATAGCTGAGCATACAGAAGAAGTTTCAAGATGGCTTCTTGACACGTTTGCTCAATATGACATCCCAGTTAAAGTGATTAAAGTATCATTTGAAGACGCTATATTTAATAAACAGCTTACAGATCAAACTGACATGTTTATACATGGTGAAATTTTCGAGTTGAATCAAGATCTATCTTTTTATTTTTTCTTAACAAATGGGTTTGCTCCACTACCTTTATTACTAGGAAAAAATAGAAAATGGCAAAAACGCATCTCACAATATGTTCACACGCCATTTGAAGAATGGACGAATCTGAATGTTGAAGTCGAAAAGGAACTTATTGATGAAGCCATTATGATTCCACTGTATTATCAAAAAAGGTATATTCCTTTTTCTACTGAATTAATGAACGTGAACATTAAGC
The DNA here is from genome assembly GCF_005503015.1 of Bacillus sp. E(2018). Lineage (NCBI taxonomy): Bacteria > Bacillati > Bacillota > Bacilli > Caryophanales > Bacillaceae > Bacillus > Bacillus sp. E(2018). The sequence goes on along the minus strand of NZ_SCOL01000001.1, from coordinate 1,019,270 downwards.
ATTTCGGATATGTTGATTTTTCTAAACTTTGGTTACGCCCTACAATGGATTAGTAAAAGAAAAAAAGGATCTGACAATTCAGATCCTTTGCTTCACTGGAACTTATGGTTTAGCGTTAATGGTCCATGACAACCCGAACATTAAGCCAATAAATATAGGAATGAAAAGGTTTATGCCTATTCCCCACCAAGCAAACTGTTTGGAACGATTTTTCGTAAACAACCCGACTACTCCTAAGAAAACACCAAGGAAGGGTAAGTGGAACAGAATTAAATCAGGAATATCCATCGTTTCTATTAATAGCCCAATGTTTAATACAGCTAGAGCGAGTAATCCAATTACAAAAGAAGTAAATCCTGTTAACGTCTGCAGCTTTCTTTTCCTTTTCTTTTTTATTTCCAGTTCCATAATTTAACCTCCCCTACTTTTACCGCGCGAACAATTTTCAATTGTTCTAATTTCCTTAACTCTGGAACAGTTCCTGTCACAACTGCTCCATAAACCTGAATGCCGTTGTCTTCCACATATTTACGCCTTTCTTTTATTTCAAGAGATTTTATCTTTGATACAATCTCAGCAGTTTGTTCATTCTTTTCTAATAACTTTAATATATCGAGAAATACTTCCTCGTTCGTTTGTTCTCCGTCAAAAGGTGACCAAGTTGTAGAATCCACCTGTGCCGGATAGCCGATTGGAGTGATTGGAATACCTTCTTTGTCAAGTTGCTTTGCTTCTAATCCTGTATCCACCGCTAACCAACGAATCTCCATCTCTTTCGGTAACACTTTTTCAATTTCATTAGGCTTCTTTAATTCTGAAAACGAAAGGTAAGCTTCGGCAACTGTACCGTCGGGAAGGTTATTCAACACATCTTCTGCTTCAATTGTATTGAATGGAATCATTGCATCGGGATGATACATCTTCTGGCCATCCTTCACAACATCAATTCCATAACCCATCGGAGGAAGCTGCTCTAAGAATGATATTTTTTCAGGAAACTTCGGCTTATCTAATCCAAAATATACATCCACCTTCTCAGCTAAATAATCTTCACTGCCAATACGCTTAAACGTATCAAAGGTCACATTCATGGAAAAAAGCCCAATCTCACTTTCTATTTCCATCTCTTCTAAACTGACATTTGGTTCAGTTATATAAATTGCCTTCCCTACTACATCGATCATCGTGTTTGCTTTACCACCAATGCCATAATACAAGTAAGTGATTAATGTCATGATGGGTAACATTAGAAGTAAGATTGCCAGGCTAATCATAACGGTTGCATTTCGAGCTGTATTTGCCCCCACTCGAATGATCTCTCTTTGCTCTTCTTCAGAAAGAGATGGTGAGGTATGTATGTCGTTTTTCGTTTTCATCATGTAAGCTTTATATAGATTTTCGTCATTATTTTGATCCTGTTTATGCTTGTCGCTCATCTAGGTTCATCCTTTCCTTAACACGTTCCACTAGCTTTTTTCTACCTCTTGAAATATGACTTTTTAATGTGTTCAGCTTTATATTTAAAATATCAGCTGCCTCTTGATAACTAAGTTCATTCAAATCGCACAACAGAACAGCTTGTTTTTCGATCTCTTTTAAACACTTTAAATCCTCCATTAATAATAAAAATGATTCTTTTTCCAACATCTTACTTTCCGGTGTATTTTCTCTCTTATCTACATTTTCTTTGATTTCATCCGTAAGAATCGTTTTTTTATTCTTTCTTTGGTGATCGATAAATGCATGATACGCAACTTTAAACAACCAAGCTTTAATGTTGTTAAACTCATAGTCTGCCAAGGTTAGATATGCTCGGTAAAATGCTTCTTGCACCAAATCCTCCGCAACATGGTGATTTTTCGAAAGAGAATACAAATAGCGGTACAGGTCATTCATATAGTGTTTATATACATCCTCCAGTTCCACAACCGCTCCCCCTTTCAAATCAACCACGTTTTAACCATAAAAAAAGTTGCAATATTTTACAATTATTTTCAATAAAAAATACTCAGATTGATTTCTGAGCATTCTCGGGTTCCAACTTTTCAATTATTTGTGCACATTCTTTCCTTGTGTCAGGATGTAGAATTACACGATCCGTTAAAAGATTGGCGATTAAACGATTTGAAATGGTGGGTCCTGATCGTTTTCTTCCCCATCTTCTTGAGAAAGATTTGTAATCACAGATCATCTCGAGTACATACTTTCGGGGAATCGGAACCGCTTCTTTTTTAAGCTGATCAACCACCCAATAATTCCAATGATGTTTATTGTGATGTTGATGATGAAGCCAAGCATATTGCCATTCCACTTCACTGGGCTTCTCATCTGAATAAAATTTCTTTGCATATGTAAAAAACTCAGCTGGATGAAGTTTAGATAGATCATGTGTAAATGCTTGAACATAAAGTCCTAACTTCCAGCATTCTATAAAGACATTCAATTTATGTTCAACAATATAAAGAAGATATTTTCCGTATGCCGGCATGATTTTTCACCTACTAAGTTAATAATTTACTCCCATAAAATAAAATCAACGTAAAAATAATAACTTCAATCATTACAAGTCCAGTTCGTTTCATTGGTGTTCCTTTGTACTTCATTCTTTCAAACAAATATTGTATGAACACAATTGCAATTGCCGTGAAAAAACTATTTAAAAGTGTTAATTTCATAGCGGATTTTCAAACATATTCACTACGAATACAAATACAAAAATTGTAACGAATGTGTAGCGGCTTCCTATAACTATGTTTTTATCTCCAAGGATCTTTTCAAAGAGTTCGTCAAGTATTCGATACAAGGTCCCACTTCCTAAAATGAAAATGAAAAAGTAAAGGGGCTCATCCCAAATACTTTCAAAATCCACAAATTGAATAATCGTTAAGATCACAATAAGTCCACAAAGCTCTCCGACATTGTTTTTGGATCGTTTAAAGATAAAATGTTTCAGTGACTTCATAAGCTGTCCTCCGTTTATGTCTATAATCTGCGATTCATATTTCATTCCTTAAAAAACTCATTTTTCCTTCTTATACCTTCAAACTTATAAAGCATTTTTAATTCAATCATCAACATAAGATGAATAAACGAATTTAACAGGAGGTTCACTATGAAAGCTGTATTATGTCTGAAGTATGGTACGCCAGAAGTACTTAGCCTACAACAAGTTCCAAAACCATCGCCTAAAGAAAACGAGATACTGATCAAAATCCATGCTACTACAGTAACAACGGGGGACGTCAGAGTTCGTGGCTTTAATAGTCCTTTATTATATTGGCTGCCGATGCGCTTATTCCTTGGTATACGAAAACCGAGAAAACCGATTTTAGGAGTTGAATTAGCAGGAGTTGTAGAAGAAGTCGGCCAACGTGTTACTCGGTTTAAAAAAGGAGATGACGTGTATGCCATGACCGGAATGCGATTTGGCGCACATGCAGAATATATATGCCTCCCTGAAGACGGAATTGTCACACATAAACCACAGAATGTAACTTTTGAAGAAGCCGCTGCCATTCCCTTTGGAGGGACTACAGCGCTGCATTTTTTAAGAAAAGGAAAGATTCAAAGCGGACAAAAGGTTCTGATTTATGGTGCCTCTGGAGCTGTAGGAACAGCCGCTGTCCAACTTGCCAAGTTTTTTGATACTGAAGTAACAGCTGTGTGCGGTTCAACCAATCTAGAACTGGTTAAATCATTAGGAGCTGATCATGTCGTAGATTATACAAGAGAGGATTTTACAAAATCGGATAAAAAATACGATATCATTTTTGACGCTGTAGGAAAAACATCAATGTCTAATAGTCAAAATGCTTTAACAGCTAACGGTAAATTCGTTACCGTTGATGGGCAAGGTATTGCAAAAGAGCGTACAGAAGATCTAGAATTCTTAAAGAAACGAATTGAATCTGGTCAAATGATACCCGTAATCGATCGTTATTATAAGCTAGACCAAATTTCAGAAGCTCATGAATACGTTGAAACTGGACGGAAGAAAGGTAATGTTGTCATAAGAGTGGTTTAAAACCCAAGCAAAAAACGCACTTCTCAATCTAGAGAAGTGCGTCTTTCTGTATGTATTTACTTACTAGGTTTTTGAAGACCTGAATGGTATTTAAAAAGCTGTCCTGCATTTGACCATCTTCAATTGTCCAACAAGTAGCTAACACAGCATGTGAATAGGCTCTTAACAAAACTCGTTCTTTATTCAGATTCAGTACATCTACAAAAATTTCAATTCGTTTTTCTGTTATCTCTTCCATTCGCTGTTCAGGTAATTTATTCAGCAAATATTGAACAACCTCATATTCACGGTCCCCGATTAAGCCCTTTGGATCGATCGCAGTCCAAGAATCTCCATTTGCTAGTATATTGTAGTGGTGAAGATCGCCATGAAGTAAATATGTCTTCTCTATAGAAGTGTTTAATCCTTCAGTAATAAATAAAGCCTCTTCAATGGTTGCTTTTGAAACAGGTAGATAACTGTTGTAATTTTGATAGATTCGTTTCAAACTATTTTTACGATCAAGAACCGTCGGAAGATTAGAATCAACTGGTGCAGGAACCATTAACTTCTTCATCACGTTAGCAGCAAGTATAGTAGCCTTATCATCATTTTCTATTTCTGCCAAGGTATGTCCTGGTTGTATTCGTTCAAGAAGCATCATACCTCGTTCCTTCTCAAACGCTAAGACTTTAACTGTATTTTCACTAGACAGAAGCTGAAGTGCACGTAGCTCCGTTTCAAATTCTTTCTGATCAATCACAACCTTCAAAACCACTTCACAGTCATCACTTCTTGTAGCGGGTGCGACGAAATTGTACGAAAGATTGAAAGGTTGTTGGATGTGAAGATCATAGTTTTTTTCGCAATAAGATAGTATCTCTTCAAACTTACTCAACCATTCATTAGCTTTTTCTCCATGTACACCTATAATTTGTTTAATAAATAGATCAGGAAGTTTGTAACTCATTACCCTCTCTCCTTATGTCATCTGTTTTCTTTGTATGGTGTATTCGTGGTACATCAACTTCATAGACTCTACTATTCTTTCATCAGAAAAGGTGTTTGTATAACGATTAGGAAGATCAGTGGCTCCTAAAACATAGAGCAAAGGATGTTGATGAAACTCTCCTAAAATCCCTATATCCACCACTAAGGTTTCAAAACCTCCGCTCATATGATTCAACATATGGTTTGGAATCCCTTCAAAGTGATCTTGAGGTCGAACTAGACCATTCATAACAGGTAACCATAATTGTGGATGACGGTGATACCCTTCAAAAATAGCTTTTAATACAGAAAGCACTTCACTAATTCTGCCTTTATTTTCAACATCCCGAGGATTTGAAGAAAGATTTATGTGTTTGTAAGATCTATTTATCTCTGTATTTACCTTTTCCCACCCCCCACAAAACTGCACAATGCTATCTGCAGCTTTACTATCGTGGCAAGAGATCATCACTTCTACGAGACTACCTAAAGACAAGGACCTACTCTCTTGGAAATGTGGAAATAAAACAGCGCTGTTCTCTTCTTTATCCAGTTGAATGTCCTTAATCAAATCATTCCAATGAAACAAACCGTTCTCGACCCATCTTGTTACGCAATAGGCAATAACTACTTTTCCAGCTGAAGCTAGTGGAACGACTAAACCAGAATTAAATGAACACACAACTTCTTGCTGTTTCGTTGAATAGACGATTAAACCTACTTGATCAGATTCAACGGTCTTAAATGAACTTACTACATTTTGCATCTAGGAAACTCCTTCACATCATTAAATTGTAACTTTTATCCAACTTAACCATATCACAATTTATTTTTATCTTTTTTAAAAAAATTCCAAAAAAGCGTATAATTCTCAGTAGGATAATCGTTGTACATAGTGAACGGCAATCAAGAAGGGAGTTATTACATGTCTCAGTCAACGAAAACACTTCACGCCCAATCCAATGAATTACGGCAAAGACTTAATGAAGAAATCCATGATTTCAGTGATGCACTATGGAACTATTGCAGATATCTTACGGGTTCACCGTGGGATGGTGAAGATTTATATCAAGAAACAATGCTTAAAGTATTAGGAGGTCTATTTACAAGATGGCATCCAACAAACTTAAAATCCTATGTATTTCGCATTGCAACCAACACTTGGATCGACCAATGTCGTAAAGAAAAACGTGCACTTTGCGAACTGCATGAAAATAATGAAGCTTTTGAAGAATTATCGGACAATCTGGAGTTAGAAGAAGCTCTTCAAAAATTAGATGCCCTTTTTTCCCCACGACAAACTGCAGTGTTTCTACTTTTGGAGATTTTTCGCTTTCAAGCTGATGAAGTTGCGAGTATCGTAAAAACAACGCCTGGCGCTGTTTATGCTTCAGTAAGAAGAATGAAATATAAATTACAAACCAATAGAGATCATTCGATTAAACCAAAGCTTGAAAATTCACCTCAACAATCAAAGACGATACAAGCCTATTTGAAGGCATTTAATCATGGTGATCTAAAAGGGGTGTTATCTCTTATAAGTGATCAAGCACATTACGAAGCATCATTAGGTTTCCTAGAAGTAAACAAAGAGGAAATCATAAATGGGTCACTTTCATACGGCTTACCTGGACATCATGCTATTGAATGTGAGCTATGGGGTAAACATGTTATTGTGGTATTGGCTGAAACGGATCAAGGTCAGCTTGTACACGATATTCAATATCAAGAAGTCGAAAATAACAAAATTGTTTACCACAGAAGTTTCTTTTTTAGAAAAGAGTTCATTGTGGCTGCCTCAAAAGAATTGGGATACAAGCCACAATTAAATAAGCCTCCTCTTAACTGGGAAGAGAAATGATACATTTCGAAATAATGCTCTTTTAGTTAAAAGACTAAAAATGCAACCATAAAGATACTTGAAGTTCAAAAAAATGTGACTGGTATGTCCAGTCACACAAAGTTTAATAGATTTAATTAGGAAACAATCTCACACTTTAAAGTATTTCGATTCACTTGGATATATTCACCTGTTGTTTTATTCATTACTTGTGACACTTGATTGGTGTGTGTGATTTCACACCAATCTTTTTGTATATCTACCATTATTTTTGTTTGAACATCAGCTTCTCCATACTTCAAACCGCTATAAGATAATTTTGTCATCGGCATAACTCCTTTCTTATTTTTTGTTAATTTAATGAGTCTTCATCAATAAACGGTCTAGTAGCGCAGCCACTTCCAGATCTCACTTGGAGTGGCATTTTTACCATAAAGTAAAATCCCTGTCTTAAACACTTTTCCTGCTAATTTCATCAACAGCCAAATACTAGCTAACAAGATAACTAATGCAATAATGATCTCAACCCACGGCCATTCTTCTAATAAGGAAAGGCGAAGGATAAGGATGCTTGGAGATGTAAGTGGGAAATATGTGGCAACTTGAGCGATAATTCCGCTCGGGTTTGCCAAGATAGGACCAATAAATATGAGTGGAAGAAACGGCAGCATCATGACGATACCTTGAAAATTGCTTGTAGCTGTCATGTCTTCAACCGTTGCACCAATACCAACGAAAATAGCAGCAAACATCAAGTAACCTGCTATAGAGATTGCTAACAATAGCAATAGTTCAGGTACAAATAGATATTCTACAATTGGTAACTCATATCTCCAGGCTGCAATCGGAACAACGAGTAATAACCAAGTTCCTACTTGAACAAGCCCTAATATGAAATAACCGATAATTTTCCCTTGCATTAAGTCTCCCGGTGTTACGGAAGATAATACAATCTCAGCTACTTTTTCCTTCTTTTCTTGAGAGGCACTTTGGAAGATCATCATACCTGTCATAACGATTGAAAAAAGGACGATACCAGCAAATGCACCTGGGATGATGCGTTCCATTGAGCCGTCATCAGCACTCTGATTATCTGACGGATTTACAGAGCCTGGGCCAGTTTGTGTTGAAGCTTCTTCTGACTTGATCTCTATCCCTTTTGTTATCGATTGAACGACTTCTGGAGAAAGGCTTAGCTGATCATATTTCACCTGACGCAGTGGCTCTTGTAGAAACTGCACCTCACTTGAAAAGGTGTCAGGCATTTCATTGCTTGTGAAAACCTTCACTTCTCCTGTTTTTACCGCATTATCTGTCAATGCCACATAAGCTTGGTTTTCAGATGATTCTATCTCTTTAAGTATCTTTTTTGAATCATCTGTTATTTCTTCCATCTTCCAAGATAAATCTTGGGATTGGACCAAACCATTAACTTCATCAAAGAGGTTCAGTTCATCTTTCACATAAACGGTTACGGTCTCTGAATCAGGTTCTCCTTCCAGCTTTTCAAGGAGTGTAGGGAAACTAGCGAACACGATAAATAGAAGCGGTGTCAAGAGTAGTGATATTATAAAAGATTTATTTTTCATGTTCCGCTTAAGTTCCCACTTTGCAACTTTCCAGCTGTTACGCATACTTCACACCTTCTTTCACAATTATGTTTTTATCAGAAGCGATATCAATAAAAATCTCATGTAGGGATACACGATCGATTATTAATTCATAAACATTCAAATCTATTGGCAGCTCTCTAAGCCAGGTTGGAATGTTAACGTCTTGCTCTAAGTAAAGAATCGCTCGATCCTCTTTACTCTCAACGCGATGAACAGATGGGATATTAAGCAACAATTCTTCAGGGTTGTCACCAATAATCGTACATTTGAAGTTTGCGTATTCTCTCTTTACATCTTCCATCGCACCATAGATCACTTTTTTGCCTCGATGAATCATAAATAATCGATCACATAATTCTTCCACCATGTTCATCTGATGAGATGAAAGAAGAATTGCTGTACCATTAGCTGCAAGTTCTTTAATTTCTTCTTTAAATACCTCTTGGCTTACAGGATCAAGACCTGAAAATGGTTCATCTAAAATAAGCAGTTCTGGTTCGTGGATAATTGCAGCGATCAATTGGACTTTTTGCCCCATCCCTTTGGACAGCTCTTCTACCTTTGTGTTCTCTTTACCGGCAAGTCCGAATTTCTCTAAATACTCCAGAGCACGTTTCTTCGCCTTCTTTTGTGGGTAGTCTTTAAGTTCAGCAAAATAAAGCAAGATATCCATCACGTTTACGTTTTTATACAAACCTCTCTCTTCAGGTAGATAGCCTATTTTATGACGAGGAATTTCAGAACTCCCATGAAAATGAATGGATCCTTCATCTGGATACATAATGCCCATAATGTTACGGATTGTTGTGGATTTCCCAGCTCCATTCGGTCCAAGAATCCCCATGATCTCACCACGATGTACTTCAAAAGAGATATTCGAAATAATCCTCTTATCTTTAAACGATTTTCCTAATCGCTCTACTTTCAAGATGCGTTCATTCATCATCTTCTACCTCCCCATTAGCATGTAAGTAATAATTTCTTCTACTTCTAAAACCTCTGATTGTATAATTTTTATTTCATTTTTCTTCAAGAATGTGTCTGTTTGTTCTACATCATTAGAAATGAGCAGACGATCGTTCAAACGGTCGATCTCACCAGGGATTTTTTCAATCCCTAACCCATTTTCAAACCAATAACGCTTGTATCGATACACTAGTTCTTCTTTTTCGTATTTACCTATTACTTTGCCATCGTTCATGATCACGATATAATCTGCTAATTTCTTAATATCTTCTACTTGGTGGGTAGCGATAACGATCGCTCTCTCGTCTCTCTCCATCCAATCTACAAGAATGTCCATTAACTTTTGTTTTGAAGGAATATCCATATTAGCTGTAGGTTCATCTAGGATTAAAAGTTTTGTGTTCTTAGAGAGAGCTAAAACAATGTTAAGTTTTTGCTGCATGCCTTTAGACATTTTTCCAAAACGTTTATTAAGATCAATTTCAAAAGTCTTTACTAGATTCATAAACATTTCTTGATCCCAGTTCGCATACCAAGGTTCCATCAAATCTCTTAGTTGTTTTCCAGTTAACAAGTCACAACCTAGAACAGATTGTGGTTGATAGGCAACCTCCTGTTTCCACTGATCACTGGACTTTACACTAGCTCCAAAATGCAACAGTTGACCGTTGTCCGGTTTCACAAGATTCATCATCATTTTGATGAGTGTGCTCTTCCCTGCACCATTGTTGCCAATGAGTGCCGAAATCGTACCGAGCTCAATATCTAGATCTATTGGACCAACTGTGAAATCATCTACTGTTTTTTCAACTCTTTCAATTTGTGTACAAAGCTTCATTCACTTCCACCTCGATCGTTATCTTTAAGTCTTGCTAGTACTTCTTCAAACACAGATCGAATTTCATCCACAGAGTAATTGTGTCGAAGAGCGGTCTCTACACCTTTTTCAATCGCTTCAGATACGGATGATATTGCTAACCTCTCCATCTTTTTTACCTCCACTTCAGCAACGAAAGTTCCCTTTCCTTGCGTTGTTTTGATAAAGCCACCGTACTCTAAATCTTGATAAGCCCGCCGAGTAGTTATAACACTGATCTCTAAATCTTTTGAAAGTGCTCGAATGGAAGGAAGAGGTGAACCTGCTGGTAACTTACCACTAACAATGAGTGCCTTAATTTGTCCTTCTATCTGATGGTAGATGGGAACCCTGGAATCTCTGGAAAGCTTTATAGGAAGTTCCATATAGATGCTTCCTCCCTTCTTTACTGAAAATAATCCAATTTATTCATGTGATTTTTCATATATCTCATCCAAAATGCAACACTGGCACAGGCTGCAAAAATGGAAACAACAGATGTAACGATCGGCCATTTACTAGCGATTAAAATAGTAAGACCAACCAATCCGTGACTCGAGAGATAAGGAACAGCGAATAATAATAATGTGAAACTTCCCAATAAAACTACTGCATAGAAGACCATCTTTACATTCGTGACTTTATCTCCGGAATCACTTGCCGGATAAACACTTCCATAACAAATCCCAAAGCTAAGCCAGATGAGAGAAAATGCTATAAACTCCATTGGTGCCAATGTTTGGCGCAATTCAGGAGCAAGGCTATACATGATTATTAAAACCACTAAATGAAACGGAACTGAGTAGATAAAATAAATAAGAAAGCGGCTTTTTACCACAATTTCTCTTGGAATTGGAAGCTGGTTAAGAAAAACGGTAAACGGCTGTGCCCATAAATTGTCAGAAAGTTTTTGGTATTGATACTCCTTCGGTTTCGCCCACATCACTGCAACCCCAAATGTAAGCAAAAAGAAGATATCATACAGCATAAAGTGTTCTTCTAAGTATGAAGAAATTGAAACCGTTAAGAAAAATGAATAGGGTACTAAAAGAAATAGTAAAGTAAAGATACTTTTCTTTGAATGAGTTAATTCAAATTTCGAGAGCCAAAATGCCTGTTGCCAGCGGTTCATTTTTATCATCCACCTTTTTGTAACTGTTATAGTGTTTATATCTATATACACACTATATAACAATGATGATGATTTTTCCACACTTTTTCCAAGAAAATTTTGCTATAAGCTCCATTCACTAATATTCCAATAAAAAAAGACAACTCATTTGAGATGTCTCTACTCGAATTATTAAAGGTTAAATGTAATTTGAATAAGATTGGCCACTTCATCCGCATTTAAATCTGTATTGTTAATACGAAGATAATTTTTCTTTTTTAACTCGCCTTCAAAGGAGTTTAATCGATACATTTCCATTGATGTTCTTACATCAGTTTCTGACCAGGTTAGATCTCGTTTAGAAGGTTTGTGTTCAAGACGATGAGAAGTCGTGTTTCTCTTAAGTCTTGTCTCTAGATCAGATTCAAGTTCGACAAAATAAATCTCTGCTCCTTCCTTCTCAAACACCTGGCACACACCTTCAACAAAGTCCCAATCTTCCTTATAATTAAACGCCCATACATATGTAAATATCATTCCATACTGATCACTCTTCGCATATGTTTGAAAAATCTCTGAACGAAACAAATTCACAAGTCTTCTTCCCTCATCAGAACCATATTCAAAAAACGGTGTAACAAGATCGATCGTCATGTGATTATGAAAAAGCTTTAATTTTGTGACTTTCTCTAACTCATGCCCAACAGTCATCTTCCCAACCGCTTGTGGGCCAAATAATAATACGAGTTTCATCTCTTCACCTCTTTATGTTAAATGTTTATTCTCTAGTTACACAAAAGAATGAAAAATACCTCTTCTTCAAAACAGCTTAGAAGACGTATTTAAAATGGCCGTAAAATTCAAAAGAAAGACCAGCTACAAAACATGGTCTTTCTAATCCTAAGATTGCAGATAATCTATGACAACCTGCTTAAACTTTTCTGAATCCTCGTAATGAGGAGTGTGACCACTTTCTTCAAAGATCAATACTTCTCCGTTAATAGCATCTCGCTCGAACACCTCAAAATGCTTTTCACACGTACAAGCATCATATTTTCCAACAAGCAATAACATTGGATTTTTCACAAATTGAATCTCATCCAGCAAAGAATCAAAGATTTTGCCTTCTTCTCTTAATATGTTGTAGTGATGCTCTGAACGGTCATAGAATTCGTCCCACTCATCCTCAGAATAAAAAGAATAGTAGTCTGTTGGATTATCATGGTTATGCCGATAGATCTCCATACGGTTCTCACCTAACTCATCACTCAACTTCATATATTCTTCTGTTAGTTCGCGTATCGAATGATTTCCCTCAGCAAGTAACAAACCTTTCTCGTATAGTTCGTGTTTGCCATACTTTTTCAGTAGATGTGCAGTCTTTCTTATAAGACTTCTTGAGGTTAGTTCAAAATCAAAAGTTGGCCCTTCAAAAATCACTTTTTCAATAGATTCAGGATGTTGCCGAACATAAGCTAATGCTAAAAACCCACCAAATGAATGGCCGATGAGTGACCACTTTTCTATATGAAAATGTTTTCGAAGAGCTTCACAGTCATCAATCAAATCTTGAAAGCCAAAGAGTTCGCCCTTCTTAATGTTTTCAGAACGACATACTCCCCTTTGATCTATTAAAATGAGATTGAAATGCTTTCCTAATCTTTCAGCTTGATGGAAGGAAAAATCATGACATCCTTCCCCAGGACCTCCATGAAGATAAAGGATAGCTGGTTTATCATCGGTACCGTAACGTTCTACATATAACTTTTTGCCTCTAATTTCAATTTCTTGACCGTTCAGTTGCTGAATCATTTCTTCATCGCCTTTCGTTTTTTCATAATGTTCTTAGTGTTTACTAGATTGATAGTACATGTTAAGCAAATCTTCTATCGGAATGTTATTAATCTTCATACCGGTAATGTCACTTTTTTCAATTTCAACATTTTTCAGATCACAATTTACTAGTTTGGAACCCGTTAGATCGCATCTTTCAAAACTAAGGGGACTAGCTTTTTCACCAAGGTTAGAATCTGTAAATCGTACACCACTTAACGTCACGTAAATGAATTCACTTTCAGATAAATTCAAATCGGCAAACATTGTATTTCTATAGTTAATATTTTGAAACTTTGAATAACTGATTGCAATTGCTCATATGTATTTGACTTACGTTACTGTTGCTTATCGAACTGCGTTCCATCGTAACTTGGTAATATTCAGAATGACTTAAATCAGAGTTTTCATATAGATGATGAGACAAATTTTGATTTTTCATCACATTTTCATGTTGAAACGGCCGCTTGATATGTTTTACAAAACAAAACTCTTCTTCACCTTCAAAGGTCACAACATATCCCATCTTTTTATAAAAGTGATGGTTATTAAGCTGTCTACTCGACGTCTCAAGATCCCAAGCTCTTACATATGGAAATTCTTTTTCAATTAAGTTAATAACTAATGAACCAATCCCTTTACCTTGGTAATCTGGATCAATAAAAATTCGATCAATTCTGCCGTATGTCTTTCCTGTGAGGGTGGCTATGATTCCTCCCACAAGTAATCCATTGTACATAACTTTGAAATATTCTAATTCTCTAATCATATACTTGGTCATTTCTATAGATGTGTATCCTGGTGGCTGGATATTGAAGTCGATGGTGTCTCGATTCGAAAGCCATTTTTCTGCTTCGCAATCAAACGTTTTTTTCATAATGGCTGTTAACTGTTCTGCATCGCTAATTGTTGTTTTTACAAGCGTAGTTTGATTTAACATGTAAGCGTTCTCCTTTTTATGTATAAACAATGTGCTATTTCTTAAAAGTAAGTCCTCTTTCTTGGAGTGCAGCAAGGAGCTGTCCCATTGCTTTCGGACCTATTCCGTGTAATTTCTTAAGATCTGATTCCCTCCAATCTGTAAGTTGCTCGATTGAAGATATGCCTGCAGAAGCCAAAGCTCTTTCAGCGGGTTTTCCTATTCTTGTTGGTAGGTTTGTGTTTGGCATTTTTTCACCTCTTTAAGAAAATGAATGTTTTTTAATCAGATTATCGTTTTTATGAACTTTATAGCTACCTCTTGAAGCAAAATACATAGAATCCAACCACTAATACCTAAAGCTAGGCACGCAATTAATGAGAAGGAATGCTTTAAAGAAATATATACAATCACTAATAGAACGGCAGTCGCCGGAAATCCCCATAGAACACCAAGAGTAAACTTACTTAACGTTTTGGTTGGCTCTCCCTGTACATAAAGCCATATGATGCTTAACAAACTGACAAGTGGAAGAGCAGCCACCATCCCGCCAAAACTAGGAAACCTTCTAGCAATTTCGGTAACAGCTGCAATAACTCCTGCAGAAATTAGGATTTTCATGACTATATTCATGATTTTGCCCGCTCACTTAGCAGTTTAAATGCTTTGATGATTAACTCTAATTCATCTTCTTTCATCTGACTAAAAATATGATTTAACTTCTGTTCATCTAGACTTGAGTTCTCATGAAGAACCTTTTTCCCAATATGCGTTAACCGAAGAATAACTTTTCGTTCATCCTCATGATCGCGTTTCTTTTCTATGTAATTCTTGTGTATCATACGCTTCACATGCTCAGACGCCGTATTGTGAGAGATTTCGAGATGAGTCGCTACATCATTTACAACTACCCTCTCTTTTTTATCGATTAACTGAAGAATCCGTACCATCTGATGAGTTATTTTCTCCCCATGCGGGTAATGCAAATGAAAATAGATGTCTGTCCAATATTGATTTAATTTTGACGAACTAACCATGATAAACACCTCTTTTTAATCGTTTATTAAGATTATATCTTATAATACGATATAAAAGAAGGTTTATATGACTCCGAAGAATGATAACACTCCAAAAATAAAGATGATAAAGAACAAACCGATACCGCTAAATGCAGTAGAACGCCAGAAACCTTTCGTACTAATGAGAGCTGTTATAAACGCTAAAAGCACTCCTACTAATAAGGTAATAAATCCTATTTCGCTTAATCGGTTCTCAATGATGAATTGTAAAGTAAGTAAAGTAGTTAAAAGGATTAATATTGATGCTATGCCCATGTGCTTTCTCATTGTTTTAATTCACCTTTCCTTATCTATAATACTAAGTATTTCATTAAACCAAAGTTAGGTTTTCATAAAGAAATGATTTCCAAAGTAATAAAATTAGATCATTCAAATACATGAATGATCTATTTCTACTAGAATTATCAACTACAGATTTACAGAGATTAAAACTAACTGAAATTCTTGTTTTTCTTCGTTCTCAAATTTTCTCTAAAGATTATTTCTTCAATATTTGAATGGTTAACAACATATGTATGTTCTTCATTTATGTATCCCCCAGAATAAGTAACCGAAATATTATCATATTGTACTTCTTGTTCATCAACAACAAGGTTTTCTGCCATAAATCATTAATTTTATTATTCCACCTGTGAGTAACACTATTGAGCCGTTAGGGAGTAAGTTTTAATTTATTTTTTATGTGTATGTTTTCTATGTTCCTTTGATAAATTTAAAAAATTTTGATTGGCTTTCATAAAAAAATATCTATGAAAGAACTTTACTGATACGTAAGTAAAGAAAAGTGAAAACATGTAATAAATTATCGACAGTATTGAATTCATTGCAGAAATTGAATTATTAATAAAATAATGAGCTACAATATATCCTAGTGGAGCGGCAATTGACAGTATTTTGTAGTGCCAAGGTAAATCTTTGAAATTTGTAAACTTAGAACTTAGAGAAGAATATTTTTTTTTGTAAAACCAAAGCTGAAACAATAGAAAAGAAATGTAAAATACTAGAGAGACTATTAAAAATGCAGGTGTTTTTATATTCATCCCTATATATGCCATTTTTTGAACAAAAACAAAGTAACAAAATGAAGCAACTGCTCCTGAACAAGCAATAAATATAATAAATTCAAATTGTAGTGTGTTTGCTTTTCTTAAAAGCATGCTCATAGCCCAAATATTAATAAAGCTAATTAAAGGAATGGTTAACCATGCTGTAAAAGTGTGAGTAGGATATAACAACGGCAAAATCATTAAGAGATCTATCATAATAAAAGTAGAACCAAACACACCAAATTTTATTTGATCAATTTCCGTAAAAGATAAATGCTCTAAAAAATGATCTGGCAAGTTTCTTCTTTTTATTGAAGTATCTATTTTCAAATTTAAAACCACCTATTTGAAATTATTTAAACCAACTTGCAACACCGCCTTCAATTAAATATTCAAATAGGCTCAAAATTTACTTTTAGAAATCTCCTACATTTAAACCTTATTTCAATATTTTACTAATAGGAAGAACGATTTATATTCACGGGAGATTATGAAAAATTTATACTTGTTCAGTTTTTCCTAAATACTTCGTAAAGTAAGCCCCCAACAGTAAAAGAACAACCGATGTTCCCCAGCTCCATATCCCAAGAAAATTAAACCAGTATGCTATAAGATTCACTACCGCGATTAAGAAAAAACAAATCGATGTTAAAGCTGTTCTCAAACCTGTAATCCCTTGATTTCGCCTTTGCCGTATGACATATGTAATGGAGAATATTAACGTTATAAGGACAAGAACGGACAAAATGGACTCCATCTTTACTTCCCTCCCATTTGTTTTCTACATAATAATACGATTCAAGAAACTAATTTGTTTCATTTTTTTCCAATTATCACGAGCGTTTATAAATTGACATATCGAGAAAAACCGATTAGAGTGTAAAACATGAACAATCCTATCGATGTATTTAAGGCGCTTTCCAACGACGTTCGCCTCGATATTCTGAAATGGCTCAAAGATCCACATCAACACTTTGATAAACCTACTGCTCATCTATCTAAAACGATTAGTGAGAAAGGCGGTATTTGTGTGGGAGATATACAAGAAAAAGCGAATCTATCGCAATCCACTGTATCCCAATATTTATCGATGATGCAGAAAGCTGGTTTACTTGAATCAGATCGTCATGGCAAATGGACGTACTATCGAAGAAATGAAAAAAACATTCAAAAGTTAGCTACCTATCTGAAAGAAGAATTATAGGTTCTTCTTTTTTTGTTTTTATATCGATAATTTTGAATATGTAAATATGAAGGAGTTTTGATTTATGAAAATATGGACTTATCTATTAGCACTACTTGCCGGAGTCTCCCTTAGTGTTGAAGGAGCAATCTATGGAGAACTTGGCAAAACGATCGGAAAATTAGAGAGCAGCTTTTACAACTTTTTTGTTGGTGCCATTATACTTGGAATCGTCGTCCTGTTCTTAGGTAAAGGTTCGCTCGCTTATACGTTTCAAGCTCCTAAATGGGAGCTTTCTGGAGGAATTCTAGGTACTGTCTATCTGACAATCTTAATCGTAGCGATACCGATTGTTGGTGTAGGCATTGCTATGATTTCAGTCATCATCGGTCAGATGGCTATGAGTATGCTTATTGAGCACAAAGGCTGGTTAGGAAGTTCAGCAGCCTCTATTAATAAAGAAAAACTCATAGCAGTAAGCCTCATGACAATTTCACTGCTGCTCATTTTTTAAGAAGGAAGGGATATCAACATGAACATATTAATACTTCTTGGATCAGTCATAGGCGGTGTGCTTCTTAGTGCTCAATCCTCTATTAATGGAGCATTTAGCAGAAAATCCGGTACGTATGAAGCTGCGTTTTTAACATTTTTCTCTGGTGCACTCCTATTAGCCATTCTTATTCTTTTCTTTGGTGAAGGTAACATCTTAAAGGTCTTTGAAGCGCCTAAGTGGCAGCTTGCAGCCGTTTGGTTCGGAGTCGGTTACTTATTTTTAACAGTAGTTGCTGTACCTCGCATTGGTGTCATCGCTACTAACATTGCTACCGTCATTGGACAGCTTACTGCGGGTATGGTTATCGACCATTTTGGATTTTTTGGAGGACTATCTGTTCCCTTCACTTGGGAACGCATGCTCGCGATTCTTTTGATGTTAATCGCACTTCGTTATATATACATCGGTAATAAAAAACCAAGGAATGAAACGGAGCAATTATAAGCTACGTAAGCGTTTGTATCACATTTCTATCACATAAACCTCACAGAACGTTCACAAAACCGTTGTGTAAAGTGTCTTAAGGTGTTCTATTATTTGAACTGGGAATTCATTTAGTGCTTTAATAGAAGTGGATTTAAGGTTACACTATATGGATAATATAGAGAGAGAATTATTGTGAAGATGGTGTCTTATAGTATGGAAAAAACGTTGAAAGTAGAAAAACAAAAACGGTCAGCTATTCTGTCACAAACAGTAAAAACGGGAATCATTAAATCTAACCTCGTTCCTATGTTTGCCGGACTTACGCTGGCATTATATACGTACGATATTGATCCTGGCACTAAGTTACTTGATGTTGTATTCGCATTGATCGGTACAATATTAGTAATTGGTGCTGCTGGTACGTTAAATAATGTATATGATCGTGATATTGATGCGATTATGGAAAGAACAAAGAATCGACCAACCGTTACTGGTGAGATCGATACGAAATTCGCTATTACACTCGCTAGTATAATGGCTGTGCTTGGGATAGTTGCTCTAGCTTTCACCACACCGCTTGCAGCTTTATTAGGTTTTCTAGGTCTTTTCTTTTATGTCGTTCCTTACACGATGTGGACGAAACGAAGAACGATCTATAACACGGAGGTAGGAAGTATTTCTGGTGCTATGCCTCCCCTTATCGGTTGGGCAGCAATGACTGGGACACTTGCACACCCCGCGATTGCAGCACTGTTCATCATCCAGGTTATTTGGCAGATGCCTCACTTCTATGCCATCGCCATTCGCCGACATGATGAATATAAGGCCGCTCGAATACCGATGCTTCCCGTTGTAAAAGGGGTAAAAAGAACATATACACAAACCAACATCTATCTTGTGTTACTAAGCTTAACAAGCTTCTTGTTCTTACCATTAAGCTTAGGTTTAACGTTAGTTGCTCTTCTTATGAATGTTGGATGGCTCGTGTTGAGTATTTATGGCTACAAGAAAAACAAGGATTCAGAGAAATGGGCAAAGCTGCTCTTTATCTATTCTTTAATTCATATGACGATTCTGTTTTCAACTGTCATCGTCTACTCGTTAGTTGGTATTTTTATATTAAATTAGAAAAAAGGTACGGAATTGCTCCGTACCTTTTTCATTTGTTGGCCCTCTTGTTTTGACTGAGCAGTAAGTTCTTGGAAACGACCATTAAAGTCGAACGGTGTCGAGATTGTAGACTCGAGGATAAACTGCATAAACTTTTGGATTCAGGACCAAAACTCGTGGATAAATTGCACAAACTTTTGGATTCAGAATCAAAACTCGTGGATTAATCCCTTAAAATCCTGGATTCGTTCATCCACCACACATAAAAGCCTGCTCCAACTATCGGAGCAGGCTTTTTCACTACTATTTTTAATGCGAAGTGTCCATTCGATCTACGTGCGCAAGATGTTTGTAGTTCCAACCGATAAATATGATTGATAAAAACACGAATCCCGCAGCTACATAAAACGGTAGATGTGAATTAAAGATTTCAGCAAGTTTTGCTGCCATATAAGGAGATATTGCCGCTCCTAGGAACCGAAGAAAACTATACGCTGCTGATGCCGTTGACCGTTCAACAGGTGCTGCTTCCATCACAGCTGTTGTTATCAAGGTATTCGTATTACCTAATATTGCTCCAGCAAAAACGATCGCTGAAATGATCACCCATTGAGTTGAAGTAAATAATCCCATGATGACAAGATCGGCTACAAACAAGAATAGCATAAACGCCATAGATTTTACTGTTCCGAATGTTCTTTCAAGCTTTGGTGCCATAAATACGGAAGTGATCGCTAGCAATGTTCCCCAGCCTAAGAACACATAACCTAGTCCCTTCGGATGTAACCCTAACACAAATGGAGCGTAAGCCATGATTGTAAAAAAGCCAATGTTATAAAGTGCCGCAACAATTCCGAGCACGAAAAGCGAACGATGTTTCATCGCTTTAAAAGGAGCAGATAGTGGTGTTTTTTTCTTTTTCACAGCTAACTGCGCATTCGGTTTAGGCATCAATACCAACAGAATCATGAATGCAAGAATCATGAGAGTCGAAACTCCTAAAAAAGGAGACCTCCATGAAATGCTACCTAACGTCCCACCAAGTAAAGGTCCAATTGAGATTCCTAAACCAACGGCTGCTTCATATAAAATAATTGCCTTAGCTGTTCCACTGCTCGAAAGGGATACGATCGCAGCTAGTGCCGTTGCTACAAATAGCGCATTACCTAGTCCCCAACCTGCGCGAAGACCCACCAATGTCCAGATGTTATCAGCAAAACCTCCTAGCGCAGATACTGTCGCTATGATAAATACCCCAGTCAATAATGTTCCTTTATTGCCAAGTCTAGAAGAAACTGTGCTGGTTATAAGCATGGCAAAAGCCATCACTGCATTATAACTTGTATAAAGTAATGTAACTTCACTTGGTGTTGCTTGAAGATTATCAGCGATAGAAGGCAAAACAGGATTAACCAATCCCATTCCCATGAAAGCTGTTATACAAGCGAAAAAAACAGCCCATACGGAGATCGGCTGATGAAATAAACTTTGTTTATCAAGTGAAACTCCTGAAACCTTAGCTCCGCCAACACTTTGTGTGTTTGTTGACATTCTCACATCTCCTTTTCAATTTTATTATGTTTATAATTTATTGTATAATACAACTATATAATTGTATAGTACAACTACTTTGCTGTCAAACCATCATTCTGTTGTTGAATGATATATGAATCGGTTATCATATTGATAGAGCTGTGTAAATAAAGGTGGCAAATACGATGAAGAATCCCATACTTGAAAAGATCGAGCTAGAGATGGCTGTCCTTGTACGGCGCGTCACCTCGATTACATCCAAAAATAAAATCGGAAATCTAGACAGATCAGCCTACCTTCTTCTACACCAATTGTCTGTTCACGGACCGCTTGGTGTGAAGACGCTCGCTGAAAACTTGCAGCTGGATACCTCCACAGTCAGTCGACAAGCTGCGTCTCTTGAGAAAAAAGGGTATGTGTACAAAGTCCCCGATCAGGTGGATCGCCGAGCTTACTTCTTACAGTTAACGAGATCAGGCACTGAAGATTTTAATGAATATAAAAAAGCTAGGCTTGATCGCTTTGAAGTACTTACAGATGATTGGACGGAGGAAGAACGCAAACAGTTTGGTCATCTCCTAAAAAAATTTAATAAGGCTATTTCAGAAAAATAAACCCCGCCAAATTTTACTTAGCGGGGTTTTCCTTATGTTATTTACCTTTTTTCATAGTGATATATTCCTTAACCACTTCAAATACATAATCTTGATTGGCAGCTGCTGTTGTAGGATCATATTGACCGCCATTTGTCTTATTGTTTGAAAGTACGCGGATGCCGAGGAATGGTACATCATAAGCTTTCGAAATTTGTGCGGCTGATGCACCTTCCATCTCTTCAACAGAAGTTCCAAAGTTTTCATGGAACCATTTGATACGGTCGACTTCATTGTTCCAAACGTCTGCAGAACCAATCGTACCCTCTACAACTTTCCCTTTTGAATACTTATCTTTTACAGCATGAGCAGCTTTTAACAATTTTGCATCACCTTCGAAATAACGTGCTTTTTCAGCATTCGGATCTTCACCGGCACTTCCCTCTGATGCCATGAGGTCCATTGGAATCCAAGATGTAGGGTGAATTCCTTCATTTGATTCTTTGTGAGGCGTCTTTAAAGATCCAAGATTAACCGTTCTTTTTCCAAGAACGATGTCAAAAACGTTTAAGCTTGGATCATGTCCTCCGGATGTACCTTGATTGATGATAGCGGCAGGTTTATATTTTTCGATGGCAATCGCTGTTGCAGCTGCCGTGTTTTCCATACCTTTACCTGTTTTTGTAACGATTACTGGATAATTATTTAGAGTCCCTTTATAAAAAACAAAGCTCCCAGACTTTTCTTCTTTTACGTTCTTTAGTCGTTTTGCAAAATTCTCAGCCTCAATCGGCATCGGCCCTTGAATGATAATCGGTCCTTTTGCTTTTTCTTTTCCAGATGCTGTTTGGTTAAAATTAAATGCTGTTAACGCGGATAAAAATAAAACAGCTGCGATTGCTAATAATCCGTATTTTTTCATTGTAAAAATCCCTCCAGATGTCACGGATTACTCCAATATACTCAATAAAAATAGCCTAGAGAATGTAGATATGTTCTACCTCTAGACCACTTGAGCCAAAGTATCTTTAAGCAAAGTAATATTGCTAAATTAAGGGCTGATGTACTTATTCTTCAAAAATAGATCTACTCAACCTGATACTTCAACTCGTAGTCCAGTTCTTTCATTGGGAACCGGGTAGAAACACTCAGACCATATTACCGAGCATATACGAGTAATTCGTTTTTATGTATGTTACTTTGATAATATAACAATAATAGTTTTTATTTTCAACACAAAACTTAACATTAAACTATATTTTTTGTTTAATGTTCGTATTTTAAATGTATTTCATCACCTTTTAACAAAGAATAGATGAATAAATCATCAAATTTGCCACATGTGTATTCATAATGTCTTAACAATCCTTCTTTAAGAAAACCAATCTTCTCTACTAGACTCTGTGATGAGATATTATCAGGCTCTATCAGTGCTTCGATTCGTACCAATTTCATGTATTCAAATCCATATTTTACGACTGCTTCTAATGCTTCTCGAGCAACACCTTTTCCCCAATATTCTTTATTCAATTCAAATCCGACTTCTGTGCGAAAGTGCTTAGCATTTCTATTAAGAAATCCACAGCTTCCGATTACTCTATCGGAATTCTTTAATGTGATTCCCCAGCGAATCCCTGTTTGTTCTTTTAAGATAGAATGATACCATTCTATTTCTTCATAAACCGCTTCAACCGTTTGATAAGGTTCGAGGCCCATTTGTTTTACAACTTCAGAGTCCGATAGGTAAGAAAACATATCCCTCGCATCATCCTGAGTTACCTTTCGTAAAATCAAACGGTTCGTTTCAATGATAGGATGATCACTCATCATTCATTTCCTTTCTTTAGCAAATTGTCACAGAAATCAACTTTTTTAGTTCAGCATACAAACGGTTCTTCATTTCTTCCAACTCATCTTGTGATGGTCTTATTTCATCTGAGAACATCTCTTCTCTGTCTACCCACCAGACAGGACCTTTTACAGGTGAATCATTTTCTCTTCGTGGAAAAAGATGCCAATGAAGATGAGAATCACCATTCCCTAATAATTCATAGTTTAATTTTTCAGCGTTAAACGCGTTATAAACTGCTTCAGCTACTATACTCATCTCATTTAAGAATGTCTTCTTCCTATCCGACTCTAGAAAATGCAGTTCTGTCTTATGTTGTTTTGAAAGAAATAGCGTATACCCTTTAAAATATTGATGATCTCCAATTACGACGAAACCTGTCTCTAATTCTGCAACAAAATAAGGATTGGTTCCCTTTTGGATCATCTCAATCCGTTCACATATTAAACAACCTGTATGAGTCATTATTATGACCTCCTTCAACTTTCATAGTTTAACATAATTTTCCTTTTTATTGTTTAGTATGTTTAATCTTGTATGTAGTTCCCATAGGGCTGTTTTGTTGCTATCCCATTTAAACAAAGAGACAGCTTCTTCATAGCTAACCCATTTATAGTCAGTATGCTCTTTCGATAGATTTAATTTCTAATCATAGACTTCTAATCCAAAACTATATTCCGGTATAACGAACACTTCCTCACCCCAAAGAAAATGACCTACTACGTGTTCTACTGGCAACGAAGATATCGAATCTAACTGGATTAACCGGCAATCTTCACCTAGACCAGTTTCTTCAAAGGCTTCTCTCATGGCGGACTGTCCAGGGGTCTCTCCCATTTCACCGCCACCTGCAATAGCTTGCCAGTAACCCATATCTGAACGTTTTAAAATGCCATATTCAATTTTATGATCTTTAAGTACAAAAGGAATAACCAAAACCTGATAAGGTGCTCTCATTCCCATAAACGCAGCTCCTTCATGTTCTATTTTTGTAACACTTACAAGCGGTATTTAACTGTAAACTAGGCTATTATAATAATACACTTATTTTGTTGGGGGCTTTATTTTGGAAATGAATCTTTTACAAGAAGCAACAGAGTTCATCACTTCCTGTTATCAGGAATTAAATAAAACACAGAGTGCGATTGAAGATCGAATCTCTGAAATCGCAAGAGAAATTGAGAAATACGGAACGTATAAACATCTAGCTTTTGAGATAGATTATGGCGCTAAAGTCGCGTGGCGCAACAGCAATCGCTGTATTGGGAGACTGTTTTGGGATCAGATGCATACGTTCGATCGACGACATGTTGAAACAGAGGAAGAGATTTTTGAGGCGATCATAGAACATATGAAATATGCGACGAACCATGGACGCATTCGCCCAACGATATCCATTTTCCCGCCGAAAACCGATAACCAACATGTACGTATTTGGAATCATCAATTGATTAGATACGCAGGCTATCAAACGGAGAATGGTATTATTGGAGATCCCTCTTCAATTGAATTTACTGAGAAGTGCACCGAGCTGGGATGGGAACCGAAATATGGAAGATTTGATGTCTTACCTATTGTTATTCAAGTAAACGACAATCTCCCTAAGATATTTGAACTTCCGAAGTCTTCAACTTTAGAAGTAGAGATTCGTCATCCTGAGTTTGAATGGTTTAAAGACTTAGAACTAAAATGGTACGGTGTTCCTCTCATTTCTGATATGGCTTTAGAGATTGGTGGGCTTCGTTACACGGCAGCACCTTTTAATGGATGGTATATGGGGACTGAAATCGGAGCGCGAAACTTAGCGGATGAAGAGCGATACAACATGCTTCCTAAGATTGCTTCATGCATGGGTATAGATGCGAAAAGCTCGATTTCACTTTGGAAAGATAAAGCACTTGTTGAGTTAAATATCGCTGTATTGCATTCATTCCGAGAAGATGGTGTTAGTATAGTAGATCATCATACGGCAGCTCAGCAGTTCAAAAAATTTGAAGAAAAAGAATCAGAGAGTGGGAGAAATGTAACAGGTAACTGGGCATGGCTTATTCCACCTATGAGTCCTGCTACGACACACATTTTTCATAAACCGTACAAAAATGATATCGTAAAACCCAATTACTTTTATCAAGCTAAACCCTATTCTTAAGAAAAATAGACTGTATCACAAAACGTTCAGAACGTGTTTTCTGGACGTTTTTTCATATGATTCTCTAACTGCCAATATAATAGCATATAAGATTCAGGTTCTCCGAAAGGAGCTGTTAGGATGTCGATCAAACCGCAGCAATTGCAGCAAGGCGACACCATTGGAATTGTTACACTGGGTAGCCCGCTCGAAGCGAATATAATTAATCAAGGAATTACAATGTTAAAAAACATGGGTTTTCAGGTAATCTTGGGCGATTATGTATACGCGTCAAATGGTTTTTTGTCTGGTACCCCAGAGCAACGTGCTTCAGATTTGATGAAGATGTTTCAAAACGATCAAGTGAAAATGATCCTTCCAACACGAGGTGGTGTGGGAGTAGCTAGCATTCTTCCCTATCTCGATTACAATATAATCCGAACTAACCCAAAAATCATCTCTGGTTATAGTGATATAACCATCTTAATAAATGCTCTGTATCAACTATCGGATCTCGTTACGTTTCAAAGTTTGATGCTCTTGGATTTCCGATCGGGTACTCCTTCTTATAATTTCAATCAATTCTTTAATAGCATCACAAGAACGACTGCACCATGGCAGATTTTAAATCCACCAAATATTCCGCTTGTTAGTAAAGTTGCAGGCAACGTTACAGGAGTTATTGTAGGCGGTAATCTTACTTCGTTCGTAGATTGTTTAGGAACTCCTTATGAAATTGACACGAAGGGAAAAATATTATTTCTTGAAGAGACTCATGAGCCTGTAAACACCGTTTTTAGATATTTGAACCACTTAAAGCTCGCTGGTAAATTTGAAGATTGCATCGGAATCATCATAGGAGAATGTACAAAATGTGAACCTGCATATGGAAAAACATTTGAAAATGTAATCGATGAATTCCTTGTTCCGCTCGGCAAACCACTGATGACAAATTTAGCCAGTGCACATGGCTATTACAAAGCTGCCATACCTCTTGGTGTTAATGTGAATATGAATACGATCAATCGGACTTTGACTGTTATGGAGCCTACGGTAATGATTTAGATGTGTAGAACGATAAAATTCAGTTGTTTCATTTCTTTTCATTACTAAAAAACACAAGGCTACCTCCCATTCAGAAGTGCCTTGTGTTTCATAATAGTGAAGTTAATAATTTTTTAAGTACAGCATGCGACAGCTTTTTTCATTTGATTCTCAGAGATGTAAATGTAATTGTTTTTTACTTTGAAATCTATTCGGTTTTCTGTTAATCGCTGTATATCATTCTCTGTTTTTTCTCCCCAATGTACATACTCCCTGCTTTCATTCTGCTCACAAGCAGTCATGAATGCTGCACATATGACTAGAATCACTACAGATTTTCTGATGATGTAACCCTCCATCCTTTTAGTTAGTTATAGAACAGACCCGATCTCTCTAAGTTCATCTTGTTATAAGAACGATTAAGAACCTGTTTTCCGATACCGTTTCCGTAATGATACTTCTCTACGTACATAGCTTTTACGATACGTCTCACTTCATTTACCGAAAGCTGTTGTTTGGTCAGACTTTTAATAAATAAATGAAGGGGTACATCTACGCCATCACCATGTATCGGTGGCTGCAGATAAAGAAAATCCTCAACTTTGTAAAACTCGTTTCTCATAAAAAAGTTCGTTCTCTTTACACAATCTGCCTTTTCTTTTTCGCTGTGTACCATTTCTACCGTTTCAGTCTCCAGTACGATGGCATCTAGTGACTCATATCCTGCAGCAATGCTATCTTGTTGAAGAACTTCTTCAATTCGTTCAAGAGATCGTGCTCCTAACCCTTTGCTTCTCACTTTAGGATTCGTAACGAGGTACACAATAAACCCTGTGTTCACATCAGCCAAATAATGTGCCGTAACCAAACTGACTAACTCATCACCTTGAAATCCAACAAGAAAATGATAGTGATTTGGAAAATGTGTTTCAGCATTTTTCAGACTTTGAAGAAAAACTGATTCTGGTTCCCGAACCTCGATCGGAAAAGAGTGATGATACAAAGCTAGTGCTTCCTTTAAATTTTCCTGATTGGAATACGAGATTTCTTTCCATGTAATTTCCATATGATTTGACCGCCTTTTTCCTACATGTTTCAGTTATACCTCTTTATTTATTCAATGAGATTCTAACAAATTTACGTTTTCCAACTTGAATGACCATACCCTCAGATAAGTAGAGGCGAGAACTTGTATCTTCCACTTTCTCATTATCTACTTTAACACCGCGATTGCTGATCATTCTGCGCGCCTCACTTTTTGATGAAAGCATCTTCAACTCAACAATTAAGTCGATGATGGAAATCTCCTTTGGACCATTCCATTGGATGACTGGAATATCCGTTGGCAAAGATCCTTGTTGAAAAACAGAGATAAAATGCTTTTCTGAACCTTTCGCTGCTTCTTGGCCATGGTACATGCGTACAATCGTTCGAGCAAGAAGCATCTTTGCATCACGAGGATGAAGCTTTCCAGTCGTAACATTAGTCTTAATAGTATCAATTTCTTCTCTGTTTAAGTCCGTTACAAGTTCAAAGTACTTTACCATAAGCGTATCTGGAATGGACATCGCCTTTCCGTACATTTCATTAGGAGCTTCATCAATCCCAATGTAGTTTCTTTTGGATTTAGACATTTTCTCAACACCATCTAAACCTTCTAAAAGTGGCATAAGCATAGCAACCTGCTTTTCTTTTCCAAACTTCTCTTGGTAGTGTCTTCCCATTAAAATGTTAAAGTGCTGATCCGTTCCTCCTAATTCAATATCACACTCTAACATCACAGAGTCGTATCCTTGCATGAGCGGGTAAAAGAATTCGTGCAGCGAGATCGGCTTTCCTGTTGAGATCCTCTCATCAAAATCGTCTCGCTCCAACAATCTTGCTACCGTAATTTTACCAGCAAGGTTAATAACGTCTTCAAAATTCAGCTTAGAAAGCCATTTTGAATTGTAGTGAAGCTCTACTTTTTCCATATCTATGATTTTTCCAAACTGTTCGAAGTACGTTTTTGCGTTGTGCTCTACTTCTTCTGTTGTTAGTTGTTTTCTCGCAACAGACTTCCCTGTAGGGTCACCGATCTTTCCTGTGAAATCTCCAATAATTAATTGGATGATATGACCGTTCTGTTGAAACTGCCTTAGCTTGTTCAGTACAACCGTGTGACCAAGATGTACATCTGGAGCTGAAGGATCGAGTCCAAGTTTGATTTTTAATGGACGATTTTCTAAAATTGACTTTGCTACTTTGGTTTCTAGTTCTTCTGTTGGAATAATATCTTGAACGCCTTGCTTATAGATTTCCATCTGCCTCTTCACTTCTGTTTGTTGCTTTTCATTAAGCTTTTCCATAATCTGATCCATTATATTGTCCTCCTTTTTAAATTTGAATACAAAAAAGACCACATCCCTATAACAAAGGGACGTGGTCTAACTTTTACACGCGGTACCACCCTAATTGAAGAAATCATTCTTCCACTCAAATGTAAATAACGGTATTCCCGTTCTTCTTCTGTTTCATAAAAAACATTCAAAGAAAGCTCTTGGAAATGTAATTCACATGATCTTTGTGCTGATTTACACCAACCACCAGCTCTCTTGAAACAGGGAGATCATTGCTAATGCGTTTCCTGTCATCGCATATTTATATAAAGTTAAAAATCATTCTCTCGTATAACTCTTCTTAACAAGCTAGATATTACTTTCTGCTCTTCAACCGATAAAGAAGAAACGACTTCAACTTCTCCTTCATGAAACCTTGGATATAATTCTTCCATCACTTTTCTACCTTTATCAGTCAATACAACACATGTGATGCGTCGGTCTCGATTGTCCACCTTACGATAGCATAATTCTTTTCTTTCTAATGTATTCGTGATATTGCTGATGGTCGCTTTTGAAACACCTGCAGATAGTGCTAATTTCTTTGTTTCAACAGATTCCCATATCCACAAATCATACAGAATAGAAAAAGAAGTCCAAGACAATCCATGCTTTGCTAATACTTCACGTTCCATTTTATTGCGTAGCCCTTGAGCTGCTCGATACAGGTTTGTAACAACCGTAATAGAGTGCAGATTGAGTGATTCAATCGGTGCTTTCGTCAATTGATTGATAGTGTCCTTCTCTTCCGGCAATAACTCACCGTACTCATCAAAAGAATAGATATGATTCACTCCTTATCAATTTTCATAATCGTTAGCATTGAAACGATATTAACAGATTAACATACAAAATGCAAGGTCTTGGTTTTTAATAACCATTATTTTTTAACATATGGTTTTCCATACTTTACTAAAACGTGCCACAAAAGCTTCAACTCTTGTAAGACTTCACTGCGCGTTCCTCTGTCACTCCAATTCCCTGGATTTCTCGTTAAATCCATTACAGCTTCACCTATAAGATGTGCATCAATCATTTGATTTTTAGCGATTCTTTTTGCTAATGAAGGCATTTCAGGTCCTCTGAAATTTAAAGGAACTTGATCTACAGACGATTGAAAGCCAGCGTGATAATAAAGCTGAATACCATATTTTGTACAAAGGTTTGATAGCGTATCTCCGACGTTCGTTCCAATAAATGAAGGATCTGCAACAAGAATTTCTATATCTTCTTTTAGTGAAACATTACCGTGAACTTGCGCTTCAATATAATGATTTAAATTTCGATAGACTTGTTTATTAACTGGATCTTCAAAGGACATTTCTATTTTATGAACAAGGTGCTGAATCAATGAACTCACCATTAGATTAGGCTCACCTAGCGCATAATCCCTCGTAAAGATTTCAACAAATAATGCGGCAAGTATCATATCAAACTCTTTATAAGTCCCTTTTTCTTTAGGATTTTGATGAGAGTCAAGGTATGTAAAGGTAGCTCGATATGAAACTTCAGGTTTCAATAAGAAGTAACATGAGCCGAACCGTGGCGCTGGCCCATCTGGATGATTCATGATATTTAACGCACCATATTTTGCTCGTTCCTTAAGAGTTGTACCTTCTATTTGATATGCTCCTCCAAATAATTGTTTCTCCCACTGATCACGCAATCCTCCGGGATATGCAGAAACACTGCCGTTTGAGAGCAGCGTTTCAAACTGACTTTTGTAAATACCTTCTTGATATAAGGATTCTGCGATACTGATCATAGTTGAGCTTGGTCGATCTGGGTGAAAGTGAAGTGCGATGCGAGCGTGCTCTTTAAGTTTACGAACAGCTCTGTGTAAGACATCATCAGTTACGTTGGACATTCTTAATAGGTGTTGAATCGTCGCTTGAGCATCCTCTTTATGCTGTGCTGCATAATGCTCGATATAATCTATGGCAGCCTGCTGAGCTTGAGTTAATTTCATACAATAGTCTCCTTCTCCTACGGCATATACTTTTGTTCGAGCCACATTGAGGTGGGATTTCACTCTCATGAATAGTGGTTTAGCTTTGTGGAATACATTTTATAAAGGAGAGGATGATTATGAGTTATAGAAAAAAGAAGAGAATCACAGGATCAAGGAGCTTTAAAACTCCGAGTACATGTCCTCTCATCTTACTCACAGTGATTCTGCTATTCTCTGCTTTTAGTTTATTTTTATCTTCGACAATGTTTCAAGATCACCTTGTTCTGTCAGAGCTTTTCCTGTATTTATCCATGTCTCTGCTCTCACTTTTGATTGGGATAGTTGCGAGTTATTCAAGAATGAACAATAAATTCGAACGTATTCTTACTCTGCTTGTAATCTTGGTCTCAATTACAGCAACAATGGCTTTTGCATACACAACGTTTCAGTTATACAAAGACATTGATGACTATGAAGCTAGAAACTTCAACATAGTAGAAGGGATCCCTTCATCCTTAACGTATGACGGGTCAAAGAACAGTACCGATTATGTTTCTTCTATAACAATTCAATGTAAAAAAGTGAAAGTGTCTCATATGAATATTACGGTTAAATATTTTAATGATTATTTCAACAGAAAATCTATACGAATAAACTATCTACCTCATAGTAAGCTCGCGGTAAGTATAGAAATATATGATTAATCATTTCGCTTGTGCATAAAACAAAAACACAGCTCTCCAATTAGAGACGCTGTGTTTTCTTACTGCTATTCAATTTGCCTTCTTTTTCAATTGTGGCTGTTCTTCTTTTTTCCATTTGAAAATTCCATTTAATATACCATAAATTTTCTTAGACTCTTTTGTAAGCAACGGGCCAAGTATCGCTAGAATTAGAACATACAATGCTGAGAAGGGTTTTAATACAGAAGCCAAACCGCCTGCCATACCAATGTTCGCTACGATAATAGAGAACTCTCCTCGTGAAACGATCGTCAGACCGATGTTAGACGAAGCTTTATGAGAAAGTCCTGCCTTCCTTCCGGCAATCATTCCGGCTACAAAGTTTCCAATGATCGTGATCAACACAGCTCCAAGTGCCAACCAGACCGCTCCGCCTAAAGTGAACGGATCTATACTCAATCCGAAGCTGAAAAAGAAAATTGCACCGAAGAAATCTCGGAACGGTATAACCATCTTTTCTATTCGTTCACTATGTTCAGTTTCAGAGAATACGAGTCCTAACAGAAGAGCACCGATCGCTTCTGCTACATGAATCGTTTCTGAAAACCCTGCGATAAAGAACAACGAGGCGAAAATCACGATTATAAAAATCTCATTAGACGTAATGTTAAGGAGCCTGTTTAAATGCTTCGTACACGTTCTCGCAATAACAAAGAACAAAATCATATATCCAAATGCAATGAATATTGATTTTGTAACACCTAGAAGTGAAGTCGCATCGCCTAACACTAATCCTGAAATGATAGATAGATAAACTGCTAAGAAAATATCTTCGAACATGATAATCCCAAGAATCAGTTCTGTTTCAGGATTAGCTGTGCGTCTAAGATCTACGATGATCTTTGCGACGATTGCGCTTGAGGAGATAGTGATAATTCCAGCTATGATAAGGACCTCTAAAAGAGGAAACCCCATCACATAAGCGTAAATCAATCCTAATGAGAAGTTAATAAGAATGTAGATACTTCCACCTACAGCGATATTTTTTCCTGAGCGTACTAACTTACCTACCGAAAATTCTAAGCCAAGATAGAACAGAAGGAACAAGACGCCGATTCTTCCAAAGAAAGTAATGATCTCGTTGCTGTTAATAAACGTAAAATCCAAAACGCCAATAACAGGAGCATGTGGACCTACAATCATTCCGAAAATGATGAGAAACGGAATAATAGAGAAGTTTAATTTATTCGCGAGTAAAGCTGCAAGCGCGATGATGATTAATGCTGTACCAACTTCTAGTACAAGATGATTTGTCATTCACCGCTCACCTCAGCAGAAAACATCTCCTTAATGATCCGTTTCACACCAGGTCTCTCACCTGAAATAACAAGCATATCTCCAGAACCAATCATGGTTTCAGGACCCGGGTTCAAAACTTTTTCATTTCCTTTGATGATGGCAATGACAGACACTTCATATTTTTGACGAATATCAAGTTCTCCAATGGTTCTTCCAACCGAAAATGCCTTAGAATCAACTCGGTACCACTCAATCATGAGTTCATCAAATGCCATTTCAATCGTTTCAAGCGCCTTTGGCCGATAGATCATCCCGCCGATAATAGCAGCAAACTGTCTCGCTTCTGTATCACTTAACGTAACTGACGAAAGACTCTCTTCATAGTCATGCTTGTCAAAATGATAGATCTCCCTTCTTCCGTCATCGTGAACAATAACAACGACTTTATCTTTATTGGCGATCTCAACTTCAAATTTTCTGCCGATTCCTGGTAATTCCGTTTCTTTAACGATCATAACAATCTCCCTTTTTTTGTTTTTTTTAGCACAACAAATAAACGTTCGGAAACATGTTTTTTCGAAGCGTGTTTTTTAATAGATGGTACTGTTAAATAAACCTTGCGTTAAAGGCTTTTTGAAAAGGTAATGGGATTGTTATGATCGTCAGAGGTAATTCGATTGAAATTGATAGGGAATAAGACGTACGATCTTGTTGTTCACTTGGCTGTATGATGGGAATACATAATCATCATGTGATTCTTCTAAAGGTATTTGGTCATCCGAATAAACAGCTTTTACGGACTTTTTTAATTTCTTACTTTTTGTTGGATATTCGCCAATGATCGTTGATTCATCGATCGACGCTGAGGATAGTTCATAAACGTCATTATGAGGTGGCGAGAATAGATTTTCCATATTGTAGTTAGGAAAAAGTGATGTGAACGCAAATACATACAATAATGCCAATAAAGAAAATTTCCGCAATTTCTTACTTCCCCCTTTCTTTTTTCTACTATAAGTATAACACGAAACAACGCGTTTCTGAAGTAAAGTGAAAAAGCCACCTTTAATAAGGTAGCTTCTTTCTCAAATCATTTTGATGTGTTCAGTTTGCTGTTACGATATCCGTAACTAAAATAGAGAACAAGTCCAATGACAAGCCAAACCACAAAACCTTTCCATGTGAATGCTGAGAGTTGAAGCATTAGATACACACAGAATATGATTGCCAATGCTGGAATTAATGGAACCCACGGCGTCTTAAAACCTCGTTCGATATCAGGACGTGTTTTTCGAAGAACGGCAACGCCTAACGAAACGGTAGCAAAGGCAAAAAGAGTTCCAATGCTCGTCAGTTCAGCAAGTTTATCTAACGGGACGAATCCAGCAAAAAGTGCAACAAGTAATCCAGTTGTCCACGTACTAGGAAGAGGTACTTTCGTTCTTGGATGAACCGCAGACAGCTTACTCGGTAGCAGCCCATCACGGCTCATAGCATAAAACAATCTTGTCTGACCAAACATCATAACGATTAACACTGTTGTAATACCTACAATTGCTCCTAATGAGATAAAGCCTGCTGCCCAATCTTGACCGATGAATTGCAATGCGAACGCAACAGGATCTTTTACATTGAGCATGTTATAAGGAACAATTCCTGTGAGAATGAGAGAAACTACGATATAGATCACCGTACAAATAGCTAATGCAGAGATGATGCCAATCGGTAAGTTTCTCTGTGGATTCTTTACTTCTTCAGCAGCTGTGGAGACAGCATCGAAGCCAAAATACGCGAAAACAACTACTGCAGCCCCTGTCACTACACCTGAGAAACCAAATGGTACAAACGGCTCCCAGTTAGCAGGTTCCACATACCAAACACCAACTGCGATGAATAATAAGATTACTGCTACTTTCACAATAACCATAATGGAATTGAATTTTGCCGATTCCTTAACACCCCTTGATAAAAGAAGAGTGACAAGCAAAATAATCATTACAGCGGGTAAATCAATAAATGTTCCCTTCGAAGGATCAAAAGCACTTGTAATCGCTGTTGGAAGATGAATACCAAAACCGGTTAATAGACTTTGGAAATATCCTGACCAACCACTCGCTACTGCTGATGAAGCGAGTCCATATTCTAGGACGAGATCCCAGCCCAGAATCCAAGCAAAGATTTCACCGAATGCTACATAACTGTATGTGTAAGCACTACCCGATTGTGGAATCATTGATGCAAATTCGGAATAACAAAGTGCTGCAAACACACAAGCCAATCCTGCGATGATAAAAGATAATATAAGAGCAGGACCTGCATATTTCGCAGCTGCGACCCCTGTTAGAACAAAGACCCCTGTTCCAATAATGGCCCCTACTCCTAACATCGTAAGATCGACTGCACCAAGAACACGATTCAATGATTGATCACTGTTTTGATTAGTAGTTAATAATTTCTTTCTAAATAAGTTCATAAGTCCTCCAATGTTTGTCGATAAGAGTCGAATATAGCTTTTGTAATTTTACAAGCATTTAATATTTTTGTAAACATTAAAATTTTCTAACATTTCTAATAAATAGAAATGATTACGTTCAGTGTATCCTGCCTTTTATTCATTGCCATTTTTTTGCTTTGACAACCATTCCTTTTACTCGCTAAAATGTTTTTTATGTGGCAACTCAGATAACTAACATCAAGAAGAAGGTGACTTAATGTGAAAAAAATAAGAATTAGTCTTGCATGGCAAATTTTGATCGGACTTGCATTCGGTATTCTCATCGGTGCATTGTTCTATGGAAACGAAACCGTCCAAGGATACTTACAACCCATCGGAGATATTTTCATTCGATTGATTAAAATGATCGTTGTACCTATTGTTGTTTCAAGTCTTATTGTTGGTGTGGCGAGTGTAGGTGATATCAAACAACTAGGACGTCTCGGTGGAAAAACGATTCTATATTTTGAAATCATTACAACATTTGCAATCGTAATTGGCCTATTTATCGCTAACATATTCCAACCTGGAGCAGGAGTGGATATGAAATCGTTAACTAAAGGTGATATTTCGAGCTATGTGGAAACGACTGAATCTGTTGAAAGCCATGGCTTTGCAGAAACTTTCTTAAACATCGTTCCGACGAACCTTTTTGAATCATTAGCTGAAGGAGATATGTTAGCAATCATCTTCTTCTCCGTATTATTTGGACTAGGAATAGCTGCAATCGGCGAAAAAGGTAAACCGGTATTGGCCTTTTTCCAAGGAACAGCTGATGCTATGTTCTATATCACCAATCAAATCATGAAACTTGCTCCGTTCGGAGTTTTTGCATTAATCGGAGTTACAGTTTCTAAATTTGGTATTGAATCACTTGTACCATTAAGTAAACTCGTTCTGGTCGTTTATGGAGCTATGTTCTTCTTTGTCATCGTCGTTCTAGGCGGTGTTGCTGCTATGGTCAAAGTTAACATTTTTACGTTGATCAAAATATTAAAAGACGAACTAATCTTAGCTTACTCAACAGCTAGTTCTGAAACTGTATTGCCAAAAATCATGGAAAAGATGGAGAAGTTCGGTTGTCCAAAGGCCATTACCTCTTTCGTCATTCCTACAGGTTACTCATTTAACCTAGATGGCTCTACTCTCTATCAAGCCATTGCAGCATTATTTATCGCTCAAATGTATGGTATTGAAATAACAATTGCAGAACAAATCTCGTTATTGCTTGTGTTGATGGTAACTTCAAAAGGGATTGCAGGCGTTCCAGGTGTTTCATTTGTCGTTCTATTGGCAACATTGGGTACAGTTGGAATTCCATTAGAAGGTCTTGCATTCATTGCAGGTATTGACCGAATTCTTGATATGGCACGTACAGCGGTCAACGTGGTAGGAAACTCATTAGCTGCTGTTGTAATGTCCAAGTGGGAAGGAAAGTTTAACACGATGAAAGCAGAGCAATACCAACAAGAAGTTAGTTAATAGTCTAACTAAAAACGGTGTCAGCCACTTTGAGCTGACACCGTTTTTATTATTTCTTTAAGTGATAAGGTACAGTTGATATAACGATATCCCTTTTATACAACAAATATGCACGAATCAATAAGCTTGACTGGTTATGAAGGATGTTATGCCACCCTTTT
Source organism: Bacillus sp. E(2018) (assembly GCF_005503015.1). Lineage (NCBI taxonomy): Bacteria > Bacillati > Bacillota > Bacilli > Caryophanales > Bacillaceae > Bacillus > Bacillus sp. E(2018). The sequence continues at coordinate 982,144 of NZ_SCOL01000001.1, read as the reverse complement.
TTAGGTATAAATTGTGGGATCACCACGGTAACTTGGTAATCTCCTTCTTTTGCTTTGTGAGCTATAGTATCTACAAATTTTGTTAACGGACCAAGTATACTTCTATAATGAGAATGAAGTGTGACAAGTCTAACATCTGGTTGCCACTTCTTCCACTTCTCTTCAAATTTTCTCTCATCTTCCCTTTCAAATGCTACATAAACGGCGATAATTTGATCAGGGTTGAGTGATTTTGCGTACTTTAAAGAGTTCTCTACCACATGTGTGATTCCAGCAACCGGTAAGATGATAACATTACCTTTTATATCAGGAGAAACTTCACATGTTGTTAACCTCAATTGATCACCCACAGCTTCATAATGTTTCTTAATTCTGTGGAAAATCAAAACGATTATAGGAAGAAAAACAAGAATGGACCAAACTTGCGAGAACTTTGTTAAGAAAAACATGATTGTTACGAGAAAGCTGATCACAGCTCCTGTAGTATTAATGATGAATTTAGGGACCCATCCAACAGGTTTTTCTTTTAGCCATTTTACCATCATACCGGTCTGTGATAATGTAAAAGGAACAAAAACACCCACAGCGTATAAGGGAATTAAATGTTCGGTTTTCGCATGAAAAGCAATAATAAGTAAGATTGACGCCAAGCCTAGTATAATAATTCCATTTGAGTATCCCAATCGGTCACCCCGAACTAAAAACATCCTCGGAATGAATTTATCTTTTGCCAGATTTACTGCTAACAGTGGAAATGCAGAATATCCTGTATTAGCAGCAAGAATTAAAATCAATGCGGTAGTTCCTTGTATAAAGAAATACATAAAATTTCTTCCGAACGTTTCTTCTGCAATTTGCGAAACAACGGTAACTTCAGCTTTAGGTACAATACCATAGAAATACGCTAACGTAACAATGCCAGAGAAAAGGATGGCTAGAAGGCCGCCCATCATCATTAAAGTACGAGCAGCATTAACAGGTGCAGGTTCTTTGAAATTTGGAATCGCGTTTGAGATGGCTTCAACCCCAGTTAATGCTGAACTTCCTGACGCAAAAGCCCTTAACAAAATAAATAAAGAGATACCTGCAACCGGTGTGCCAATCGGTGTATGCAAGCTCTGAGATACATCTCCAGTCAAAATCTTATATAGCCCTACTGCAATCAAAATGAATAAAGCCAATACAAAGAGATACACAGGATATGCCAAAATCGAAGCAGATTCTGTTACTCCCCTTAAGTTCAATAATGTAAGAAAGATTACAAAGACGATCGCAATCTCCACGTTAAAGCCATGTAACGACGGAAAAGCTGATGTAATCGCATCCGTACCTGCTGACACACTTACAGCTACGGTAAGTATGTAATCGACAAGCAAAGATCCACCTGCAATCAATCCTGGGTTTACTCCTAAGTTCGTCTTAGATACAACATACGCTCCTCCTCCATGAGGATAGGCGTAGATAATTTGCCTATAAGATAGAATGAGTGCTGTTAATAAAAACAAAACGCCTACTGCAATAGGAATTGAGTACCAAAAAGCAGCAGCACCAACTGTAATAAGTACGATCAAAATCTGTTCGGGTCCGTAGGCCACGGATGATAATGCATCTGATGAAAGAATAGCCAATGCTTTCGTTTTGTTTATTTTTTGTTCGCCTAATGCAGTCGATTTTAAAGGGCGACCAATCAAAAAACGTTTGATCGATGTGAACATTATTTTCTCTCCGTCCATAATAAGATGTTGCTTTTAATGTTTACTAAAAGACATTTTTTCAACACAAAAAGGCCGCAAGCCATCACGAAACTGACCTGCAGGCCTTTACAATTTAGGCTCTACAAGCTCCACCTTCCTTCTCATAAACGCTTACGGAGTTAGCTGTCGGATTCGGGCCTTTGAGTAGCCCTACCATAAAGAAGGATTCACCCCAGGACTCTGTTTCTGCAGTCCATTGGTTCCCCCGCACCATTAGGTTTAAGCGATTTAGAAATTTGAAACTTTACTAATAATACTCCCGTGAATTAAAAAAGTAAATAACAATTTTAATTGAATAGGTTCATCCTAAATCGTACATATTGGTTATACGTATAAATAGTTAATGAATTGAACTTATTATTTCATGAACAATAGGAGACTTTGACATGTCGAAACAAAAAAAACCTTTATTTTCTGATGATTATTTAACTATTCTCGCACAAGAAATTAATGAACAGTTCGGTGATACAGAACAGGAAGTGGAAAGTAAAGATGATGATGAAAACAAGGGTGAAGATTGAGAAGAATAAAAAGAACCCGTTTTGTATATTGGGTTCTTTCCTTTTGGTTAAGTTCTTATGCGATTAACAACAAGCAACATTAAAAATGAAATACCGATGACACTTCCTACCCACATCCACGCAAGCTCCAAATTTCCTGATTCTATCGCGATATAGATTGCGGTGGATATCGTCTGTGTTTTTCCAGGTATGTTACCAGCAAACATAAGTGTAGCACCAAACTCACCTAACGCACGAGCAAAACTAAGAATTGCCCCAGATATGATAGCCCTAACAGATAGTGGAACTGAGATTTTTCGCAATACATCCCATTCGTTTGCACCATCAACTCGCGCTGCATTCTCGATGTCTGCGTCAATCGATTCGAACCCCGCTTTTGCGGATTGGTACATGAGTGGAAACGCGACAACTCCAGACGCAATAACGGCTGCCCACCATGTAAACATGATCGGTTGGTTGAAGAGCCACTCTATTAGCTGTCCACCTGGACCATTTCGACCGAACATAACGATTAACAAGAAACCTACAACCGTTGGGGGTAAAACGAGAGGAAGTAGAAATAGTGTTTCAACGAAGGTCTTGCCTTTAAACTTTTTATGAGCCATGATCCTCCCAAAGAAAATACCTGCAAGAATCACAAGTAATGAAGCTGTCACCGCTATTCCGAGTGATAATTTGACAGGTGACCAAAAATCCATTGCCATTTCCTTTTCCACCCGCTTAATAGAATGATTGGTAAGCTTAATTTGTCCGTCTTCATCATATCATATCGTGCTTTGTTGAAGATGAAAGATGTCGAATTTGTCGAACGGCCTTTATTTTTGAATTTTGACTTAATTGATGTCTATTTCGACTTAATTGAATCACAGTAAGACTTAATTTTTCTGTGTAAGACTTAATTTTTCTTTTTTAGACTTAATTACATATCAATAGATTCACTGACTGCTTACGAAAACACCTCTTTACATAAGAAATGCTGGCTAGATGAGCCAATCACCTCATCTAGCCAGCATATTATCATTACTCTTTTACAGCTAACACTGAACCTTTGTATTCTTTATCGATAAATTCGGTTATTTCTTTTGAATGTAGTACTTCTAATAACGTTTTAATCGATTTTTTATCTTTGTCGCCTTCTCGAACCGTAATGATATTCGCAAATGGTGAATCAGATCCTTCTAATGCGATAGAATCTTTCTTCGGATTCAAATCTGCATCTATGGCATAGTTAGTATTGATGACAATCGCATCGCCTTCATCGTTCTCATACGCTTTTGTTAAAAGACCAGGGTCGATGTCTGCTACAAACTCTAGGTTTTTCGAATTTTCTACAATATCGCTTATTTGTGCTTCATATCCTTTTCCTTCTTTTAATTTAATAAGTCCTTCTGCCTCAAAGATTGAAAGAATTCTACCGTGCTCAGCAATGGAATTGCTTAGTATTACCTTCCCACCATCTGGAATGTCTTTTAAGGATTTATGTCTCTTAGAGTAAACACCCATCGGCTCTAAGTGAACAGCGCCTGCATTTTCAAATTTATACTTCGGGTTATCTTTTACTTGCTGAGTTAAATATGGAATGTGCTGAAAATAGTTTGCATCTATTTCTTTTTCATATAGTGACTTGTTCGGTAAGATATAGTCTTGGAATTTCACAATTTCTAGTTCAATACCCTTCTCTTCTAAAAGCGGCTTCGCTTCTTCCAATATTTCAGCGTGAGGTACATTTGACGCCCCAACTACCAACTTTTCTGTTTTTTCTCCACCACTTGTGGATGAGCCACAAGCTGCTAATGCGAATACCGCCAAACTTGCGAGTAATACTTGGATAATTCTTTTCATGTTCTGATCCCCTATCCATTCGTTTCTATATTTTTTTGATAAAAGCTCTTTTAAGAGGTGGTACAAAAAAGCCTCCTGTTCTCAAAAAAGAGACAGAAGGCTTCTCGAAAAAAAATTTCCGATTATCCTCTCATCTCTCAGTGTGACCACTGTTAGATTTAGCACCGTTTTCAAGTTGGCTGTTCAACATGAATGGTTGCCGGGCTTCATAGGGCTAATTCCCTCCACCTGCTCTCAATAAGAGTATTCCTATCAAATTACTTTGTATTATTACAGGTATTCAATGGAATGTCAAACACTTTTTTTCAAATCATTCTGAACAGGCAGTTTAACATTGATTAATAACCACTCTGAAGTGGCAGTTATAAGCTGGTCAAAATGCTTTATAGAAGAATACGTATGATTTGCGCTTTCTATTAGCACCATAGAGCTTGTACCTTCCGTAACCTTCTTTGATTCTTTATAATAGTCCGAACAGTAATCCGGAGAAATCACGGGATCACCCGTTCCATGGATGAAAAGTGCGTTACCACGAAACTTTTTGATGTCTTCAACCGGAGAAAAAGCTTGAAGGGAAAGTAAAAATTCTTCAGTTATCGCATACCCTAAATGATCGATCACGGGATGCTCTCCGTTATAGCCAACTATTTCTTTTATATCTCTAAATGGATCTCCTACAGCAGACCAAGTGATCACATTTCGAACTCGCTCATCATCTGATGCCGTGCAGACCGCAACTGCACCACCTAAACTATGTCCGATTAACGTTATTGCGTTTTGATCAATGTTGGGTAGTTTAATTCCATAAGAAATCACTTCCTTCGTCTGATCAATAAAACAAGCAAACTCATTTTCTCCATATTCCCCTTCGCTCTCACCACAGCCAGCATAATCAAACCTCAATACAGCAAACCCGAGTTTAACAAGTGCTTGAGCCGTTTTTACAAACAGCCGATCTACTCCAATTCGTGTACTCGTAAAACCGTGGCAAATGATGATCATCGGAATCTTTTTTTCACCCACTTCATTTCCTTGAGGAAAATGAAGGGTGTGAGCTAATCTTCTGCCTTTCCACCATATACAATCCGACGTAACCATATCACCCACTCCTTTTCTCTCTATCGAAATTTACCGATCCAGCATGATAAACACAAAAAAACCGTGTTCATTAGAGAACACGGTTCCATACATACAATCCGTTCGTTCTCTCATCTCTCAGCAATTACTGCTGTTAGATTTAGCACCGTTTCGGTTAAAACAAAGTTCATCCGATGGTTGCCGGGCTTCATTGGGCTAATTCCCTCCGCCTGCTCTTAATAAGAGTTAGATTATTAATTTAAGGATAATCATAGGCTACTTGCTAATTGTTGTCAATAAAAAATGGCTTGCCATGATCAAGTTTATCTTCAGAATATTATTAAGTGACAAGGAAATGCTAAACAAATGTAGTAGTTCACGACGTAATAACGAACGGGTGATTTCAATGATATTCTTTAAAAAGAAAAAGAAAAAACAACAACAAAAAGCTCATTCAAATTCTACAAAAGGTTCATTGACATTTCCAGAACTCATGAAAAAGCTGACGGCTTCAGCTGATTTCTCTACTGTGAAACAATCATCGCTTAGCACTTTCTACATCTCTTATTATAAAACTCTTGTAAATCCCGAGTTTGTTCATCGTGATTTATTACCTTATATAACAGAAATCCCTCTTAAAAACTTAGACGATATCCAGAAGCACCTTCCGTTAGATGGAATGGTCAAAACGGATGATGTTCATGATATCGCGAACAAAGTAACAGAAGGCTTTATTTTCATTCAAATGAATAAGGACGATCCAGAAGGTTTGCTCGTTCCCAGTCTATCGACTGAAAACAGGCAGATCTCGATTCCTGAAACTGAATTTAGTGTTGTTGGTCCTAAGGAAGCATTCGTTGAATCTTTGGATACCAATCTAAACTTAATTCGCAAACGACTTCCTATTCCTGAATTTACAGTAAAAGAAGTACGTGTTGGAAAACTTTCAAAAACGAGAGTAGCAATTATCTATATCGACGGAATCGCTGATGAAGAAAATGTGAATACCGCCATTCAGCGTGTTAACGATATCGAATACGACCATGTCGTAGATAGTTCTTATATTAATCAAATGATTTCAGACAACGAGAACTCTCCCTTTCCACAGCTGATCGATACAGAACGACCAGATCGAGTAGCTAGTGTTTTATCTGAAGGAAAAGTGGCGATCATGGCTGACGGATCGCCGCATGCGTTAACGGGACCGACAACCATCGTGGAATTTTTCTCCGCATTCGAAGACTATTTTCTAAATTGGACGCTCGCTTCTGCCTTTCGATTGATCCGCCTCATGGCAGTTATGTTTTCCGTGCTATCCACGCCTCTTTATGTAGCCGTCTTAACGTTTCATTATGAGATGATTCCAGAAAACCTATTAGCTACACTGGTGGCTTCACGTAACGATATTCCCTTCCCACCCATATTAGAAGCTATTGTACTAGAGCTTTCGATTGAGTTGCTTCGTGAAGCTGGGGCGAGACTACCATCTAAGGTCGGTCAAACGATCGGTATCGTTGGTGGTATTGTTATCGGAACGGCAGCGGTTCAAGCTGGCTTAACGAGTAACGTTCTATTAATCATTGTAGCTCTAGCCGCACTGGCATCTTTTACAACACCTGTTTATCAGATGAGTAACACGATTCGTTTACTTCGTTTTCCCTTTTTATTATTTGCACAGTTCTTAGGTGTACTTGGTGTTGCGATCTGCTTTGCATTTATTGTTTCACATCTCTTAAAACTGACTTCCCTTGGAAGACCTTACATCGCACCCCTATACCCGCTTCGTGTTAATGATTTAAAAGATGCCCTTATCCGTATGCCGTTCAGTGTACAGAACACCCGGCCATCTTCAGTTAGACCTCAAGACAAAGTTAAAATGAATAAAAGGCGTGCAAAAGAAACACATGATATAGAAGACTAAAAAGCGAGGGGTATATATGTCTCAGATCAGTGAAAACAAGCAGATATCACCTTATATGGCTTTTTATATGGTTACAACCATGCAGATTGGAGTAGGAATTCTGGGGTTCGAGCGTTATATCGCAAAGACAGCAGGACATGATGCGTGGATTTCTGTAATCATCGGAGGTCTTTCGTTTAACGTATTGATCTGGATGATTTATCGTGTTCTTTCAAGAGAGAACGCTGATATTATCGACGTACATCGAAACTTGTTCGGCAGATGGATTGGCGGTACCCTAAGCTTTCTGCTCTTGATCTATTTTAGTTCTACAATCTTAACCGTACTTAGAACGTATATCGAAGTCATTCAGATCTGGGTGTTTCCTGAGCTAGGTACATCGATCATTGCCCTGATCTTATTAGGACTAGCCTATTCTTACGTCATAGGAGGCATCCGAGTTGTAGCAGGGCTTTCCGTATTAGGATTTTTCATCTCACTTCCTTTATTTTTATTAAAATATTACGCACTGAAAAACGCGCATTATACCAACCTATTACCTATTTTGGACCATTCGTTTAGTGATCTGATGGCTGCAACAAAAGGAGTTACTCTTGATTATTTAGGATTTGAACTTATTTTGTTATACATGCCCTTTTTAAAACAGCCGGAGAAGTCTCAAAAGTGGGCTCATTTTGGAAATTTATTTACGATCTTCACTTACCTTATCACTGTGTTTGTTTCTTTTGTCTACTTCAATCAAGAGCAACTTCAACATACGATTTGGGCGACATTAACACTATGGAAAATTGTTGACCTCCCATTTGCACAGCGATTTGAGTATGCAGGTATCGCGCTTTGGCTTTTTGTTATTCTGCCTAATCTCTGTATCGGTTTATGGTCAGTGAGCCGTGGTATTCACCGGTTATATAAAATCAAGCAAAAGAGTGCACTTCGTGCGATGATCCTCATAATTTTCATATGTAGCATCTTAATCATTGATCGTCAGCAAGTAGATATACTGAATACGAAAGTCTCTCAGATTGGTTTTTACATTCTATATGCCTACATTCCATTTCTATTTGTTATCCAACTCATTTTAGGAAAAGGAAGGAAAACAAAAAATGGTTAATAAACATCTTCTTGTCGTTTTCACTTTATTTTTGTTAACTGGATGTTTTCCGAGCAAAAAGATTCTCGAAGACGTTCAGCTCGTTTCTGCAGTTGGTTATGATTATAAATCAAGCAACCAAGTAGAGTTGAACGGGATGGTAGCCATTCCCCAGCGAGGTGAAGATGTTCCTCCAATCTCACAAGTATTCACGGCTACTACGAATACGAGCAAGATGGCAAGAGCATTAGAACAAGCTGAATCACCAAAGCCTTTTGAAATTGGACGCTTAGATATTGCTCTTTATAATGATCGATTAGCTGAAAAAGGCATCTATGATTTAGTCGACACACTTCAGCGTGATCCTTCGTTAGGTCGTGATCTTTATATGGCAATCGTTAATGGGAGTACAAAAACATTATTAAAGCAACAGTATCCGCTAAGTGAAACGCCTTCAAAGTATCTACTTCAGCTTTTGGATCAAAATATGAACGCAAACATACCAAAATCAAACTTACATGATTTTTTGTATACGTATTACGGAAAAGGAATGGATCCAAACTTACCACTCATAGAAAAACAAGGAGATCGAATAAGAGTTATGGGAACTGCTCTCTTAAAAGACGATAAAATGGTAGGAAAATTAAATCTCGAAGATTCCTTTCTTTTAAAACTTCTCATGGAACCTTTTGAGAAGGGTATCTATGAAGTAAAATTTAAGAACAATCAATTTTTTACGATTCAAAATTTGTCATCTAAAGTAGAATATCGATTTAAAGACGTGAAACGTTCTCCTTCAGTAGATATATTTGTTAATGTGAGAGGTCGTGTCAGTGAAGCACCTAAAATTCCGGTAAGTGATCCCTCTTTAATCGAGCAGCTTGAGCGTGCGACAGAAAAAGCGATGAATAAACGTACAAATAAGATCGTCAAAAAGCTACAAAAAGAAAAGGTAGATACGATTGGACTAGGAGATTTGGCAAGAAGCAGAACACGTGGATTTGATTTTAAACGCTGGGACGAACAGTATCCAGACATTCCAATCAACGTGAAAGTGAATGTTGAAATAACGCAGGCGGGGATTACGGAGTAGCCTATTGTACGATCTAACATATAATAGTTCAGGGCTCATGTATACAATAAAAAAGAAGCTTTTACTCAGCATTCTCATCTCGTTGAGTAAAGCTTCTATTTGTGGTTAATTTTACTGCTAGCCTCCAGCACCTGCTCCGGCTGAAGATCGGTTTCTTTTTTCTATTGCATTAACTCCCATGACAACAGCAATGAGCTCTTCAGTTAACATGCGCTCCGAGTTGTGTTTTAGCTCGTAAGCAGCAGCCTGGAAAAGTCCATTCACTTTTTTAAACGTCGCGACTTCCAACTTGTTCTCATCAAAAAGGGTATACTCTTTTGAAAAAGCAGGAGCTTCAATTTCGTACGTTTGTTCATTCGTCACATAGTGATACCTTTTTGAAAAGAACGCAAATGAAGATTTCACCACTCCGTATTCTTTCCCATCAGGTTGTTTAACGACCCACTTTCCGGATAAGAAAGGAAATCCACCCTCCACGATTACCCTTCCGGATTCATCCTCAATACTCACTCCTGAAGAAAATGCGCTTCTTAGATCAAGGACTCCACGTTTCTGTTGATCCCCATTGAATATGTCGGTTTTGCCTGATGAGAAAATGGTATCTTTAAAATACACACAACGTTCCATGATAGCTAACCTCCTATTCCAAAATCGAACTTATTTCTGTTGATCCTCTAACTGCTGAAGACGTTTTTCTATTTTCTTTCGCTTTTCTGTTTCTTGAAACACTAAAATGAAGGCTGTCGCAGCCATACAAAACGTAACCCATTCCATGGTGTTCACCCCTTAATTTTCTGCAGTTCAGTAAATCTTGTATCAAAAGCTCTTTTTACAAACCCTTTTTTGTCTCCATAAATCTTAATTACATCTTTGATCTCTTCTGGTCGGTAAAACTCGTTTCGATTGTGGGCAAGTGAAGGATACCCTGACCCTCTGTGAAGGTAATCTGATGAAGCCACAGAGTACCATCTTTCTTCCTCCAAAGGTTCATCGCCTATTCTTATTTCAACTACTTTCAATCCATCATAAACAACTTCTGCCCCTGATAAATGCAGACTTCCTACATACTTTCCTCTGAAGCCTGGTCCTCTTCCATCTTGTAAGCAATGTTGAACGTCTAGCGATTGTTGAACCGCTTCAAATATGTATTTCCCTTGAATCTCAAAAGATGTTGGATTGAGTGGTGATGGGCAGATCTCGATTAATTTTTTATGAGAAACGTATGAAAAAATTCCAGCTGTAACAATTCCACTGTTTATCAAGCCAATATCGGTGTTTAGCATGTTTTTTAAACCATCTGCAATCAAGTTTGAGATTGGATTTTCATGAATCACATCATGCCATAACGGCTCATCAATTCGATACAAAGGTTTCCCTAAAATTTCAATCGCGGTTTCTTTACTTCGTTTAAGAATGAATAAGATTTTTCCGTCTGGTTTTGAATCTTTTGTACAATAAACCTTAGATTGTAAAAGCGTTTTATGTGTGTCGTTTATTTCAAGTTCTAATACACCGATATGTTCACCAAAATTCCCTGCACTTACGATGAAAGTATCATTAATTACCTGTGCCTCTTTATATAGAACATGATCATGAGAAGAAACGATCACATCAATGCCAGAAATCTCTTTTGCTAATTCAGTATCCGCTATCGTACCGACATGGTTCAGAAGGATGCACAGATCGTATTTTCCGCGGTTACGCTCCAGTTCTTCGGCAATAGCTATAATGTAGTTTTCGCCACTAAACCCTAGCCCCTCATTAAAAGCACCTAAGTCAGGGGATGCGCCAGTTACAAAAATACGAAGTCCATTTTTATTGAGGATCACACTCGATTGAACGCCAGGAATCGTCGTCTTATCTTTCTTGAAAAGGTTATTGCTTATAAACGGAACTGAACTTTGAGTGGCCATATGTTCTAACGTGTCTGCCCCATTAAACATCTCATTGTTGCCGATTGTTAATAAATCGTAACCAGCCGCTTCGAGGAGTTCTACCGCAGCCAACCCTCTCGTTCCTTGAAGTTCGATGCTCTTAAAATCAGCAAAATCTCCTGCATCCACCAGTAAAGTGTTTTCGTCTTTATGTTGATGAATAAGCGTTACTACTTTTGCAAAATTATCAAAATGACTGTGAAGATCGTTCGTATGTATGATTTTTAATTTCATATTTCCCCCAAAATTATATAAGATTACCTTTACAAATAATGGTATCATAAAATCAAAGTAAATGTTCAAAAAATACGGAGGTATGGCATGTCATATCAAGAAAACGAGTTATGTATTAGACCCATCGTGGAAAGAGACCTCCCCAAGCTTTGGGAACTCATATATAAAGAAAGTGAACCAGAATGGAAACAATGGGACGCTCCATATTTTGAACACAAACAGGTTCCTTTTGAAGAGTTTATGTGGAACCAGGATCACTATGTTAATCATAAACAGCGTTGGGCTATTGAAGTAGCTGGTGAGTTGGTTGGAACCGTGAGTTACTATTGGGAACACGAGCCTTCTCGCTGGCTAGAGATGGGAATTGGAATCTACAATTCGAACTATTGGAGCGGTGGATACGGAACAAGAGCTTTTATTCTGTGGATCGATCACTTGTTTAATACACTTCCACTCGTCCGTGTTGGATACACAACATGGTCAGGTAATGAACGGATGATTAAAGTTGGTGAAAAGCTCGGTATGAAAATGGAAGGCCGAATGAGAAAATGTCGCTATTACAACGGAGAGTATTATGACTCGATCAGGATGGGCATTCTTCGCGAAGAATGGGAATCATCCACATTAGGAGGATAAGAGCATGGAGATTTTATTAGCACTGTCAGGTTATTTCATTTTATTCTTAGTGATATATCTAGCGGTGAGAACCGGAATGAATGACTCTAAAAATCTTACACATATAAAAAATGAACTTTCTACTATAAAAAACGAGTTAGAACGCTTACGCAAACACTCAGTAAACCAAGAGGAGGAGCAAGAAAGTTGGCAAAGTGGAAAACAATAAATTCACAATATATCTACCAAACGCCTTTTGGCCATTTAAGAACAGATAGCTGTGAGCTGCCGAACGGACAGAAAATTGATAACTATTATGTTCATGAGTATCCTGATTGGGTGAATGCGGTTGTTCTAACTAAGGATAAACACATCGTACTGGTTGAACAATACCGTCATCCAGGTAAAGACTTCTTTTTAGAAGTTCCCGCTGGTAAAATCGAACAAGGTGAATCCTATGTGGAAGGAATTATTAGAGAGGTTCAAGAGGAAACAGGTTTCACTTCTCGTAAAGAACCGATCTTACTTGGAGAATTTATAGTAAATCCAGCTACCCAAACCAACAAGATTATAACTTTCTTAATCCTAGATGCTTTCCAATCGTCTTCTCAAAAATTAGATGAGAATGAAGATTTAACGATTAAAGTTATCCCTTTTCATGAGATGGAAAGGTTAATCGAAGATAAAAAATTGACACAGTTGTTTACAGTAAGTGCTTATAATTTAGCTAAAAATTACCTCTCCATAGAAAAACTAGCTTAGTCATATTACATCTAAGCTAGTCTTCTTTTCTTTATTCAACCTTCATTTTCACAGCACGTGTTGCTACAAAACTTTTAATATAGGTATCAATCGGTCTTCTTCCACCAAAGTCATCTTCATATAATCCTGTTATCACGAAACCTGCATCAATCTGTCCTTGTATTTGGTCCTCTAATGTATGACCAAATTCTATCGTTTCATCTGCATTAAGATAAGCAGACTTCTCTTCTTCAGTCATAGAATCGAGAGTTGTATAAGGAATTCTGTTACTTACGACTAGATTTCCCTTTTGATCTTCTTCATCATCAAAAATAAACAACAATGGATTCGTAAAACCAGAGATGAGGACTCCTCTGTCTTTTAAAACACGTGATGCTTCTTTCCATACGGTAGAAATATCCTCCACAAACACATTCGCCACAGGATGAACGATCAAGTCGAACTCTCCTTCATCAAACATAGAAAGATCACACATATCTCCTTGTATGACTCTTAGGCTCAAATGGTTTGCTTCTGCTAATAGCTGATCATTTTCTAACTGTTTCTTTGATATATCGATAACAGTAACATTTGCGCCAGCAGCAGCTAACACTGGACCTTGTTGACCGCCTCCAGAAGCAAGACAAAGAATCTTCACCTCGTTTAACAACTCTGGAAACCAACCTCTAGGAACTGGTTTTTCTGTTGTAACAGTAATACGCCAATCTCCTAATTTACTTTGTTCAATTACATCATTTGATACAGCTTTCGTATAGCTCACACCATCTTCAACCTTTTTGTCCCAAGCTTTGCTATTGTGTTTAACGATATTCATCTCTATTACTCCTAGTCATGATATAGTCTCATATTACATTCCATAAAAAGGTAGGCATTACCTTCACAATGGAAAAAAGAATAGCAAAAAAGAGCCTTTCACAGTAAGGCCCTTTTGAAAAGGAATTCTAAATTTTTTCATGTAAAATTGTATGTTCAATTTCCGAAAAATCAGCTAAAGTAGGTTCGTTCGCATCAAGTTTCAAGGTACGTGCTGTAGAAGCATGAACTTTCTTTAATAGATCAGGATTGTTCATCAATCGCTGTCCATAAGAAGGAATCATTTCTTTGATCTTTGGTTCCCACTTTCCAATCTCTTGTGGGAAGCATTTGTTCAACACTTCAAGCATAACATGAACAGCAGTTGACGCTCCAGGTGATGCGCCAAGTAGAGCAGCAATTGAACCATCAGCGGATGTAATCACTTCTGTACCGAACTGAAGCGTTCCTTTTCCACCTGTTTCCGTATCCTTGATGACCTGAACACGTTGCCCAGCTACGACTAGATCCCAATCTTCACTCTTAGCAGTCGGAATAAACTCTCTTAGTTCTTCCATTCGCTGTTCCTTTGACAATAATACTTGCTGAATCAAATATTTCGTGAGCGACATTTCTTTAGCACCCGCAGCTAACATGGTTAACACGTTATTAGGTTTAACTGAAGTCACGAGATCGAGCATAGATCCTGTTTTTAAGAATTTTGGCGAGAATCCCGCGAATGGTCCAAACAATAACGATTTTTTGTTGTCAATATAACGTGTATCCAAGTGCGGAACAGACATTGGTGGTGCGCCGACTTTGGCTTTTCCATATACTTTCGCATGCTGTTGCTCAATCACTTCTGGGTTCTTACATACCATAAAGATTCCACTTACTGGAAATCCGCCGATATGCTTCCCTTCAGGAATACCAGATTTTTGAAGAAGATGTAGACTTCCGCCTCCACCACCGATAAAAACAAACTTCGCTGTGTGCCTTTCAACAGAGCCAGAGTTCTGATTTTTGACTTTCAGTTCCCAAGAGCCGTCATTTGTACGCTTTAGGTTCTCTACGCTATGTTTGTATTTAACCTCAACGTTCTTGTTCTGCAGATGACTAAATAACATGCGAGTGAGCGAACCAAAATTAACATCAGTTCCTGTATCAATCTTTGTAGCAGCGATACTTTCGTCTAACGAACGACCTTCCATGATCAATGGAATCCATTCCATCAATTTTTCTGGTTGATCTGAGAATTCCATCCCTTTAAACAGAGGATTCTCTGTTAGCGCTTCCATACGTTTCTTTAAAAACTGAACGTTGTTTTCTCCTTGAACCATACTCATATGCGGCAAAGGCATGATGAAATCTTCTGGATTACGAATCAACTTTTGTTCAACAAGGTATGACCAGAACTGCATAGACACTTGAAACTGTTCATTAATTTCAATGGCTTTCGAGATATCTATAGATCCATCTGGTTTTTCCGATGTGTAATTTAGTTCACAAAGTGCTGCATGGCCAGTTCCCGCATTGTTCCACTCGTTAGAACTTTCCTCTCCTGCTTTATCAAGTTTTTCAAATACTTTAATTTTCATTTCTGGAGCTATTTCTTTTAAGATCGTTCCTAATGTAGCACTCATGATTCCAGCGCCGATTAAAAGGACGTCTGTGTTCGTTTCTCTGTTGCTCATCATTATCAACCTTTTCACCTAAAATTTACAGAAAAAAGCCGTCGTCTCACACATAAGAAGAGACAACTTGGTTACAGCTTCTTCTGTTTCCATGAAAACCGTATCAACTAGTATTGCTAATATTTAAGTCTTTAATATCTTTATTATATGATAATTATAAATTATTTGAAAGCCGATAAATAGTGATAATTATATGAATAGTGTGCCCAAACTCTCTAAACCTCAGTATTTATATAGGATTTTTGAAAAGTTTTCAAATGAGATTATTCACTAATATATGTAACTTTTACTTTTTGACATAACAAAAACGCCTGAAATTCATCATCAGGCGCTCAAGTTCAAATTTTTAAGTTAAGATCAAATCACTGTTCTTTAAACCTTTTTCTCTGTCCTTTTCAAGGTTTCGATTTGTTCGATTTAGTAGTACATTTCTGTAATGAGCTGCTCGATGGAGTTTTGCTTTAAGCGCACGAGAGGTACTTTCAATAGGTAGGTCCATTCCGTTTAAGAAAAGCACTCTAACATTCTTCCAGTCAATGGATTCAATATCATCAATATGTGGCTGTGATAGCCAGATGCAGGAGTCTTTACGTGGTGATTTCGTGGGAAAGAAGAAGATATCAAGTTTCGTATCAATCATGATCGGAGGAAAGCACATCCTCCCTAAATTAATTTGCGCTGCATCTTTCTTGCCATCATATGTACCTCCGTAATATGGACAGGAATCTTTAATGATTCGAAAAGGCTTTTTTTCAACAAGGATGACGGCACCTTCTTCATAAATTTCTGCACAAACCCTTCCCCATTGGTTGATAAATGGCTGAATAGCAATGGTTTTACTTGTAATTAAATACTTCTCCACTTTCTCGTGCACAATTCTACGCTTCATTCAATACCTCCTCAATATATTAATCCCCATGGAAATGAACGACAGTACAAATGTCCCTAATATTTATACTGTATAGTAATATTTTACCATTTAAATATCAAACCATCTATATATTTAGCGCATTATGTCAAAATATTTTGTTTTCTTATACCGAATATGTTTTAGGGAGTAATCATTTACGTCTCTAGAAACTGTCACGTCATTTCACAAATGCACAGAGTTAACTATAGAATACATAGAAACGGAGACCGAAGCATGAATGACAGTCTTTTAAACAAACAAGTAACTCTTAAAATTTCTTCGCACGTTCTATTAATGTCATTAACACTTAGATATTCCTCATCGTTCTAGTTGCCATAAGCATGTTAATATTTGCAACCTTCTATCTTTCTAAGTTATTGGTATTAACAAAAATATATGGCTTTGAAAAATGGCTACAACGTCGTAAATCTAAAGTTTTAGCTATCTGTTTTTCACAGCCTATCAAACTTCCACTTCCTGAAATGATAACCGTTGCTGTGCAAGTCGTGTTTTTGGACCTATGACTGTTATTTATTTCGGATTTACAGGAACACTTTCAGGTCTAGTGGTCATGTACTTCATTAAACGAATAGGCGGACAACGCAATCAATAAACTGTTCACAACGATTACTTTTGCTTATTCTGCATATTTCGTAAAAGAATTATCTTTTACAAATATTCACAACGATCAGGGCAGGAGTTGCGTTTATAGCTGTTAAAAAATAGAGAACTTCGCAAGAGGAAGTTCCCTACTAAATGTAATTGATTTCATTATAATCTTACTTACTTTCTATTTCATTTAATTGATAAATCGAATTAAGTCAATACAGGAAAGATCAAAAGTGATAAACCTTCTAATTGTTCCTTCTTGTACCTCTGCCTCATAAGAAAATGTAGCACAATTATTGTTTGAATCTATACGTTCTAAAGTAAATAGTGTTGGTGATGTTAAGCTGTCTAAAATTAACGGTTTGCCTCCTATTAATATTAAGAACTGAGCTTCACCAAACGGTGGTATCGGATCTGGAGTAATTGAAGTAAGTGAAATTGGAATGAGTAACTCTTCCCCTTCTAACACATTTACAGCCACTGAAAATGATTCAAACCCATTTGCGAAAACACGAAGTTCATATGATCCTGAAGGAATGCCTTTTAGTGAAAACACCCCAGCATCATTAGAGGTTACTTCCCTAACCAAAAATCCTCTTAGATCAAACAACTGTATGACCGCCCCACTAATTGGCCTGCCCGTTCGACGATCGGATACTTGACCCGTAATATCTCCATCTGGTCCAGGACTTAAAGCAAAGTCAACACCTGTTCGACTTTCCCCCTCTGCAAGGGAAATAGTGAGTGTTTCTTCCTGAAACCCTTGGGCATCCACTGTTACTAAATAACTTCCTGAACCAAGATTACTAATAGAATATGTTCCGTCATTACCCGTTCTCGCACTTCCTGCAAAAGCTCCATTTTCATCAAATACATTTATTTCAGCATTTGGTAATGGTCCATTTCCTAAAATGATGATTGTACCCGATATGGAAGAAGCTTGACGTTGACCTGGTAATGCAAAGTTCTGCTCTAGAGTTGTATTCACAGGCAGTACTGATAGTCTGCTATCTGTGCCATATCCTATTGCAGAAGCTCGTAACGTATAAGATCCATTACTTAATCCAGGTATCGTGTAAAAACCGTCGATGTTTGTTAAGGCTACCGCTACTGGGCGTCCATTGACTGCTAAAGCATTAACTTCAGCATTTAGTAAACTCGCTTCAACTGGACCGCTTATTTGATCAAAGGTTTCTACAATCGCCCCTACAATCGGAAGTCCTGTATCTGCATCAGTAACAAAGCCTGTAAACAAACTTGGGACTGCAACTAAATTAAAGTTAACAACGCTTTGAACATTGGGAACAGCCGTAAAATCCAGTAAGCTGCTTCTATAATCAGCATTGATGGCAGCAAGGCTAAAATCACCTGGTAGAAGACCTTCTATTAAGTAATTTCCATCATTGTCTGTCTGCACCTCTGCAATCACAACACCGATATTGTCCGCTAAACGAAGGAGGGTATTAAGGAGAGGCTGTGAACCGTCAGCGTTTCGAACCGTCCCTCTAACAGTTGAAGTAACGATTGCCAATTGAAGATCTGCGAATGTCGTTTCTCCTGGAACAACTGTGATTTGAGCTGAGTCATTTCCAAAGCCTTGTTTAGTAGAAATAATCGTGTAGTTTCCGTTTCTCACTTGGCTAAAACGATATCTACCTTGTTCGTCAGTAAGTGTTGAGGCAACGACTGGGCCTGACGGACTTATTAAACGAAGTTCAACATTAGCTCGAGCAATAAATGAACCTGACCCTTCATTTGTAACGAAACCTTCCACACTGCCCGGTTCAAAAGCTAATGGTAAATTCGTAATCGTAGTCTCATTCACTACAATAAAAACACTTAGTGAACGCTGTTCAAAACCGCGTGCACTCACGATCATTGTATAAATTCCAGGCAGTAAGTCCAAGACTCTATAAGCACCATCTGACTGAGTTAAAACAGTAGTAACAACTGCTCGTGTGGCATCCAGAATTTGCACCACTGCCCCAGCAATTGAAACACCATTCGAATCGGAGATCGTTCCGATAAGATTACCTGTTTCCAAAGTAAGAGCAAGACTGACCTCTGTAGTGGCACCATTCACAATAATTCCGCCTTGCGAAAGACTTCCATAGCCCCCTTTAACAGTTGAAATAACTATCGCGCCTTCTTCCAAGTTCTGCTGAATAAATACACCGTTTTGGTCAGTTATACCAGAAGTAATTGGTATACCTGTTTCGTTAAAGATGTTCGTTACAACTCCTGATATCGGATTGTTTGTTGCAGCATCAATGACCCTAATTGTAAGCGTACCTCCAAGAGCAATAAGTTGGAGATTAAGAGAAACCTCTTCTCCTTGTTTAACTGTTACAGCAAAAGTATCAGCATTATAACCTTCAGTTGTTACAGTCACAAAATAATTACCTTCAGGGACTTCTGGAATAACATAGGTTCCGTTTGATTGAGCTAGAACGGTAGTTATTAAACTGTTATTGAGATCAAAAAGATTAATTTGAATACTTTGTTGAGTGATGAGATTTCCATCCGCATCTGTAACCGTTCCAAAAATACTGCCAAATAGGCTAGTTAATAGGAGATTAGTAGTTGTTATTATGTTGCTGTTCACAACTGCTCCAATCGACGATACAGCGTACCCTGAGAGATTTGCAGTCACTTGGTAAGAGTTTGGCTTCAGACTTCTAAAGCTAAAGCTGCCATTCTGTTCAGTAACAGTAGATGCGATAATAATATTGTTTAACAAAACGTTCATTACAACCCCCGGTAAAGCAACTCCACTTTCATCAGTAACGATCCCTGTTATTGCTCCAGGTTCAGGGATTAGATTTATTGAAACGTTTACTGTCTCCCCTGGTGTAAAGGTAATCCCTTCTGTTTCACTTTGGAAATCAAGTGCCACAATCGTTAAGGCATATGTTCCAACAGGTAGATTTCCAATAAAGAACGCCCCATCATCATTTGACACAGCAGAACCAATAACCGTTCCATTTACATCGATAACTTTAATACTTGCGCCATCTATTACACCATTTGGACCATTAACTGTACCTGTTAATACCCCAGGATTAGATAATAAAAAACCATCAACTGTTGTTGTTGCATTCGCTTGAATCGCCGCTCCAGCTGAAAACGTATTATAGTTTGGTGTTGTCATGGATACGGTATATTGCCCTGGAGAAAGCCCGTTAATCACATACACACCTGCATTATTTGTCACAGCTCTGCCAGCAGGCTGAACACTCGTGCCAAAAAACAACTGCACGATCGCTCCAGCGTTTAATATACCTGTTTCTTGGTCAATTATTGTTCCAGTTAGAATTCCTGGAAGGGCAGTGAGCTCAATATCAACAATTTGTGTTTGACCAGGATCCACCGAAAAGCCAACTGTATTTGTTTCATAATCCGGATTTGAAGTTCCTAACGAATAAATGCCTGAAGTAAAATTCTCAATTAAATACATTCCTTGATCATCTGTTTGAACTTCTGCTAGTTCTGCACCCGTTTCATCAATTAGTCTAATAACCGTATTGATCAGTGGGATCACAACTTCTTGGGCCGATATAGTAGTTGTTAAACCCTCATTTTGAATGATTCTTGCAGAAATCGTGCCTCGAACATTCGAGAGACTTGGTGTAAGAGCAAAGTTCTGAAATGTTGTTAAGCCATTTTCAATAAGAACTGATCCTGTTGACGTTCCAAAATTCTCTTTTGTAATGCTTAAAGTGTAAGTTCCTGCTGTAATCAAGCCAGAGCTATAATTACCATTACTATCTGTTAAAACCGTATTGATTACGGGACCGAATGGTGAAATGACCCTAATCTCGATAGAAGCTCCAATTAATGGTTCCCCAGTTGCTGAATTTGTAACATTACCTGAGAGGACGCCACCTTCTGGAATAAGGATAATGTCTACGACAGTTTCTTGGTCGGGTAAAACAATACCACTGCCAATTCCTGTACCCGTTCCATTTCCTTTGGCAGTCACGGTATACTGGCCTTCAACCAGATGATCAACCTCGTAAGATCCATTTCCATTCGTTATAACCGTAGAAATTGGTGTGTTTTTTCGGTCTAATATCTGAACGGTGGTATTGCCCAGCGGTGTACCATTTGGATTTTTTATTGTTCCAATGATTGTGCCAGGATCCGGCTGTAGGTTAAGGGTTACAGTTGAAAGAGACAAAGAGTTGATAATTACACCTACGGATGCTGCACCATACCGATTTGCTATCGCACGAATGTTTAGTGGACCAGTTTGAAGGTTAACCAGTCTGAAAATACCGTTCTGGTCTGTTGTAATCGTTGCAACAAGAATGCCACTTACATCAGATACCTCAACAAAACTACCTGATATTGGTAATCCTGTTACAACGTCTAGAACAATTCCCTCCAATGCACCACGATCTTCTGTAAGCGGGACTAAAAGAATTGTTGTCTCCCTGTTCACTACGATTGCACCTACTGTTGCTGTTTGATATCCCTCTGCTATAACGTTCACTTGATACGTTCCTGCTGATAAGTTCTGGAATGCAAAGCTTCCATCTGAGAGAGCGATCAGCGTTTGCAGCAATACACCACCATCATTGAGAAGTCGAATAGAGATTGTTCTATCTGAAATTGGATTTCCCGATTGATCTATAACAGTTCCAACAATCGATCCTCCTACTTCAGACAATTCAAAAGATACCGCAGAAGTTTGATTTGGTAGTACAATAACACCGATTTGATCCTGTACATAATAGGGTGAACTTGCAATAACGGTATACGTTCCAGGTAACAAAAGGATGGATGTAAAGCTACCTGCAGTGTCTGAATTAGTTGATATAATTGGAATTCCTTCCGGTGTAAGAATAGAAATGAGGATACCTGGTAATCCTTCTCCCGTTTCTGCACTTACAACTGTCCCAAAGATCAATCCTCCTAACGGGGTTAAAATCACGTCTAGACCCGTTAGCTGCTCTCCAGGCTGCAACGAAACTCCGGCAGTCGATGATGAATAATTTTCTACTCCAACAATTACTGTATAGGACCCTTCTGGCAAGTTTCCGATAACATAGTTTCCTTCAAAATCTGTGATTCCGTTTCCGATTTCACTATCATTTTCATCAACCACTCTTACACTAGCATTTGATAAAGGTATTCCATTACCATCAGTTACGGTTCCTGATATCGATGCTGGATCAGGCACTAAAGCGATCTGTACATTAGTTGTAGCATTCGAAGTTACGATTACACCTGTAGAGCGAATACTATAGTTTAGCTGAAAGGCGTTTAACGTATATGATCTAGGTGCCACGCCTTCTATTAAGAAGTCCCCTGCTGCACCTGTCGTTCTTCTTGCAATTGGTGTAACACCACTTGGTGCATACACTTCTACTTGTGCACCAACGAGTGGAGCAAGAGTTTGTTCATCGAGGATCACACCTGAAATTTGACCCGGTTCTGGAACTAAGCTGATATTAGCTGTTAGTGTCTCGCCTGGTCCGGCATTGATCGAAACTTGCCGTCTCTGGTAATCAGGGATAATAGCCGTAACTAGATATTGTCCTTCCGTAAAACCTAGTATTCTATAAAATCCGTTAGAGTCGGTGTTAACAACTCGAACAGTAAAACCGTACACATCTAAAAGCCTTACTGAAACATTAACTAATGGGTCACCAGAATCTGAAGTGATTGTCCCTTCAACTGTAGCTGGGAACGGTTCAAGTGCAAAATCAACGACTCTCGTATCGTTTGGAGGTACAAAAACTGAAGCACTCGATGATCCAAAGCCGTCGTCAGTAAAAGCAACTATAGTATATGGGCCAGAATACACACCTTGAGTTACATAATTGCCTTGCTGATCCGTTACAGTATTCGCAATAACGGGGCCAGTTGGTGATAAATAACGGACTTGAACCATGACTTGAGAAATCGGAAGCCCTGTTACGGCGTCTGTGATGGTTCCCGAAACAATCCCAGGTTCAGGAGTTAAAATAAAGCTCAAGGAAGTTGTTTCATCAGGTAAAACGGTAAATGTTGCACTCTGACTCGAATAACCATCAGCACTAACGATCGCACGATATGTGTCAGGTGACAGATTGGCAAATATAAATTGGCCGAAGCTATCCGAGACTCCTTTTCGATCTAGTGGCTTGCCTGAAGATGAAACGATAATGATGGCATTAGATAATGGATCTCCTGTTAACTGATTTGTGACATACCCCGTAACTGCTCCTGGGTTTTGAGTTAATGAAATTGCAATGTTAAACCCAGTGATAGGCACAGTAACCGTAATAATCTCATTTCCATAGTTCACTGCATTAACATTTAACAGATAAATTCCCGGTGCAATCGAGTCGAACGTGAAAGTGCCATCGATACCCGGATACTGCTTTGCCACAAACATGCCCGTATTATTTGTTAAAGTAATAGAAACGGCAGTACCACTGATCGGATTTCCAGTTGCAGAATCTGCTATGGATCCTGTTAGTGTTGTAAGAATTTGCGATAACGGTATTGTAATACTGCTTACTGTACCGTTTTTGACAATAACAGCTGTCATATTTGGAGAATAACCGTCTAATTCAGCGCTAACAAAATAAGTGCCGATGGACAGTTCCGGAATTTGAAACGTACCATCGGTGTGTGCAATTAAAGCTTGCAGCAATTCACCGTTAGCTCCAAACAACTTTAATTGAATATTGTCTCCAGACAGCGGATTTCCATCTCCATCTGTGACTTGCCCTGAAATGCTTCCTACAGTACTGGTTAATTGAATATCAGCTCCCGCAGTCTCATCACTTTGTACGATTACACCTGTAATTTCTGTAGAGTAGTTTTGTGCAGATGAAGTAACAGCATAGGAACCAGGAACAAAATTTCGAAGTAAAAAGTTACCGAATTGATCAGTTGTTGAGAAACGAACCAAAATTCCAAGACTATCACGCACAAGTATGGACGCACCTGGAATTGGTGCACCTGATATTAAATCTGAAACCGTTCCAGAGATAGAACCACGGATCGTTACTAACTCAAAATTCAGCGCTGTGATGTCCTGACCTGGGGCGACCGCAACGTTCCCAGTCGCGTTTGCATAGCCCCCTGCTCGTATAACGACTGCATAAGAACCTGCGGGAATATTGCTGAGCGTGTAATTTCCATCAGCATCTGTTGTTCCATTTCCGATAGGTGTTTCATTTACATCGAGAAGAGAAACGGTACCGTTAGCTATCGGCACACCAAGATCAGAAATTAACGTACCTGAAACAGTTCCAGGATTCGGTTGTATCGATAGAGAGATGTTCGTTGTTTGACCTGAAATAACAAAGGCTCCCGTACTTCCAACTGAATAATTAACTGCCACAGCTTTTACAATATAATTACCAGGAGCCAAACTCTGAAACAAAAAGTTTCCTTCCGGAGTGGCTGCAACTGTGTTTACGAACTGGTTATCCATTGTGTACAGCTGAAGCACAAGTCCGTCTGCGGCAGGTGCTACCGTTCCTGTAATGGTCCCAGGATTCGGTTGGAGTTCAAAGTTCACAAACTTAGTTAATCCAGCGGGAACAACAACACCTAAGATCTTGGTTTCATATCCTTCTGCAACTGCAGTAAGAGAATAAACTCCTCCTTGCAACCCAAGCGAAATGAACGTTCCATCCGCACTCGTTAAGGCTGAATCAACAAATGCTCCTAGTGTGTTGCTGATATTAATGGTTGCACCAACAATCGGCTGACCTGAAAGAGAATCGATTAATCTGCCTGTAACAAAACCCGGAGACGGAACAAGGCTAATCGTGATAGTAGAAACGTTCCCGGGAGATAATGTAACTGATGCAGAAGAAGTTTGGAAACTTTCTGCAGCAACGATGACTGTATATGTGCTCGGCATTAAATCTTCTACAATGAACACACCATCATTGTCTGAAAAAGTTGTATTTATGATAAGACCGTTAGCATCAAGCAGCTGCACTTCTACGGAAGCCCCTGCAAGAGGATCTCCAGTCTCACTATTAATAACCGTTCCTGAGATAGAAGAAGGGTTTGGTATTAATGAGAAATTAACAACGGAAGTCACACCAGCTGTAATGATTGCTCCACTTAAATTTGTTTGATAATCAATAATATTTGCTGTAACAACATAGCTTCCAGGGAGCAATTCACCAATCACATAATTTCCATTTGTATCTGTTAAAGCTCTAGAGATAAGCACATCAGAATCTGCATTTTTCACAAGTATGACCGCACCCGGAAGAATATTTCCTTCGTTATCCAGTACACTTCCTGAAAGTAAACCAAATATAGGCTGAAGTGCTGTGCTGATCGTTGTTGTTTCATTGTCCTGAATAACAGCTCCAAGCGTAACCGGTGAAAACCCGTCTGCCCCAACAATAACGGTATATCGATCTGGTGCTAACCCACTTATCGTATAATTTCCATTGCTGTCAGTAATGGTCTTCGCTACCACGATGTTATTGAGAACAACATCCACTGAAGCACCACTAATTATACTTCCACCTGAAGAAACATCACCTGTAAGAACACCTGCTAGTCTTCTAAGTGTGACATCTACAATTGTAGTTTGATCAGACTGAACATACGTACCGATCGTTTTTGTACCATGACCATCAGAAGAAAAAGTGATTACATACGTACCGGGAGCTAGAGAATCGACTGAGAATTGTCCGTTTACATCAGTTGTTACAGAGGCATCCGTAATCCCAGAGCTGTTTACAACTTTTAGACTTGCACCTGGAAGTGGAACACCGCTATCTTCATCAATCACTGTTCCGATGATTGAACCTGGATTTGCTAATAGATTCACATCTACTACCACAGTTTGACCGGCACTCACCGAGAAACCGACAACAAATGTTTGAAAAGCAGGTGCACTCACGCGTAATCTGTAAGAACCTGGTGCAAGACGATTTATTGTGTACTGTCCTGCCCCATCCGTCGTTGCGGTTGCCACGGCAATCCCTGTACCGCTAAGAGCTTCAACTATTGCACCAGCTATAGGTCCTCCACTTCCTGTTATCGTTCCACTTACCGTTCCAGGATTCGGCTGCAGTACAAAGTTTGCTGTCGTTGTCTGATTAGATGGCACATTTTGCCCAATTGTTGCAGCTTGAAAATTATTAGCAGAGACCGTGAGTGTATAATGCCCTGGGATTACAGCTCCAAATGTATAAGCTCCTGTTGGAGAAGTTGTTACACTTGCAATAACTGTACCAAGATTATCTGATAACAAGACGGTCCCTCCACTAACAGCAGAACCTGCGTTTGAGGTAACCGTTCCTTGAAGAATTCCTGGAATAGCTACAAGGACAGGATTGATGACCGTTATCGTGCCAGATTGAATAACCACCGATTGCGCCAAGGTCGTGTAATTTGCTTTTGAGAATTCAATCGTATAAGTACCTGGTGCTATATTCGTAAGACTATACTTTCCGAATAGATCTGTTTGCGTAACGGCCACTTGTGTTTGACCCATTAAAAGTCTTACAGTTGCAGCATTTACGGGCTGAGCGTTTGAACTATCCAGTAACGTACCTGCAGCTCCACCCGTTGCTTGAACATTCACGGAAATCGTTGCAGAAGCAGGAGTCAGGTCTCCCCCTGTAAAGCTATCAATACCAGTTGCTCGCACAGTATTAAGTGCTTTTATTCCTGCAGTATAAAAGATTCCATTCTCCGCAAATTGAAGTGTTGCACTTGCACCTGATGCAATATTACCCACTGACCAAGTCAATGTTTTTGTTGTAGAGTTGTAAGCAGTTGTTCCTTGCGAAACACTGAGAACTGAAAAGAGTGATACTACATCCAATGAAACAATATCAGTCACATTGATGATATTTGCAGCGCTTTTCCCTGTGTTCGTTAGAGTAATTCTTCCCGTCCACTCCCCAGCCTGACCGGCTAGCGGTGATTGCGGTCCAGAAAGCAGTACTTTTGAAACCTGCAGGTTGGCACGTACATTGGCAGAATTTATTGTAATGGGATTGGAAAGAGCATTTTGAAATTGGAAATCTTCTGAATCACGTAGAGAGTCTTTATTGTAGTTGTTGTTATTTGAAGCAGTAAACGCAACCATTCGTACAGAACTTTGAGCAGTAATACCGAGCAATGAGAAAAATGTAGAAGCTGGAACTAGAAAATCAATAAAGTAGTTTTGTGAATCATCCAACGTAGAGTCCGCTTGAACGACCCGAGCGACGTCAAAATTAATAATGGAGCGAGAATAGTTTGGATTTCCTTTACCATCCGTACCTTCTGCAGGATCACTCCAAGAGTTTACTTGTTTAGTTGTGTTCTGCACCAAGTTCACTCTTTTGTTTAAGCCATTGACCGCTAGAAGCCAGTCATAAGTCCCCGCTACACCGGTGGTATTTAACAAAACACCCCACGCAAAGTTTGCAAAAGCCGTTTTGGCACTATTTCTTGGATCTGATCGTACACGCATTCTAAAGTACACATTGATTTCATCATAAGCGAAGTAAAAGGAAGGAAAACTGGCACTTCCTACAATATCAGTTCCTGCAGGTGAGATATCACGTATCACATCTGAATACGGAACACCACCTACCGTAATCGCTGTAAACTGACTGTTAGTGGGAAAAGACATCCCAACACCTCCGGCAAAAAAATAACATCGATTTAATATACGCGAAGGAACCTTACTGCGATTACCATTTTTTTCAATAACATTTCACCGCATGAAAAAAGAAGCTATCCAAACGCAACAGCTTCTCATTCTTGTAGTAATTGAACTTAATCGTGATTATTTAACTAACTTATACATCAAGACATCATCTACATACTCGCCGTTACCAAACTTAAATTCTCTAACTTTGCGCCCTTCCTCTTTAAAACCGAACGTTTTATATAATTCTATTGCTCGAGTATTTGTTGAGAACGTTCCTAAGGTAACCTTTTCAATGACTGGATGTTTTTTAGCCCAAGATAACAGCTCGTGAATTAATTGTTTACCAACCCCTTTATTTCTATATTCGTTCTGTATCATGATGGCAAACGATCCAATATGGTGCATTCTCATTCTTTCTTGTGACCGAAAAACGATCCATCCTACCAACTTGTTTTCATATTCTGCCACAAGCATCGTTTCACGTTCATGCTCAAGAATGTTACGTATCCATTCTTGATGATCTTCTTTGGTCTTATTAAATTCATTTGGTAGTGCAATAAAATAATCGTGTTCAGAAATTACTTCACGATGAATTTGAAGAATAGCTTCAGCATCCTCAACACGAACGATACGAATACTTGCCTTATTTTCTTGTGTGATTGACATTAGAAAACCTCAATTTCAAATATTATTATGGATAACGCGATTCTCTTTTATAATAGAACGAACAATATGAATAGAATCCCATTCACCACGTGAGAATTTGACGATAGGAAATTTCTTAGGGAAAAGCTTCTGACAGATAACTTCAGGGGTGTCACCTTGATTTTGTAAGGTCAATACTTCTTGCTGAATACTTAATAAGTAATGCAGTTTTCGTTCAATTGCCTTCCTTCCATCCTTCACAAACCCTGCGTGATTGCAAAACACTTCCTGAAAGTCATACGTTAAAACCCGTTCTAAAGATTGAATAATAGTAGGGATACTCTCTTCCTCAAGTACCACTTTCGTCCTTTCCATTACGTACAGGTCACCGGTGAACAGCTGGCCCGTTTCTCGATTTAAAAAAGCATGATGATCCAGTGCATGACCAGGAGTTGGAATGGCATCCCAACGCGCATTTCTAGATTGTAGCTCCTTTTTCATTTCTTGTGCATGAAATGGTTTTCTTCTTCCCCAAAAGAACTGTCTATACAATGGATAATGTGCTCGTTTCGCGCAATAATTTATAGTTTTTTTATCTAAATATATGGGAACTTTTTTTGTTTGTTCAATATAACTCGCACAACCTGTATGATCTTCATGAAAATGTGTAATGAATACTTGGTCAAAATCAGCTGAATCAATAAAAGGTTTAAAATGCTTATGTAAAGACTGCGCGCCTGTGTCGATTAATACACCATCTGCTAGGTAACTGTAAACATTAAGGGAGACACCTTGAAAAGTAATCTTTCCATTTAAGTAAGATACATTATTTTTCTCTCCATAGTGAGATGTTTTTTTCATTAACACTGCTTCCTCAACTCCCGCTTTTCTTTCTTACGATCCTATGTCTCTATAAACTTTAATTCCATAAACATGTTTATACTCCTTCTACCCTCATAATTACGATTTCATTAAGCGAAACAATTACATATCCCCGAACGTGTCAGATTATTGGGAAAATTGATAAGAATAATGTCACATTATGGCACCCCCTAACCTGGAATTTTCCCAAGTTTTATTTTTCCATTTTATGTTAGATTTAAATTACAAGTCTTATAGAAAGGAGTTTTCCATGAACGTCGGAACTAGAGAGCCCATCACACAGTCACTCGAGCGATGGCATATAGCCATCCGGACAAATCACATACAGCAATCAGAGAGCATACATAACGAGATTAAGAGTGAAATCACACAGATTAAAGACCCCACTACACAGTTGTATTATCAATTGTTAAACAGCCGATATTTGATTTTGAAGAAAGAGCTTGCTTCTGCTCACGCTATACTAGATACCCTAAATGATGTTCACTTAAATCGAACTGATATTTTTGGGTACTATATGAACTTAATTACCGGAATACTATTAACAGCAGAAGGAAATTATGAAGTAGCAGAACTGCGTTTTATCCGGGCGTTTAACTTATTAAACGTATTGAACAGCATGACGGATGACATTGTGCGTGCAGATTTCTATCATAAAGCTGCCGTTCTGTATTATCATATCCGTCAGCCACTCACAGCACTAGATTATGCAAATGAAGCTTTGAAAACGCTATCTGAAGCGGAAGATTATGAACTTCTTCAATCCGGTTGTGAAAATATATTGGGGCTCGCTTCTCTATCATTGAAACAATACGGAAAAGCGGAAGAACATTTTCTCTGTGCTCTTGATCTCGCAAAACGAATTGATCAGTCATATACCTCTCTAATCAAATACAACATCGGTTATCTGTATGCTGAACAAAACATGTCCGAACTGGCAGTACGCTATTTGTTAGAGGTATTTGAAGAAGAAGAAGCCTTTTATAAGACCCACTTCTTATTGTCTCGAGAATTCTATCGATTGAATAAGGAAGAAAAAGCAATGCCTTTTTACAAAAAAGGAATCGAGCTCGCGAATGAAGAATACCTTCATCACTTCAAAATTCTGAACGCCTTAAATCAGGCAACAGATATTAACGAGCTTGAACGTATTGTTAAAGAAGGAAACGACTATTTTAAACAACATGAACTCTTTGGTTTCGTAGAAGATTATGCTGGAGAACTTGCACAGGTCTTCTTCACCAAAGAGAACCACAATAAAGCTAGTTATTATTTTAAAGAGTCTTACGAAGCAAAACGCGCTTTACAAAAAAAGGAGGCACTAAAATGAAAAAATTCGCTGCAGGTATCATCATCACTTCACTAGCACTAACGGCTGTATTTGTTGGACTATCCACAAAATCAGTTGAACAAGCTGAGCATGGCAGAACGTTCTCTCTTTCTCAAAAATTATAAGACTATTTATTAGCACAAAAAACGATCAGAAATTTTTCTGATCGTTTTTTGGTGTTGCTAGAATGATATCTATTCACATAAGTTTTTTTGTCATTTTATAATTTAACAAAGAAACACCTTTTCGAACTACATGTTGCGGAGAAACTACTTGGTATCCTCGCTGTTCAAAAAATACTTTAGCAGTAATACTTGCATCAGTATCAATACTTAATACATTTAATTTCCTTGCTTCCGATTCAATCATATTTACTAATGCCGATGCTATTCCTTGTCGTTGGTAATCCTTATGAACATACAGTCGATTTAAATGCCCACTGTATGTTAAATCACAAAAACCAACTATTCCATCATGATTCCTAGCTACAAACGTTATGTTGTTTAACAATGATTCCTTCCACGACTTCACTTTAGATTGTAATTCATGAACGGATACCCAAGCATCCAACTCTAGTGATGAATAGTCTTTTGCATTTACGGTATGTACAGTTTCATAAAACAGCTTGATAATCTCCTCTGTATCCGTTTCCTTGTACTTTGCTATTTTCAATTCCATCTATCCACCTCTAGGGGTTAAACGATATTTTCTCACAATTCCTTAATCCAAACTGTTCCCATTGTGACGATCCATGTAAGGAAAGGTATGGATAGACTTATTAACGCATCATACCATTTTATTTTCTTATTTCTTCTTTTTAATATCCTATCCGTTATAAAGTACAAAACAGCTGCGCCTAAACTAAACACAAGCAAGATTAAACCGAAAATCGTATGCAATGCGCCAGAAATAATGAGTTCTGCGTTTTTATTTGCAGATTTTATTGAAATAAATACTCCAATTTTTTCACTAATTACAGATGTTAAAACACCATAGGTTAAGATCACAGGAAAACTATACATCATATAAACAGGGATCATTCCAATACTAGCAAATACATAACTTAGAACTGAATTGAATGTTTCATCTCCAAAAGGATTAGGTAAAGAGAAACCTAAAATGATGGCATAAATCGTACCAGATAAAGAAGCTGCTACTAATTTTCTTTGTAGAATAACTTTTCTCTCCTCTTCTCTTCATTCAAAAGCTTTACTAAAACCATCATTTTGAAGGCAGTTTAATCGTAAAGGTTGTTCCTTTTCTCAACTCGCTATTAATCTTAATTCTTCCTCCCATCTGTTTTACGATTTGGTGACAAACTGTTAATCCTAGTCCCGTTCCTTTTTCTTTCGTAGAATAATAAGGACTGCCTAGTTTATTCAATTGTTCTTTAGACATACCTACACCGTTATCCTTAATCTCAATGCGAACATATCCGTTCGTATCATGAAATGCAACTATTCTAATTTCTCCTTTTGATTTGATTGCTTCTATGGCATTCTTAATTATGTTAATCAATACTTGCTGAATCTCCAGTTTTAGTCCCTCAATTTTCAATGAAGGTTCCACGTGTTGAGATATATGTATAGAGTTCAAAATGGCATAAGAGTGCATCACATCTATTGATTGTTGGATCGTAGATGTTAGATCAATAATTTCATATTGATCCGTTTGTGGTTTAGCTAAAGCTAAATATTGATTTATGATTTCCTGTGCCCGATCCAGTTCTTCAATTGAGATACTAATGTACATCTGCTGTTCCTTCGTTAATTCTTCTTTTTGCATAAGCTGCATAAATCCTCGTACGGAAGTCATGGGATTTCGAATCTCATGTGCCACAGATGCAGCAAGCTGACTGACAACATTCATTTTTTCTGTACGAAGAAGCTCTTGTCTCATTTCAATTTGCTCTTTCATATTTTCGATTAAGTGCACGACTGCGATTAATGTCGCCAATACAATTAGAGAGGAACTTAATTCAAAAAAGAGTTCTTGCCCGTCACCTTTTATTAAAAGTGAAATTCCTCGTGTGATAGGGATCAGTGAGTAGAACAAACTGATTACAATAACTTTCCCTTTAATGCCGTAGCGATGAAAGAGCTTTGTAATAGGCAACAATAATAAGCAGAGCACCATATAATTTCCTAGCAAAATAGCTAGGTTTTGATCTGTGAAATAACCCATTATTAATAGTGCTAATAAACTTGCAAAGCCTACCCGTTTTCCTCCGTATAAAAAGGACAAGATAATGGCAACCGATTTAAAGTCGTACTTATAGATTTCAGAATAAACGACTGGCTGACTCATCGTGAAAACTAAAATAATCAGCATAAGCAAAAAGTATTTCGAAGTTACTTTCTTCCTCTCTTCATCTCTTTCATTAAAAAACACTTGATAAATAAGGATGGTAAAAAGGATAAAGACCACGTGTAAGCACATGCTTTGTATAGACTCTAACATTCTGTTCCCTACTTCCTAGATTTACCTATCTTACAAGATTTTCGACAACTTTTAAGCATATCCTTGTCAAAAAGACGAATTTTCTAGGTATTAGTATCTATTACTTCAAAATAAAAAGCACTTCTCCCTCTTAGAAGAAATGCTCTAAAATATATACATGAGTATTAGAAAGCTCTACTGTAGACCTGCCCTTTAAAACGTATTGCGTCCTCCGCTCGAACTCGCTGACTTTCACTTAATTCTGCTAGATCGGCCCATCTTAGGGCAGAATGTTCGGAGCTAAGAACGATCTCGTCATCATCTGAAATCATACATCGGAATATTGCTGCATGTGTGTTAATTGAACTGTGATAATACAACCCTGTTAAAACAGGATCAATCACATCAATTCCAAGCTCTTCTCTACATTCGCGAAATAATGCCTGATGAATCGTTTCACCCGGATCGACCGCACCACCAGGTAAACTCCAACCTTTGTTTCCGTAAGTTCGTTTTAACAAAAGCACCTTATTCTCTGCATTAAATACCATAGCATGAGAACCAAATCGAAACGTATCATGAATTCCCAAGGTGATCCCTCTTCTACTTAAAATGTATAGCGAGTTATATTCTACTTAAGAACATAGATATCCTTCCTTAGCTAATAAGTTTAAGTCCAACTGCAGCACTGAGGACCATTGCCATAAAAAGAATTCTTAATCCATTTTTTGATTCACCATAAAACAAAATTCCGACAAGTCCAGAACCTACTGTACCAATTCCTGTCCAGATCGCGTACGCTGTACCCATAGGCAAAGATTGCATAGCGAGACTCAACAAAAGAAAACTGCTGCTGAACCCAAGAACAAGAACAAGAAAAGATAATATGTTTCTCTTCTTAGCAACAAGGTTCATGCCTGTTACACCTACTACTTCAAATAGACCTGCAAACACCAGAAAGATCCAGCCCATTATTGAACCCCTCCTTCTGATTTTGGTTCTCCTGTTACTAATTTAAGGCCCATTACTCCTGCAAGAAGAATCAGAATGAGTATGATTTTCAGCATTCTAAACGGTTCACCGAATACAAGCATCTCCATCAAAACAGTTCCACTTGCTCCTAATCCCGTGAATACGGCGTAAACTGTACCTACAGGAAGATGTTTGGTTGCTAAGATGAGTAGCGAAAAGGAAAAAATAATAGCGATCGTTGTTCCCGTCCACGTCACAAAATCATAAGAATGCTTTAAACCGATTACCCAACACACTTCAAACACTGAACCTAAAAGGACATAGCCCCATGAACGATTCATTACAATTCACCACTTTCATTACAAATACCCCGCCAGAAAACAAGCCACGACTGTGTAGACCTTTTTTGAAGACGCTCTGGAATTCCATAGATCAACTCAACAAGGAGTCCATCTAACATCGTCAAAAATGAAAGAGCCGCTGTTTCAGGTGTAATATCCACTCGTAACAGTTCCGAATTCTGTTCAAAAAGCTCTGTAAACAAACTCTCTAAACGATCGACAAATTTGTTGCTTCCCATTTTAATGACTTCTTCATGCTTCACTGGCGGATAAAAAGAAGTTCTCATAAAAAATTTCATATTATTATTTTTCTCAAATCGCTCTAAATACTCCGTTAAAAATTTGGACAAAACTTCTCTTAATTGAAGAGATCCCTGATCTTCAATAAATTGTTTTACATATTCGATTTCACAGTCAGTTGCCTCATGAAACGTTTGTATATAGAGATCATCCTTACTCTTAAAGTGAGTGTAGATGGATTGTTTTTTTATTCCCACTTCGTTTGCGATTACAGACAAAGAAGCACCCTCAAACCCTAGTTGGGCAAACTGAATGAGAGCTGTTTGTTTCAATTGATCATACGTCATTGGTTAACCACCTTCCGAACGGTCGTAAGGTAATCTTATCACACTATTTTCTTAAGTCAACATATCGTAAATACTTAATCTTGTATCAACCCATCCAAAATGTGGTATCATTATTTTTGGTAAAATAATGAAAACAGGAAGAAGTGCGGTACATGGAGACTCCAAATAGTAAATCATTTATAGACAAATTAGATTATGGGATTCTATTTATACTCTTCTTATTATCAATCATTAGCTTGATGTTCATATATAGTGGCCAACAATCCGGTCAATACAACGATAATTTTGTTCCTAAACAAATATTCTGGTACACCTTAAGTACCGTTTTAATGCTAGCTATAGCGCGCTTAGATTTTGAGCAGCTTAAAAGAATGTCTTGGTATTTTTATGGCATCGTTTTATTTTTTATTGTGATGTTAATTTTCGCACCAGAAAGTATAGCAAAACCGATCAACGGCTCAAAAGCGTGGTATCAATTGCCTTTTCTTGGCTCGTTTCAGCCATCTGAATTCATGAAGATCGCTTTGATCTTAGTTCTTAGTAATATCGTTGAATCACATAATTATCAATATATTCAACGTACGATTAAATCGGATCTGTATCTCATTTATAAAATGGGACTAGCTAGTCTTGCCCCTATTGTATTTGTCGCCATCCAGCCTGATTCCGGAATGATTATGCTCTACCTATCCATCATTCTGTCCATCATCTTCATATCAGGTGTTAGCTGGAAGATTATTTTGGCCGTTATTTCACTGCCATCTATCGTCATAACAGCATTAATCGTCATCTATTTTAAATTTAATACCTTTTTTCAGACGAAACTGCTCATCTTACTTCTTCCTCACCAACGAAGTAGGATAAACGGCTGGTTAAATCCGTTTGAATACACAGACCAAGGTTATCAAACAAAACAGGCCATTACTGCGATCGGTTCAGGTTGGTATTCTGGTAAGGGATGGATGGAAGGGATTATGTATGTACCTGAGGCTCATACTGACTTTATCTTTTCCATTATTGGCGAAGACACAGGTTTTCTCGGTACATCTATCGTAGTAAGTCTATTCTTCTTATTAATCTATAAAATCGTGATACTCGGTGTGAAATCAAACTACTCATTCGGCGGATATATGTGTTCAGGAATTATTGGACTTCTTTCGTTCCAGATCTTCCAAAATGTTGGTATGAATATTGGCTTATTACCGGTAACTGGGGTTACACTTCCTTTCTTAAGCTATGGAGGAAGCTCACTTTTATCTAATATGATGTTAATGGGAATCGTACTCGGAGTTAGCGTGCAGACGAATCGTTATATGTTTGAGATAGATCAGTAAAAATAGGCAAGTTCCTGAATAAAAGAACAACGACTGGATAAATTCCGGTCGTTGTTTGTTTTGGTTGGAATATATTGAGGGGGCAGTTAATCTGTCCATTCTTCCCTTTAATCTGTCCATTTGGGTTAATAATCTGTCCGATCACGCCGTTTATCTGTCTAATCTCCTTCTTAATCTGTCCATTGCCGATTTTTGTTACTGGCAATTAATCTACTTAAGTTACTCCCACAATAATACCAACACCTGCAACAGGTAAACAAAAAAGCACCTCTCCCATAAGAAGAAGTGCTTCACACAACCTATTCACTTGTCTGCAGGATCTCAGTAACATTAACGGTTTCTTTCATTTTAGGACTACCCGCATTATCGGCAAATCCGAAAATACTAAACAACACAATTGTTACACCAAGTAAGAATTTTTTGTTCATCTTCATTATTTCACCGCA
This sequence comes from Bacillus sp. E(2018), assembly GCF_005503015.1. Lineage (NCBI taxonomy): Bacteria > Bacillati > Bacillota > Bacilli > Caryophanales > Bacillaceae > Bacillus > Bacillus sp. E(2018). The sequence continues at coordinate 945,696 of NZ_SCOL01000001.1, read as the reverse complement.
TCCAATTCAATCGTCGCTTTAAATAGATCTCCATCAACGTCGATGTCCATACTGCCTTCATGAAGATCTACGATGGATTTTGCGATGGCAAGACCAAGGCCTGAACCATCTGTATGACGTGATGTGTCTCCGCGTTTAAACCGTTCAAATAATTCTTCAAAGTTTCCGCCTAGTTCATACTTCGAGACATTTTTAAATGAAACAATGACCTTTCGATCTTCTTCTGTAACGGATACGTATACTCTAGTATTCTCCATAGAGTACTTTAGTGCGTTTCCGATCAAGTTATCAAAGACACGCCACATTTTTTGTCCATCCACATGAGCAAGTATTGGAACATTAGGCGTTGCTAGTCTGAAAGTTAGTGACGATTCTTTAATGGTTTCGTTGTATTCAGCCATGGCTTGCTGAAGCAACTGGACAATATCGATTTTATCTTTTACAAGCTCCAGATTTCCGCTTGCCATCTTAGATACTTCAAACAGATCGTCAATCAGAACTTTTAGACGCTTCGACTTCCGATCTATAATTTCTAAATAAGCATTCTGATCCTCTTTTGTTACCTCTTGTGATTTTAAGAGTTCTGTATACGTAATGATTGATGTTAGTGGAGTTCGTAAATCATGACTAACATTGGTGATTAGCTCCGTTTTAAGCCTTTCACTTTTCGCTTCAGCTCGTTTAGAAGTTTTTACACCGTGCTTGAGTAAGTTTAAATTTCCAGCTAACATGGCTAAAGCTGATTTGCCCTTGTGAGGAAGATCTTGTTCCATTTGTCCTGCCGCAAGCTCATTCGTGTGCTGGATGATTCTATTAAAGTACCCGATTCTTTTAAAAAGGTAGATTAATACCGGGACAGTAAAGAATAAAAACAGAATGAAGTAAACGACGAAAGCCATAGGATGAAAGAATACGACTGCAGCACCGAAACCTGATAAGAAAATAACGATCAGAAGCAGCATGATTTGTATAGCAACACTTCGATTGTAAAAAGCATCAGAAACTAACCGGTACAACCATTGAGCTGATTTTGAGATAAACGCATCTCGATATAACTGTTTGTTTCTCACATCACGGTAGATGCACATCGTTTGGATAAGAGTGATACTCACCATAAGCGTTGTAATCAAAAATTCGAATAGACCATCACTATATGTGAATGAAAATACCAAGTCATCGTAGTTTTGTGCGTTCATAACAATTGCCATGATTGCAAAAAACAAACTGATTAATAAGAATCCTAAACGAATATCTATAGGTACTCTACGATAGATGTTCACTTTGTCTGAAGAAGAGATCATCTGTAGTGGATGAAGTCTTCTGCCCCATAAAAAGACAAGAAATAAAATCACAATACTGCAAATCGAAATAATGTAAAACACCGTTTGTCTTTTCTCAAAATCATCTACTTGCTTTTGTAACCAGCTACCACCGTCAGGAAGTGTTATTATGCCCTGAAGCGTTTTTGACTTTTGAGGAAAATATTCGTAATCTGAAAATTGCATGAAAGATTCTTGTTCACCAATACGTAAGTTGCCATTTTCAGATGAAGATGAATACTCTCTAGTGAACAAATTTGTTTTATCTTTAAGGTCCTCAGGACGATCTGCTGTTTGTAAATTTGTATAAACATCATTCGTATTCTTATCTACTAAATAGTAGTTGAATCCTAAAACGTTAGGATCATAATCAGCAATAAAACGTTGCCTTTCTTTTACAAGTGCCTCTACTTCTTTTTCTTTTTCCTTTATGATCTTAGCTTTGATATGATCATCACTTTTGAAGTTCTCCATGATATCTTTAACTTTTGCATCTCTTTGTTCTTCATAAAGCTTAACAACATCGTCGTTCTTTGCTGCCTTTGCTTCATCAATCTGATATTCATATTGGCTTTTAATATCTTCAACTTGCTCTGATAAACTTCCATAACGTGTACGATGCTCTTCAATCTCTTCTTTTGAGACTTTTATATTGTCCTTTAGCTCATCTTCAGATAAATAATTGATCTCAGAAATATTAATATAATGGATAAATTCATCAAACTGTGTGTTAAATTCTTCTGTATGAAAGTAGTCCTTTTTTAAATACCAATGACCATTTTCGAGTATTGAAACGATTCCACTCAATCCATAGGTCAACAACATGATCCAAACAACCCACTTGCTTCTATTTTTCCATTTTATATCCAATTCCCCATACCACCTTTAAATATCTAGGATTTTTCGGATCGATCTCAATCTTTTCTCTGATTTTTCGAATATGTACGGCAACCGTGTTCTCAGCATTATAACTAGGTTCTTTCCAAACTCGCTCATAGATATCATTAATGGAAAAAACTCTTCCTGGGTACGACATGAGCAACTCAACAATCTTGTATTCTATAGGAGTTAGTTTTACCGAGTCACCGTTTATGGCAACTTCCTTTGCTTCCTTATCAAGTGTCAGACCGTTCAGATCAATTAGATTCGTCTTTCCTTCATATGTACCAAGAGTCACGTAACGCCTTAGCTGCGATTTAACACGAGCGATCAGCTCTAATGGATTGAATGGCTTTGTCACATAATCGTCAGCACCGATTTGAAGCCCTAGTACTTTATCTGTATCTTCACTCTTTGCACTTAAGATAATAATCGGTATGTTTTTTTGCTCTCGAATTTTAAAGGTGGTTGAGATACCATCTAATTTCGGCATCATAATGTCCATTACTATAAGGTGGATAAGGTGTTCATCTAATTTTTCTATCGCTTCAATGCCATCTCTAGCCTGAACAACCGTTATTCCTTCATTTTTTAAATAGATCTCTATCGCATCGCGAATTTCTTTTTCATCATCTACAACAAGTACGTTAAATTCATTCATGTTCTCACACTCCCTTCTGCATTATAGCATGTCATATATTTGAAATTATCTTTATTCTACACAGCAATCCTTTACATTTAGTTAGCAAAAATCTTAAGACTTTCTTAAGTTTCTTAGAGGTTTCATAACGCAAAAGATAGGCAAACAAAAAGTGCATTTCTATTTAAAGAAATGCACTCTCTCTTTTAAAACAGTATTAGTTTTGAGCTTCACTATATCTTTTAAAATTATCCATAAATGCTTGCCAACCTGCTTCTTGCATTTCAACCGGATTCGACGCTTCTGCTTCAAACGTTTCAACAATTCTCGTCTCATTTTCCAAACCGACAAAAGTAATGGTTACTTTTCTTCCATCATCTAACGTATAAGCAATGTATTCATTTGTTTTCACTTCATCATATGCTCCGCTAAAATCAAACCCAAAGCTGCCATCTTTTGCTTCCATTCTCGTAAGGAACCTTCCGCCCTCTCTTAGGTCATTCTCTGCTTTAGGTGCGTGCCATTCATCAGACGCAAAACTCCAACCTGTAATATGCTGCGGCTCAGTCCAGTATTTCCAAACTTCTGCAATCGGTTTATTTACGGTCGTTTCCACTGTAATCATAACTTTGTTAGATGTCTCCATTACTCCAACCACCTTCTAAATAGTATTTTAAATCGCTGACATACCATTTTAAAAACAGTAACTCTTCGATTTGATTTAGGTAAGACACCGTTATTTATTCAATAAAAAATACATTTCTCCTGCTTTGAGAAATGTATTTCCTTTATATTATTCACGCCAAAATTTTGTGTAATGAGCTTTATCCTCTATATTAAATGAAATCATTTTTTCAAGCAGTTCATAATTCATTTCATCTTTCCAGCGAATGCGGAACAACCCTTTTGTAAACGTATAACCAGCCTTTTTAATATCGTCTGCAAACTTCACCATCGTTACTTCTTCAGGTGCTATACTAATGTGCTGCTTAGCCATAGAGATTCCTATTATAAATGTGCCGTGATCAGTATACATAGGAGTATTCCACTTGAATTGTGGTTCTAGAGATGGGAACTTTTCAGCCACCCATTCCAAAACCTCCTCCATTCGATTTCGTTGATTAGGGTCATCAATGCCTGCTAAATAATCTAAAAAAACTTCCATATCTTCCTCCTTTAATGATCTAAACTGCCAACTTTACACGTATAATCTTCTACTTTTATAGTAAGCATATTTCTAGTTCATAGCAAATGAATAACTGATTGTTTTTTACTTGATTGAACAAATTTGACAACCGGCTCCTTTTACACGGTCTTTCACTCTAGCTGTGTATTCTTCACCACAATTTTTGCAAAGCCACCAAACGTTATTGTATGAAGTAACGGAAACATCTTTAGCTGTTTTATGTACACCAAACAATGTACCATTGCGATCAGGATGCCACTCAGCTGCAATTTCTGGATACTTCATAGAAAGAGAATTCTCTATTTTAATACATTCTGGACAACGGGACTTATTCTTAATTCTTTTTCTAATTTTTTCTCGCCAAAAATGTCCTTTTTCACAAACCCACGCTACTTCCTCATTTGAATTGTATACAACCTCTTGTGGAGTTATCCTATTGTTAATGGTAGACCATTCTTTTATCAGCTCGGGATGAACGGTTGCCAAACAGTTCTTTTCGTAAGCCTTTTTATCTGAGCAATAGACACACACACTTTTTGGATTGTGAACACGATCTTTCACCGTTTCTTCCCACTCATGTCCTCTTTTACACACCCACCATCTTTGCGGCCAATCCTCCTTACTATCTACATCTGCAGAAGTAAGATTTAGATTACGGGTGGGATGCCATTGTTGTGAGAGTTCAGGATCGGCCTCCGCTAACGTTTCACGTTTAACCTCTCCAAACTGATACGATCTCTTTAACGCCCTTTCTTCTTTCACACAATCGGAACATTCCAAGTTCTTCTTATATCGCTCACGAATGGTCGCTCCCCATTCATGTCCTTTTTCACAAACCCACCATATGTATTCATAACTGCCAAAACTCGTTTGGCTCGGTTCTATTCCTTTATTTTTTGTAGGATGCCATTGTGATAATAATTTACTTGGTAATAACATCTGCTTCAAATTCTCAACCCTTTCTCATTCAAACAACATGCATAATAAAAAAGAACTACACAAAAGACCTTCGTGTAGTTAATTATACCTATAAACCTTCAAAAAGAACTTGGGAAAATCGTAGTTAAATAGACCTTATAAACATAGGTTGGTATTTGGTTTTTTCCCAACTTTGTACGTTCAGAAGCTTACAAGTCTTGTTTAAGAGCCTAAAAAACTCTCCTTCGCATAGAAGAAGAGCTCTGTTTATGAATTATGGATTAATACTACCGATACTCACCTTTCCAGAAAAGAAGGTCGCTCCCCCACCCATATCTGCTATGCGATCCGGTGTAAGAGAATTGACTAGATGTTTTGTATCATCGTCTGCTCCCCAAAGTCCTTGAGTTACAGCTACACCACGTAGAACATTCTCACCAACGCTGGCTTTTAGGACACATTCTCCTTGCTCATTCCACACGCGTACCTTTTCTCCATCTTTTACTCTTGCTTGATCAGCGTCAAACTGATTCAAAACAAGTAGGGGTTCTTTTTCAAGCCGCACATGTTTGTCCTGATTCGCAAACGTAGAGTTTAAAAAATTATGGTTAGGTGCTGCAATAAATTGAAGAGGATGGTCAGAATCATTAATCAAAGGGATGTATGTCGGGAGTGCTGGATAACCGTCCTGTTTCATCTTCTCAGAATATAATTCTATTTTCCCGCTCGGTGTTGGGAGCTTAGTTGGAAATTCTACCTCTGCCTTTACATATTGTTTTTTACTCAATACTTCAAAATTTATTCTTTGAATAAATGGATTTGATGGAGTATTTAGTGACTGATCAATGAGCTCTGATTCTGTTTCATCAAATGCTTCTTCAGTAAAACCCATACTTTTCGCAAGTATTCTAAACACCTCTACATTTGATTTCGATTCTCCGTATGTTTCAATCACAGGTTGTTGTAACTGGATGTAGTGATGCCAGTAAGAAGTGTAAAAATCTGTATTCTCAAACGAAGACGTAGCAGGCAAAACAATGTCAGCATACTTTGCCGTCTCTGTTAAAAATAAATCATGTACCACCGTAAATAGGTCTTCTCGCTCTAATCCTTTTCGAACCTTATTCCCTGCAGGTGCCACCACAGCAGGATTAGTCCCATAAACAAAAAGAGATTTGATGGGAGGATCTAAAGTGAGCAATGCTTCTCCTAGTAGATTCATGTTTATTACACGTGTGTTTTTATTGAGCTGCAGATCGGGCCGTTGTAGGTTAGCCGTGTTGAACGCAAGATAAGCCGAATTTCCTTTGATCGCCCCTCCACCTTTAACAGCCCATTGACCTGTTAAAGCCGGCAAACAAGATACCGTTCTCACAAACATACCGCCATTATCGTGATGCTGTGGACCGTTTCCAATTCGAAGAAACGCAGGAGACGTTTGGCCATACATCCGAGCAAGCTTCAGTATATCTTTAACCGAAATACCTGTAATACTAGAAACCGTAATCGGGTCATATTGTTCAACGTGTTTTCGTAACTTTTCAGGTCCAATGGTGTACTGATCCATAAATGTGTTATCCACCATTTTCTCAGCAAAAAGAATATGCATCAAGCCTAATGCAAGTGCAGTATCTGTTCCTGGTAAGATGGGAATGAACCAGTCTGCAAATTTAGCAGTCTGGTTTTTGTGAACGTCAATGACGACGATCTTCGCTCCATTTTGTTTACGTGCTTGTTGTGCAAGGGATACTTGGTGCATATTCGTACTAACGGCGTTAATCCCCCAGAAAATGATCAGTTTGGAGTGAATCGTATCTTCAGGATCGATTCCATAGCTGCCGCCCATCGTGTATTTATAGCCCGCTGCACCTGCTGAGTTACAGATGCTTCGGTCCAGCTTGGACGCTCCTAGTCTATGAAAAAAACGGCGGTCCATTCCTTCAGCTGCAAGATTACCCATATTTCCATAAAAGCTATAAGGTAGAATACTCTCAGCACCGTAGGATTGAAGCAAATCCTTCCATTTCGAAGTGATGGTCGTAATCGCTTCATCCCAGCTGATTTGTTCAAAATGTCCTTCACCTTTTGCTCCAATTCGTTTCATTGGATATTTTAACCGCTTTTTATCATAAAGGCGTTCAGTCATATTTCGAACTTTATTACAAATAAAGCCCTTCGTGACTGGATGATCTGGATCACCTTCCACTTTAACAATCTTTCCGTTTTCTTTATGGAGGAGCAATCCACATTGATCTGGACAGTCTAACGAACAAACGGATGGAAAAACACCGTTGGGACTATCTACAAAACTGGTCATTTGTCTTCTCCTTTCTAAGATGTCAATCTATTTTATTTCTTTCAACATTTACTTTTTAATCTGAAATTTCCCATTCAGGGTTCCAAACGACTTCCCACAAGTGTCCATCTGGATCTTGAAAGTGACCCGAATATCCACCCCAAAACGTTTCATGAGCTGGATCTGTTATTGATGCTCCTGCAAGCTCTGCTTCTTTCATAATCTTATCAACTTCTGCTTTACTTCCAACATTATGACCGAGAGTAAATTCAGTAGAATTCGGTGTTCCCATGGAAACCTTAGCCTCATGTGCCAAATCTTTGCGGTTCCAAATGGCAAGCTTTAATCCCTGCTGCAAATCAAAAAAAGCAACAGCTCCATGCTCAAACTCTTTACCTATAATCCCTTTAGTCGGGAAACCTAAACCATCCCGATAAAACTGGAGCGATTTCTCTAAGTCTTCAACCCCTAATGTAATGACCGTAATTCGTGGTTTCATAGTCTCATCTCAATTCGTTAAGATTTTTGATTTTTAAAAGTGCCTTTATAAAAAGGTTAACCGATCCTCTTCGAGACTAATACCATTGAATTTTGCCCATTCAGCTGTAGAGCTCCACAAATCACCAACAAAACTTCTTAATTTTTGTACTTCTGTATGTAAAGATAATACTTCTTTTATGTTCATTTCATAATGATTCGGTAAACTAGGAAGTTTAAACGCTTCTTCATACATGGATCTGCTCGATAAAAATTTGTGATGGTTTTTTAATCCAACCAACATTGTTGCCCAATAAGCAACCTGCCGTGCCTCATGTGCGGCTACAAACGTGTCTGATTCTTTTGCCGTAAAAATTTTATAAACATGTTCATACATATCCGCAAGAGCATCTTTCATTAAGATATTGAAATCAGTTTGTGACTCCGTTTTCAATGCTATTTCTTTTAGAGACTCATATAAGTTTGTTGGATCATGAAGAATCTTACACGTGAACAACACATCACCTTTTACACACCATTCGTAATCCATGCTTCTTGCTTTAGATTTAATCTTATCAATTGTATTAAAACTAATACCTACGAACATTCCGTTATAAAAGAAAGGATACCATTCACTTTCCCTGCTATCCACAACCACTCGTAATTCCAAATCAGATTGAGGACGATCAGTTCCTTTCGCAGTTGACCCTTCAATCGCAACCGAAATTAAACGTTTTCCATACTTACTTAATAAATTTTCAAGTATCTCATTTGCAACATGTAATCTGTCATCTGTAGTAAATTCTTGAGGTTTCCAACTAGTCATTAATGAACTCCTTTTAAACAGTTATTACTTTTTTGATGCTTTTATAATAAAAGTAGCTGGAACAAGGTTTGCTTTTTGAGTGGAATACCATCTCGCTGGATTCTCCGATTGTTCATCTGGTAAGCAAACATCATCTATTACTTTTTCTATCATAAAACCTGCTTTAATTAAAGCATTAATGTAAGTGCTTAATTTTCTGTGATGAATGACGGCTAAATTCTGCCAACCTTCATTATATTCCGGACCTTCAGTCACATAAGACTTGTTAAATATAAACGTAGATTGTTCTTGTTCGTATTTCAACCGATCATGAAGAGGATGTTCCCAACTGAAAATAAAAACGCCGCCTGGTTTGAGATAACTATAAATATTTGCGAACGTAAAACTTAAATTTGTTGTCCAGCCCAAAGCATAAATTGAATAAACAATATCGAAATAACTGTTTGGTAATCCCGGGTTCTCCTCCATAGGAGATTCAATTAATGTAACCTTTACTTGTTGATCTTGTAAAACACTTCTGGCCGTGTCAATCTGCTTCGTACACAAATCTAATCCCCATAATTCTTTAGCACCTTTTCTCCCCATATATTGCAAAGAGTGACCACTACCGCAACCGATATCCAACACCGTTTTACCGCTTATTGAACCAAATAATTTGAGTTGTGCTTCACTTAAAGAAAAAGGTCCGTACTCTGGGAGTGCTGTTCGACCGAAAAAACGTTCGGCTGATACCTCCCATCTTTGTTTATTCATCTTTAAGATTTCAGTTGATTTCACTAGTTCCACGTCCTTCATCATATTAGCTTAATAAGATTAGCTTTCAGCCAAATTTATGATTTCCATATAAGTTACGCTAATCCTTCTTAGGTGGACGAATAAAGGATGTGTGACATTTTGTCTTGAGCTAAACTTCAAAATTAGCATCGAAAACAATTTTGTATTTTTCAATTACATCATTTAACATATAATGGATATGTACCTTGTGATAGATAACAAACTTACGAAAGGGGTTTTTCTATTGAATACATTAAATAAGACCGTCTTATGGGGATTAATACTTCTATCACTTATAACAATCGTTCTTACGTTTGTAGAATTAAATCAACCTTACGAAACACCCGAAGATGCTCAATCTCGATTCGAACTACATATACCACCCTTCTATACCATAATAATGATTGGTGCAACCTATATCATTTACAAATTCAACAAAAAGTTGCGTCTATTTGCTGGTCCATGCTTTATTTTATTAGGTGGCTTTTGGTATCTCTGGATTTTCAGAACCTTTACAACAGGATGGGTTATGATGCAAGGTTTTATGGGTCTCTTTTTTAGCATAATATGTTGCGTTATCCTTGCAATTTTTCATTTGTTTACATTGCGAAGCGATCGGAAAAAGCTCTCCAGCTAAATGTTTTTCATATAAACTAATCGTGGATAAACAAAAAAGTCAGCAGATCATTCCGCTGACTTTCGTTTTGTGTAGCTTATAAAGATTTTTCAGTTTTCTTCGATTTAGCCGGTGCAAACCATCCGATTACCGCTATACCAACTAACACACCATAGAAAATGATTGTCCAAACCGTACTATGTGGAAAATCGTGATCTAACACTCCAATATCATTGTGAGCAAGTGTAATTACCGCTAGCTTCACACCTACCCATGCAACGATTGCATAAGCAGTTGTTTCTAATGCAGGTCGTTGATCTAACAACTTAACAAACCAAGTTGCTGCAAACTTGATCAAGATTAGACCCGCAACTCCTCCAAGAACAACGACGATGAATTGTCCACCGTCCATTCCTCCAAAATCACCAAGTGGTGAATCTGGAAGACCTAGAGCAAGTGCAACTGCAGCTAGAATCGAATCGATCGCAAACGCTAAGTCAGCGATAGCGATCTTACCAACTGTTGGCCAGAAACCTTTTCCTTTTGCTTCTTCTTCTACTTCTTCTTGGATCTTCTCATTCTCTTTACCGAATTTAGCTTGTATTACATGCTTTAATCCGAGGTATAAAAGATAAGCTGCTCCGATCGCTTGTATCTGCCAAACGTTCGCGATGAATGAAATGGCAAAAAGTGCACCGAAACGGAAAACGAACGCCATAAGAATCCCGTAACTAATCGCCCGTTTCTTCTCATCCTCAGGTAAATGTTTTGCGATAACCGCTAGTACAAGGGCATTATCAGCAGATAACAAACCTTCAAGTCCAATTAATATCAATAATGCCCAGCCGTACTCTAACCAAATTGAATCCATTCATGAATCTCCTTTCAAATCATACAAATAATATGTAATATCCATAGAATGACCATTTTAGTCGCAAGATACTCTTCAAGAAAATACTTGCACTACTTGGAACAACTCTATACTAACAAGATTATATATTATTTTTTAGATTTTTACCTTATTTAAGCGAATTTAAAACTTAACAAAGTTAGTTATTTAAAGGGTTTATCTTGTTTTTTTGCTCACGGGTATTTGCGTTTTAGATGGTGCTTTCTACTTGAAAATGCAGAAAAAGAAATGAACAGAAAAACAGTTAATAAATTGCTTACATACTTAAAAACGAGGCGCCTTTACTAGGCAACCTCGTCTATTCTGGTGATTACGGTGATTAATTGTTATCATTCTCATCAACGACTGCTTCACCTGTTATAGCATCCACGTTGACATCTATATCCTTACCGTCTTTTTGAATCTCAAACTCGTAAACATAATCATCATCAAGACTCATTTCTTTTATAGTTCCTGATACTTTCTTCAGTGCAATGGACTGCGCTTGTTCAGAAGTGATCTTAATTTTTGCAGGATCTATCTGATCATCGCGATCCGAGCTTTCATTGTCATCATCGCTATTGTTATCGTCATCTCCATCATCGTCGTTGTCATTGTCATCTTGATCTTTCATACCTTCTTCCACTTTAGAGATCTTACCTGTTTCTGCAACGATATCAAGATCAAATTCTTTCTCTCCGTTAAGAACTTCAATCTCATATTTGTCCTTTAGTCCTTCGCGATCAAGTTCCATCTCAGTAACCGTTCCGCCCTTTGTTTTTTCTAATGCAATGTCTTTTGCTTGTTTTTCAGAAATGACATTCTTAGCAGCAAACGCACTTGGTGTATTTTCTACATAAGTATACGTTCCTACTCCAATACCACCGACTAATACTGTACCTGCAATAATTTTTGTTAGTTTTTTCATTTGTTGTTTCCTCCTTGTTTTTATCTATAACCTTATAATAGACAGTTAAAATGAGAACAAAGAGAAGAGAAGATTAGAAAACGATGAGAACCTGTGGTGATTTTTCTCAAAAGAATAAGAATGCTCTTATTTAGAGCATTCTTAGTCATTATCTTTCGTTTCCATCGTTACGGAGGTTACTTCACCAGAGAACGCATTGATGATTATCTGTGCTTCTTTCGTTTTTGTTTCAATCTCGATTTCATAAACGATTACACCGTCTTCATCATCTAGCTCAATATCCGTGATAGTCCCTTTCACTTCATTTTGAGCGATTTGTCTAGCTTCTTCTTCTGTTATTTTTGTGTTCGGTTGAGCTGGTTCATCTCCAGATTCAACCTCTTTTTTAGTTTTAATGTCCCCAGTGGTTCCGTTAATTTCTAATCGATATGTTTTGCCTTCATTCTGGACAGAAACAAGATAGACTTTGTTTGCTTCATCAAACTCAGCAGACTTCACTTTACCATCTTTGGCAGCTATATTTTCCGCTTCATCCTTTGTAATCAATTTCCTTTGAGATTCTTCTTCTTCTGTTCGTTTCACGTTAAGAACTTCTCCCGAAACCGCATCAGACCAGATCACATAAACACCTTGTTCACTTTTCAACACTGTTTTGAATTGACGTTTATCTTCTCGATTCGTTAATTCTGTAGATAAAATCTCTCCAGGATATTTTGCGCTTACGATTTTATTGATTTTCTCTTTTTCTAATGTACTGCTCTGGTTTCCATTCACCCACTCTCTTGTGCCGAAGACAAGAAGGAGAATAACGATTATGATTCCAGAAATCACAGCTGTTTTTTTGTTCATACGTATTCCCCCTTTACATGAATTTTCTCATGTAAGAATGAAAGCTCCATAAGAATAAGATGAGAAAATGATGAGAATTAACTCTGTTTCACAGGAATCTCCATTGTAACGGTTGTTCCCTTTTCTTCTTCGCTAACTAGATCGATCTTACCTTGGTGAGCAGAAACAATTTGCTTTGCGATGGACAGTCCTAAGCCCGCTCCACCTTTATCCCTGCTCCTAGCTTGATCTACTCGAAAGAATCGATCATAGACTTTATCTAGATTTTCCTTTGAAATACCGATCCCATTGTCTGATACGGATAACCTGACAGAGTTTCCTTGTTTGGTTAACTCTACTTTAATCGCTTCCGAACTATACTTAATGGCGTTATCTAAAAGGATGATTAGAACTTGCTTAATTTTTAATGAATCACACTCAACATGAATATCCTCTAAATTGGAATGAACTTGAATGTTACGGTCATACGCCTTGTTCATATTTTTTGCCGCATTTTTAGCCATTACAACCAAATTGGATTGTTCTAATTGCAGATTCACTTGCGACTCATCCCTTGCTAGAATAAGCATTTGTTGGGTTAACTCTTTCATCCGAATGGATTCTGAGTGGATCGCTTCTACAGCTTCCTCTAAAATCTCTGGCCTACTTCCTCCCCACCGCTTTAGCATTTTTGCATAGCTTTCAATAACAGTAAGCGGTGTTCTCAGTTCATGGGAAGCATCTGAAACGAACTGTTCTTGCTTTTTATAGTTATTTTCGAGTAGATCCATCATACGGTTAAACGTTCTTGCCATATTATTTAATTCATCATTCGATTTTTTATTAATCGTGATCCGCTTATACGTTCCGAGTCTCTGATTTTCTTCCATCGTCCGTGTTAAATGGCTGATCGGAACTAAAATTAACTTACTCAAAAATCGCCCTCCCAAATAAGAAGGAATTAAGATGAGTAATGTTGCTATAATTAAAACGATTCTTAAGATTTGCAAAGAGTTAGGAATGGAAGATTCTTTTTCGATCAACTGTAAAGAAACAACCTCCCCATCTGCCCAAATTACCGGGTGTTGAGCAACGGTGTAAATCATACCGTCTATGTTCTTTACTTCACTAAATTGATTCGGTCTATATGTCGGTTTAATATCATCAAGCTTATCATCATCCGTAATTCTTGATGAAGTGGCAGCTACAGAATTGGATTCTGTAATAATTCGAACCATTGAATCTGCAGGAAGGTAGGCCCTTAATAGCTGTGTCATGTTCATTTTAGTTTCAGAAGAAGTTTTTACGGCTTCCGTCAAACTTTCCATCCTTGTCTCTGTACCCTCAAGAGCATTATCATGTAAATTCTTTTGAAACAATAGATAGATACCACTATTCGTAATAAGTAGGATGATCAAAAGCCACACCGTTGAAAACAAAGTTATCCTATTTTTTATGTTCATGGGTTACTCCTTCATCGTGTAGCCTACTCCACGAATCGTATGAATATAGGGGTGCGAAAAAGTAGAATCAATCTTTTTTCGCAGATAGCGTATGTAGACATCTACAACATTGGTATCGCCATAATAATCGTAACCCCATACCTTTGATAATATTTGATCACGGTTCAATACCTGGTTTTTGTTTCGTATCAAGAAAACAAGAAGATCAAATTCCCTCGGTGTTAATTCAATTAAGGTAGTGTCACGCTTAACTTCCCTCGTTTTTAAATTAACGGTCAGTTCACCTAGTTCATATACTTCGCTATCTTGATCTTCTGTGTAGCGTTGATTCATGCGGAGAAATGCTCGGATTCTAGCCAACAATTCTTCAATTTCAAACGGTTTAGTCACATAATCGTTTGCACCAAGATCTAGCCCGCTCACTTTATCTGGCAAGGCATCTCTGGCCGTTAATAAAATAATTGGAATATGACTACCTGTAGCTCGGATTCGTCTCAATACCTCTAGGCCGCTTAATTCAGGCAGCATCACATCGAGCAGAATAAGATCCCAGTTGCCTGATTTGAATTTTTCTAATCCTTCCATGCCAGTCGTAGCTGTTTCTGTTTCATATCCTTCATGTTCAAGTTCTAGTTGAATAACCCTGGCTATCTTTTTCTCATCTTCAACAATTAGTATTTTTTCCGTGCTCATCGTTGTTCCTCCTAAAAAGAAGCTTGTTAGCATTATTATATAGGAAGTATGTAGCAAGTCCACGCACGATCCCTTTTTATAAGGAACTTTATGAAACGACGAGTTTCAATTAAAAAAGAGAACCGATGAATAAATTTATCTGATCCCTTTCATAAACTTCTCTATAGACTTATTTACTAAGTTCACAAAAAAATTGAGCAATTTCTTTAACCCGATCCATTGTAATTCCTTGTACTTGCTCAATCGATAATGGGTGATCGGTAGGCTCGAGCTCAATAAAAGGTCGCAAATTTTGTGAGCGGATATGTACATTCGTTTTTAAATTTACCGTTTCAGGATACATGGGAAGATGTGTAGATTACCACCCAAACATCGGCTTTAGTTGCTCACTATTTGGGTCATCCCATTGCTCTAAGGTCCGTTCAAAGTTTTCTTTACTAAGTGATACCCATACACCCCATACAAAAAATTCATTAGATCCAATAATGGGAATTTCGATACAGCCTCTTATGAAGAAATGTTCACCGTCCATTACACAAAAGTCATCCGTAAGTTCAAAATGCTTGTTTCTCTCTTTTTTAGTAGCCTCTTCATAATAGACAGGTGCTTCAATTCCATAATTTAAAGGAAGTTCATCATGATATTTGCCACAACATGTGCATTGGTATCCGCTAACTAAATCTGTCATTAGATTGCTCCTTAATTAAGATAACTTAAGATTTTACTTTTTAAGAACAACAGGAGACTCCCAACCGTCATATTCGCCATTATATTTCTGTGCTGTTTCAATTATCAGGTATGTAACAGCATCAATCATTTCGTAATCTACACCGTCTTCTCGAGAGATTGTGATGGTAAATGTTCCTTCTTCATTCTTTTTCTGTTCGAAATCCTCCGTTTTAAATCCTTTTTTAATAATGTCTTGTTCAAATGCTTTTAAATCTTTTAATGTTTGAAACTCAATCCAATGCTGAATCTCTCTGAGTTGTTCTAGGTCGTCATTCTCTTTTTCAAGCAATTCCACTAAATCACGGTTATTCATCTGTTGAAGATGATATTCATTTGGATAAAGGAACTCGTAATAAAATGACAACGGTTCCTCTTCTTCTATACTTGAGATTTCCGTTTCGTATTCATTATTATCAAAAATAGCGAGTGCCTGTTTATCTATAATTTTAAACTGTTTTTCTTTTTTAGCGTAATAGAAGAATTCTCGTGTTCCATTCGTAGTTAATCGTCCAACTTGAATGATGTCTTCATTATATAATTTTTCCATTAGATCATATTCAAGCTCACCAAGTAATTCATCTTCTATTTCTTCAGGGAAACCTAACTCAGTAGGCGACTTAACAGTAAGTTTCACTGTAAACAACCAATTGTATTTTTTGATATTAATTTCTTCACCTACATCCAAATCAACAACAAATGAAGCAAGATTTCCATCCAATTCATCGATATAAAAATTCCAGTTATCAGACATGTGATGACTCCTCCTCTTCTTAAGTATACGAAGAGCTAATATTTCTATCTATAGTTCTATTTTCCTGATGAAATATGGTATTCATCTAATCTATTACATTCCTGAATAACTAAAGGAATCTCCAACAAATCATCCACTATGTAATCTGCTTCAACATTTTCCCAATGAGCAACTCTCTTCCAAATCCCTCTCATTCCAACATCTTGCGCAGCTTTTACATCATTATCAGGATGATCACCTACAAAAATAGCCTCATTAGGAGATACTTGTAGTTGCTTTAAGGCTACATTATAAATTCGAGGATCTGGTTTCTTTATTCCTTCCCATTCAGAAATTAATATCACATCAAAATATTCTTTGATGCCTAACGCATTTATATTATCAATCTGAAATTGTCCGAATCCGTTTGAAATGATTCCCAGCTTGAAGTTATTACTTTTAAAATCCTCTAACATTTCAATAAGATGAGGAAATGGAACGCAATGGTTCTTAAATTCATTTATGTAATCAGAAAGAAGATCTTCCCACGAAGGATCAGGTAATGAAAACTCATTAGAAATTTGCTGATAAACTTTATCCTTCCAAACATATCCTCGGTTATCTAATTCTATAAATCGTTTAACATACATGTCCTTCGTTACATAACCTTTTAGCTGCGGAAATCTGTTGTATTGTTCTTCAATAAATAGTTTCACAGACTCATCCCGATCTAATAGTGTACCATCTAAATCAAACATAGCAGCTTTTATCATTTGTAGCACACACTCCCTATTATCATTTTTTACATTGCTTATAAATAATCCAAACTATTAAAAATCAGTATGATTCCAACGATACACATAATCCATGAAAGAGCTGAACCAGAATTCTTAACCAGGCTTTCACGTAGATTTTTTAAAGGTTTATCCATCCATCTACCAAACAAAAGATATATGAAATACAACAAGAGTGGTGGCAAGATCATGATTAAATTGTATCCAGCTAAAATACTAATCCATTCCATGATTGTAAGATCACTAGTAGATAAAATACCGATTGCAGCAAAGTAAGGAAAAGCGGTTCCTACTTCAATAAGTGAAGTAGACAACCCAAGGACTATGATTGAAATCAAACCCTTAGATTTTGGATAAGGTAGATTAGGACTTTTCTTTGCAGGAACATAGAAACTAGCAATAAACAAAATGGCCCCAATGATAAAGATGATCCAGCTTATGGATTGATTTTGAAAAATGTTTGAGACGCTTTCAAGCAAAGTTGATATACCTAACATGAGTGAAACGCCAACTACAAAATAAAAACCAGCAACGATTAATAGGTAGAAAAGAATTTGGGACGATCGTTTCTCTTTCTCGTTTAATAGGAGATATACCGTAACCCCTATTGTCGCAGGACTTAGCATATCTAATACAGCTAATCCTCCAATTATAAGAAGCAATTCTACTGTCACCGAATTCCCCCTCTATTCAGAATGAGCTCACATCTTTTTTGATATAAAGATTTCATAAGCGGAGTTTAAAAATTGCAGTACATCTTGATCAATGGGATATAATCCTAATTGTTCTGACTGTTTTTCAGACATACGCACGTCCCAGAGCTTATCTATAAACTCTGTTTCACCACCAAATGTTTCTGCTCTTTTTTCATCCATTCTTCTAATGATTTTTTGAACATTTGAACAACCTGGATCCTCATTGATAAACCGCTTCAACTGTCCTATAAGAGCTATCCATTCCAGAGTATCTGGATGGTCGCTAGTCATGTTTGGAACCTTCTTCCACAGCTTTATTTCTCTTTTTTCAAATAATGAATTTCTATATTTTTCTTGAAGTTCTTTATCATGATTAGCTAATTGCATGACTTTTTGAATGGCGATTTCACTACTCTCATCTTCGATTGCCATACCGTGAATCAATTCTCTAAGCGTACTCTCTATCTTTCTTAAATTTTCTTGCTCTTGCTTTACATAAGAGAGTTGATTCATGAGGCTATCTGACCAATCCCATTCTCTAGAATTTAGCATGTTCTTAATCTCGTTCAAACGAAAACCGATCTTCTTCATAAATTGAATTTGCTGCAGTCTCTTCAAGTCAGTATGGTTATATAAACGATGACCACCTTCTGTTTTGGATGAGGATTGCAATAAGCCGATATGATCATAGTGACGAAGTGTTCTGACAGTCACACCAGTCATTTCACTTACTTTATGAATATGAAGCAATAAATCTCCCTCCATTCAAGATACATCTCTACAACTCATTTTTTTATTTAATGAAAAAAGCATTCAGCAAATAACCAATTCCTAGACTGATAAGTACACCTGTAAACACTTGATCCATAATTAAACCAACACCTGCTCCGATAATAACACACCCATAGATCACAACATCCTGACGTTTCATCTCATCAACCTCTACGTGTAAGTCGTTATCTAAAAGTATACAAAATGACGTTACGTCAGTTTCAAGTGTTTATTTGAAAAATAAAAAAAGATCTATCATGTGAGGATAGATCAACTACTATTAACTGTTCATTCTTTCTCTAGCAGTTTGAGTGTGTTTCGTTACGGAGGCTATCGAATAAGCTTTTCCAAGTCCAATTCTTGGCATATTGTTATAAATGGCTTCTGCACTCCGTTTTTCAATTTTATAGCTTTCGTGAAAGATACCAACAGTTCCATCGTCACCTATATTTCTATTGAACTGTTTCCATGCACTTAAATGCGTTCTACCGTGAGCATAAGCTTCAAGTTGTTCAAAGCTTTTCCAATATTGAATTAGTGTTACTCTTCTCCAACTAAAATGAAATTCTGTATGTAGAAAACCGATTTCAGGGTGTTGATAAAGCTCCCTAACCATTGGACCCATGGCTTTAAAAACAGGAATCCACTTCGTAAATGAAAGTAGCTTATTCACCCGCATTCCTATTACAAAAACAACAAAGTGATCTTCTACTTCTGCCACGTGTCTTCCTTTATGAATATTCTTCATTTTTCTCCCTCCATTGTTCGGGTAAAAGTTCATAAAGTCTTCTTCTTTAAATTAACATTAATTGGTATTAGATGGTAAGATAAATGCAAAATGACTAACAAACCCATTCATTAACGAGAGGATGATTATGTGAACCATTTACAACGAGAGGTAACAGGGAAATCGTTTGGAGATACATTTTTAAAAGGGGAATTTAAAACGATTTATGATCAAACATCAAGTAACTTCAAAGATATTATTTCATTAGAACCATTTATTGAGTTATCATCTTCCTTTAGTTCTGGTGTTCAGAATTATTCATTGGAATCGGAGACAATTCTTACAGATCATTTAAGACAATACTTATGGCTAGATAACGAACGTGAAAAAGCAATCTGTGTCGTATTTGATCATGAAAATATGATTCATAGTCTCTTACTTGCACCTTTTGAAAGCTATCCTGAAACAGATAATCAGCTTTCAAAGAATACATACATGATGCCCATACAAGAAGAATGGTTTGTCTTTTGGGGAGGCGCTAATTCATTCATCAATTATCACTATGAAATCGAAGAGCAGCGTTACGCCTACGATCTTGTAATTGTAAAGGATGGACAATCCTATAGAGACACTCCAACATCAAATAATGATTATTACGCGTTTGATAAAAAAGTAGTAGCTCCATGTGACGGAAGAGTCGTAAAAGTAGTAAACTCTATCGTGGATAACGAACTGGGGTCAACGAATGTCTCTAATCCAGAAGGTAACTATGTAATCATTCAACATGCAAACGATGAGTATAGCCTCATTGCTCATTTTAAGCAACATTCAATTGTTGTAGAGGACCGCCAAATGATTGAACAAGGTCAGTTAATAGGACTATGCGGAAATTCTGGCAATTCATCTGAGCCTCATATTCATTTTCAAGTGATGAATTCACACGACCACCACAACACGAAATCTATTCGTATTCGATTTCATGATAATTATGAACCGATACAAGGTGATGTTGTAAATTCTATTAAAGTTATTTAATTTAATTTCGAGATTTTTATTATTACTACCCTATACTAGTAAAGTGGTTGGATATCTTATTCATCCACTTTTTTTCGTTTCAAACCAATCCTTATTTCTCTCAATATTCCCGCTCCAACTAATTTCTGTAAAATCAAAAAATATTGAACATTCTAGAGATATTATGGTAACATTTATAAAAATAAACAAATCAGCATAAGTATACATATTTTGGAATTCATTTAATGGGGTGACACAATGTCAGTTGTATTAAATAAATTTTATGACAACAAGAAAGGATATTTTCACATCCCAGTTGTTTGGCGAGAAGAGTTTCAGTTTCAGATTGGAGAAAAAGTAGGTGTAGATGTTAAAGATGGAGTAATTATCATTGATAAGATGAATGAAAGACGGTTTACTCCGATTATAGGTGTAAAAGGAAGACTCACGATACCTATTGAGATCAGACAACAATTAAAAAGTCATACATACCAACTAATTGCAATCCAAGAAACCGAACAGTTTATTTTAACCCCGGCTTAAATATGAAATCTTAATATGAATTAGTTAAAAAAGGCTTCTTCGTCTGAAGTCTTTTAATATACACTTTTTTATTTTTTCTTATTTACGCGAACTACTAATACACCATTTCGTTCAGAATGATATTGATTATTGACCTTTCTCCCATTATCTTTTAAAATCCATTGGAATCAGAAAATAATTTTGCTTATTTTCCGCATTCTATTGGTATAGTAAGAGTGGGAGTTGAAAGAATGTTTAACTTAGAATTGTTTAACAAATTACCTGTAAAAATTTTAATCGTAGCTTTACTAATCATAATCTCCGCTTATTTTATTAGAAAATCCGTTCAGCTTTTCTTTGATAAAACAAGTTTTCTAGATGAAAACCGTGAAGAAACGTTGATGCACTTTACCGATCAAGTTCTCAAGGTTCTTGGATTGGTGTTCTTCTTCATTTACGTATTAAGCCATTTCTTCAATCTAACGAGGCTAGTTACAGGCTCAGTTGTAGTAGCCGGTGCACTCGCATTGATCTTCCAGCATATTATTCGAGACTATATCATGGGACTAGCCTACTTGTTTGAAAGACAGATCAACCTTGGTGATTATGTGATCATCAACGGTAACAAACAGGGTAAAATTGAGGAAATAAGTGTGCGTCACCTGAAGATTCGTCAATACGACGGTTATCTATACACTGTCTCTTATGGAAGTATTAACGAGCTTCAAAACGGAAACCGCGGGATGCGGAGAGTGAATGAAAGCCTCATCCTCAACTACAGACAAAACCCCGATGAAGCGTTTACAGTTATGGAGGAAGTGGCGAGAATCTGCAACGAAAAATATAGTGAGTATCTCTTAACAGATCTGGATGGTAAGCCTGTTGAGAGCTTTAAATTTAATCAAATTACCGAATTAAACGTCGATTATAAAGGACACCGGTATTCTCTCTCAGGGATCGTAAAAGAAGCTCATTTTGTGGATGCAAGTAAACGCATAAGATATGAACTAGCGCACGCTGCTTATGTAAACAAGTTAATGATGGCCGAAAACGGTGAAATTGAAATGAATAAACGTAACGATTCTCAAGCATCTCATTAAGAAGTATGGTGCAGGCTATAACGAAGGACGATTACAGCCTGCTCTTCTTACATTTTAACTATTTATATCCTCTTCATTAAGAATGGCAAGAACTTGGTGATCTTCCCACCTACCATTGATCTTCACATTTTTCTTTGATATTCCTTCTTTATGAAATCCAGCTTTAATTAATAATTTAATAGATGCGAAATTTCGAGGCATTACTTCTGCTTCAATTCGATGAAGTTTAAGTTCATTGAACGCAAAATCTAAAATAAGTGGCAGAGCTTCAGTCATAAACCCTTTGCCGTTATGGACTTGATCGAGAGAATAACCAACCATCCCTTTCTGTGCAGGTCCTCTCTCGATCTTAAATAGACCAATCTGTCCGATTAATTCATGTGTACCAAGAAGGTAAATACCAAAAGAGTATCCTAACCCTTTTTCTTTTCGCTCGTCTATCTCTTGCAATCTTCTTGCTTGACCATCTAAAGAATAAAAATCAGAGTCTCTTTCAGGTGCATATTGCTGAAAAAACGCCTTGTTTTTCGTTTCAATATCAAATAATGCTTGCAGATCACTGGTGTCTAGAAGTTTAATATAAATATTCTTCATCTTTATTTGTCCTCCATACACGGTAAAATACCTAATTAGACATTCAACTAAAATAAGCTTAAAACCTCCTTAAACAGTGTTAAATAACGATTGTTTAACTTGTGTACAAAATATGTAGAAGTTTAATTAAAGGAATGGTATATTATAAACAGAAAGATTCTATGGGAGAGAAAATAATGAACACAAAATTAAATACGTGGATTCAAAAACACAATTTAGATTTACAATGGCTGCAAGAAGCCAGTAAGTTTCCTTCCTACCAAGTACAGAAACTTTTAGATGATCCTTCCTACAAACCAGATGGAACAACAATGAGAATTGTATTAAGTATCGTAAAAAAGAAAGAAGATACCGCAAAATTAAGTGATTTTTGGGATGTTTAAACTTAGGACTTTTCCTTATAATTTATAAAAATAGTGACTTGTCTAGATCATTTTACCCTTTAACTGCATCTACTAAAGTATGAAATGTAGGAGGTGCTATCTTGGGTAAAGACAAGCATTGTAAGAAAAAGAAGAAAAAAGTAATTTGTTGTGATCCTGTTTATATTATTGAGGATTCATACAAAGAAAAAGAGGTTACTTTCGTTCATCCAATTATTCGCGTAAAACGTGAACACATTAAGTATGTTCGCCGTGACGTGTATGAGGAGAAAGTAATTAAAGAAGTAATCGATCCTGGTGCTCCAACTAAATGTGATTGCAATAAAAAACACAAAAAATCTAAGAAAAAAAGCAAAAAGAAGTAATTTCAAAGGATAATTACTCTTTCTGAATGGGACCCCCGACCATTGTGATCGGGGGTTTTGCTTTGTTTTGGAGTTGATATGTGTATTCACGGTACGTGTTTTTATATTTCTTACACGTTAATTGTTTTTCACGAGTGGCCAACGCTAATCATTCAATTTACTCATAATGAGCAAGCATTCAGAAATCAGGTCAACCAATTGATTTAACCATTTGATATACTGTTTACATACATATACGTTCATTTTAACTAACTACTTGAGGAGTTGAGTAATCAAATGAAAGATCATTACAAGGTACTGGTTGGAGAAGAAAATGCTGAGTTAGATCAGCGGCTTTCTGATGAATTAGATAAAGTGAACGCTGCTTCAACGATTGGCACTCCTGCCGCTCGAGAACTAACGGTACAAATTTTGGATATTCATGGTGAACTTGCAGCAGGTATGAGTGGCTGGACTTGGGGAGTAGCTGCTGGGATTGCAATGACATGGGTTCGGGAAGATGTTCGTAAGGATGGGCTTGGTACGAAATTACTTCATGACTTTGAACAAGAAGCAATAGAAAGAGGTTGCACACACGCCTTCACGACTTCCTTCACCTTTCAAGCACCAGGATTCTATGAACGTCATGACTATCAGGAACTGTTTCGCTGGGAAGGATTACCGACTCCAGATGCTTCCGATATACATTTTAGAAAAGAATTAGTTCCGCAATCAAAATAGATCCGCTATTAAAAAGGATGTACACTTATCTAGTGGTGTACATCCTTTTTTACGACTATGAAAACATATTACCTATCTTAAATAATCTTCTAAAGCCTGCTGAAGAGTGGCTTTCGTTTGAGCCTTGCTTTCAAAAGATAATCCGTTATTTGTTATTTTGCGTACAATTTCTGGGCGAAGACCCGTAATGACGCACTCACACCCCATCATGTTCGCACCCTCCATTACTTTTATAATGCGCTCGATCGCTTCCGTCTCCATTTGGGCGATTCCAGATAAATCAATAACAAGTTTTGCAATCCGTAGTCTGCTGATTTCCAAAAGAACTTTCTCTTCAATCGTGTCTGTTCGGTATGTATCGATGCTTCCAATTAACGGGAGAACACAAACTTTTGATGTGATTGGAATAATTGGAACAGAAAGGTTTTCAACCAGTGTTTTCTGAGACTCGATCAGCTTATCTTTATACGCTGAATAACTCAGAAATAGTTCATTCAAAAATTTATCAATACGGTCATTTATTTGTCTTTCGGTATTAAAAAAAACCTCAGCCTCTATGGCAATTTGGTTCAATTTATTGTATTCCTGCAAGTATTTCCAAACCGTTCTTCGAATGGCTTGAACCCATTCAAGTTTAAATGCAAGCGTTAGGCTATGTGATGCCCACGATACCCCTTCGAATTTTGCAAATTCTTCTAATTCACGGTCTTTTCCTTGGATGGTATACATCACTAGTTTGTGAGCATTAGACAATAAATCAATATTACCTACTAACAAAATTTCTTCAATCTTCCCACGAACATTTCGGGCTTCACTTAATAAAGATTCTTGGAACTCTTCTCTGTTATTTGTAAAGTATTCAATATAATCCTTTTCCAAGACTAAACCCATAGTGTCCACTCCTTTTTGATTTTACCTACTTTTGTACTATTGTACCACTTTCAAAAATGATGGAATAAAAAACTTTGTATTAAAAACTGTTTTCTCAGTTTTAAAATTAATCTCACTTAATTTAATTAAAAAAACCGCAACACATTTCGTTGCGATTTTTCAAGGTGAATAAGTAGTTTTATTACATAATTCACCTATTTACCAAAGCAAATCCTTTTCATATCCTAACTCAATGAGCAAGTTTCCAGCTGTCTCTTTAAAGGCATCTGAAATCTCTTCGTCAAACTCTTCTTTCCAGTTACCGATTGTCCCTTTTCTGAACGTTGCAGAGTCCTGAGTCGAAATGTTTTCTTTCGCACGTTTGATTACCGTTTGATCAAGGTTTCCAAGTTCCTCTTCCATAATAAACTGTACGATTTTCTGAACCGTTTGGTCTAGAGAGTCTTGACTTCTTATGAGATCTTCAAACTTTAAAGAAAGCACGTTAGGTGCCGATAACCATCCTTTAAATTCCGAAAACCAATCATGAATGTCCTGATGACCCAACTCTGGAATTCCTCTTATAATAGATAACAGTCGCTCTTTTTTAGACAGTTGCTTCTTATTGTAATATTGATGAAGTGGAGCATCTACCTTTTCAATATAGTAGTTGTAGGAAACAACAACATCACGCAAGTCGCGATATAGGAAGATTTGCTTCATATCGAGATCTTGAAGAAGCTTCTCCCATGACGTGGAATAATAAATATGTCCAGACAAAAATTCGTTTTCTTTTAGTTTCTCTAACTCGCGCTGATGTTCAGCCAATTGTGCTGAGACACCTTCATACAAATGCAGATTTTGATCAAATGTGATGGAATGAATTCCTGTTAATATTTGAAACATAAGATGTGTACCGCTCTTAGGAAACGAATTAAAGAAAAAAGGACTTATGGCTTTACTCATTTTAACGATCACCTTTTCTATTTACATGACATACCTTTCATATCTTATTCGTTCGTTCTTAGTTCGCTTGTACAACCGCCTGTTCATACATATTTTCTAAAAAAAAGAATTTAGAGATACATACACTTTTACCATTCAACGCGCGAAACATATAAAGCAAGACCTTAACCCCTGATTGTTAGCAGAATGAAACCGAGAAAAAGGCAGGGATGCACTCCCTGCCTTTTGTCGTGAAATTCTTTTTTACTTAAGATCACGTAAAATCCAATTAGGTACTGTTTTTATATACATTAATTCGCCGATCAGTTCAACAATCGTCTGCGTTACGATTACTGCTGCAGCTAGTGTTCGCCAAGACTCTGGTAATGCTAGTGCTAACGGGAGAACGACAAGAGAATTTCTTGTTCCCATACTAAAGATTAATGCTCTCCCTGCACCTATATCTAATGAGAATACCCGTGCGATCAAGAGAGACACGATCGGCATGATGATTAAGAATAAGACGTATACCGGAACAACCTTAATGATGATATCAAAATCACTGTAGACTTTTCCGATCTGTGAAGCAACGACTACGATCAAAACGAAAGCCATAAACGGAACGGGTAACCATGCTGTAAGTTCCAGTGCTTTTTCACCTTGGGTTTGTTTTTTTGCCCACCATTGTGTAAGAACTGCTAGCAGTAACGGGATTACAATCAGGAAAAAGAATGCTTCTAAAAATGGCTGAATCTGGACGACGGATATCATCTCTTCCCCAATGAATAGCCACAAATACAGAGGAAGCAAGACCATTTGAACGACAAACAAAAGTGGCGTTGCCGCAAGTATCAATTTTTCGTTTCCTTTTCCCAACTGAGTAAAGACAATTACATAATCAATACACGGAGTTAGAAGAACTAAGCAAATTCCTAAAAGAATGGGTGGGGATTGCGGAAAAAGGGAAACAAGAATCCATACAATGATGGGTACACATATAAAATTTCCGAATAATAAAGCTAGCATGAATCTAACGTTTGAAACAGCTTCTCTAAGCTTTAAAAAAGGAATCTGTGCAAACATTCCATAAAGAAGGATAGCGATTAGTGGAGATATCGTCCATTGTAATCCAGTTCCAAAATGTTCAAAACGGAGACCTATAAAAGCTCCTAATAGTAAAGAAACAACGTAAATCCATATTTGTTGATTTTCTAGACTTTCCCTTGTAATCATTACTAATCTCCTTCTATAAAACTTCATCATCTCTCATTTATGTATATAACATTTCATAACTATCAAATTATTAATATACCATTCATGCTCATAATAAAAAAGAACCGCCTGCTTTCAGACGGTTCACTGCTATTTATTAACTTTATGAAGAGCGTTCTAATACTTTAGCCAACATGTGGTGAATTACTTCGTGATCGCGTGGATCGTGTAATCGATATTCTTCACCCGGAAGCGTATACCACTCTGCAGCTCCCGCATATGTGATGGCAAGTTTCAAAATACCTTCGTCGGTACAGCTTGTTTTAAGCTCGAGCTCCCCGCTGATTACGCCGACCTCAGTAGTCATTACGCCATGAGTTGCCGTAAAGACTGTTGATTTCTCTTCCATTGGAGCAGCTCCTTTCTTTTAAACAAGTTCATACATTGTTTATACTTTATATCTATTAATACGTGCAAGTGTTAAGCATGCTTTGAAGTTGTGTTTTTTCCGCTGATTGAAGATTTAAGCCCCAGTTGTACTTTGTTTGAATCCACCATTTTGCATAACCACATCCAGCGGCAGTTCGAGTAGGTTTCCATGTTGATGGATCTTGGTCCCCTTTTGAACGATTTGAACTTGCTGTTACGGCAATCAGTTGTGGTCCTGTAAGATCGTTGGCGAAATCCTCACGTTTGTCTGTCGTCCAACTGCTGGCACCTGAGCGCCATGCTTCAGCGAGTGGTACGACATGATCAATATCAAGGTCAGATGGATTTGTGATCGTGATGCCATCATAATAGCTGTACCAGCTACCGGATGTTACTGGACAATCTCCACTAAACGAGTCAGCGTCACGTTTAAGAACAACTTGACGTGTATCACACCCTCCACCTTGACTCGACCAGTGTGGAAATAGATCGCGTGAATAACCTGTCATTGAACCTTCAGTTTTAACGACTAATGCGTTCAACTGAGATTGTGCAGCAGATTTAGTAGGTGTTCCTGGCGGTAATGCCCATGCCTTTTGGTTATCATCAGATGTAACGACGACGAATGACATCACCAGAGTAAAAATAAACGAACACAACATCGATTTCTTCAACATGCTTAAATCCTCCAATATGTAGTTTTTTGAATCGTTATCATTTTATAACATGTCTTTACGGGTTGGCATTACGAATTTAGCAATTAAACATAATCTAGACCATCGATATAGGTGGATAGTCTAGTTTTTTATTGCTTAATATCTTCTCGAAAACCATTATAGTAAAATATAATTATTTGTTTTGGCTACTCTACTATTGCATCGCAGGTTGTTTTTCTCCTATAAGAGGAGCCGGATCCATGCTTTGATCGTTTGGCGATAGATCGATGCCGTAATCTTTTGCAAACACCATGTGTGTTTCTTTTAAAATATTTTCGTGGTTTAGGTCCAAGTTAAATACACGAGCTCCGCGAAGTCGATTCTTCTCCTCACCAGAAAGTCCGTACGCTCCAAATCCAGCACTTCCACCATAACCGAGCATAATACCATAGTAGTTTCCGGCATACGTGTTGATGTGGTCATGCCCACAGAATACTCCTTTTACATCGCCTCGATGCTGCATGGCTGAGAATAAGCCAGAATTGATCGGACCCTGACATTCATCTTCGTTTCTCTCACCCGTAATCTGATGTTTGTTTTTAGCACGTGCATGATCTGCTTCTGTTCGGCCATCTACACTCGAATACCACATATAACGGTGCTCCCATAACGGAATATGGATGAACACGAGTGAAGGTACTTTGAATCCAAAACGGTTTTCGATCTTTTGAGACGTTTCATTGTACCAGCCGACTTGATCAAAACGAACCCAGTCCCACGTTGGATAACCCTCGAAATCTTGACCCGCAATTTCTTTTGGTGCATATCTTCCACTATCCATCAACCAGAAATTAAAAGCGGGCTTCTTCCCTTTCGTGTCCCAAACCAGAAGGTTCATGTTCCCAGTACCTGTGATGTTTTTCGGTCCCTTATCGTTTACGTTGTGTTTGTAAGATTGATAGAAAGCTAACATCTTATTCTCATCCACGCCGCTTTTCGGGGTAGAATCTTCATCATGATTTCCAAAAGTTACAGCCCACTTAATGCCTCTCTTTTCCATAGGCCCTGCCACATTGTTCATCGCCTGTTTCATTTCGAGTTCCGTATCACAACCACCGGTAATTACGTCCCCGTTCAGTACAACAAAGTCAGGCTTTTCAGCATCCAGCACTTTTTCCATTAACTCGATGGTACGACGGTCAATGCGCTCATCATCTTGTGTATCGTTAAACTGAACGACCTTGAAAGTGCCATCCGAATGAAACTTCAACACTTTTTCTTCCTTGCGATCTGCATGTACTTTTTCGGAAAATAAGTTAGAAGTATCACCGAGCGAACCAAGTGTTAACGCTAACGTGCTCGCTCCTCCAATCTTAATAAAATCGCGACGATTTACTTGTTTAGAGCCCATTTTGCTACCCCTCCGTATTTATGTATGATGAATTGTTACAAGATTAAGAGTAGCAAGGCTATTTTTAGGAAGTGTTTGACTGGTGTAAATGTTGTGTGAGGGTGGTGATTGAGAGATTTTACAAATGATGGCCCCCATAAAACTGGTTTTCTTAAGGAGTGGACGAATAAACGATCTACTGGGGGTATACACCTTGCAGAAATTGTCGAGAATTAGCGACTCGCCGATATATGACTAAAACTCGCCGAATTATCGCTCAAACTCGCCGAAATAATAACAAAATTTCTAGAATTATTTTAAGAAGTTCATGAAATATCTGGTTAAATACCCCGTGTGGTATATAACTTTAATACTGTTCAGCACTCTCAATAGTCTTTTAATACATACAAATAAGTCATCTACCATCACATTTTAATCAATCCAATTTGCTCTCCAGGCTGTTTCTATTTCAAACACCCAATCCTGTAACGATGGACAGGCTGTATCCATATTTTATTATGAGGAATTTGAGCAGAGACTCTCTACTCGTTCTAGATCTGACAAAAAACAAGGAGGTGTTTGTATTGGACAATAAACACCAATGGAATTTGGATGGATTAAGTACTGGAGATTTTCAAGTGAGTGGCGGTCAGCCACATCATCCCCAAGAACAGCAAGCACAAGACCCTCGCCTTATCGTTCCAGGCTGTGTAATCGGAATCTGTTTTAACTTTTGTGGAGGTTGCGCAGGTTGTGGCGGATGCGGCGGTTGTGCTGGTCGTTGTGGAGGCTGTGGCGGTTGTGGCGGATGCGCTGGACGTTGTGGTGGTTGCGGCGGTTGCGCTGGACGCTGTGGCGGATGCGGCGGACGTTGCGGAGGCAGATAATCAGATATAGACCGAAGAAGAAATTTCAGGGGGCTTTGCTCATGTTTTTGAGCATCAGTCCTCTTTTATTTGTGGTTATTTTCGCTCGTTCTATCTAACAAAGTGACATAACGGACAAGCAGAATCCATAGGAATAGATGATGAGCATTAGGTTAGGAGGGGTATCATGCCAGGCGTCACTCTCTCAATGTGTTTGAAAATCAACCGAGACACGTTCGTTTATCCTCAAAATAACGGCGGGGTTTATCTCCGAAATAACGTGACTTCTATACAAATGGAAGGCAACACGATCGAGCAATGGCTACAAAAATTAATTCCTATGCTTGATGGCAGCCGTTCTATGGAACAAATTACAGACGGGCTGCCTGATCCATATAAAGAGCAAGTCTTTAAAATTGCTGAGGTGTTATATACGAACGGTTTTGCTCGCGATACAAGTCAGGACCTTCCACATCAGCTTCCTGCTGCAGTGTTAGAAAAATATGCGTCACAGATTGAATTTATTGATCATCTCAGCCATTCAGGTGCACATCGTTTTCAAAACTACCGTGAATCAAAAATCGCAATTATAGGCAGTGGTCCACTTCTCTCTTCACTTACAGCTTCACTCTTGCAATCAGGACTCCCTGCTTTCACCATACTTTACACTAGCGCAGAGCCGAGTGAAATTAAAAAACTTCAAGAACGAATTAAGACGTTTAGAAAGCAAAATCCCGAATCTACCATTACACTTTTACCATTAAATGAAAACAACTGTAAAGAAGATCTAGCAAAAGTTGATTATGTTCTTTATGCAAACGGAGATGAGAACAAAGACTTATTCTCTAAGATTCAAAACATATGCAGAGAACGATCAAAATCTTTTCTACCTGTTACGTTACAAAACACACAGGCTTTTGTCGGTCCTTTTGTTTTATCAGATTCTGCAGCATGCTGGAAAACAGCTTCATTACGGTTAGGGAATAATGGTAGCAAGGAGACTAAATCCCTATCATCACGCACTGCTTCTAGTCTACTTGCGAACGTTGCTGTTTTTATACTGTTCAAAAAGATAACCGGCGTACAGGAAAATTCCGAAAACTCCATTTATCAATTGAACGTTAATACATTAGAAGGAAGCTGGCATCCAGTTTCTCCTCACCCTTTCATAAACAAAAAAATGAAAGCTGATCAGATCGATGACCCTCTCTTGTTTTTAAAAGATTCAGCCAAACAAGAACTTGATCTGCACTCGTTGTTTTATCAAATTACTTCAAAACAGACTGGACTATTCCGTGTCTTTGAAGAAGAAGATTTAACCCAGCTTCCACTGTCACAGTGCCAGGTAAAAGTGGCAGACCCTTACGGTGAGAGTGAGCCAGAAGTGATTAAAGCTTCAGGCAGAACTCACGAAGATGCCCGACTAGAAGCAGGTTTATCTGGAATAGAAACATATGTGAAGAAGTTATTTCAAAATTCGCCGGATGCTATGAGTCATGGTACCGGCCGGTCTGCAGTCGAAGGAATGTGTAGAGCACTTCAAAACAAACTGCAAGAAATCTTCATGAACTCTAATAACCTATCACAAGTTTCTGCTGAAATTGATCTAAGTTCCGTTCAAGACTCATACTCCTCATTTTTGATTCGAGCACTATCAATTCTTGGCGAAGAAATCAAACTCTTTTTAGGGAAGAAAGTTTATGGTTTTCCTGTCATATGCGTTCAGCAGAATGGTAAATGTTTCGGCTCTATCGGTCTAGATGAGAATCACGCTTTACAGAATGCACTACAAGGAGCACTTATGTATAGGCAAAATAATGAAGAAATTTCTATCAAGAATTGCATAAAGTCATCAGCTACCATTTCAACCACTGGACTTCCATCGATTACCCTTTCAGAAACAAAAGAAGTACCTTTAACAGAAACATTAGCATCAGCTCTACAAACGTTAAAAAGCAACAATTGCAACGCAACGTTTTACACGTTGCATGCAGAAACCATTCTGAACGAAAATACCTCTGGTCTGTTTGGAATCACACTCTCTTCGGAGGTTCAATCATGACTCAAAAAATCATTTTAATTGGAAATGGTAGTCTAGGAAATGAAGTCTACCAACAACTCTATGAAACCTGTCACATCTCTCGTTTTAAAACGGTGGAAGATGCGGATATCAAAAATGAAAAGTTAGCTTTGGTACTACATGATAGCTGGAATCCGGCTCAGCATGTTAAAGCAGAAGAATTGTTCGGAAACAGCAATATTTCATGGCTGCGAGGATTTGTATTCTTTGGTGAAGCACATGTTGGTCCACTCGTTCAGCCAGATCATCCAGGCTGCTCACAATGCGCGGATCTACGTTATTTCATGACCGGTCAAGACCGTAGAGAACATTTTCAAATGAAAGACTATCAATTTGCAAAACAAGATTTACCGCGCGATCTTTGGGCTACTAATCTCGCAATCAACCAGACAGCTGCCCTCATTTGTGATGAGGTAGAGCGTTTCTTGCATGATCGAACTGCTCACACCCATGAACACGTATATTTGATGAACCTACAAACGTTCAAACTATCTAAGCATTTCTTTTTACCAGATCCCTATTGTGAAACATGCGGGGATATCTCACTTGATACCGATGATCACGCCAAGATATCCCTTCAATCCAGTCCGAAAGTTGCACCGGACGTCTACCGTTGCCGTTCGATAGATGAGCTACAAAACGTATTGAGCCGAGATTACTTAGATACTCGTACTGGCCTTCTCAATTTTAAACGATATGATTTAATCTCACCTTTTGCGGATACTGTGGTAAATCTTCCGTTACTTTCTGGGAACGAATTAAATGCCGGACGGACGCATTCCTATATGCATAGTGAGCAAGCGGGAATTTTAGAAGGACTCGAGAGGTATTGCGGCTATGCGCCAAGAGGAAAACAAACGATTGTCTATGAACCATACAACAAAGTGAAAAAGGTTGCGATTGATCCTACATCTATCGGAACTCATTCCCAAAAACAGTACAGTCAGCCGCATTATCCTTTTAAACCGTTTGATCCAGACCGTTCGATCCACTGGGTGTGGGGATATTCCTTATCTGAAGATCGCCCTGCATTAGTGCCTGAAACGTTCGCCTATTACAGCATGGGTGGTGGAGAAGGCTTCGTTTATGAAACATCAAACGGCTGTGCAGTTGGTGGTAGTTTAGAAGAAGCCATTCTGTATGGAATTTTCGAGATCGTGGAACGCGATGCGTTTCTTATGACGTGGTATGGTGAACTGCCTATTCCACGTCTTGACATGAAATCGATTGATGATTCAGAGCTTCAGCTCATGGTTCAACGCATCCAGCATGTAACGGGGTTTGAGACCCAATTATTTAATGCCACGACAGAAAACGGTATTCCAAGTATTTGGGCGATGGCAAAGAATACGAAGAAGGATGGCTTGAATCTGCTGTGTGCAGCAGGTGCACATCTTGATCCACTTAGAGCAGCCAAAGGTGCTGTTCAAGAGCTTTCGGGCATGCTGCTTAATATGGAAGAAAGCTTTCTGAAAGACCGTAAGAAATACGAAAAGATGTATAAAGACTCAAGTCTAGTTCGTCATATGGAAGATCACTCGATGGTGTACGGTTTAAAGGAAGCAGAGAAACGATTATATTTTTTACTAGATAAGCGAAAGGTACGAGACTTTGAAGAAGAGTTCAAACCAGTTCGTCAAACAACTGACCTTTTGGAAGATTTGAAGAGTGTGTTAGCTACCTTCAAAAAACTAAACCTTGAAGTTATTGTGGTTGATCAAACCGGACCTGAATTACAGAGAAACGGTCTGCATTGTGTAAAAGTCATCATACCTGGCATGCTGCCGATGACGTTTGGTCATCATCTCACACGATTACAAGGATTAGACCGTGTTCTCACCGTGCCGATGAAGCTTGGATATGTGAAACAACCGTTATCACCGGACGAACTGAACCCACACCCTCACCCGTTTCCGTAAAACTGTAAAAAGAAAGGGGCATTTTTGATGAACCTCGATGATTTTTTATATAAACTTCATTACGAGACTTCTAAGATTACGCCGCCCGATTGGGAGGTGAACTGGGAAGATGCCCCGCTTCCCTATAAATTGTATACAACCGATCTGCCTGTAGTGGAATTAACCAAAAATCCCTCTGACACCCTTTCACCAAGTACTCATCCAACTCTAGCCAATCTAAGTCAATTTCTTTGGTATTCGTATGGAATTACGCAATTGAGTGAGTCGTTTCTTTCCATGGATTTAATGGAAACGTGGATGACTTATCGCCGCTATGTTCCTTCAGGGGGGGCACTCTATCCGAGTGAAGTTTATCTGTATTTGAAGCTCCAAGAAATACCCACTGGCATTTATCATTACGATGCTGCACATCATTCGTTGATTTGTTTGCGTGAAGGCAACTTTGATGAGTATTTAATTCAAGCATTAGGAAATCGCTGTGATGTATCAAAATGTTTTGCAGCTGTTTTTGTATCCACTTTCTTTTGGAAGAATTTCTTTAAATATCATAACTTCTCATACCGTCTTCAAGGACTTGATGCAGGCTTTTTGCTCGGTCAGATGTTAGAAGTCGGAAAGCGTAAGGGATTTGAGACTGGTGTTTATTATCAATTCTTAGATGAGGCTATCAACCATCTACTTGGGATTCATGAGGCTGAGGAAAGTGTGTATGCTGTTCTTCCTCTTTCTGTAGACAACGAAATGAAATGGTTTGAGGATATAAAAGACGTTCAAATTACCTCAGCAAAACTATGTGAAGAGCTTGAGCCCATACATCATCAACATTACATGAAGTCAAAGGTTATTCGTCCTTATCCCATGCTACTTAAAATGAATCAAGCATGTAAATTGAGTACGTTTTCTGATAATAAAAAGCGTTTTATAAATAATAATTCATCACTTTTAAAAGTACCGCAAACCAACGATTTAACTCATTCGTTCTCAAAAGCATGCAAAGATCGATATTCCCCAGGACAAGATTTTATATTAAAACCACTACAATTCGAAACTCTTACACACCTTTTAAATGACCTTACTCTAATGAGTCACTATAGAAATGATATTGATCAAGATCTTTCACTCTTAACGTCCCGTGTTTCCCTACGCTTTACTTCATATGGTGTATTTGGACTTTCTGACGGTATGTATGAAGTGTGTAATGCTACTCATGAGATAAAGCAAATCTCACACGGAGATTATCGGATGACTCAACAAGATGGACTGCTTTCCGATTTTGTGAACATGGCGCAGATCCCGCTTTCTTTTAATTTTAGCGGCAGCAACAACCACTACCAGGAACTGTACGGTTATCGAGGACATCGGATTCAGCATATGGAAACGGGTATCTTAGCTCATAAACTACTACTCGCTTCCTCTCTACAAAGCATGAACGGTCATCCTGTTCTAGGGTTCGATGTTCTTTGGTATGATGGCTTGTTCCAACTAGGGGGTCACGAAAGAACGAGTTTGCTTCAGATTCCAGTCGGTTACCACCTGCCACCAGCAAGACTACAAAGTCCGTTAAATATGTAAAAGCCTGTGGCGATTGTGCTGCAGGCTTTAGCCTTCTGTAGTGACAAATTATAGCTGATTTGGACAAACCGTACCGATCGCGATACCAAAAGGCTCAAGACCAACAGTGATCTCTCCAGTGAATGTATTTGTTGTAAGATCAAGAACAACTACTGTAGTACTACCAAAATTATTGTTAGTTATATAGGCAAATTTATCATCTGGAGTAATCGCGATATTTGCTGGAAGATCTAAATCAGGACTCGTAAGTAATGTCGTTTCAGTTTTCGTTATTGTATCAATGATTGAAATTGATGGATCACTTAAATTCACGATATATGCAGTGCTTCCACCTGAAGTAATGGCTATTCCTAAAGGAGCACTTGTTCCTGGTACGATTCCTACCGGTATGAGAGTTTCAGCTAGTGTCGTTGTATCAACTGCCGACACAGAGCCCTCAAAACTATTTGTAACATAAACTTCTTCACCATTAGGAGTTATTGCAACTCCAAAAGCACCCGCAGGAGGAATAGTACCTACTGTAATAACTGTCTGTGTGGTGGTAACAAGATCAACAATAGATAGTGTTCCTTGTGTTTGATCAGTCACATATGCTGTTAGACTATCAGGAGAAATTGCTATATTTACTGGATTACTAGGTGCATTTCCTACGGGAAATACGTTAATTATAGAATTTGTGACTGTACTGATTGCAGTAAGTGTTCCATCATTTGCATTTGTGACGTAAACAGTCGTTCCGTCTGGAGTAACAGCAACTCCGGTAGGACCTCCAGGAACATCTATGGTTCTAATTACTGTATTAGTTAACGTATCAATAACTGAAACGGTATTGCTAGTAAAATTAGTTACATATGCTCTTCTTCCATTAGGCGCTAACGCCACAAGTAAAGGTAACTCTCCAACTGATATCGTATCAATCGTTGTATTTGTTGCCGTATCAATAACAGACACTGTGTTATCACCCGTATTTGTAACATACGCTAACACTTGGCATGCTAGTGGCGGAACCGGACTAAGAAATATACCTGCGATACAATCACAATTAGTGACAAATACTCTGCCATCTCTTAAAATTCCAGAAACACATCCTGTTCGATCATCATAATTTTGAAAGTTTATCACGATGGGAACGGATGTGTTTTTTAATAGTATGGAAATTAAAGTTTCCGTTTTCAGTGTTTTCAATAACGCGCACGTACAATGCATGCTATGATTCGGTTCGTTCATGTTCTTCTCCTCTTTAACGTTCAATTTAGAACTAACATATATGTGCTTATTCTATGCATGTACCCCTAAATGCGTTAAGATCATGTAAAAAGACACCTTCACTTGAAGATGTCTTTAAAATCTAACTCTAGTTGCTATCTACATTCTTATACCGATTGAAAAAAACATAAGAAGCAATGGTTGTGATGAGAACAGTGGCAAGAACCACAACAAGCATACCCGTAAATTTATAAATCCCTGGCAAAAAGGATATCGCGACTAGCATGAGTCCTGCAACTACAAAGAGTTTCCCACTTAACTGGTGTGTCTTTCTCCATGTCTTTTCGTTCGCTAGCGTCCATGGAGTGCGTACTCCGATAAAGTAGTTGTGTTTGATTCGCGGCAAATAATTTCCGAGTACGATAAAAAGTAATCCAATTCCTAAATTCACAACTAATGAAATGTCTATATTAACACCTAAACCATAGCTAATGGTCACAGATTGAAGAAGCAAGAAGAAAACGTTCATGATCGTAATAAAAATCGTATAACTTCCAGAAAATTTCTTGTAGTTCTCTTTCTTCGGATCGATTCTTGGCATAAAGATAAACAATACCATCAAAACGATCATTAACAGTGGTGGGAAGAACGCTGCATATTGTTTATCCCAATACCCATCAACTTCACCATTAATGTTCCAATGCATCGGCATTTGATCAGGCAGGTAGGGATAAGCGAATACTCCAATCAAGACACTAAGTGCAATTAGAAGGTAACTCCATCCATACTTTTTCATCATTTTTCCTCCTTCGTTGTAAACGTAAAATACCAGCTCATTAATTCATGAAACACCGTTGTGTTTAAAGAATAATAAATATGCTGACCTCTTCTCTCATCATCGATTAACGAAGCATGTTTTAAGATTTTTAAGTGATGAGATACACTTGGCTTTTGCATGTCAAAATGTGATGCGATCTCTCCTGCAGTTAGTTCATCTTCTTTTAACAGCGTTAAGATCTGTCTTCGTGTTGGGTCGGATAGTGCTTTAAATGCTTCATTAAGAGACATCTTGTCACCTCAGGATGATTTCCCATTATTAGATATTTAGATAAATGTCTAAATATCTAATTACATATTATGTTTATTTCTCATTTGTGTCAATCCTTTCTACAAAGTTGCGCAAAAAAATAAGCACATTTATAAGTTAAATAAATGTACTTACTCCAAAAAATATTCTCTCAATACTTAACGATGAGATGGCCACGAACCCTGCATTTTTCTTAGCAGCATGATCTGACCGGTATGATAGGCATCATGAAGTAAAATATCGATGAGATCACTTTCTAACCCATTATCTCTTAAGTCTTCAGAACTCATCTTAGTAAGTAATTCTTTAAGTTTGTTGTGTACGTTTTCTGCGCGATTGATGGTAAGATTCCAGTCATCATCTTCTTCTGTTGGTTTAATGATAAAAAAGGTGTCGTTCCCATCCATTCGCGTCCACTCTTCACCTACTAAAGTGGCAACAAGTCTTTCTTTGTAATAAATGAGATGATTGACGTTCTCCCAGATGGATTTTGTTGCTTCGCCCGGTGGTCTCCAGCTCGCTTGCTTAGCTGTTAAGCCTTCTATAGCTGGTTTGAGCGGAGCGTACCAGTTCTCTTTATCAAACGTGGAGTCTAACACATTGACTAAGAATTCGGCTCGGTTCATGATAGGAACCCCCTAATGATTTGTAGGATTTTTTATCATTGGCTCAATGAGATCTGTATCTGGCGGAGCGTTTCCTAGTTGTCTGCCAATCTTCACAATCTGTCCTTTGTGATGGAATTCATGAGTCATCGTGTGTGTAAATAGCCACAATGCCGTAAAGTCTGCTTGACTACCATTTCTAAACGTCACTTCTACTGTGTGATCCCAATTGCCTTCAAATTTGTCTAGAAATTCATAAACCAATTCATCTGTTTTTCTAAAAAGCTCACGCATCTCTTGAACGTTATGTATGGACTCAGGAGTAATTTCTGGAAGTGTCTTTCCAAGAGCACGATCACCGAGCCATCCTTGATAACAACCTGCTACGTGCGCATGTAAGCTTAGAATAGATTCACCACTAAATCCTTCAAGTTTCTTTTCATAATCAGCTGAATCTAATGCCTCGCAATATTGAAAAAGAGTCTCTCTCGTTGAACGTACCCAATCATACTGAGTTCTGAACAAATTCATACTCTCATCTCCTTTTTGAACTCACGAATACTTCCCTATCGTTATGCAGATTTCCTTCTTAAAGGGCTTAAGAATATGACATTAACCTTATTAAAAAAGATGCATTCCCTGTGCTTAGGAATGCATCTTCGCTAAAGAAATGCTTATAACGTTTTTAAAAACCGGTCAATTCGGCGCATCGCCTCTTCAAGCTTTTGAACAGAGGTTGCATACGAGCAACGAACATGTCCTTCTCCACTCTCTCCAAAAACACTACCTGGTACAACGGCAACCTGCTCTTTCATCAGAAGCTGTTCGGCAAACTCTTCCGATGACAGTCCTGTCTTTTCAATAGAAGGAAATACATAAAATGCACCACCTGGAACATGGCATGATAAGCCCATCTCCTCTAGAGCATGAATGACCAAACTACGGCGCTGCCGATAACTTTCTTTCATTTTCACTACATCTCTCTGCCCGTTAACAAGTGCTTCAAGGGCAGCATGCTGAGCCATTGTAGGAGCGCACATCATCGTATACTGGTGGATTTTTAGCATAGCTTGCAAGATAGCTTTAGGTCCGCAGGCAAAGCCCAAACGCCAACCCGTCATAGCAAATGCTTTTGAAAATCCAGAAATCAAAATCGTGCGGTCACGCATATTGTTCACTGCAGGAAAACTCGTATACGGTTCATCGTACGTAAGTTCAGCATATATTTCATCTGAAATCACGAGTAAGTCATGCTTCTCCACTACCTTCGCAATCTTCTCCAAATCACTTTTAGACAAGACAGTGCCTGTTGGATTATTCGGACTGCACAGCATAATGACTTTCGTTTTGTCAGTGATCGCCGCTTCGATTTGTTCAGGCTGAAGCTTGAAATCATCTTCGCTGTACGTATTTACTGGCACAGGAACTCCACCGGCGAGTGTAACTGTTGGTGCATAAGAGACAAAACTTGGCTCTACAACAATAACCTCATCTCCTGGGTTAAGGACCGCTCGCAAAGCTATATCAATCGCCTGTGAAGCACCGACAGTAACCACTATTTCTTCTTCTGCACGATACATTACCCCAAACCTGCGTTTCATATAGCGAGAAATCTCTTTTCGTAGCTCAAACAATCCAGCATTAGCTGTATAAGCTGTATAGCCTTGTTCCAACGAGTGATAACTCGCTTCAATCACGTTCCAAGGTGTAACAAAATCCGGCTCACCTACACCAAGGGAAATAACGTTTTCCATAGAAGAAGCAAGGTCAAAGAAACGACGGATACCAGACGGCTGAATGGATTGCACAGTATTTGATAAATATTTTGAAGTAGGTTCAGTGATCATGGTGACACCACTATTCGTTTATCTTCATCATTATCACTAAATACAAGGCCGTCATGCTTGTATTTTTTTAAGATAAAATGAGTTGTTGTTGATAAGACTGAATCGATAGTCGATAGTTTTTCCGATACAAAACGCCCGACTTCTGCCATCGTTTTCCCTTCAATCGATACCGATAAGTCATATACACCGGACATGAGATAGACGGCTTTAACTTCTGGAAAACGGTAGATGCGTTCTGCTACCTTATCAAAGCCAACACCTCGTTTTGGTGTGACCTTTACATCGATCATAGCTGTTACAGATCCATCTTCCGTTCCTTTTGTCCAGTCAATAATGGCAGAATAGCCAAGAATCACTTTCTCTTTTTCAAGCTTTTCTAATATTTGTTTTGTTTCATCCTCTGATATTCCCATTAACTTGGCAATCGTACCTGTTTCAAGACGTCCATTTTTTTCAATAAGTTGCAACAATTCGCGTTCTGTAGAATTCAAATCAATCACTCACTTTTAGTAGATTATGCTGACCATTATAACAAACCCTTTAAGGTAGGCCACTCGTAAATTTTAGAACATTTTTATTTTTTTGTTAGATGAAACAAACCCGCAAACTAATGTGCCTCTCTACTCCATAACGTAGTCAATATTCTATCTTTTATTCCACTTTAATATTAGCAACGAACTCTATATCTCCTTGATCCGAATCAAAGTCTATTTCAAGCCCATAAGTACCCTTTTCTTTTGGAAAAAAGAAAGTCTTGTCGGTATCATTTAGCATTGTAAGATCGTCCCTTTTTCGAGCTACCACCCCAATGCGAATTCCCGAATATGGATTCATCCCTTCGATCTCATTTTGTTCAATGATTAAAAATCCGCTGCTACCAGGTTTAACGGTAATTTGTTTTTGCTTAG
This sequence comes from Bacillus sp. E(2018), assembly GCF_005503015.1. Taxonomy (NCBI): domain Bacteria; kingdom Bacillati; phylum Bacillota; class Bacilli; order Caryophanales; family Bacillaceae; genus Bacillus; species Bacillus sp. E(2018). Next base: position 904,228 of record NZ_SCOL01000001.1, on the reverse strand, counting down.
CAGCAAGTTTCTTTAAATCAATATAGTCTTTATCATAATCTTCGTTAGTAAAGTTCCATTTTCGATTTCCTTCTTTGAGTTTATATAACTCGTCACCCACCTGTAAGAATGCTTCTGGTGGACTTTCGTAATATTCTTCGCCTATACAGCCTGTTAATAAAAATGGTACTGAAATCAGTGTTGCGAGAAAGATTACGCTTTTTGTCTTGTTCATCGTTCCAATCCTTCACTTTTACTATTTTTCTATACTCATCATAATTAATTGAAGAAGATATCAATCCGTTTTTGATTGAAAAGGATTCCTATTGAAAAAGAAAGAAAGATTATGACTAAAAAGTAGAGTTTTTTCATATGTGTTTTCTTCCATGTATATATGTTTGTTAGTATCATTATGGAGAAGTAAACCACACTTGCAGCTATAGTCATTATTAGTACTGGAATTAGTAAGCCTTCTTCTAATGTGGGATCTAAAGTCCAGCCAAGTGCTTCTGCAATATACAGATAAATTAATATAAATAAAACAAGCAAATAATGAAATAAATATCCAAAAATGATGTTCAAGACAACTGTTGCAGAAATTGATAAAATGTAGTTCACCTACTTTATGTGATATAACAAATGAACCTCTGTACCACTTATTATTGTCACTTCCCGATTATTATGAAAAACTTACAATCAGCTATTTTGACAAACTCTAAGAAAGCATTGATTCTTGAATCATATCATTTCTAAATTGAATAAGCCTTTTAGCTTTGTTCAGTTAACAGATTCAACAAAACTTTCGATTCTTGTTCGCTTAATTCAACGTATTTATTACTGTCTGTAACCATCTCACCTAAATGGGGATAAGAATACTGCTAACTCTAACCAAAAATTTGAGCGGTTATAGCAAATAATTCGTTATTCCTGTTTGGCATAGTAAATGAATTCTTTATCATAATCGGAGGTTTACTTACTTTTACAAATCCACTTTTCTCCAAGAATATCATTAACTCGTTACTATTCGATGTCACATCAATCCTTAAATTTCCTTGATGATTATGCACTAGCTTATCAACTAATAAAGCGGCTGTATTCGAATCTGGAGCTACAATTGGACCTATTAAAAGGTTCACAGGACCTAATATGGATAATCCAAATCCAATTATCTTCTCATTAAGATCTTTAACAACAAGACATTGTTCAGATTGTTTGATTCTATTAAAAAGTAACTTTCTTCTCCTGTCACCGTATCCTGCAGCATCTAATTCAATAATTGCACTGATATCATGCTCATTGTATTCATTTATTGTTATTTCTCGATTGATTAACAATTGATTGGGAATGTAGTTATTACACAAATATTTATGTACAAAGTCGACAGTGTTAAAACCCAAATATTCATATAGAGGCTTACCCTCTTCCGTTGAGATTAACATGATTGAAGTATTCTCAGGAACACTATCTATACATTTTTGTGTTGATTGTCTTCCTAGGCCGAATCCTCTATATTTTTCATTTACAATGACCATCCCAATTGAAGCTAGATTAGTATCATAAGGGATAATTGCTGCACTCGATACAATTTTTCCCTCTGAGTTTTTGTGTCCGTATATTCTTCCAGATGACATAACCGTTCTAATTTCTAATTCATCGTAATCCCAGCCAACTGATTCAGATAGTTCTTTTAATCCGAGAACATCATAATCATCAAATTCTACGAATCGTATATTGATTCTCTTAGTTCTAAGCATATAATTACTCCCATTGTAATTATTTTTTCCCAACAATTAAAGTAGCCGATTTTTGTTATTACATAATAGTGATAAAAAAAGTACAGGTTAATATAATAATCTGCATGTTGTTATATAACGTTAAAATGTTCAAATAGGTATACGATGATAATTTCATTTAGATATACTTATCATACCAATCTATAACTCTTTGATGATAATGTTGTAAGTTCTCCTCATTCCATGTATCCTGTGAATGCTCTTCATCATACAAAATTAACTCGGCAGTCTTACCGAGTCGATTTAGTGCGGAAAACATGGGTCCCGCTTCCTCAGAACAGAGGTGGTCTCGTGTACCTTGAACGATTAATACGGGTACTTGGATTTTATCGAAATCAAATAATGGAGAATTTCTAATGTACCGATCTTTATTTTCCCATAATGAGGTTCCCATGTTTGCTTGCCCGTCTTCCACCCACCCATAACTAAATTGTGGAGGGTCAAATTTCGTATAGTTACTTATCAAATTGGCGATACCAGATGAAATTACGGCAGCTTTGAATCTTTGAATTCTGGTGATGGCAACAAGTGCTGAATACCCTCCAAAAGAATGCCCAATTATTCCAATTCTATCGGAATCAATTTCAGGATGTTCTACAAGCGCATCTAAAGCATTTTCGATTGCTCTAGTGATTTCCTCAGCTGGTTCATTGCTTCTGACCATAGGTAGATCAGGTAAGAAAACCGCATATCCTCTCGTTGCTAATAGATGGTGATTATTTTCTACAACAGGACTACACCCGAATAATCGAAGTGCTTGTGACTGCATAGATCCAGCATAAACCCGCATCACGACTGGCACTTTACCGTTTCTATGTTTTGGAAGTAACAGTGCTCCTCTGAAATTTTGATCACCTTGTTTCCATGTAATGATTTGGGATGTTCCTAACTCCTGAGTATTTATTTTATTAATTTTAGATTTAACTTTAATTTCCTTATCGTTCACATCAAGAACCTTAAGAATAGATGGTTCATCTGAAGATTGAGAGAAAAAAGTAATCACTTCTTTGTCTCCATGTTTTTGATAATCCGACCCACCCAAATACCATGGGATGTGCACGCTTGGTTCCTCATATATCTTCTCGCATTCCCCCGTTCGATAGTCCATTTTATAAAATCCATAAAGTGCTTCATTCTTTTCTTCGGTATGTATAATTACATAATTCTCAGATTGGTTAGCCATGGGAAACGCTGCTATAATCTCTCTACCTTCGACTCTTAATAACTGGTTTTCAGCTAAATCTGTAGAAGAAACCCTCAACAAGCCACCACTTACAATCAATAACACATCCCCATTCTCTAAGGAAATGGGTCCATCAAAATCTCTTCCCATATGCGTATCTTCAATGTGAAATTCAAGTTTACTTGAGTTAGTGATTTTCGTATTTACTGCCCATAACCCACCTTCAGATTGAGGTCCACTCGTAAGATAATAAATCGTTTCATTATCTAATCCCCAACAAAAACTCCAGCCATAGTCCATTCGAATCTTATTCTCAATTCTAGTTAAGAGAGTATTTTGGTAGTCTCCAAGAGATAAAATACAGAGCTCAAACAGATTTTGTTGAGAATTAACCCTTTCATCACCAAGACAATTTGTAAAAGCAAGGAACTTACCATTGCTCGACAGCTTCATACCAACGGGTTTCAAACCACGAGTGAGAATTTTGATTGTTCCAGATGAAAGATCAATCAAAGTTAAATCTGCTCTATAACGATTCTCCCAAAATGTTTGATCCTCCGTTTCATTATGCAGCGTATCATTAGTTGTAAAAACCTGTGGCTTTGAATGGTGTATCTTAAGAGGTGAAGTTTTAAAAGAATCTGAAGAACTAAAATGGTTCTCATCCACGTGCTCTAAAGGCATTGATTTTACAATGATATGTTTTCCTTCTTTAGTCCAAATCGGTTTTTCCAGTCCAAAAAAAGGACGGACAATGATATCTGAGGCAAGTTTTACCGAATAATCTGAAGGTGTCCACAACCAGAGCTGCGCTTTACCTCTCAAATCTGAATAAAAAGCCAGCGTCTCTCCATCAGGCGACCATACACCTCCCCAACTGCTCTCCGCTCCTTCAACAATCGTAAAAGACTCCCCCGTTTCAAGATTGCATACCCACTGAGCATTACCTTCTACAGCTTGGGAGACACCCACTGAACGATTCTCCGAATTTCCTCTTAAACAAAATGCCAACCATCTTCCGTTTGAAGATATGGACATGTGCACTAGATCTGCTGGCTCTTTAATCTGTAAGACTTCATTCACGGTTAAAGGACTCATATGTTTTTCTCCTTCTATTCAAAATCCTGCCAATTTATCTAACTTCAATTTTACCAGTAAGATGGTGGAATATTGAAATAAAATAAAAAACGCAACGATCTTCGTTGCGCATTCAATCAAACTATTTAACTCACATAAAATCCCTCTTATATTGTACGGCCAAATAAATACCGCATGCTAAGATGGCTAACGCGTATTTAAACAAGAAGAATATGTTCGCCATATACTCAGTAGGAAAAACGATATCACACAGAATAATCGTCAACAGCATGAAATAACTGCTTTTCAAATAGATGTTTGTAGTTCGCTCATCTTCATTCCCCATCTTCTTATAGAACACATACGCTAGTGTGATACTAGCCATCAATAATAAAAAACCAATTCCTAAAAGAATGTTCCAATTACCAGTAGACTGTTCAGCCCATGACTTCAAAGGGTAAAAAGCTGCACCAGGGATATCTGAGATCGACTTAATTTCCATTTTCATCAATTCCTTTCATGTAAGTAAAAACATCGTTTACATCAACTTTAAAGAATTCGGCAATTCGAAAAGCTAACAACAGAGTGGGTACATAGTTTCCCTTTTCCATTACAAAGATGGTTTGTTTGGAGACCCCGACTTTTTCTGCTAATTCTTGCTGCGACAATCTGGCAAGTACACGATATTCATATACCTTATTTGAAATGGAATCACCAAAATCTTTCTTCATGACATCACCTCTTCTATTTAACTATAAACTAATTTATCACAAAAAGTAAAGTAAACTTATACTTTATTTAAAATTACTTTTATTTTAAACCAAATTACTTTGTTTTTAATAAAAATCTCTAATGTAAAGTAAATACTGGCAGCAATAAAAGTGAACTGAACCCCAAAAGTTCAACGATCGGTTTTCCTATTCAGCCTAAACCTAAAGCGGTAATGGTGATACCCAATTGACACGCAGATATATATTCGTCTAGGTTTCGGATTACAAGGAGTTGTGTCTTTTTCAGAATGGTCGGTAAGGTAATATGAAGAAAAGGCTTTCCTTTTGAAATAGATTGAGTATCTAATTTTCAGTGAGTAGAGTTAAGAGATGCGGCAATCATGAGCTATGAAGCTAAAAAATGTAATCTATGTGCTAATTCCTTCTATATTATCAATCTTCTAAATGATAATGTTATGAGGGAATGATAATGTTTAAACTAGCTTACGAAAATGTAATTAAAAGTAAAAGAAAGGATGAGAAAAATGGCATGTTTTACAATCGATGAACAAGTGATTAATGGCGAGTCGCTTCCCTTATTTTCCCTTACCGTCAACGATTCGCAGGCAACATCAGTTTACAGTGATGCTGATGTGCAGGCTAAGTTGGTGAAAATCCTACGCAGCAATACTAGCATCCCCGTTCTTGATCTACAGGAGGGATTATACATGCGCTTGTCAGTAGAAGACAATATCGCTTTTTTTAAAAAATGGTTCGAATGTAAAATGCCATTACCTCAAATTCTGGTGGAGTTTGAACTGCATACATGTGCAAAGAAAGCTTTGCACCAATGCTCCGAATCTGAAATTCGACGAGTCTACTTTGCTAAATATTATATAAGCGGTTACAAGAAAATGGCCTTCCTGGAGCCGATACACGGTGTTGATATTATAACAGTTAATACGTTTATTAATATGCTTCAAAAAATAAAGCATCTACAGATACCTGTGCTTATTTTAGTATCCAGCATGGAACATGCACTTTTACTTGGAGATAGTGTTTACAAGCTTCAACAAAATGGGTTGCAAGAAGTTGAAGTTGATGAAATGGCTACATTACAGCCTGAAATGGAAAGTTCTAGAGAACCAGTTGTTGCAAATCTATTCAAAATTTCTGCACGGGTAGGAGATAAAATAATTCTATTTGATCCGACAGAGATCGATTATATCGAAAGTCAGGATGGAAAGACAATGATTACTATTAATGAGGAATCTTTTGCGATGGAATACACATTGGCTGAAGTAGACAAGAAATTAGAGGTTTTCGGATTTTATCGTTGTCACCGGTCCTACATAGTAAACCTGCAAAAGGTACGTGAGATTATTACATGGTCAAAAAACTCGTATTCACTCAGAATTAGCAATAAGGTTCAGTCAACTATTCCCCTGTCTCGTTCTAAAATTCAAGATATCCAGGAGAAATTAATCCTCAAATAGACACAGTTCACCATAACTAGAAGGTCTTTTTAAAGATATTTTAACTTGATATAGGTACAGTTCAATCTCCTTTTCGTACATTTCAGCTTGATATGACTGCACTCAGTAATTCATTCCATTACGATGAAGGAAATCGTTGAAAGGAGTGTTTTAGTTGGAACACGTCATTGAAGTAAAAGGAATGCAGAAAATTTTTGGCGCACATACCGCCATTAAAAACGTGAGTTTTAATGTGAAGCAGGGGGAGATTTTCGGATTTCTTGGTCCAAGTGGATCCGGTAAAACAACGACTGTTAAAGTATTGACCGGAGAGCTGAAACAAACTGTTGGTGATGTAAAAGTACTTGGTATTGATTCAGCAAATTTTGGAACGTCAGAGTTCAAATCTCAGGTCGGAATATTATCAGATAACAGCTCGTTATATGAGCGACTGACGATCTATGATAATCTGAAATTATTTTGTAAATTATATCGTGCACCACTGAAGCAAATCGATGTGGTACTGCGAGAAGTTAATTTGCATGATGAACGTTCCAAAACAGTTTCGATGTTGTCAAAAGGAATGAAACAGCGTGTACTGCTGGCCAAAGCGCTTATTCACAATCCTAAACTGGTATTTCTAGATGAACCAACATCTGCTCTGGATCCTGGAAATATGGCACATATTCACCGTGGACTTCAAAAGCTGAATGAAGCAGGTACAACCATTTTCTTGACTACTCATAATATGGAGGAAGCGACTGAATTATGTGACCGAGTTGCGTTTTTGCATAATGGAGAACTGCAGGAATTAGACAACCCGAATTCACTCCGCTATAAATATTCCACACACGCTTTTCATGTGGAAACCTTTAAAGGCAATCGGTTGGTCATCAGTAATCAACCGGATAAGGCAGAGCAAATCAGGGAACTGATCGCAAATGGAGAAGTTAAAACCATGCATACGGATAATCCGACACTTGGTCAGATCTTTCTAAAAGTTACTGGAAAGGAGTTAGAATAATGAGTGTTCAACGGATACTTGCAATTTTTGAAAAAGACATAAAAGATTTCCCCAAAAATATGGCGCTGTTGATGTTGCCAGTAAGTAATGCGTTACTCGCATTAATTTACTCCCTAACTTTTGACGGGGAACTTCCCATTAAACTTCTATATGTAATTATTGGGGCAACTTTATCAATGGTTACGTCAGGTATCATGATGAGCATGATAGCCGAAGAAAATGAGAAGAACACAATGAGAGGTTTGATACAATCTCCTGCCTCGCTATTAGATATCATTATTGGAAAAAGTCTGGTTACAGGGATCATCACAGTTATTTCCCTAATAATTTCACTAATGATCGTGGGCATTGAACCATTTTTGAACTTCAGGGCGATTATTGGACTTATCTTGATGTTCCTATTCTTTCTTTTGTTAGGTATCGGTATTGGACTATTTTCAAAATCGCTTGCTGCCACATCTGGTTATCTGATGCCAGTCATGTTCCTGTTTGGTTTCACGCCAATGATTGCTACATTTCAGTTTGCGGAAGACAGTATGATAGTTAGAGTCACTAATACGTTTCCCATCATGCAAGCAATCGAATTGTACCAAAAAAGCTTTTGGCTACCATTATGTATAATCGCTATATGGATAATCGGAGCAGCATTGTTTACGTATGTTTGTTTTAGAAAAGTCATGACTGATGACTAATCTGGTAAGTTTGGCTGGATATCGTTATTCATACATTTAAGTTCAGATTAGTACAATTCAGCTCCAAATATGTACATTAGAGCTTTTTATGACTGAATTAATGATTAATCCATTGTAAGGTTGATTCAACTCAATTTATGCAGGTGTTCTGAAAAAAGTATTTATGAACAATTAGGAGTTGTAAAAGGTAACAGCGGGTATATGAAGTATTAACGGTCTAAACGAATTTGACTGCTTTTGCTAGTTTACTGAACGCACGTGACAGGTGAGTATCGGATAATTAATTCAGGGAGTGATAATCATGTTCAAAAAAAAAAATGACAATGATAAAAGGTTTGTTGAAAAATCCGTGCAACATTATCAGTACGGAATGATCTTAGTACTCGTCGATACAGCAACAAATGTCCATTACCTGCATACCTGGTCTGCACAGGGAACTTCCCTTACACCATTATTAGACGAAAATGGTGATGTGGTTATAGAAAAGGATTCCAATTAATGTTTTCACCGTGAGATCACAGAGACCTGGGCAAAACCCGGCATAGAATGTCCCCTAACAATAAAATGTTACGCTACCTATCGCAAACACTAATAATGTAAGCTTAAACGTCTAACAAATTGTACAACAACCTGTTAGACGTTTTTGAACAAATTTATCATACTAGGTGTCCCACCACCATTTTTACATAAAACCCACGGTAATACATTTTCTTAATTAAAAAAACCCCTAATTCTTAACGCTAAATCACAACAAGAAAAACCTTACTCAAACTTGATCTCGTAAGGTTTGAAATTCCATAATCATCGCATATGTTAGTACAAAAGAAATTTACATTAGTTCCTTATTCTTTTGATAAGATCGTTTCAATGAAATATAAGTGGATAAAAACTTAACTACACTAACACTTACTAACAATCCCGATATTTCTAGCCATTTGTTTGCGTTCGTCGGTACACCAATAAATATAAGATAGAATGATAAGAAGATAACAATAAAAACAATCGTTTTCATGATTGTAGCTTTTAACTCTTTTCTGTAGGCTCTCTCAGTTGAGATATCTGTATATTCGATACCCGATAAGATATATCTGCCTGACACATAAAGAAGGAAGATACCAATAGCAACCAGTAAAATCGTTTGTACATCTAAATCAAAGGATTTGCTACCGATCAGCATGACAATAAGGGAAAGAAAAAGAAGGATTGCCCCTTCAGAGAAAAAATATAACATCTTTCTCTCTTTGTATTCATCATCTGGTAACAAAAAGGATATCCAAGTTTTCATTTCGCATCAACCTCCCAAAATAATTCATCCAATGTTTTCTGCAGTTCTTTAGCTATTGCCACACACAACTGAAGACTAGGGTTAAACTCGCCCTTTTCTATAAGACCGATCGTTTGTCTAGTCACACCAACTTTTCTTGCTAATTGTTCCTGAGTGATGGCCGCATTCATTCTGGTTATTTTAACGTTGTTCTTCATTTCTCACCCCAGCTGGATGTTAATTATAGTTTACATATGCAATTTATATATTACATACATTTTTATAGATAGTCAAATTTTTATTTAATCCAAAGAAACTCCACTTTCATTAAGCAGCACTTAACGACTACATTTAAAATCACAAAAAGTCCAAGGCAACCGCCAAGGACTTTTTGCAAAATATCCAGAGAATATGTAAGACACTGTCGTTTGTGTCTAAAATTCTTTAGATCACTTTAGTTTTAGAGCTTAGATTTCTATCTCTTTAATTACTTTCGCTGGGTTACCACCAACAACCACATTATCAGGTACATCTTTTGTAACTACTGCACCTGACGCAATGACAACATTGTTCCCTACTGTTATACCTGGGTTTATTACGGCATTTCCTCCAATCCAAACATTGTTTCCGAATGTAATCGGTTTGGCAAATTCTTTACCTGAATTACGTTCTGTTGGATGTAGTGGATGGGTAGCCGTATAAATTTGAACCCCAGGAGCAAGCATACAATTATCCCCGAATCTTACCTCACAAACGTCTAAAATCGTACAGTCGAAGTTAGCATAAAAGTTTTCTCCTACGTAAGTGTTGTACCCATAATCAAAACGAATATTTGGCTCCATAAATACATTTTCACCCGTTGAACCTAGTAATTCCTTTAATAGACGTTCTCTCTTTTCCCCTTCTGTTTCTAACGTCTGATTATAGACTCTAACTTTCCGCCTAGCTTCTTCACGTTCCTTTACCAATATGGAATCAGCTGGATTGTACATTTCTCCGGCTAACATTTTCTCTTTTTCAGTTTTCATTTTGATAACCTACTTTCATTTAGTAATTTTATAAGGTGATTGAACTACTAAGATGAATTAAATTTTTTCAAAAATGCCTTTAAGCTACTTTGAGCCTTAATTCACCCCTTAATATCACTCAACTTATTACACCGTCAAAAATGAACTTTGAAAATGTAAACCTATGTATTGTTTACATTTTTCATCTTGAAGTCATTTAGCGAGTGTGTCATTCACATGCATACCTTCTCATTTTAACAATAAAATAGGCATAACTACTAAACTTGTACTCTATTTTAGATAATGATCATTTTTCTTTAATAGAACATTCTAAACCTTTATATTAGATCTATAAAAAGTTCTTTACTTTTCACTAAATCATTTGGTAAAATTATCCACAATCAAACAAATGCTATGAAGAGAAGAGTATAACCGGCAATTCTTCAAAGAGAGCTCCAGTTGCTGAAAAGGAGTAAGAATTAATGGTTGGAAACAAGCCTCTGAGCAGCGCATTGGATCCTTGTAGGTGATAGTGTGACAGGAGCTCCTGTTATAGAGCTAGGGTATATGTATGATCATCATACCGTACCTAATAAGGATAATATGGAGACATATTATTAAACTGAGGTGGTACCACGACGCGCAATAACTCGTCCTCAAGACAAAGGTCTTGGGGGTGAGTTTTTTTTATTGTTCAAGTTTATAGTCATAAAGGAGTGAAAAAAAATGCGTGTAAATCATACTAATAAATCGTGGAAATACCCTGCCATTCTATTGTCCAGTATTGGAATTACAAGTATAGGGGAATGGGTCTATTTTATCGCACTAAATTTAATCGTGCTTGATAAGATGGGTGTCTTTGCTGTTTCAGGTCTCTATATCCTTAGAGCGTTATCAACATTATTTACAAACATTTGGTCGGGTAGTTTAATTGATCGGATGAATAAAAAGCATCTAATGGTTGTACTTACTATTTTCCAAGCAGTGTTTATTTCCTTACTGCCCTTGCTATCTTCTCTCTGGGCCATTTATAGCATGGTCTTTATTATAAGTATAGCAAGCTCCATGTATGGACCTACTTCAATGACTTACATGACGAAGTTAATTCCTGCTGAACAAAGAAAACAATTCAATTCTCTACGAAGCCTGATTGATTCAGGGGCCTTTGTTATTGGCCCAGCTATTGCAGGAATCCTGTTTATGATTGGTACTACTAATGTTGCGATATTCATTAATGCAATCGCTCTCTTTTTATCAGCACTAATCACTTTGTTCATGCCCAATATTGAAAAAAACGAGTTTATCGAAAAACAAGATGAAAAAATCAACTTGAAGATATTAAGAAACGATTGGAAACTAGTAGTTAATTTTAGTCACAAACATGTTTACATTATGGGCATATACTTACTTTTCAGTTTAGTGATGGTTTTGGCAACTGCTGTAGATTCATTGGAAGCAGCATTTGCTACAGAAGTTCTTTCTCTATCTGAGGGTGATTATGGATTATTAGTTAGTATAGCTGGCGTTGGAATAGTTGTTGGTGCGTTAGTAAACTTGATAGTTGTTGAAAAAATCGCTACCTCTTGGCTGATTGGTATTGGATCCTTGATGGTATCAAGTGGTTATCTACTGTATGCTTTTTCAGGTTCTTTTTTGATAGCAGCCATCGGTTTTTTCATTCTATCATTTTCAATGGCTTTCATTAATACAGGATTTTATACATTTTATCAAAATAATGTTCCAGTGGAGGTAATGGGACGTGTTGGAAGTGTATATGGTTTTATCGAAGCCTTCTTCATCATTATGGGGACAGTGGTATTTGGAATATTAGCTGAATTAATAGCTATTCGGTTTGTCGTCATATTAGGAACTTTAATTATGTTCGCAGTAACAGTGATACTATTTATCTTTACGAGTCAGCCGACTAAGAAAGAATATTATTCTGAGAAACAACAATTACAAACTTCCGCTACCAATTAAATGAAGGTCTAGTAGTCATAAAGCAAGCAGAGGTCTACAGCCGCCGAAAATCGGATAAGAAAAAACATAGGGAGAACTTAATCTTCCTATGTTTTCATTCCTGTTATTTATCTGATTGATTTTGCTTCTTTTTCAAAAACTCTTCGCGTAGCTTTTCAAGATGCTTCTTTTTATCAAATCTGGCAGGTGTCTGTTTTTCATGAAACTTTGTCACAGCTACCTGACCTTTGTTATCTAATTGATATTTTCCCACTATGTTCACCTACTTTTTTTCTTAACAGAAAATCTATTCAACCTATATACTATACCTTAGTTTGCTGAAATAAACCTTACTAATATTTGTTGAACGTTTCGCGATCTTGAAAATCAAACATTCCTTCTCTATCTAAATCAGTTCAATTAACGTGAAGAATGATCTTACTTAAATTCGTTCTTTAAGTAATGCACAGGACGAATTTCTATTCGCCAACCAAACTCTTCACCTCTGCTAACTTGTGTGGTTGGATGTAGTGAAGCCAGTTCAATAGCCTCATCCATGTTTTCTGCTTCAAAAATGAAAATGCTTCCTATTAATTCTTTAGTTTCAGTAAATGGCCCATCTGTTACGTTTATCCTACCGTCCACTCGACGTAAGCTTTTGATTTCTGTATCAAGGCCGGCATCAAGCATAACCTCACCACTATCATAAAATTTCTCAATGTGTGGCTGACATTCACTCATAATGGCTTCAATCTCTGCACTTGGACGTGCATCCATCTTTTCAGGGTTGTAATAGCCCATACATAAAAATATCATCATCATCTCTCCTCATTCAATTATTAAATTTTTGCATTCACTATTACAACGATCAAGAATTTGGATAATCGACTAAATGTTAATATTTTTTCTTTAAGACCTTTACTTTTTCAAAAGGAATCTAAGTACACTCGTTTGTTGACCATTATCTTCTCACCCGGTCTAACCTTATTTGCTTAAAAGAACATCGCGAATCTCGGTGATATCCGAAACAATCGCAAATGGTTTATGTGATGTTGGCGGCAGGTCATTTTTAAGATTTACCCATATGGCTTCCATACCGACTTCAATCGGAGCGATTACGTCATGTGTCCATGAATCCCCAATAAATATAGTTTCACTTGGTTCTCTATCAAAATATTCTAGGGCTTTGTAATAGATTCGAGGGTCAGGTTTTCGATAACCTAATTGCTCTGCGTGAAAAACTTTGTTGTCACTAAAAATTTCTCCTAATCCCATATTGATCAACTTTTGTTTTGGATCATATAGACCATTCGTTACAATACCTAGCTCGAAATTTCTACTCAAATCTATCACTAAACTGGTTATGGAATCGTCAATTTTTATATAATTCATACTCGTTTCGTAAAAGAGGTTGTCCAATTCATCTAGTGCATCAATATCTATAGATAAATTAAATTGCTTCAGTACATACTCCCATCTTGCTCGCTTAAATGTTGATGGACTGTACTCACTAGAAATCAACTTTTCAATCAAATATCTAGGTGGTTGCTTAAATAATTCTAAGAACGTCGCAGCATTTAACTTATTTGTAACTGGATGTTTCGCCAAGGAATGAGTGAATCCATCATCAAACCATGAAGAGTTTTTTAACAAAGTGTCGTCTAAATCAAATAACAACAAATTATGTTTTTTCATGTTTACCTCTTTTAAAAGTGATGAAATTCCGAAAATTTATAGAACCAATAAGCCAGAACATGTTTCATTATTGGTTTCTATTTAAATACGAATAATAATCCTGTGAATGAACCACCTTAAACCCTACAGCTTTATATAGTTCAAGAGCTTGATCATTTTTGGTATCAACCTCTAAATGTATTGAATTACCTGCTGAACTTTGCTCGTTTATCACCTGACGTAACACTTTCCTACCGATTCCTTGACCTTGATGCTCTGTTAACACGGCAAATCCATAGATCCATGCTTCCCTATCCTTACGTGAAATACGAATTTTCCCTACTGTTTGCTCGTTGACAACGATCATGAACCTATCTGTATTTTTTTCTTTGTTAAATGAACGTTCCATTGCTGTAGAATCTTTTAGTGTCATTCCGAACGCTTCACTTGATATACGAATGGACATGTCTAAATCATCTGGTTTCAATTGTCTTAGTGTAATTCCTTCTACTGGTTTTAAGGAATTTTCTTGCCACACCATCTGATGTTCTGAAAATGAATAGTCGGCTTGTATTTTAGTCAAAAACCCTTTTGCTGCACTTGATTCAGCTGGTGAGTTTAACAAGATTTTTTTGTATGGGCGTTGTTTTACTACTCTCATTCCTTCTTGAAACAAATGGTCAAAATGTCCTTTTCGTCGTTCACTTGGTTTCACCATGCCACAGACTTCAACTGTAGAACCAAAAGGATACAGACCTAGAAACGCGACGAGTTCTTCTTTTTCATAGTGAAGAAAGTCTAATTGATTCGATTCACGATTCTCTAGCATGACCCAGTTAAGCTTAAGCTGAACCCTATCATGAATCTCACACTCTTTTTGTAATTTTTTTATATCTAGAAGTTGTAGTTTTGTTAACATGAAGTTCTCCTTTATAACGGTTAAATTCCAAGCTTTTATACATTTCCATAAAAAAGAGCACATTCCTTTTCCTATAGAAATGCACTCGCCTGCAGCATATAATGTAATTAAAATTGCTTAACTAACTCTATGTCTGCGATCCGATTATTGAATAAGGAGAACTAATGTCTATTGTTAAAAGACAATCTAAATTCGTCTAATGAAAATGGTTAACCTAAATTAAAGGTTAACCTTTTTTAAATCTATTGTGTCATACGAATAGCTAGTTTCATTTGAAGAGAAATTAATCGTATATTACGTTTTTTCCTTGCTCGGTTAAGGTTTTTAAATGTGTAAGCATCTGATTAATTTCTTGGTCTGAATGCCTCTCCCAAGATTTTAATTCAGCAATAATTTTTAGAGGGAATTTAGATCTGTAGGAACGTGTCGGGTTTCCTGGGAATTTTTTATCCGTTAAGTTTGGATCGTTTTCAAATTCACCTAGTGGTTCAATGATATAGATCCTCTCTTTTGATTGAGATCGTGCTAATTCAGCACCCCATTTGGCAGCATCTAATGTTGCCGTGAAATAGATATAGTTAGATTTTTTGTCTTGGAAGTTGGATAGGTATAGCGGTTCTAACAAGTCTCCTATTTTCAGTTCTGCTTTTGTACCATGAAAGAACGGACCTCTATCTAAGATTTCTTTTTTATCATTCATCCAGACACCTACTTTTTTTATTTGACCCTCAAAGTATATGATGGAAATGATAGAAAGAGTAGTCTATTATTTATCTATTTTTGAATGTATAATTATAGTAGAGGGATGATATAAGTTGTTTTGAATTGCTTTTAATTGAAATACTGCTCCTTCATTAAATGTATATGGCAGAATAAATAGCTTTTTTATTCGAAACTTTTCCCCAAAGTTGATTACCAAAATCATAATGCCACCATTCTTCGTGGTAGTTAGTAAAACCTACTGAGGTAAGTGAATGATACAACAACCTTCTATTATGTAAAAACTCTACCTCATGACTGTCCAATGTATTATCTTTTCTCTTGATTTCATAATATCTCGTTGAGGCTTTACTGGATAATTCATCGAAATCGGTTCCCATATTGAGCAGTTTTCCTTGATCATCTACTAAAGATAAATCTACTGAGCCTCCTGTTATATGAGGAGAAGGTTTTAATACATGATTGGAAGGTAATGCAACATACTTCCGAGTTAAAGTTATTAATTCTTCTTCGTTCATATGTGGATGTTTTACAGATAACGCTTTTCTAAAATTATTAAATAATGACTGTTGTACTTCTACTGGTCTCCAAGTATCCCAAATAATAAATTTATAACCAACAGGAAGACTTAATGATGCTTCCTCTAACATAGAAGCAATAGACTGACGTGCATAGCATTCATTTATGGCACCTGGTATTCCCTTTAAATAATACATAGGCTTTACTATCAAAGAATTACTTGTACTTAAAGGTACTAATTTTTCACTACATAAATCTATCTTTACATCTTCCCAACCATCAATTCGTCGTACGAGTTCTGGTATGCATGAATACTCTCTATTATTCATCAATCTCATTCCTTATCAGTATGTCCAATCACCAAATATCACCTGTTTGTAGAACAACCACACTTATTAGAGCCCCTTTTTTTCCACATGTAAATTAGCATTGATTAACATCAGAGTGATCAAGCTTCAGAATAAATTCTTCCACTTCCGTGCCTCTTGCATGGGAAAAACCCTTATCCTCCGATGTAATTCTAAACCCGCATTTTCCCAAGACATGAATGGAGGCGATGTTGTCTTTGGCGGCACGCGCAAATAGCGGACGAACCTTTATAACAGCTAGAAACTGTGATAAAGCCTTAGTTGCAAAGCCTTGACCCCAATATTTTCTCCCAATCCAGTAGCTTACTTCGGGTTCACCGAACTGTTCAAAGTTTGAGATGTGTCCTGTGACATTGTCATTCCATAATATTGTCTTAACTGTGATGGTCTCGTCAGTGATAATTTTTGTCCAATGGGCAAGAAATGCGTCCTTATCATTGGGGTCTTTAGGTGTGAAGGCAGCCATATAATTTGCCATAAAATCTAATTGTTGTTCAAAAAAGATAGGAAGATCGTCTTCTTTAATATCTCGTAGCTTTACATCGTTTTTACAAATAGGTTCCATATCATCCACAAGCTCCTCAAGAATTTTTAAAAGAGAAGTTCTTAGAAATTACTTATTCCATTAACTCGCTATCCCTCTTCAATAAGTTCAATAAAAAAGTGCAGATCTCCTTCAGGAAGAAATGCACACGATTAGCTGTTAGATGATAATTATATTAAATAAATAGGCCGCTCCTATATTAGTATTCGAGCAGCCTATCGTAGTATATAATATTCATGGCAAAATGTTAAAAAATAGTCGGTACCATTCCCCCATCCATACGGATAGGAGCTCCTTTAAACGCGGTTGCATAAGGACTACATATAAATGTAGTTAATCTACCTATTTCAGCAGGTCTGATGAAACGCTGTATTTCAGATTGAGGTAGGTTTGTAGTCATAAATTCTTTCTCTTTCTCAGAAAAATTCATATCTTCATTTGGGTAGATGCATTCAATGATTTGATATACATTTTCAGAGAGCGTTGGTCCTGGCATGATTGTATTAACTGTAACTTCTGTTCCAATTGTTAATTTAGATAAGCTTTTTGACAATGATAATAGCATTGATTTTGTTGTACAATACTGAGGCATTTGTCCTGAAGGCATAATTGCTTCTTCACTCGCAATAAAGATAATGCGGCCATATTCATTGTCCAACATCTTAGGTAAATAAAATTTGGATAATCCATTTGCAACCAGAAAATTAGTGCGGAAATATTTTTCCCATACTTCATCGTCTACGTCCTCATATTGCATGATTTCATATATCCCCATATTATTAACTAAAATATCAATATTGGGGTATTTTCGAAATAAAGCTTCTCTCTGTTGAATATCCACTAGATCGGCTGTAGCATTTTGAGGAGAGGTAGCTGGAAAATCTGATTTAATTTCATTTACAATTCGTTCTACCTCTTCATAATTTCGTCCATTAATTAGTACATTAACACCTTCTTTAGCAAGTTCAATGGCAATAGCTTTACCTATACCTTTCGTTGATCCAGTAACTAATGCTGTTTTGTTGTTTAATTCCATATCCATAATTCATTGATCTCCTGTATTTACTTAGTGTGAAAAATTATATCCTTAAAGATAAAGCCTATTTATCGAGTGTGTACTAATTGTTCATTACGCCAATTTGAAGGAGTATCACCTTCCCAAAGGCGAAAGGCACGGTAGAACGAGTTCTGGTCTTCATATCCAATCAGGAATGCCACTTCTTTAATATCGATCGAGGGGTCTGCCAAGTACTCTCGTGCCTGCTCATGTCGGACTTGTGTCAACAGATGCTTGAAGTTCGTCCCTTCGTCAGTCAGTCTGCGCTGTAAGGTACGATCGCTCATCCCTAATTCGCTAGCGACAGTCTGAATGTCAGGTCGCCCTCCTGTTAAGCTCCGTTTCGTAATCCATTTAACCATCTCGGTGATTGAGCGACAGCGTTGCTTCTCATTCAACGATTGGTCTAGTACAGGAATCAGAATCTCCAGTAACTCCGCGTTGTACGAAACAAAAGGACGATCCAGATCTCCTCTATGTAACGTCAACTTGTTACAATTTGCACCAATCCGGATACGGCAGCCAAAGTAAGCTTCAAGTACCTGTACATCGCCCATAGCGTGTGAAAATTCGACGAACCTAGCCGTTAGTGGTTGACCTGTTCCCCTGCGCCCTAGCTCCAAAAGAAATGCTAGTGTAATACCAACCAGCAGGGGCGGACCAGGTTGAGCAATATCCAACCAATCCAGTTCGATTGTACAGTGCTCACCTTCCTCGGTGATACGCAAACTTTCAGGGGGACAAAGTTGTTTGTACCGGGTCATTCGCTTTAGAGCGTCACGGTAGTCCCGAGCGTGGTAAGTAGCTAAAACGCTAGGTGGGTAATGCGCTGTTTCAAAACCGGTCGTAAGCTTGATAATTCCTTTTGAATTATCATCAATGAGATCGGAATAAGCTTGCCAGATCGCCAAATATTGGGCGGTGGTGACATCTGGTTCATTAATAATGGTGAGCGGAAGTCGTGCTTTTCTAACCAAATCGTGGGTGGCAATCCCCATTTGATTTAATCCTGTCCAAAATCCTGCCGGAATTTTTATTTTAGAATGAGACGTCATACATATAGGTCCTTCCTATTGCTATATACACAATCACTATTCTTGGATATGACTAGCAGTACAGTTAATACATTACCTATCCAACGTGTCTCTGTAACTAGCAAAGGACGACATTTCACTTGCCGATTACGTCAAATAAGTACGTTAGTATTACAAATATTAACTGCCGTTGTGTAGGTAGCTACATAAAAACACCAAACCTATTAGTGTTTTTGTTATTTACCTTTTCAACAACTAGTAAATCCTTAAGATCTTAAGTTATTACTAAAAATAAGCTTTATAGTATGTTCGTTTAATCACTTAATCGAAAGTTGAGCTATGTTTATTTTATTCTAGAATATATACACGTGTCAGTCAGCCTGCTGCCGTCTGCGGATAGATCATCATTCCTTAGAGTACCTTCAAACGTAAAACCAAGTTTTTCAGGTATAAAGCGACTTTTTAAGTTTCTTGATTCACATCTTATTTCGATTCTCTTCAATGCGAGGTTATTAAATCCAAAGTCAACTAACTCCTTTACGGCTTCCGTCATATATCCTTTACCGCTAAACCTTGTATTTATCCAGTATCCTATTTCACATTTTGGAATATCCCAGTTAATCCTGTGAAGGCTTGCTGTTCCAATAAAGTCCTTGCCTCCATCTTTTTCAAAGATAAGGAAACGAAAACTTTCTCTTTTCAAAAAATTGATGTGAGCATTTTTTAATAAAATTTCTGTTTCTTCAAGAGTAGGAATTTCTTGAAAAAGTGATAGCCACGCTTTTAACTCATTAAACGAATCTTTAATAGCTTCGTACACAATTTCTTCGTCCCCAAACTGCAGAGGTGCTCGAAGATTTAACCTTTCCGTATTCATTTGCAAAGGAATATCTAATAATAATGGATTCATAGGATTATCTCTCCTTGATCAAGCTAGATTTATAATGGAAAGCAGTTAGAGTAGTTCTTCTTCATGAAAAAACACCAACTCTTCTACATTTATTCAATAGCTTCCTTAAAAACGCGTTAATCCTTCTTGGATCAACGCACCCATTTGTGGAATATATAATTTAAACGTCGTAGATTGAAGATACAGCTCAATGAATAAAGGGAACTTCTTAAAGGAAGTCCCCCTATTTCTTACTGTCTTCCTTCTGTTAACGGAATAGACTCATATTTTTCAGGATCGATGGTATAAACAGAATCATCGGTAACGCCATCAATGACTCCGTATAGTTCAAGGCAGATCTAAGTTGTACGATTAACGGTCGAGTTTTATTTCATATAAGTTTTGGTTTTATTTTTTGAAGAACATTTCGGAAAATTACTTGAAAGCATTAAGTGCGACTTTTGCAGCTTTTGCTATAAGTTCATTCTCATAGGTGGCATTTTGAGTATCACGGCTGGATAGGATGGCAATGATGATGGGCTCTCTATTCGGCGGCCAAACGATAGCAATATCGTTTCGTGTCCCATAGTCTCCTGCTCCGGTTTTATCACCTACCTCCCACCCTTTAGGTACAGCCGCGCGGATCAGTTCGTCTCCTGTAGTATTCCTTCGCAGCCAATCTGTTAGGATTGTACGTTTATCATTTGGTAGAACGTCATCGGCTGTGAAAGCTTTCAGGTTAATGGCCAGTGCTCTTGCTGTACTTGTATCACGGATATCTCCTGGAATGGCACTGTTCAAATCAGTCTCGTAACGATCAGCCTCGGTAACATTATCACCGATGTCCCTTAGTGCTTTTTCAAAGCCATTGGGTCCTCCTAGTTCCTGCAACAAAAGGTTCCCCGCGGTATTATCACTGTAACGAATAGCAGCATCACAGATCTCTCTAAGGGTCATCCCGGTATCAACATATTGCTCGGTGATTGGTGAATAAGTGACCAAGTCATCTTCTGTGTAGGTGATTACCTCCTCAAGTTCTTCAATCGACTTTTGCTGTAACACTACTCCAGCGGCTAAAGCCTTAAAGGTGGATGTATAAGCGAATCGTTCATCAGGTCTATAAGTCACCGTTCGGTTTGTATGGGTGTCAATGGCATATATGCCGAGTCGAGCATCAAACTGCTTCTCAAGCTGCATAAACTTTTTTTCAGTCTTAAGACTTGAACTTTTTGTTTGCTCTACTTTTTCTTTTGCTTCGGTCGGTTTTAAGCGGTCTCCAAAGACGCTTAAACTCAAAACACACATACTTAAAAGTCCTACACTCATCCATATTTTGAGCATGCCTACATTTTTCAAGATCATCAATCCTCTCATCTCAAATTTTTGATGTTAATTAATTCACGAACTTTATAGATTTACACTCTTATTCTATCAACCTTAAAGCATAATAAACACGGATGAATGATGGAATGTACATTATATCTTTATGTTAATATTCATAATTTTCTGAATAAATACTAGAGGTCATGCTAAACGAGTTAGAGAGTAAAAAACGATAACATTACGAATAAAAGCTATTTCTAAAAAGGATAGCTTTTTTAATCTAGCCTAACAAGTGCGATTATTATTGTATAGTCGTACAATAAAACATGATTTATTCTTCTTTGAATAGTAGTTTTTATAAGAATTTGTTATATCATGGAAAAGAAAATCCACTTGTTCTAATGAACCAGGCATCGATGATTCCTCCCCAATCCCTTTACTTTTAAGTGTTTTCATACTATACTCTTTGAATGTTACTAATATGGATAAACATTATCCATATTATATATGTAATGAAAGGGGATAAATTAAATGCAGATAAAAACTGGAGTTGAGCAATCGGTTTATGCGATTTTGCTGCTTACCTTTCTACCTAAGAAAGCTGTCTTATCAGGAGATGTTATCAGTTCTCAGCTCGGTAGCTCACCTACGTATTTTCAAAAGCTTCTACGCAAGCTAGTGAGTGCAGATCTACTTGTATCAGTACCTGGAAGCAAAGGTGGATTTCGCTTGAAGAAAAGACCAGAGGAAATCACGATCTATGACATATATGTAGCGATTGAAGGCAAGCAGTCTCTATATTCATCAAGTGGTATTTTTCAGGACCTGCTTAATATAAATGACAAGGATATTTGTTTACTATCAGACTTAATGGAAGAAGCCGAATCATCATGGCAGTCCATTTTAAAACGGCAAACCATTGCCATCCTTACAAATGAAATTCATAAAAAGTGTCCGAAAGAAAATTTGGAAAAGCTTAAAGCAACAGTTGAAGAAAAAATGGTGCTGTAGCACTCAAAGGAGTTTATCATGGAAAACTTAAATAGATATTTTGATTTATTCGATCAATCACGTACAAGCGAACAAGCATTCAGAGAATTAGTGAGCCTTTTTTCAGACGATATCGAATTTGTCTTAAACGGCCACAAAAAGCAAGGTATTGAAAACTGGAAGCTATTTGTGAAAATGGTGTTCAAAGAAAATGCTGATATTAAGCATATGTATGAAGGATGGAGAGCTGTTGAAGGAACAGATAGGTTTGAAACGCCTTGGGCAGTATGCGGCAAGCGTTCATCTGGTCACGTATTCACTCAAACAGGTAAGGACATTGCAAGGTTAAATAAAGACGGAAAGATTAGTTATTTAGAAAACGTACCAGATAACACCAATATGTTTAATGCGTATAAGAACTAAGCTTATTTTTTATAAAGACTTTTGATAGCAATAAATGAATGAAGGAAGTGCATCGGTAACATCGTGTTCTTTCTTAAGCGCATGGAACTTTTACGCGGAAAAAGAATTCAGATGTGAAAGATTTTAAGAATTACGCTTCTGACTGCTGAGATTTCAATACCTAATTAACGTGAAAAAGCCCCCTATAAAGAGGGCTTTTTCTTTTACTAAATAATTGTACTGAATAACACTCCGTTTAATGCATCAACATACCTCTTCGCTGATCGTTGGACAACTTCTGCAGCATCTTCTTTGATTACACGAATAAACGCATCATAGATACGATTGAAAGATAATTCTTCCATGCGATGAGCAATCCTCCCGACCGTATCACTAGGTAGAGTTATAAAGTTAGGATTTGTAGAGAAAATAGTAGGGCGTTTTGTAGAAGATATGAAAGGATCGCCGCAACCTGGATTTAACAGTGTTGAGACTAATACCTATCAAGTTTGCAATCTCATCCATTTTGTAACGTTCATAATAATAGAAGATGATTAAGAGGAAGTGAGAGGATTTCTATGGATAAGCGGTTATTTTCTTCTATCTTCGGTAGATTTGTGATTTGTTGGATTAAACCCACTACTTTTTAGGGGTAGCGGGTTTATTAATAATGAACAAACACATACTCCACTTAGATGAATTAGTTGAATTAAGATAATCAGTAGACAGATTATTAAACCTTAATTAAAACTTTTCCTTCATACTTACGGCTTTCAACTAATTTATGAGCTTGTGCTACATCACTTAGATCGAAAACGTGTGATACAGGAAGGATGACCTTTTTAGTAGCAAATAACTTCAATACTTTTTCAGCAACAGGTGCTAATCGAGCGGGATCGTATTTTCTTGTCGTACCTAAACTAAATCCTTTTACATTCCTACAGCTACTATGAACGTCGCTGGTTTTAAAACTACCCGCTGTGCCACTACTATTCCCAAATTGCACAAGCGTGCCATATAGAGCTAAACAGCCTAAACTCCTACTCGTTACTTCCCCAGCCACGGAATCAAAGATAACGTTAGCACCTAGGTTTTCTGTATATGTTAAAACTTCATCTGCAAAAGTATCATATGTACAGACCACATCAGCACCTAGTCTTTTTACATAGTTCTCTTTGTTTAGATTTCCAACGGTACCAATAATCTTTTGAACGCCAGCTAATTTTGCTAACTGGAGAAGCATCGAGCCGACACCACCAGCTGCACTATGGACAACGATGGTATCCGTTTTCTTAACTTGGCCAATCTCATGAAGAAGGATATAGCTTAAAATAGATACAGTTGGCATAGTTGCTGCTTGTTCCAACGATAAGTTCTCTGGAATCTTAAAGACTAGTTGTTCGTTGGCTACCACATATTCTGCATACGAACCAGCTTTAGGGAAAGCGATCACTCGGTCTCCCTTAGAAAAGATTGAATCAGCAGAAGCTTCTTCAATTGTTCCTGCAGCATCCAATCCAAGCGTTAAAGGGAAAGTACCTTTTCCTTTTTTTCCTACTCGTTTTTTTATATCTGCATAATTCACACTTGTATAAGCAACGTTTATTAAGACTTCGTTTTTACCGATCTTTGGTACTTCAACATCTGCATATCTAAGTACAGAAGGATCACCAAATTCTGTTTGTATGACTGCTTTCATTCTTAACCTCCACTTATATTTGTACTTTCAACCGTTGTTAACATTTATTCTATTAAATTATCGATCAATAGCTAAAAAATGAGCATGCCTGACATCGTTACAGAGAAGGTATATTTTAAAAATGGTCATTGTATATGTGATTGACGTTGTCATTAACGTAATTAACTTATGTATGTATTAATTTATACTTAGTACTTATCTGAAGATAAAAAGAACCCTCAAAAGAGCTATCCCCACAAATGGTAGAGGAATCATAATTAAAGTTACAAAGAAGCCCCTCACACTACCTTTCTTTTTTCTGTGGCGAAGCAAATAGACCATATTAGGTATAACGAGTAGGAAGAATATTTGAGCGATTACAAAACTCATGTCTTCAAAAAAGGTTTCTCTATCTCCTGTTAGAATGATTCCACCAATCAATATCATGGCTAAGATTAGATATGTAGGGAACCACTTCATGTTATATCTCATATACGAAACCAACACTACATTCACCTCTATCATATAAATAGCACAAGGAGAGTGGAAATTCCTCCTTGTCCTCTATAATGTACTCCACATGAAAGCTCAAACATTACTTCACATTATGAGATTCAAACCATATATCTTATTATGTATGTTCTACAAGCGTATGGCTTTATCAAACTTGTTATAGAAAAGCACGGTACACTTCACCAATAATACCTTTTAGTTGATGAACGCCTAGGTCTGTATTTGTCATGACTACTAATCCTGATTCAGCTTCTGGATAAGTCACCATCATACATTGAAAACCAACACCCCAACCAAGTGATGAAATTTCAACACCCTTTTCGTTTTTGTCTAGGAAAACACCAAGCCCTGCCCACTCCTTGCATCCTTGAGGAGTTATTACTTCTAATGCTTTATTTCTTGAAAGGTTTAGCTTACTTTCACCTCTTAAAGAGCTCATTAATTCAATGACCAAAGAAGCTAAATCTGTAGGCGTTGTCCATAAACCTGAAGCAGCTGGATATGGATAGATGGGGTATCTTCCGATGACGACCTTTCCATTTTTATCGTGACCACAAGAGACATTCTTTTTTGCTTCTTCTGAGAGTGGAAGTTTGTATGTACTTTCTTGCATATGTAACGGTTGGAAGATCATTTCTTTCATTACGTCTTGGAACGGTTTATTCATAACATCTTCGATTAAAACTTGTATGATACAAAAACCTGCATCTGAATAGTGAAAGTCACTCTCAGGTTCATACTTCATCTCAATAGGTTCTTTGCAATAAGATGTTGTTCCTTCCAATACTTTCACTATGTTAGGGTAACCGTTCATCGTGTTGAGCTCTGTAAAGCTTCCCTCAGGATCCATTACGCCAGATTGGTGACTGAGTAGATTACGCAGCGTTACTTTGTTATTCTCATTTAATTCATTGTAAGGAACACGCCACGAGGAAAGTCTGTTGTTCACATCTTCATCCAGATCAAGAATACCTTGTTGCGTCAATTTCATCACGAGTATAGAAGTCAAAAACTTGCTGATAGAACAGGCACTAAAGATGGAGTCGCGTTCCACTCGTCTATCTGTTCCTTTTTCAAGTACTCCAAGACAACCTGTACTTTTAATCTGACCCCTATCAATTTCTGCCATGCTTAATCCCGTTACCTGATAATCTTCCATCAATTTTTGTATGTTGAGGTTTTGTTTCACACTTTTCATAATTACCTCCGATAGTTGATTTAGACTTATGTATTAAAGAACTGAGTCAAAACATGATATACAACATCATATAATGTTATCGACACTGTTATCACTAACTTCTATCGATAGTCCTCTTACTTAGAAAGATGAAGTATCATTGAACAATTATCCTACAGGTATCCAGATCTCCATCTCATAGTCATCACATTCTTCCTTACCGAATAGATCGATTTGAACGATCTCAATTTCTGGCATCCCTGTTTTAATCCTATATCCGTTGTTATCAAAAACCCTCCAAATCTCTCCGTAGGTAGCGGGGATATTCTTAGCCTGTCCTCTGTGAGTAAACACTACATACTTGTTTTTGGGAAACGTATGAAGGGTCATATCATCTCTCACTTTATGAAAGTTGACACTGTCTATCTCAATTCCACAGGTGTAGAAGTATTGATTACTTCTTGGGGATAGACAAATGCCTACGATCTTTTCTACTCCCTCTTCCTCAATAAATGAGGCCGCTTTTTTCCACAAACTCGGTATCGGATAGACCAACTCACCATCCCATTTTCCTACCGAACTGTACCCAATCATAACGAATGCATCTTTGATCACTTCTTGAAATTCCATCATGTATCCCACCTTTTGATATGTAACTTCATCATAGTGGTATGGAACATCAAAAACTTAACGTTTCTTGCTAACTTATGGAAAATTACATTTTGAGTTATAAGAACGAATGTTCTATAATTATATTTAAAAGGGGGACAACAATTTTGAGACCGAACCTAACGAAACAGTTGAGCATTAAGAGTTTTAAAGAGTATTATTGGTTGAAAGAAGAACTTCAACGTTTCTGTAGAACTGAAGGATTAAGTACTTCTGGATCTAAGATCGAGATCAGTCATAGAATTGAGACCTACCTTGAAACAGGAAAAATCCTAAAACCCACAAGGAAAATAATAGCAAAGAAAGAAGCAAGTAAAGAACTTAGCCTGGATACCGTAATAACAGAAAATCATCGCTGCGGCCAAGAAGTAAGAGCGTTCTTTAAATCACACATCCCAAACTTCCATTTTTCTACGTATATCCAAAGCTTCTTTAAAGAAAACGTAGGTAAGACCTATCATGATGTGGTAAAGAATTGGTATGAGGAAGAAGTACGAAAAAAAGATCCTACATATAAAAAAGAAATCGGCACTCAGTTTCAGTACAACCAGTTCACGCGTGACTTTTTCGCTGATCCGAACAATAGAGGGAAGAGTCGGGAGGACGTGATCAACGCCTGGAATACCATCAAAAGCCTTCCAGGGAGCAATAAATATACACCAACAACATAATAACTATTAATTAATTCATCTATTATCTACTAGAGGAGGCGCTACATGTCGAAGCAAATAATGTCTTGGGAAAAGCAAGAATCTTCAGGAATGGAATATCTAGAATTATCGTACGGGGATCAAACCATCCAAGCAGAAAGTACGGTACTTTTTATAGAGGGTGAGGTTCCACAAAGAGTGACGTATAGGATCTCGTTAGATACACAGTGGAAAGTTATGAATCTACACCTAATAAATCATACTCTCGGTAAGACCCTATATCTTTTTTCAAATGAAGAAGGTAGTTGGTTCGATGACAACGGTGATGAGATACAGAGTTTAAGAGGAGCGATTGATATCGATATCTCGTGTACGCCTTTTACAAATTCTTTACCGATCAATCGTCTATCATGGACACCAGATGAACCTAAACTGTTTGAGATGGTCTACGTTTCTGCTCAAGATCTGTCAGTTAAGAAAGTAAAGCAGATGTATACACTGAAAAACCACAGTGATAACAAAAGGACCTTCCACTATAGAAGCGGTGTGTTTGAGTCACCTGTTATCGTCGATAAGGATGGTTTTGTACTAGAATATCCCGTACTATTTACAAGAAAATACTAAGAAAACAAGAAAGAAAAGGGCCTGTGTTACAACAAGCTCTGTTCTTTCAACATATTTCAGTTTTTTGTTGATTTATTACTTAGGAGCCAATAGGATTCTTTCCTCTTTCTGTTCAATAATGATCTGAAAGTTAATACAAGTAAGTCTCAACTCTCTCCTAATTCTTCCGTTGGTCTGAACCCACCTGTTTGAAAGATTGTGGCTTGTTTAAATAATGCACGTTTAATCTGAGCAATATTCAAGTTGATCAACTCCTTATATAAAAAGCACTAATCCTACTTGGATTAACGTAATTCGGTTGAAGGAAAGATTGAAGTGGTTTATCGTTTATCCTCATCTTTGTGAACTTTACAAACTCAAATCCACTAATACTCCATAATGATCACTAGGATAAACTTGTTGTGCTGGCGATACTACGTTTCCAAACAATTCTATGTGTAGGAGCTTGGGTTCTTTCTTCGGATAACATGATCTCAATAATATCCAATCATACCTTACGGGGACTCTTATATGGTTTAAGTTCTCTCTATTCAACAACCAGCTATTACATGTAAAGTCCAAGGTTGGGGATTTCTCCGACTGAGCTAGATCTATCCAACTTGTATCATATGATTCGATAGAGAGTTCACCAACTAAAAAATTATAGATACTTGATAGATTGGGTGTACTATTAAAATCACCACAAAGAAACTCATAGTCAGTATTTTCACTTTCCGTAATCCATTTTACGACTTCCATTATTTCTTTTTCTCTTACAAGGGCACTTTTCCAGTATAGATGGACATTTGTTAAACCCATTGTGAATCCGTTTGTTCTTACAATAACCCTCATTGAACAATTGCTTAAGACATCATTCTCACTCATTACCTCTTCTATGGGATATTTCGATAGAACGGCGAGTCCTTCTTCATCACCTGGATAACGCTTGAACGAGTAGTGCTCTATTCCCGATTGGTTTAAGATTGATTCCAGTTCTTCAAGATTGGGTACTTCTTGAAGAGCAATGATATCTGCATCAATTCTCATAATCTCATGAATAATAATCTCTTTTCTTAAAGCCCATGTATCGTTATTATTCCAAACATTAAATGTTGCTACTTTCATCGGACTCACTACTTTCTATCCTTATGTAATTTTTAATTGATTTACCAATCTGAAGAGCTTTAACATAGTATTTATTGATCTATGTTCTAAGTAGTTCCCTCCAGTAATACCATGCTTTTAAATATTCCTCAAAATTATGTGGATGATGTTTAATACAGATTCCTAATCGAATATATAAGCCAATCATTACTCTTTCATATAAAAATGGAGTGTATTTTCCTTCATTCATAAAATAACTCATTGATGAATCTATTGTTTCTTTAGATAGATCGTCGGGAGAAGAACAAAAAGCATAGATCAGATCGTATATCGGATCTCCAATCACAGGAGTTGGATCGATTACACCACATAACGTCCCTTCATTAAAAATGAAATTATGGACTCCAAAATCTCCATGTAATAAATAAGGTTCTTGTTTCGTACTAATTTTGGGAACAAGATTCAGTACGAATTCATAATTCCCTTTATCTAAACGTGAATCAATAATCTTGTTTGCTTCAATGATATTATTCGTAAGAAAACTCTCCCAAGAATCTGAGGGTTGATCCGCCCATCCCCAACCTATGTCAGGAGCCTTTTTATAGTTGTTTAAGAGTCCTTGCACTAGTGTCGTGAGCATATCTTTCTTATTTCCTCTGAAGTATTCTGTAGAACCGTTTATAAACGAATAAACGATATATTGATGAGATTCTTCAACGTATATAAGTTTGGGCAAGAGAGTCAATCCTTTATATTGCTTAAGGAAATTTGCTTCTGATTCAACAACTTGTGGTTCATTCAACTTAACCACATATTTTTTCTCATCTATGTAAAGGAGGTACAGATCACTTACAGTTCCTCCACTCAATTGCTTATATTCTGTTGGTTTCTGATCAATGATGTTTTTGAGAATGAGTTCCTGAATAATTTCTTCAATGTTCTTCATTGTTTCTACCTGCTTTCAGTAATACCTACTTTTATTTGCTATAAGGGAATGAACAATGTCTTAAAATAAGGCTACTGTTCCTCGCCCTGTTGCTTAATAATAAATAATTACAATTATTCCAAATCACAGGAAACAGTGCAATTATTTATTTAACAGATGTTAGATCAATACCTTCGTATAGGAACCATTCAATTTTAAAGTGTGTTTCTTGATAGAAATGTGAAGTATTAATACCCATTAGTCCAACACAAAATAAGCCGCCTATTCATAAATGAATAAATGGCTTATTTTGTTTCTCCAACTAATGTTCACTCTTGTTCTGGTTGCCTTACTACCAGACACTTATTTATCTTAGGTTAAACACACCTTTTCCCGTATGCATATCTATTGGCAAAGATGAATGTTCGTGTGTAATGACCCAAGACTCATTTATTTTCTTTAGGCCAAATGTAAAACGATTTGTCATTTGACGAAGTTTCTCACCAGATTGTTCGCTGTATGCAACGAACGAAACAGCACAATGCACAAATGCAACATTCGTATTTTCCTCAATGGTTATATCATCAAAAATTACTTTTAACACGTTCCCATCTTCACTCAAACTATTAAACCACATCACTACATTCTCTCTCCATGAAGAAATACCCTTACACTCCCAATTTCCCCAACAATCAAAGATATGTACATCAGCAGCATAGGTAGATAAAAATTGATCAACATCTTTTTCATAAACCGAAGATTTGTAATTTTCGAGAACGTCTTGAACACTACTAACTCCAATCATCATAAAAAGCAGCTCCTTCTTAAAAGTTCGGTCTTCGTTGTTCCACGTTCTTTAGTATTATTAAGCCTAATTGATCTCTAAACCTACTAAATAATTCATTGATCATTCTTAAAAAAATGAACAGGACGAACTTCAATACGCCATCCAAACTCTTCCGCTCTGCTTATTTGGGTTGTGGGATGAAGAGAAGCTAACTGAATCGCCTCATCCATGTTTTCTGCTTCAAATATGAATACGCTGCCAATGAGCTCCTTTGTCTCTGTAAACGGACCATCTGTTACGACTATCTCATCGTTTACTCGACGCAAGCTTTTGACCTCTGATTCTAGACCAGCATCGAGCAGCACCTTCCCACTCTTATAAAAAGTCTCAACAACAGGTTGGCATTCATTCATAACTGCTTCAATCTCTGCCCTCGGGCGTGCATCCATTTTTTCAGGACTAAAATAGCCCATACATAAAAATATCATTAACATCTCTCCTATATCACTCGATTTTATATCTATTAATACAAATGTCAGTAAATCCTAAACGTTCATTTTCTAAACTTTTTAATCATTTCAATAATCAGTTATCATACTCCTTTAGGGAAATGTGCTTCCATAAGTTTTAATTCTTTATACCTAGAGTATGAATTCATTGTCAGCTAAATCTGTTTTCCTTAGATCATTTACCCTCCCGATTGTTAAAATACTTGCTGTTGTGCGTCCAACCTTGATGCAAAATCTCTGTTGACTGCATTTATGAAATGTTTATCCATCAAATCTTCTCGAATGTTTACAGTGAAATCTATCTTTTATTAATAACTGTCCTCCTTCTCTAGACATATAGAAGAAATCGTTACTGTTTAGTTTGTTATTCCATAAAAATAAAAAAAGAAAAGTACTGGCAGATGCCGGTACTTCTTCTTAGAAATGTAATATGAACTTTCTCTTCTCTATAAACAACGTCTTGTTGGACCTGTAGACCCTCCTACCCTTGTCTCTATATCTTTGACTTTCTTTCAACCTAAATCAATTCAGCTAGGATATGATCACAGAGTAGCATCGTACGAACATTATCACGTCCACTCGAATATGCTTCTCTATCATTTTTACAACACTCTATAAAATGAGCCATTTCTCCAACAAATCCACGCAAATAAAGATCCCTGTAACCTCCAGACATGGGTGATGCAGAAGGTGTAAATACTGTATCATTCTCTGCAAGTGATTTCCAGGGTAGTTGGTCAAAGGTCTGAGATTTATGCACAGTAAGTGTATGAACTTCATCTGCAAAAGCAAATCCATTATCGAATGTTACTGCCATATTTTCGCTTTCCCGTGACCAAGCCGTCATTCCTGTAAAATAAAGGCTACCCACGACTCCATTTTCGAATTTTAATGAAATACTCTGAGAGATAAATTCACTGTTACTGTTTTTAAAACCCGATATTTGAACAACTTCACCAAACAAAAAACGGACTAGATCGACAATATGTATCGCAGCGAGCTTAATAAACTGCTCATCGTTTTTACAAAAAGGGGTGCTATCCACAGCAAATCTTGCTTGAAAAGAACGAGCTTGACCAAGGGTATCACTAATGATTAATTCTTTTAACTTCTGATAACAGGGCGCATAGCGTTTCATAAATCCTACCATTAATATGACCCCTGCTTCCTCAGCAGCCTTCGCGATTTCCTCAGCTTCATCAGCATTCATTCCAAGAGGTTTATCTACATAAACATTTTTCCCCGCTTTAATACAATCCATGACTAAAGAAATATGATATTCAGGTTGAGCGACTACTACAACGCCATCACACTCTTCGGAATTGAGCATAACTTTATAATCATCATACGGTGTTCCATTGCTTCCGAAGCGTAGAAGTGCATCTTTCGAACGATTAAGATTTCTTGTAGAAATCGCTTGAATCTCGGCTCCAGCTTCAATAGCAGATGGATAAATATTAGTGGATGCATGAAACCCCGCACCTATAAAACAAAGGTTAGCTTTCTTCACTTTTCTTACTCCTCTTTATTCAAATTTATTTTTATTGGAAACAGATTCAATATATGAGGAGTATACCAAATTGCTCAGTTCTTTCTGATTTAAAAAAGCTCAGAATAAATACCTCTGAGTCTGTCCATTTAATCATGATTATTCCACCTTATCTTCTGTTTGTGGGATAATTCTATTCTTCAGTTCTTTTAAAACGAATGCTTCACGTCTCAACCAGCTATTTTTCTCAAATTCTTTAATAAGATTTTCATTTTGATTAATTGCATCTTCTAGGGAGACCCATTTTGGAGTAAAATCTATTTCGAACTCGTATTCATCTAATTGTTGAGTAACCTTTTCTTCGTTTATTAAATCACAAAGATAATAGTGCGAAGTCATTTGGAATATTACATCACTATCAAATTCGTTAATATTCCGTTCAATTATTATGCCGACCTTGTCGTTAACAACACAGTTAAAGTAACCCGTTTCTTCTCTCACTTCCCGTATCAGTCCATCAGTTTGGCTTTCATGCTCTTCTACTCCGCCTCCAGGAAATTTATAGTCTCCTCTATTTGATTGAACGAGTAGAATATGGTCGTTATTCATAATAATAGCTCTGACTGCTTCTCTATGAACGGTGCTCTTGAAGCCTTCATTGTTTAATTCTTCAAATATCTTGTTGAAATTCAAATGTCCACCTCTTAATCTTAATTCAATAAGTTACCCCTTACCATCAGCATAACAACCATTTTTTCTATATATATTTTAACATAATTCACCTTTCTTTTTATTTATCTATTAATGCATTAAATAGCAAAATGAATAAGATACCTTAGTAAAAAAACTAGTATGAAAAATCAATAAAAAAGAACAATCTTCAAAACGAAGTTTGCTCCTTTTTTAAAATGAGTTAGTTTGTTAAGAACTTGTACTGTTTATAGGCATGAGAAATTTGAACTTATCGTTAGTTTTGTGCAACGTCTCTTCTGCTTAGTTTCCTAAACTCCTATCCTACAGCAATCTCTCAAACTCATCTATTCCATAGAGTTCATTAAGTGAAAAAAGTGTTCAGGCTCTTGAGTCTTATTGAGCTTGTACCATGAATGTAAAGTATCTGGTGCAAATACATCTAATCTTTTAATCACTTCCCTCGCAAATTCGAGAGGAGCTACTCCTGATGCCGTAACCAAATTCTCATCAGCAACCGCAGGTCCCACATCATATAACTTTTCTCCTTCATAATTCGGACAAACCATTTTCAAGTAGCCTAAGTCATTACTCGTATGCTTTCTCGAATCTAGGTATCCACTATTTGCAAGCGCCACTGTTGCACCACAAATTGCAGCAACAATCGTACCCTGTTTTAGAACTTCCCCCGTTTTTTCCATGATGGGTTGATGAATAACTTCTCCCCACGTATTTCCCCCAGGTAAAATTAAAAGATCATTAGTCAGGATGGTGCATTCATCTATTGAGATATCTGGTTGTATACGTAGTCCACCCATCGTAGTGATGATGTCTTTATCAGCCCCTACAGTTACTATGTTTAAAGGTGAACTATCTTTTTTAAAGTACCTCCCTGTATGTAGCTCCGCAATCAAGTAACCGTACTCCCAGTCTGACATTGTGTTAAAAACATAGAGATAAACGCTTCTTGTTTCCATCTAACAACTCTCCTCATCACATGTAATATAGCTCATTATAAAATAACTTCCCTGACAGCTAACGTCAGGGAAGTTATCAAACTTGATGAAAGTTTATTAGATCTGAAAGAACTTCAATAAGCCTTTTCTTTAGACTAA
The DNA here is from genome assembly GCF_005503015.1 of Bacillus sp. E(2018). Classification (NCBI taxonomy): domain Bacteria; kingdom Bacillati; phylum Bacillota; class Bacilli; order Caryophanales; family Bacillaceae; genus Bacillus; species Bacillus sp. E(2018). The sequence goes on along the minus strand of NZ_SCOL01000001.1, from coordinate 869,717 downwards.
CTGGTTCAATCACTTGAATAGATCTACCGTACGGTAAAAGTAAATGAGGTACATATGTATGCAATATATCCTTTTCCAATAGAAAGGTTGCTTGATGGGTTGACTGACTCTGTAAATAATGTCCTAAAAACCAATGTTGGCATATATCTACAATGGTCTTTGAATTTCCACTAATAACTAAAGTTGTGATCTCATCTTTATCTTTAAGAGTTGGCAGTAGGTTCTTCATAAAAAAGTCAGAAGCTGAAAAGTCTTTTGGCTGTATAAACCTGTCTTCCGTTAAGAGGAACTTCTCGATTCGGTCTACTCTAAAACTACGAACTTCCTTCCTAAGATGACAAAAGCCAATCACATACCATTTCCTATTCCAATAGATGATTCTGTACGGATCGATCAATCTATCACTTGTTTGGTTCTCTTTATTATTTTGGTAAGTAATCTTTACGGAGTTCCCCTCAGCTACTGAAGTCTCCAACTCTTTTAACGTAGATTCTACAGAGGGTGAACGTAATGGACTAATTACTTCAAGGCTTGATAAATGTTGGTTTCTCTTTGTTTCCTGTTCTGGATTTGAGTATCTACCTAGTTTGGATACCGCCCTATTTAGAGCTTCACCTCCATAATAGCCCGCTTCACTTGCAAAAACAGCTGCGTGAAACAGTGACGTTTGCTCCTCAATATCAAAGAAAAGAGGAGCCTCTATAAAATGGTTCAATAAAGAATATCCACCGTTATGTCCAGAATCTGAAATGATAGGTACACCACTTGTTGAAAGGGTATCGATATACCGATACACCGTCCTAATATTAAGCTCTAACTTCTCTGAGATTTGTTGAGCAGTGACTTTTCCACCAGACCGAAGCATCCATAAAACGGCTAGCATATTGTCGATTTTAGGCATAAAAAAACTCCACATCTATATAAATCATATTCTGTATATTCAATCTCTAATCGTAAACAAATTATAAATCCTTTTTTATAACGACCCTATTCTCATTTATGGAGTAGTTATTTTTGAGATAAAACGCTTCTGCAAGTCCTCCATTAGCTGTTAATAAATAAAGACTTGAAATGTTTCTTTTCGTTAATTCATTTTCTAAATACAGAAGCAATTTCGAACCGTAACCTTTGCCTTGGATTTGATTACTAATACAGAATTCCGCTAAATAAAAAGTGAATCCTGAATATGATTGTTTACTATTTCCGGCAATGAATCCAATTAAAGCATCGTTTTCATATAATAGATAGCCAAGAAATTTAGGCGTATGTATTAAATCTGTAAGTCTTTCTTTAGCATTTTGATATGACCAAGTCTCATTCCAGGGTTCTTTGTTAAAGACATTTATATATAATTCAACACATTTTTCTATTCTATCAATTGTCATTGGTACAAGTGTTTCAGCCATCATAATCTCTCCTATTGCCTATATGTATTACTTCATAACCTAATCAAAAAACCATACTTTCTATAAATAAAAGAGCTGAGTAAACAGCCCTTTGAATCTATTCCAAACCTATTAATATAAAAAGCTCTCTATTGTGGTTTGACTTTTAAAAAAAACGGAAGAATAGATAGAAAAGACATAATATAATTAATTGTACATTAATATATTCTTATGTTTGCTTTCTGTTTTTCAAAGCCTACTTTTTTTCAGGGTTGTTCTAAGAATTTGTACTATCGATAATCTTTGATCCCGTTTTCAAATGCAGCATTATCGTTATTTTTTAGACCATGCAATGCTTCTTGTAAAGCAAATGTGCTTTTATAAAAAGTAACACGTTTAGCTATTTCTGAACCATTTGGATAAAGATCGATACACTTGTTATAGAAATCCATACCGTAACTTGACAATATTCCTGCAAAATCATATGCGGGATCACCAATACCAGAACCACCAAAGTCTATTATTCCTGAAATTTCACAGTTTTTAGAGTTCCATAATATATTCGAAGCTCCAAAATCTCCATGTATAAGAGTTGTTTTTATGGGTTCTTTATGACTAAGAAAAGCCTCAAATAAAGAAGAGATCTCCGTTTGAGATTTCTCGTTGATAAACTGAAAAAGCTTGTTCTGTATCGTATGAAATAGTTCTTTCATGTCTTCATATGGGTTATTATCTATTAAGTTTAGAGACGTAACCAACGTTTTTTTCGACACGGAATGAATCTCAATAAGAAAAGTTACAAGTTGTTTTGCAAGTTTCATGGAATCCACATGATTTACTTTCACTAAATGTTCATTCCAGAAAGGGTCACCTTCAATTAAACGATATCCAGTAAATACTTTACCAGGTTCATTTAATTCAAATGACTCATATTCTGGGTATGGAATTGAAATTGATATTGTATCACTGATATGATCTAAGATTTGAACTTCTTCTTTTAATCTTACAATTCCTTTTTCGTACTTAGGGAATCTGAATACAAGAGAATTGTTGATTATTAATACATCGTTATTCTGGCCAATATCATTAGCATTAACATTATCAATGATAAGTTCAGGATAGACTTCTTTAATCCGCTCTATATAATGATTCATTCGTTTACCCATTGTTCTACTATGACCCCCATCAAAAATGCAATCGCAAGAATGAAGATAAAGATCCTTCTTTTCTTAACCAGTTGTTACCTCTTGTGATTACATTTTAAGGTAATCTTCTTGAAGAAGCCCATAGACAGCACAATCCTTATAATGATTCTTAGCATTACGGATCATATGTTTAATTGTTCCTTCTTGCTCCATCCCAACTTTCTCCATTATCCTTCCTGAGGCTGGGTTGTCAGTATTATGAGCTGCAGAAATTTTGTGGATATTCATATCCCTAAATCCAAATTCAATAACAGCTTTCAACGCTTCAGTTCCATATCCCTTGTTCCACCATTGATATCCCATTAAATAACCCACTTCACAATTTTCGGTTGACTGATCAAAATTGAATAAATCAATGGCTCCGATCAATTTACCATTTTCTTTCAGTTCCATACCCCAATAACAAAATTCTTTAGAATCATAGTTACTTACGACTTCTTTTACTCTCTCGACTGTTTCAGATAGAGACTTGTGTGCTCCTTTAATTAAATTATCCATTACACGATCGTCTGAAAGCCAATGGTCAAAAATACTTTCCGCATCTTCACGTACGATTCTTCTTAGAAATAATCGATCCGTTTCTATTGTTGGTGTTCCCAATAAATTTATCACTCTCTCACCTTACCTAATCCTATCTATTTTCTAATACGATTGCTGAATAACTTAATAAGTTCAAGATGCTCATATTCAAATCCTTTCTTATTCCACGATCTAACTCAAAAATGAGGAGGTTTACCCTTTCCATAAAAAAACACACTGTTTATTTGAGAATAACAGTGTGTTGATTGTACCTTTTTACATGTGAATTTTTCCTGCACACGAAAGTCTAAAATAATCATTTAGTATTAGAACTTCATTGCTTAAATTAAAGTGTAATAATAATCGGGCCATCTTTAGTAAGGATAATTGTATGTTCTACTTGTGCTACATAACTTTCTTCAGTAGCATAGGTCCAACCGTCATCTTTTTGGTAAACTTCTTCTTCCAAAGTTGATATAAAAGGTTCGAATGCGATAACCATTCCATCCTTTAATAATTCATGATCCCATGGATCATTATAGTTTAAAATATGGTCTGGTTCTTCGTGTATTCTACGTCCCACACCGTGTCCTGTCAGGTTTTTGATAACCGTGAAACCATGCTGTTTCGCTGTTTCATATACTGCTTTTCCGATTCTACTTTTTTTGGAACCGGGCTTAGCTTTCTTAAGACCTGCTTCAAATGCCTTTTTTGCTACGTCACATAATTTCGTTAATACTTCATCTCCTTGTCCTACTACAAATGAAATTCCAGTATCAGCAAAATAACCGTTCTTTGAAGCAGACACATCAATATTTACAAGGTCCCCTTCTTGAATAACCCGATCACCTGGAATACCATGGGCCACTTCATCATTAATACTGATACACGTAAACCCAGGAAAGTCATATTCACCTTTAGGAGCTGATACTGCACCTGCTTTTTCTAAAAGTTCTCCGGCTATATCATCAAGTTCTTTGGTCGTTATGCCCGGAATTGTTCTTTGTACTAATTCATCTCTAACTGAGGCAATAATTCTGCCAATTTCCTTCAAACCACTAAAATCTTCTTCTGTTTTTGCAATCATTTTTATCCTACCTTATTGTTTTTTATCATTATTCACTACTTATTGTTTATAGTAACTCTACTTTCTCAAAAAATTATACTCATGTAAAATATTTGTTACTGCCTTATACGCTTGGTAACAAATTTACCTAGTGTTAGACGTGGATATACTTGCTGGCAGTTTAAATATTAAAAATGACTAGCAGTAGCAAGTTGACGATAGTCTAATTAGACCTTATTATCATATATAGGTCTAATTAGACTATTAATGTAAAGGAATGAAGATGATATGATTAAATCTTTTTTAATGTTAGGGCAATCAAATATGGCAGGTCGAGGGTTCTTGAATGAGGTAGAACCTATCTATAATGAAAATATAAAAATGCTGCGCAACGGACAGTGGCAAATGATGACTGAACCCATTAATTATGATCGTCCTGTTGCTGGTGTAAGTCTAGCTGCATCCTTTGCAGAGGCGTTTGCAAAAGCCAACCAGAATGAACAGATTGGTTTGATACCTTGTGCGGAAGGTGGCAGTTCCTTGGACGATTGGCATCCACAAGGTACTCTCTTTCAACATGCCTTGTCTGAAGCTCGATTTGCTCTGAAAAGCAGTCAGATTTGTGGCATACTTTGGCATCAAGGTGAAAGTGATAGCCATAATTCGCTGCATGAAACATATTACGAAAAGCTATCTTTGATTATTGAAACTTTACGTAAAGAATTAAACCTTCATCATGTCCCAGTAATGATTGGTGAGCTTGGCGATTTCTTAGGAAAAACAGGTTATGGAAAGTACTCATCAGAGTTTCAAGAGATCAACAAACAATTACTTCGATTCGCTCATGAGCAGCAAAATTGTTATTTTGTATCCGCAGAAGGATTAACTCCCAATCCGGATGGTATTCATTTAAACGCGGTTTCCCAACGAAAATTCGGTTTTCGTTATTTTGAAGCATTTTCGAAAAAGTGTCATATCTTAGAGCCCCTTTCGGAAGAGGATCAATCCCTAAAAATAAACAATAACTATTCCAAAACGGAACAAATTTATATTCACAGTATGAATTTAGCTCTAGGTAAAATCACATACGCTGAATTTGAAGCAAAAATGGCGGAGGTGATGCAATCTTGATTCCCTTACTAATCCTTGGCTTACTTATACAAAACCCTGGCGCTCATGGATACGAACTATTAAGTTTAATGGAAAAACGTCATTATCAATATATCATTAACTTTACGAAAGGATCATTTTATTACAATTTGCAACAACTTGAAGAAAAAGGTTGGATTGAACAAACACAACACATACGTCCGAACAACGGTCGTGACATTCACACCTTTAAAATCACGTCTTTAGGCTTAGAAGAATTCAATCAATTAATGACCAAATATGGAACGAAATCCGAATATGTAAAATTACCAATCTATGGTACGTTACTATTTGCAGATGTATTCGATAACAATAAATTATTAGAATGTATCCAATCTCAGATTGAACAAACTGAATCCAGAATTGCCCTTCTTGATGAATACTTAGCGAATCATAAGGAATTACCTGGCAAGATTGATTATTTTCGCCGTATGAATGAAAATTCTCGTTCTCACCATGTAGTAAACTTAAAATGGTTTCAAGATATAAAGTCAGACATAGAGAAAGCTACTATATAAAGCAAAACTAAAATCACCCATCCAGATTTCTTACCAAAAATGGATGGGTGATTTTTAGTCGTCTGTTTTTTAACGAAGTACTTCTTTCCGTTCAACGACTCCCTTAAATGCATTCAATATCACGTTGTTCCCCACTACGCAAACATAGGTGTTACCTTTTTCAAAGGCTTGCTGTGTTCCTTTGCTATCGGCAGCTACCGTTCCGATGGGCATTCCTTTGACTAGAACTTTTTGGTATAGGTGTTGCAATGTTTGTTGAACGTTTGGGTGTTGGGCGCCTTGTTGTTTGTAGCCCATGTCGACAGATAGGTCTGTAGTTCCGATAAAGATGGCATCGATGCCGTCGACACTCATGATATCCTCGATGTTTTCCACTGCATGATGGGTTTCGATATGAGGGATGACTAGGATGTTTTCGTCTGATTGATTCAGGAATGACTCCCCTCCTTGATGTCCATAGTGGGCGGCTCTGTGTGAGTATGCGACACCCCTCGTTCCCAATGGCGGAAATTTGGCCCGTTTGACAGCGGTAATGGCATCTTCCTTTGTGTTGACCATCGGAATTTGCACTCCCTTCGCTCCACGGTCCAGTGCTTTCTGGATACTGGATGGGTCATATGAGACGCGGACGATGGGGACTAGGTCAACTGATTCGGCAGTCCTAATCAAGTTCTCCAGTTCGGTTTGGCTGAATGCGCCATGCTCGTCGTCTATGACGATGAAGTCGAATCCAGCATAGCCCATGATTTCGACTAGATTTGGAGAATAGAATCCTATGAAACTACCAAGGACTTTTTTTCCGCTCTTAAGTTTTTCCTTTACACGATTATGCATGGCATTTCCTCCTCAGCCAATTTTGAAGGGCATCCGTAACGGCTTCAGGCTGCTCTAGGGTACTTAAATGTCCACATTCATCCACCACTACTAATTGTGATTTTTTAATGAGCGAACTCATTTCTTCATGCAGATACGGGGGACAAACGGTGTCGTCTTTCCCTACCAATAATAGCGTGGGAACAGTAATATCCCGTAAACCTTCCCGATAATCTGACCGCAATGCTACAGCATGTAGCTGCTTAAGATAGTAGTTTGGACCTATCGTTTCTGCCATATCCATGATTGTTGATACGAGCATATGATCTCCTTGTCTGCTCGGATGGATGAGGTTCGGCAGCAGACGTTGTTGTACCACTTGTTGAAAGTGTCCCGCCTCAACCATTGCACGGAGTTCTGCCCAACTTTTCCTTTGTTCCGGTCTCGGTCTGGTGGGGTTAGAGTCTAAGAGTGCTAGCCTTGTTACTCTTTCCGGTTGCTGGCGTATGATTTCCATCGCCACAATTCCACCGAGTGACAATCCAGCGAGGGCAAAGCGGTGTGGGGCTTCGTCTAAGACCCTCTCAGCCATTTCTTCAATCGTTGCTTCTTTGATCAGAACACATACTATGGGGTTGGAAACATCAGTTAGATGTTCTAACTGATGTTTCCACAGTTTCTCGTCGCATAACGTACCAGGCAGTAAGACGAGTGCTTCCTTTTCCATCTATTTTTCTCCTGCTCTGAGTTTCTCAGCCATTTGTTTCTCAAGGCTCGCAAAGTTGTCTGGTTTAACCATTTTTCCAAACTCATCTGCATGGAAACCGTGCTCTGCCGCTTTTTTAACGACCTGAGGCGACCAGTATGGATCTTTTCCATCAAATACTTCATGCTGCTCTAATACAGCAAATATCCACGCATCCTCATCGCTAATGTTTTCAAACCCTCTCCATAGGCCGGGTGGGAGAGAAATCAGATCCCATTCTTCAATAATGGTTTCTCCTTCAATTTCATCTTCGCTATTCCCCCAATAGAATCTCCATTTACCAGAAAGCGGAAGGAACACTTCAATATAATCATGTGTATGGTAGGCCGGGCCGTTGCCTGGAGGTGCCTTGACCATTCCAATTTGAAAGCCGTGAGGCTCTGTAATCTCAGGGGAATATTTGTCGTTTTCACTTGCCGTGTCCCCAATGAGTGCATAATTAAGACGTTGGTGCCCGGGGATGATACTGTCTATGAACATGAGTGGGATGGCTTTTGACTTTAGGTCATTGAAACGGACAATCCAGTTTCCCTCCATCTTTTCATTTGAAACGTGTCTTTTAACTTTCGGTTGTTGAGTAGGCATAGATAATCTCCCTTTCTATCTTTAAAATTTGATGGTGACGAGCTTCAGTTCGGTCATTTCTTCGATTGAATATTTGATGCCTTCTCTACCGGTCCCGCTGTTTTTCACGCCGCCATAGGGCATGTGATCGACACGGAATGTCGGAACATCGTTGACCATAACGCCTCCAACCTGTAGGGCGGCTATCGCGTCAAACGCTTTATGAATGGAGGTCGTATAAACGCCTGCCTGCAATCCATATTGAGAGTCATTCACACAGGTAACTACATCTTCCAAAAAATCGTAAGGTGTAATTGTAACGACGGGGGCAAAAGCTTCTTTACAGCTAATGGATAATGTGGACGAAACACCTGTGATGATGGTAGGCTCAAAAATCGCTCCTATTCGTTTTCCACCAAGTGTGATGTTGGCACCTGACTCTGCTGCTTCCTCAATCCAGCGCTCGACTCTCTCTGCTTCGGTTTCGTTGATCATCGCTGAGAGGTCAGTTCCTTCAGATAGAGGATCCCCTATAACAAGCTGCTTTACTTTTTCGGCGAAGCGTTCTACAAATGTTTCATAGAGTTCTTCTTGGACATAAATTCGTTGAACGGAGATGCAGACTTGACCGGAAAATGCGTAAGCGCCTTCCACACATCGGTCGACGACAGCGTCAAGATCATCTGTCCCATCGATGATGACAGCTGAATTCGATCCGAGTTCAAGGGTGATTTTTTTTAGTCCAGCTTTTTCTTTAATGCCAAGACCGACCTCCACGCTTCCTGTAAATGTCACCATTTTGACTCTGGGATCCCTCACGAGCTGATCTCCTATGACGCTTCCTCTACCCGTCACAACGTTCAATGCTCCATCCGGCAAGCCTGCTTGCTCAAATAATTCCGCTGTAAATAGGGTACTGAGTGGTGTTTGATTCGCAGGCTTTAGAACGATTGAATTCCCCGCTGCAAAAGCCGGTCCAAGCTTATGAGCGACCAAGTTGAATGGAAAATTAAACGGTGTAATCGCGGCAATTACCCCTAATGGCTCACGGATGGTGTAGGCGAAGCGATCCTTCCCACTTTTGGCCGCATCCATCGGAATCGTTTCGCCATGGATGCGCTTCGCCTCTTCACTAGCGAACTTATACGTTTCTATGGTTCTTGCAATTTCTGCACGTGCCGCTTTGATAGGTTTTGCACATTCAAGAGCTAGAATCTCCGCTGCTTCTTCTGATCGTTCTTCAAAAAGCTTAGAAACGCGTTCAAGGACATTTGACCGTTCCAACGAGGTCAGCTCTTTCATTTTCATAGCACCGATTTCAGCACTTGCTAATGCATCTTCCACTTCCCTTTTGTTCGCCAGTGGGACACTGGCGAGGAACTTTCCGTTATAAGGGGATGTCAATTGGTAGTAATCTCCTGCTTCTTGCCACTTGCCATTTATAAAAAGGTTCTTTTTAGAAGATTGCTTTAACATCATGCTTCAACTCCCTTCCATGCATGTTGGTAGATCTCTAGAATTTTTGATTCAGTGAGTTGATACGGTGTATTGGATAAGAGTCGATCGATTTGCGACGATTGTTTGGCAAGGGTTGGTAAGTCTTCTTCTCTCACCCCAAGCTCACAGAGCGATATAGGAAGCTCCAGTGTTTTAAGCAAATCAAACAAGTATCCTACGACTGCCTGGAGGGCCTGATGCGGCCGGTCCGTGTAATCCCCGAGATTTAGATAGCGTGCTACCTCGACCATCTCTTTCGTGCACGTTACTCCAGTCACTTTGAAAACATATGGCATGAGTAAGGCATTTGCTACACCATGTTCAATGTGATATCTTCCGCCGAGTGGATAAGCGAGTGCATGAACGGCTCCCACTCCAGCGTTAGCGAGCGACACACCGGCCAATACGCTGACCCAACTCATACCGATGCGTCCCTCTAAATCCTTGCCATTATGAACGGCCTTCGTAATCGACGGAACGAACAACTTCATCGCCTTCTCTGCATACATTCTCGTAAGAGGGGTTGCTTTTGAGGCGACATACGATTCAATTGCGTGCGTGAAGGCATCCACTCCAGAAGCAGCGGTCACCCTTGGCGGGCATGAAAGTGTCAGAGCTGGGTCGATGATGGCCACATCTGGAAGAAGATATTTGCTGACAATCCCTCGTTTCAATTCCTTTTCTTCATCCCCGAAAATGGCGTTCATCGTGGCTTCTGATCCTGTTCCTGACGTAGTTGGGAGCAAGATGCATTTCACTGACCTCGATTCAATGGAGGACACACCACTTAAATAAGGATTAATATCCTCTTTATCTACAAGAGCCGCCGTTGCTTTTGCCACATCAAGTGCGCTTCCACCTCCAATGCCTATAACGAGCTCGCCTTCTACCTGCTTCACATACGCAACCGCTTTTTTGACGAGTGAAAATGTAGGTTCCCCCTCGATACCGGTGAACACGTCCGTCTCAACACCAGAGGATTCAACTAATTCCAGGGCGCGCTGAACGAGCCCTGCTCGCTCCAGTCCCTTATCGCTAATGATGACCACTTTTTTCACGTTTAATTTGTTGATTTCGTCTGGAAGAGAGTAAAAGGTATCCATTCCAAAACGTACATTTCCGGGCATTTGAAAATCTTGAAAGCTTATAATTGAACGATTTTCTAACGTTGTACTTGTTGACATCAGTTTCACTCCTCTGTTTTTGAATGCGCATTCAAAAAGGTTTATAATTTTTTTCCTCTTCATGTTGTTCTCCGAGATAAATCTGTCTCAGCACATCCAATCCGTCAAATGTGATCCACTCTTCAATTATTTTTTTATTTCTAACCTTTAGGTGGTTAATACCCAAAATCTCAACCGGCTTTCCGCTCGGGCTCCCAAAATATCCGATGCCTTCATGAATGCCCTGTAGTCTCCATCTAACAGCAACATCCCATCCATTATGCTGGATACCCTCGTTACACGTAACTCTTTCAACGATGAACTTGGCATTCGGGAAGGAGGCGAACAAACTGACGAGCATCCCTTGAATCTGACTCGATCCAATCAGATCCTGGTTGCAAATGTAGTGGACGATGGCATGATCAGAATAAAAGTCCTTCACGTGATTAAACAATCTCCATTCCCACAGTTTGTTGTACATCTCCAGAATGAAATCACCGATTTCAAAGTCTTTTGACTTAGGCGAATACACCGTCGGCATCAACTGGCCGTTCATCGTTTCGCTTAATCCAAAGTGGGTTTGGATGACAGGGGATCGTCCCAACTTCTTTGCCACCTCAACAGGATTAAAGCCCAGCTGCTTCACCAGCGAAAGATTGTCCCTCACAAGCCACTCCTCTACAATTCGGTTAGAATGAACGAAGCAATCCACCGTCGTTCTAAAGAAGACCTTCTTCCCTGTGGCCGGTCCGAACGCTGAATCTCCTAGGTTGGTCGCATTAGAAGCCACACGGTGCGAAGATAGGAACCCCTCCTCATCATTTCCGGACCAAATCACATTCTCACCGATGAGCCTTCGGTCTGGAAACGCGTGCAATGCCTGCAATGTCCCGGATACAACCGCATTCACTCCCTTAATGTGGTCTGTCCCCGTGTGCATCGTGACGTCGTTATGATACGTTTGATAGATGACACCTATGCCTTTTTCTTCCCAAATTCGGTGGGTAATTTTAATGATATAATCCACAAAATCAAGATATTCATCGTCAAAACCATTCATTCTTTGCTTTCGGGCTATATGCTTAGAGTATTCGTTGTAATCAGCATATCCTACAGAGTTGACGAGGTTTGAATCACCGTAAAAAACCTTATCATGATGTGTTGGCTGATGAAATGGACTTTTCACTTCTTCTTTTGATCGCTCTTCTGTTTTCGTCATGTTACATACCTCCTTTTTTGAAAATATTAGATAGCCGTCCAACCACCATCCACCTTAATGGTTTCACCTGTTATAAAATTTGCCATGTTAGATGCAAGAAACAAGACTGCTCCTGTCACATCGGAGGGTTGGGCGAGTTTCCCCAATGGAATCCTGCGAAGGACATCCTGGTAGAATTCTTTGTCTAGGAACATGTCGGATGTGAGTTCCGTTTCAATGAACGTCGGAGCGACGGCATTCACTTTAATATTGTGAGGAGCCCACTCGACAGCAAGCGCCTTAGTCATCTGAACAGCTCCTCCCTTACTTGAGCAATAGGCAGCCCGTTTCACATACCCGACGAAAGCCATCTGTGACACGATATTGATGATTTTTCCGCTAGCCTGTGGGATAAAATAATGAGCTGCACGCTGAGAGGAGAAGAAGCTTCCTTTAAGATTCGTGTCCAAAATGGCATCCCAATCCTCTTCGGTCACATCCATCGCTTCTTTCGGACGATTGATCCCTGCATTGTTCACCACGATATCCAGTCCCCCCATATGGGCAGCAGCTTTATCTACCATCTTATAAGTCTCATCAATCTTTCTGATATCTGCCTTTACATACGAGCACTGAGGGTTGTGCTCCTTTAACTCATCGACAGCGGTGGACAAGTCATCTTCATTCCGCCCACTGATGACAACAATCGATCCTAGCTTACTAAAAGAAAGAGCAATATCCTTGCCAATCCCTTTACTGCCTCCAGTAACCAAAACCTTTTTCCCTTTTAAATCTGCGAATTGGGTCAATACCCTTCCTCCCTTCTAAGTCGATTTCTCCACAAGAAACCCCGTCGTTTTTCGTTGGATCAAATCGGGTTCTAATATAATTTGGAACCCAGCATCGTTCTCTTCCCCGTCTTCTATAAGGGAAATCAGCTTCTCCAATGCAAGTGTAGCCATTTTTTCTTTGGGCTGAGTAATTGTCGATAAACCGATGTATTGATTCCTTGCTAAATCGATGTCATCAAAGCCAATCACCGATAGTTGTTCTGGTACCTTGATGTTCTCGCTTGCTGCTGCATCTAGGACTGCGAGAGCCATCTGATCAGAAGCAGCGAAAAAGCTAGTGGGACGGTCGCGTTTTTTTAGTAATGCTTTGGTGAAGTGGTAGACCTCGTCATATGAGAATTCCTTATTGTAGATGTACTCGTCATTTCTCTCAATTCCCAATTCCTTCAGCACTTCTTCATACCCCAGATTTCTTAGGTGTGTCGTCAAGTACTTGGATGGGCCGGCAATATATCCGATGCGGCGGTGATTTAGTTGGTAGAGGTGTTCTACAGCGATTTTTGCTCCCTTGTAGTTATTCACCGCAATATAGTTCGCTTTCTCATGTTCCAAAATACTATTAAATAAAATGACGGGAAAATTTTGATTATATAACTCTTGGATTCGTTCGTTGTTCTTATCGGCTGAGGCAATGATGATCCCGTCGACGCGCTTGCCTTTCAGCGTCTGAATGTATTTGTTTAAGTTTTCTTCGTTGTGATTGGTGTTGCAAAGAATTACATCGTACTGCCTCTCCTGCGCTTTTCCTGTGATTACCTTGGCGCTCTCTGCAAAGAAAGGATTCGTTATATCCCCTACAATTAAACCAATCGTCCTCGTTTTATTACTCGCGAGACTTCTTGCAATTTCATCCCGTGTAAAGCCTAGCTCCTCGATCGCGATGAGAACTTTTTGTTTCGTTGACTCTTTAATATGAGGGTAATTGTTCAGCACCCTCGATACGGTAGACTGGGACACACTTGCTTTTCTTGCTACATCGTACGCACTAATTCTGTCTTTCATTGATCAAAACCCTTTCAATACGAAACATTAGATACCGGATAATTTTTTCAAACGATTGAATCCGGATTCACAGGTTCATTATAGTTGAATATTCTGAAAACTTCAATTTATCTTATTAGGACGAACCATCCTATCACCTCTAGGTCAATTTTCACTTCAACATTCCTTAAAGTTGAATAAGTCCCAATATAACAAACTGAGCGATGAACAATCCCAAAAGAGCATAGGAATAACGATCAAATCCTCCTGGTAAGATGGAATGGCCATTCGCATCTGTCGTATTTCCGTCTGCGATAAGCTTTAACCTTTGACCTTGATACGTAAATTCCTCGACCTCAAGTTTTCTATTCTTACTAAATAGTAAACTAGCACTGTAACCTATGATGAATGAAATCACACAACCGATCGGATAATTCCATAGCCAATTTACGAGTCCTAGATTCCCGATATACGTAGTTACGATAATTCCAAGAACAAACCCAATGGCGACCCCATTGTCATTCGCTCGCTTCGTAAACATAGCCAATAAGAACATCGCCAGAATCGCCCCTGAAAAATACGATAGATAACTCCCTACCGTCTTTAAAATAGATGCAGTTGTTCCACTAAATGCTAACAACGTAAAGACAATCAGCAACAACCCGAATACGAATGTAAAAATCATGGATACCTTTAAAGATGCCTGCTTTCCTTTTGATACAAATTTCTCATAAATATCTTTAATAAACACTGTCGTAACAGAATTGAGCACGGAGTCTATACTCGACATGGCCGCAGCAAAGATTCCCGCTAGAAGTAACCCCAACACACCGACAGGTACATTGTTGGCAATGAACGTGATCATAATATTGTTTGAGTTACTAAACTCCCTTCCGCCAAAATACACAAAGAGCAAGACACCCATGAACATGAACACGAAATACATACTATTCATCACAAATCCACTTATACAAATGGAACGCTTCACTTCATTAATAGACTTGGCTGCGAACATCCGCTGAGTCTGTGTTTGATCGGTCGCATAATATTTAAGCCACATAAAAAGTCCCCCGATTAAACCGACCCACACACCATTTTCTAATTGAGCTTCAAGTGAGAAATCAAGTGCATCAAGCTTCCCTTCTTGTTTAACCACCTTCATCGCCTCAAAAAAACCAATGTCCAGATTGATTAAAATAATCACGACCGACGCAATGACTGCTCCCCACAAAACAACCATCTGAACGGCATCCGTCCAAATAACCGCTTTTATCCCACCCAGCAACGTATACAGAATCGACACTGCCACTACAAGTGGAACAACAAATGTCAACGACCACCCCGTAAAGGTTTGAATCACCAAAGAGGGGATAAATAAAAAAGATCCAACCTGAATCACATTCGAAACAATAAAGCCAAATACCACCAGCAGTCTACTTTTCCCTCCGAGCCTCATTTCAATATATTCATAGATGGACGTCACTCTTAAGTTATAAAAAAATGGTAGGAATATAGATAGCGTTAAAATTAAAACTAATGGGATACTAAAGTTCAGCATAAACGCAATCATTCCCGACTCATAAGACCAACCCGGTCCCCCAATAAAACCATTCGCACTTACAGTCGTAGCGGCTATTGAGAGCGCAATAGGCAACGTCGCCACCGATCTGCCTCCCACAAAGTAATCATCCTGAGTATGATTTCCCTTTCCCAGCTTATACCCCATGATGATTAGAGTGATCATGTATACCGCAATAATTGTCATATCGATCCAACTCATCTTGATCCTTCCCCCTTATCTTTCTTTTCATATCCTTTTTGAATGCGCATTCAATATGATCCGTATTTTGTTAGCACGCTCATTTATGTAAAGGTTTATTTACTCAATCAACCAATGCGTAAGTCCCTCTAAAGGATCGGATTCATCACCGCTTGTGTCCTTTCGAAAATATCCAATCCTTGCTGCTTCAGCCAATAAGGAATATCAATCAGCACCCAATTTTCAGATAGCTTGTCTCCTCGGCGATAATACACATCTACCACTTGCATATCTCCCTTCACCTCTCCCCCTGGTAAACCGAGAAATCCACCAATCGGTGTATTCGAAAGATTTGGCCAACCAAAGAAACAAGCAAATGCCCCTTCAGCAAAACGACAAACATGACCGTTAAACTTCTTATCCTTCAATCCCTCTCGAAACGGGAGCTGGTGCTGCATCTGATACCTAGGAATTGTATAACTTGCCCCAATTCCACCAGGTCCATACCAGATCATATCCTCCTCCCAAGTCTGCTCTAATAATTCCGGAGGACATCCCATCTTCCCGCTCTTATTCAGCTCCGATAAATTATTCACCATCTGGTTCACTAAATTCAAGGTCTTAACACCCTCGGTTTCTGGAGCATCTTCGAACAAAAGGCCATCATGATTTCTCGGTCCTGGATACACAAAGTAACTCCCCGTAGACGGTGGCAAAGGATTCACCCCCGCTTGAAGCATAAAACCAATTAAATCAACGAACAAACCCGTCTGCGTAATCTTACCATCTTCCACACAATGAAACTCCGCATACCTTAGGTTGATCATCTTGCCCGTCCTACGGATCCCCATCCAATCCTCGTCAAACAGGCCCATTAAATGCCCCATACTCATAACCCACTTCTCACCACTAACCTCATTCGTCCCTGCCATAAAAATATCCTGACGGCGTTGAACCTTCTTTACAGACGTCAAAAAAGGTATCCAAAAAGTCTCCGCGACTGCTACTGCTCCCTTCAGCTCACGAAACGGATACACCCCTCTCCAACTATAACCATCAGCAGTAAACTCCTCTAAAACATCATTAACTTGCTTCGGCGTAGCCCTCTCTAATGCCTCAAAATAACTCCTTACAAGCAATTTTTCTTCTTGGTAACTAGTCACAGGCACCTCCATAGTTATTTAAAATCTTCAGTTGGCGCACTCTTTTTTCAAATGAAATTATTTTGAATGCGCATTCAAAAAAAAAAAAACGGTCTGTATAAAGTGAAAATACATATATAGAATATTATCTAATTATTAGAAAATTGTAAATAGTAAATTATTATAGATTAATTTAGCAGATAATAGAGGTTAGGATGTTACTTGGAGAAAGTAGAAGAGTGAAATATTTTTGAGTATCAAATATAATGGGTTTCCTTAGGTGCTCATTATATGGATTATTAAGCGGTTTTATCTACTGTTTTGCTGGAAGGTTAAATCTTCCTTTATCAATAAAGAGGCAACATGTAGGTTGCCTCTTTATAATGATACTATTAACATATACAGATAGATTACTTCTGTTATCATCATTATTATAATATATGACAACTTATTTGTTATCGAAAGCTGCAAGTCGTTTGTTTAAAAGTTCTGCTACATAAATCTTACTCTTGTTATCTATCCATTTTTACAACTCACACAGGTAATCTATTAAGTCTTTAGAACTTTTATCATCTGCATTCGTTGATAGTGCACGATTAAAAAGATCAAAAGCTTTAGGATCTTTCTCTTTTAACCATTGAAAAGATACTTTAGGACCTAAAAACCATTCACCTTTCAATTCAAAATAGATCTCTAAACTGTCTTTAAGCATCCAATGAAAGCGATAGTTTCCTTCTAAATCGTTCTTAGCAGATCTCACATGCATTTTTCTCAGCCAACTTTTCAAGAAGTTCTTCTCATCTTGAGATAATGGTTTCGTCCCATTTTCAAAAGTGCGTTGAATGTTAGCCAAAAACTCTTCTGCTAAGCCTTTCTTGTTGATCCAAATTTCTCCCTTATGTACACGTAGAAACGGTTCAGACTGCTTCATTTTTTCAGTAGGATAAATCCAAGCATCTAACTGCTTTCCTTCAATAAATTCCACCTCATTCGTATCCTCGGTAACGGAATCTGAAAAGCAGATAAGATCCACATCGCTTTCTTCCGTATAATCTCCTCGACTATATGATCCGTACAAAATGATGGTGTGGCAATCATATTTCTTCAATAAATAAGCTTCAATTTCTTTTAAATCGGTATGTGTGTTCATGAATGACATCCTTTATATTCTTTGTTTGATGTATGTGTTGTGTGTTTGAAACCAGGTTCTGAGTTTTGCTGCATAATCCGCACGTTCCTCTGGACTGCTAAGACTGCCGTGCGTCAGATAAAGATGATCGTTAAAATACCGAGGGTACACATGCAGGTGATAATGCCAAACATCCTGACTTCCACCTGGTTCGTTATGTTGCCGGGTAGATATGCCATCACACGCGTAGCAATCTTTCAGAGCATAAGACACTTGCTGAGCCACTTTATGAATGTGAGCGGCGATGTCGAGTGGCAGATCAAAGATGTTTTCATAATGACGGTTAGGAATGATAATCACGTGACCTTTGTTATTTGGCCACCATAACGTTGCGATGAGCGCCGTTACATACTCATCCTGATAGACAATATCTTCTTGCTTGCTCTGAACCAGTTTATTGTTGGGGTCCTCAACCCCTTGAACGACTAAACAAAAGGGACAGATATAGTTCGGTGGCATATGTGTGTACATAACTACTCTCCTAAATCTTATTCATGAACTTCTGAACTTCTTCTTTGAACAAATGTGCTTCTTCTAGAAATGGATAGTGATTACTTTCGTTAAAACGAACAAAAGTAGAATGTGAAATCTCTTCATTCATTTCTTCTGAAAACGAAATTGGACACTGAACGTCATGCACTCCGCCCATAATTAAGGTAGGAATCGTTATGTTATGTAGTTGCCTCGTAACATCGAATATCATTTCTTCTCTTATAAAGAAATTCATGCGAGATGCCGACATTTTTTTCGTAATGGGTAAGGAGAAATAATCGTCATACTTCTCTGGCTTATGTAGTGAAAGCTTTGTTCTTTCTGTTGAAATTCTTGCCCTCTCGCCTGGTGACAAATCAGGATCCTTAATTGCTTCTATAAGTTCCTGCATGAGACCAAATTTCGGATGTTCCTTATGATAAATACATGCTGCAGAAGAATTCGCATATTTTCTCGCTGCTGACCCGACAATAATTAGCGATGATAAGGACGAAGAAAAGTGGATGCCGTACAACAACCCGATCATGCCACCTGTAGAATGTCCTGCATATGTCCAGTTAGGAAAACCCAGCTCTTCTCGAATTGCTTCTAAATCATATGCCGCGTCAAACATGCTCAATTCATATGGATGACTAGCCTTAGATGTATTTCCCGCTTCTTTCAGGTTAACGAGAAAGACCTGATAACAATCAGTAAAAGAATCCGCAAAATAATCACCAGAATCGTTAAATTCTGAATAGTGATGAGTCACACAGATCGGTTGCCCCTCACCTTTAATAAATACTTCAAATGTACCTCTTGATGTAGATACTAATTTCGCTTTCCACTTACACATTTTTGTCTCCTTCATTTCTTCGATTCCATTGCCTTATTATTGAATGCTTTTATGTGAACCATCGCAGTTCGGCATTCTTTTGGATAACCCGCATGTGCAATCGTTCAACCCTTTACCATCAAGGATTTGGTCCATATATTTTTCTATCCGTGCTTCTCGTGTTTTGGATTGTTTCGCTTCTGCAAAATACCGGATGTACGCTTTTTGCCGACCAGGTGTTAAAGCTTCAAACGCCTCTTTTAAGTCTGAGATCTCTTCCATCTTATTATGGAATTCAACAGGTATAGAGAAATCAGCCGTTTTCTTCAATTGCACCGTTAATCCTGATTTCTCTACCTCGATCGCTTCATGAATATACGCTTTAAGCGTGCTTTCCATATCTACAATGTCATTTACATTCGTAAATCGAATTTGGCGGGCTGATTGTACGTTCTCTGTTTGTTGAATCAGAATCTTCTTTTCGTCTTTCAACAAAACACCTTTATGAAATAATAGAGCGCAATATTCTTTGAATCCATGAATTAAAACGACATTCTTACCCTTTAACGTATAACACGGGTGCATCCATTTAAAATCTTCGTTGAGGCCGCAATCTAATACGATTCGTCGTAACTGCTCAAACTCTTCTTTCCACGATTTCACTTCATTCAAAAATTCATCCACTTTTGGATTCAACATACTCTTTGACATGACGCAGCCCCCTCATCCTTCTTTTCAATTATCAACTCATATGATTTCTATGAAAACAGATTAATCCCTTTTAAAAAGGCTAACTTCATGAACTAGTTTTTCAGCTTGACTGGAATCCAGAAACTTAATACGATAGAACATATTTCATATGGAGGTTTTTGTTTGAATCATCTATGTTTAGAGCTGGGTAAGTAAGCCTTCTTTTTGTTTACATGAAGAAGGTGCCATTTATAGAAATTAAGATATCAAATGAAATGAGGAGACTATAAATGGATGTGAACATTCGCGTTGAACGTACGGAAGACTTTAAGAAGACGGAAGAAGTGGTTAGAAAGTCATTTGAATCTGAGGCATTCAGTGACAAGAAGGAACATATTCTCGTAAATCGAATCAGAAAGACAGAAGCATTCGTTTCTGAACTTTCGTTAGTGGCTGAAAATGGTGAACAAGAGATCATCGGCCACATTCTACTTTCAAAAGTAAAAATTATTAATGAAAAACAGACTAATGAATCTCTAGCACTTGCCCCTGTTTCGGTGATACCGCAGTTTCAACATAAAGGGATTGGCAGTAAACTCATTAAAACCGCACTTTCAACTGCCAAGAATTTGGGCTATCAGTCCGTCATTGTGTTAGGACATCAAGATTATTATCCGAAGTTTGGTTTTCAACCGGCAAGCAACTGGGGGATTAAAGCTCCTTTTGAAGTTCCTGATGAAGTCTTTATGGCAATTGAGATAACTGAGGATTCCTTAGCTGATGTTAGTGGTGTTGTTCATTATTCTGAAGCATTTTCTTGATATGTAAATAAGACCTTCTATTTAGAAGGTCTTTTCTTGTTGAATCGCATAGTCCAATATTTCTTGGTACAGTGCGTTCCATTTATGGTAGTAAGAAGCAACTTCGCTGGGATCTATGAATGTACGTAGGGAAGCTTCAAACGCACCATCAAAATGAAGTGCTTTTGTAATATTCATTTTGTAAAAAACTTGATATCCAATTTTAGGATAGCAACTTTCCTCAGTCCATTGTGGGTTCTCGCTGTGGTCAACCGTGATATGACCAAGCATCTTACATTCACCTTCAACGTACCCTTCTTCAAGTGCTTCTCTTTAAAAACACTCTAGTGGTGTTTCACCGATTTCAAGGTGACCTCCCGGAAAGTCCCATCCTCTATGTTTCAAATCTACTAATAATAACTGACCTTTTTTAAAACAAAAACCGTGAACACTTGTAATTAAATGATATGAAGGGAGAGTAGCAGACCTTTTCCAAGTTAATTTGACTATTGATTCTCCCCAATTTACATAGGTAGTACTCAAAATGAAACCTCCAGTAGTAAGCACGTTAATTTCATGAATTCATTTACTTAACATCACGACTTCCGTTTATGCTTCTCCTCAATGATTTTCTTGTTTAGAATCCTGACTTCCCCAACCATCAGCAGTCTCATATCCTCAACAATATACTTTGCTAGCTCTTCATCAGAGATATCATCACCGTGCAGATCCAGATGGAATTCTTGCCCCTGCAATCCCCCGCCATTCGAAAAATCGATCTCAAAGTCAAATTGAACACGTTTATCCAAAATGAGAACACCTCACCATAGTTTTTAATAATGATTTATTTTAACAGGGTTAAAAGTAGAACCATAATCATCCCCACACCCATCGTTCCAAGGAAAAAGTACCCTAGAATACGGATAGCCAATGGAAAGCCTTTCATGTTCACTTTGGAAAGATTCTGAGTGGGATAGCCTTCAATCTTTCCAAAATGATCTATGGCATCGTTAAAAGGAGGATTCATTTGATTCTGTTCATCGTATTCTTCTAAGCGTTTATCCATACGCTTTTTCACTTTACGAAGTTCTTCATCCATAGAGAGCACCTCCCCTTATTAACAAATGCATATAGCTCTACTTTCTATTAACAAAGAGATAATCCTTCTCCAGTCCTATTTACAAGAATCATCAACAAATGTCCAAACCAATCAGACAAGCTCTCATATGATATAGAGAATAGGGATTGTTGAGATCCTTATTCTTTTCTCAACATGAGATAGATGGGGGTGTCTTCTTTGAGTAGTTTCATTAAAGTATTAGATGGATTATTGGCTTGCAAGAAAGCACGTAAGAGCAAGAAAAACAAAAAGAGAATCGGTTAATATAAGAGCTGCCTTTCGGGGTAGCTTTTCAAGTTTACGATACATACATACACGTTTAAAATGTGGATCTAAAGGGGAAATATAGGATTATCATTATTCTAGGGGGTTCGCTAAATGAAAGAACAAATCAAAAAAGTACTCAGCAATCCAAAAGTACAACAAGGGATCAAAGATAAAGTTGTTCCTTTAGTTAAAAAGGAAATGGAAAAACGGAAGAAAAAATAAAATGGATAAGAGTCATACAAGTAACCCATCCCAAGTAAAAAGAGATGGGTTACTTTTTTGCCACAGTTCAAATCATTACATCATTTATTTGACTGTAATAAAAAACACATGACTTGCTGATCCCCGTTTCCAATTTCCGTCTGTACTCACCGCATATGTTCCACTTTCTTGAGGGGCTACAAAGGTTCCATTCACCAACAATTTCACACTTTTAGAATCTGACTGACTCTTAGACCACACCATTACTTCTTTAGATACTTTAATAGGCTTGCGATTATAAGAGATCGTGATCTTCTCACTTGGTGCAACGGTTACAGGCTCAATGTCGTTCATCATAAAAGGTTCAGCATAATCAGCGCACCCACCACTTAAAAATCCATCCCAACAATAACTGCTTTGCTTGACGGGTATCATGACATTTGTTGCTGTTTTCGCACTTGCGGTTGGTGGTTTCGCGTTCATGATGTAGTACGTAAAGAAACCTGAAATCAGTAAAAATGTAAGAACAAGAGGTAAGACCTTTTTTTTACCCATTTTTACTCCTCCTAAATAAATCATTCATTAACGTTTTGTCGCTTACCACATGCATTTGGTTTCACTCAACTTGTAAAAGAAATCTAAGAGATCGGAGAATTTAGTTTGAAACAAGCATTATATGTAACGTGTGTGTATTTCATTATCTGTTTATTTCTTTTTCCTTTCCTCTCCATAACGAATTGGTCGCTACTCACATCAACTTTACTGCTTTTATCATTCACTGTTGGCTATTTAACCTTTAAGATACGTAACTGGTGGATCTCGTTCCCTATTACGGCAATGCTAGTCACTTTGTACGTTTATTTTATTAATAGTAAATCTTCTATTGATATTCCAATTCATGTTCCTCTTATTATGGGGCTATTTTATTTGATTAATGGCGTTACAAAACAACTTCGGAATAATCGTTAATTATTTAGAGCCAATCTCCAATTAGTTGTTGAACCATTTTACGTTGCTCAATATGCAGCATATGACCTGCATGATTCACAATCACTCGGTTTGAATGAGGGAACTTGTCCAACAAAAACTCATAATCTTGATAACCACAAATATGATCTTGTTTTCCGAGTATAAGGAGTACTTCTTGCGGTAAGCATGATATATCAGAAAACGGTTCCTGTGAAAGAAAATACCCTTCCTCTCTCCAGTTGGAGGTTAGAAAATTACGATTTGCAAGTTGTCTTCCTGGTTGAACTTCTTCTAAAAAGCATTTCAGGTTCTCTTTTTTCTGACAAATCATTAAGGTTTCAAAAGCAGTTCTAAAATCCTCTTCTAGTGCGTGGAGTATTGATTGGTTTTTTTCGATCAATACTTTTTCCGGTACGCTTCGTTCTTTTCGATGAATGGCTGAAGCCAATAATAGCAGCTTTTTTACATGGTTCCTTTTTATGTGAACGATCCCTTGAGCAAGGTATCCCCCGTAAGAAGAACCAAGTAACGCAAAGTCCTTATTCGAGAACATAATATCTATAAACTCTATTAAGTTTGAAAGTATATCATCGGTTGATTTAACGGTTGAATCAATCTCACTGTGCCCATGAGCAGGTATATCCACATACACTCTTTGATAACCATGCTTATTGTTGAATATGGGTTCCAGCCACTCCTTCATAGAACGATGGTCCGTGCCCATTGAGTGTAAAATGATTAATGGCATCCCATCACCCATCATTTTATAATGAATGCTTCCCCTCTTAACTTTACAGAGCATTAAAAATCATCCTATCTTCCTTTTGGTAAGTTTGACGGAATTGTCGAAAAGTCTTTCTTTAATATTCCTTTACAGGAATATTCTTTGTGAGTTATATTGTATATGAAAGGAGGAACAGTTTATGGGCGAGAAACTTACAACCTTGCATGCACTTGCCGAGCCCAATCGCTTTCACATTGTTGAGCTTTTGAGAGTTGGTCCTCTCACTGTAGGAGAAATTGCCGACAGCCTTAAGCTGCGCCAACCGCAGGTATCAAAGCATCTACGTGTACTTAGTGATTCTGGACTTGTTGAGGTTCAACCTATTGCGAATCGTCGAATCTATAAGCTGCAGTCACAACCTTTCTTAGAACTAGAAGAATGGCTTGATACCTTTCGAAACATTTGGGAAGATCGGTTCGACCGCTTAGATGAATATTTAAAAGACATGAAATAAATGATATTTAGCACTACATAAATGAAGGAGGAATTAATAATGACTGTTGAAAATAAAACGAATCAATTAACTTCTAAAGTAGAAGGAAATGTACTGGTGTTAGAACGTACCTTTAATGCACCTCGCGAACTTGTGTTTAAAGCTTTTTCTGAAGAAGAACATTTGAAGCGCTGGTGGGCTCCTGGTGGCTGGACAATGTCGATCAAACAGTTCGAATTCCGTCCTGAAGGTGTTTGGCATTATTGCATGAAATGCACAGATGAGAGTCAAGAATACTTCGGACACGAATCTTGGGGCAGAGCTGTATTTCATGAGATCGTGGCACCAGAGAAAATCAAGAGCGTAGACGCGTTTTCTGATGCAGAAGGCAATGTTTCTGAAGAACTGCCTCAAACAAAAGTTACATTAACCTTTGTTTCAGAAGGCAACCAAACAAAACTGATCAACCGTGCAGAATATGCTTCTGCTGATGATGTGAAGACAGTTCTAGACATGGGTATGCTTGAAGGTGTGACGATGACTTGGAACCAGTTGGAAGAATTGTTAGCAGAGATGAAATAAGTATTGCAGCGAAGAAAGCTATACGCTTTTTTCGCTTTTTCATTTACTCTCCTTTTACGCTCAAATGATTTACAAGTTTATAAGTGTCAATCTTTTAATGACTCAAATTCTTTAAGGAATTCAAAAATCTCATTACGAGCTTCTTCTTCATCCCCATAGTAGCCAACAACCGCCATTTCCCACCTATCTGTTAGATTAATAATCGACCTTTCAATATCATCACAACTCTCTGGAATGTGACCAACAAGACGATACATATATGTACATATTTCCGTTACATCACTCGTTTGACTTAACTCATCATAAAGTAGACTTAGAATTCCTTGAATCGGACGCGCCTCATCACATTCTCCTTTTACATCGGTTAACTTTGAACATACCGAAGCTATAGTAGCATTAGAAGATAACGAGATTTCAAGAATTTCGTAAGGAGGCTGATCCAACTTCTCTATTAATTGATCAGCCCACTCGATAACATTTTTCACTTCTAAGAAGCCGATAAAAAGACCTAAACGATAGATTTCTGATTGTACTTTAATTTCCATACCATGCACCTAAACCATTCAATATTTTTCATTGATTTCTTTCAACAACTCTATGATTTCTTCATTTTGTTTATTGTTCTTTCTAAGTTGTATATCAATGCCCAGCAAAGTAAAAAACACGGTAACTATGATTGCAATTCCGGCAATATACATGTTTACACCTAGTCTTCCATAAATTTTAACATTTGTTGAATTGCACCAAGGTGATAAGCTGAATGCGCCAAAGAACCTACTAATTCATTTGCCAAGTCTTCTGTCCATTGTATATGATCAATCTTTTCTAAAAGACGTTGGTATTCATTCCTCAATCCTTCTTGAATGGAAAGCCAGTCGTCTTCGCTAACTGCTTGAATTTCCCAACTTTTATTCCAATCCATTGTTGGAAATGCCCCATCATACAACCATTCATTGGTTCCCCACATATGGTATCGAACGTGATCGGTATGAGCAGCGAGTGTTGTTCCATAGATTTGTTTTGATGCATCATCAGCAGTTAGTTGAGATAAAACTCCAAATATGCCTGAGTCTGGTTTAGTATTCGTAAACCAGCTAACGGTCACTGGTTTTTGTGGTCCATCAAATGCTTCTTGTAACATCTTTTTCAATCCCGCTTCTAACGAATGATTCATACTAACCACTCCTCACTTAATCTACTAACTCTTTCCATAAAAAATGCACTTCTCCTTCTAGAAGAAATGCACGTTCTTTGTTACGAGTTGGATTGCTCTTTAATGCTATGTGTACTATTTGCCAGATCGACTACAAACGTATTGCCTTTCGAGTTCTCAATTGTGTTCATTAAGCGAAGTTTTGCTAATTCTGGGTTGTTCTCCAGCATTTTAGCCGTGTTCGCTAGACTTCTTAAGGTTGCTGCTTCTCCTCTAGCTCTCTCCAGTGAGGATTGCGCTTCTTTTTTCGCTTTGATCACTTCAAGAAATGCTTTTTTTAGTTCGGCAGATAACATAATATCTTTTATGTCTACTGAAAGAATGGTTAATCCAGCAAACGCGTTATCAACAAAAAGTTGTTGAAGCGAATCATTCACTTCATTCCGCTTGCTCAACAGATCATCTAATTCTAACGAAGGTACTACATCACGCAGTTTGAGCTGTACGTTCATATACACATGCTCCTCATAATCTTCATATTCAGTGATCAGAATTTGCGGATCAGTAATTTGATATTTTACAGCAACACTAATCTTTACACTAAGTTGATCAGCCGTTAATAACTCTTGCCCGTTCAGCTGCATAATCGTCGGTCTCATATCAAAAACCAGGATCTCTGTAGAGGCAGGAGAATACTTATGCTTACCTGGGCCTACACTCTCCTGAAAAGCCCCATATTTAAACTTCACACCACGTTCATACTCGTACACCGTTACCGAAGCAAAAAATTTCTTGATGATTGATAGAATGGCAAACACAACAATAAACACGAACCCAATGACTACAAGATATTCTAAAAATGATTCCATCCCAATTCCCCTTACTTTAAATACGTGTAAAACCACCCAACAGACTTGGAGAAAACAATGGAGGTCTTACCTGCAAAATTGTTCACTCCTAATAGCCATTGAGTGGCTTCATTTAGGGCTTGGAACCCAAAACTGGTACCACAGCGGTATACCAGTTGCCAAAAGTTGAGAAAGCCGATCAGCAACACCGTTTAAAGATTTTAAACGAAGGCTTTGCATTTCTCCAAGAATTAAATTATATCAAGATATTTAGGAAAAAAGTACATCATTTAGAAAATATTGTTCTTTAAATACAGAATGCAAAAGCGTAAAGTTAAAATATGGAAAGTTGATAATAGGAGGAAAAAGAATGGACAATTGGGTGTTTGTGTTCTTGGCAAATATCATCGGAGGGATTATCGTCTTTTTTGCTCTCATGTTTTTGTTAAGCTTGGGAGGAGCATCAATGGATACTGCCTTCTTTATCGGATTTTTTCTGTTTGTTCAGCTTAGTTTTATTACGACAATTCTATTTCAAATTCTGCACAGAGTTAAGAATTTGGAGAGTCAGCAGACTAAACCCGATGAACAATAGCAGTAACAAAATAAACGCTTGGATCTCCTCCAAGCGTTTTAACGCTCCACTTCAACTTCTTTATTTTTGAACATCATAACTTGTACGATTTTTTCTTTTAGCATTAAGAAATAGCCATATTGAGAAGATCATCATGATACAAAAAGTTATGTTTTGCGCTATGCCTATACTATTACTCCAGCTTCGATAACCATTTAGCAAGAGTTGTAGCGTAAATCCCACAGGTTAAAGGAATAAGACATATGGGGTCTTTTTATATAAAAAGCCTGCAGCTCCACCGATACAGCCGCCGACTAATGACGTTCCATACCAAGTAATATATACAGTGATGATCTCCTTAGTTGTAGATTGAATCGAGGTTTCTTCAAAAATACTTCCTATTATGAAATAAAACGTAATAGCCATTGTCGTGTAGATGGCACCGAACAAAATTCCTTCTTTTAGGTTCCTACCATACAAATAACCCACAATCATGGCTATAATAAACCACATTGGTAAAGAATTGACCATGATTGCTAGATAAGACGTGACCGTTTCGAGTGCTGAAACGTTAGAGCCCTCACCAAAATACGGGGAGTGATCAGAAACCACTGAAAAGCACCCAACAATTAGACCTACTACTACTGAAAATAATATAAAGTTTCTCCAATGCTTTAGATTCAATTGATTGTCATTCAAAGTGTTTCCTCCAAACCAAACTGAAGTAAATCTATTCGTGTGGTCTTTAAATGATGGATAGCCCTACGATTTGGTCAGTAAACAAGACCATTTCGTCTAACTGTCTTTTTTGATCTGGATTTAAGATAGGACTTATGGTGACATCTTTTAGATGGAGTGGTGCCGTTACATTCAAAGCGGTCATCGTTTCTGGCAAGGTTTCAAGTCTGCTCCCCAGTTCTGTTAATCCCTCTGAAAAGAAGTACTTATTGTTTTCTTCCTCTTCATGTGTAAAGTGATTAATCTTACCTTGGATATAAGCATTGTGTGATAATTAATAGTTGGCTATCAGGACCAATCGTCTTAATCGAACCATCATAATCTTTAGTGAATTTATGTAATACATCATCAAAAGTCGTAGTTATGGCTTTTTTGTAATCAAAAACATGATTCAATTCTTTTACATTAATCATATTTATCCTCCTCTACATACACACTAATTTGAGATAGTCTTCACGAAGAATTCCATACACCGCACAATCTTTATACTGATTCTTTGCATTGCGGATCATGTGACGGATCACGCCTTCTTGTTTCATTCCAACTTTGGCCATAATCCTACCTGAAGCAGGATTATCGGTGTTATGTGCAGCTGAGATCTTATGGATGTTCATCTGTCGAAAGCCGAACTCTACTACAGCTTGCAGTGCTTCGGTCCCGTACCCATGGTTCCACCACTTGAACCCAAGCGAATAGCTTACCTCACAGTTATCAGTTGAGCTATCAAAATCGTACAGATCGATTTCTCCAATCAGTTCACCTGTTTCTTTTAACTCAATACCCCAATAACAAAATTCATGATCTTCATACTGACTGACGATCTTTTTCACCCGCTCTTCTGTTTGAGCAACACTCGTGTGAGCAGCGTTCACTCGATTGTCTGCGACGCGTTCGTCTGAAAGCCAATGATTAAATATGGTTTGAGTGTCGGATGGTTTCAAAGGACGAAGAAGTAATCGGTCTGTTTCTAAAGCGGGAGTTCCGGAATACTTAATCATTTACACACCTCATACACAGCGAAAGACTACTATTTTGTTACGTACCAATATACGAACAACCCTATAGCGATTAATGCCCAGCCAATAGAGAACAAATATCTTCTCATGTTAGAAACTCCTTCATCAATCAGTTGAGATTCACTAATGTACTCTTCAACCCACACTCCAGTATTCAACTTTTGAAACCAATTCTGTATCCAATTTTCAGGCATGGACACCGTATTCAGATCGAGTGCTCTTAATTGTTTATCTGTATACGTATTGATTAAGTATAAATCCCACTGACACTCGATATCTCTGGCTATGAAGAAAGTAAGATCTCCTTTTTCATCAAGATCTTCTTCTTCCCATGCCATCGTTAAATTATCGCACCATTTAGCAAGTTCGTAATGAGAATACTCACTCTTCTTCTTACAAAAATCATTTAATAGTAGTTTCAAATATCCATACGAATACTCGAGATTAATTATAGTCTCATTCCAGTTCCAGTTCATATAAGGTCCACCTCGATCTCAGCTTCAATGTTTGATGCGAATGTGAGGATGTCTTTCTTTAAATACAAAGCTGGAGCTTGCCCGTTTACCATTCGAATTACAATATAGATTATACTCGCTAAACCAAACTCCGCTTGTAATTCATTAATGATTGAGCATTTATCTCTCAACGGATTCATCACTTGCTGAAGCTGTTCATTTACATCGAGGGAATATTGGTAGTCTGTCCCATAATCCCAGCTTGTTTCTTTCCTGCGAAGTGAAGAGTTGGCTGAAATGAGCTCTCCCTTTTTATAGCTATTAGTAGGCAATATATTTAATCGCTGTGATACTTCATCTATAGGAAAAGCTTCGCCATATAGTGTGAAGTACACTTTTACTTGAGTTTCGTTCATTAAATACTCCTTGCACTTGATTTCTTCTTACCCTTTTTAATGGAGCTAACCTCTTGCCTTCTTTCTTTTTCTAGAGATAGTGACAATGCGATTGTAAAAAGGATACTCATTACCACTTTTGCTAAATCATTGTCCTTTAATTCATCGACAAACCGTTCTAACACCTCTTGATAGAAAACAGATGCAAAAAAGGCACCCCCCGTTGTAGTTAATAAGGAGTAAAACTTTCTTGAGGCTAATTCTCCACTTCCTAGTGCACAAAGATTTAACAAAAGTGAAATTCCTGATGTTCGATGTATGAAAGAATTCAAGAAAACAGAAAGTATCAATGAAATGATATACACAAGCCCTAATATGGTCCACCAGTCAAAATAAAACAATAACACCAAAATCACCTACAACTATAAATTTACGAGTATTTAACTTAAATCATCCAACAAAACCACTTCACCTGTTTCAGCGTTCACTCCATGATGACAGTCCAATTTCCCGCATAGAATATACTGCTTCTCTTCATCGTCGTACACATAAAAAGGCTTAAGCTCAAAAAAACCTTTTAACTTCTCGTACGCTTCTTCTTGTGTCACGGTCACATCGCCTGATTCTTCAAAGGAATGATACATCTCTAACATGAACTGGTTATCGATGTAGTTCACAACATCCATGGTGTTTGGATCAAGGAGTATTGAAAGTTTTCTTTCAAACACACGTGTTTCATGCTGGTCTGTTCTGAGTGTTGCAATCAAGTACTTTTTGTCACGATGCAGATTTGTCACACGCCATTTCCCTGAGTCCTCAGGATACTCCTGACGCAACAAACGTTCTACAGACTGCACACAACTCTTCTCTTCTTCCTCTGTAATAGGTCGGGTGGTTGGAGAAGGCGTGCACGAAAAAGCTTCATTCACCGTAATCTCTTCTTGCAAATCGATATCTTTACGTTCAAAAGCTCCCGAAATTGGCTCGTTCCACTGCAAAATGTGACTCACTTTTTTTGTAGTCCCGCCATCCTGAAGCATTTCAAACGACTTGGTCATCTGATCTTTGTTTCTTATGTAGATCTCTTCCACCGCATACACGGCAAATAACTTCTTTTGTTCAAACGACGGAAATTCAATTCTTTTCACTTGTTCCTTAGCGGCGTGTTCCGCTTTTTCTAATGAAAGAGTATAGGATTCGCGATTTATCGTATCACCCATCGGAAACTCTCCATGAACGGAAAAGAAGGTTAGCTGTCGTTTATCATTCCATTTTACTTCGATCATTCCAGACGGCGAGATAAGAGTATTGTCTATAAATGAACGAAATTCTATTTCATTTTCTGTCTCTTTATGTATTTGGAACTGCTTGTTATATGTTAATCCTGTTTTTTGTTCGATCCACTTAATGACTTCCTCAGTTCCACCATTAAATGTGATTCCATCTTGTGCATAGGTCTCACCTCTGACAAAGATAGCCGTCTCCAATTTTCCAGTGTTCACGTTGTATTCAATAATCGCTGTACCCTCTGGATTCGACCCATCTTCATCGGACTCCGTTCCATTCGGAAACCACTCCAAACAAAGTGTGTAACTCGTTTCGTTGAAGTGGTTCACGTTTCGCCAGAGACTATGATGATGTAAATAGTAGTTTCCTAGTCCGAACGTTGTTTTGGCTTGATCTACGAATGCTTGTATTCTGCTATCCACTACTCCCGCTCCTTTGATGATTCACCGAGTTCCACCATGAGGATGAACAGAATCCAGACTCCGAGAACGATCACAACTCCGTAACCTACATAGTACAAAACTGTGTTTATAAACCAGATTAAGGCGCCAAATGGACCAAATCGTTCCAGATTCACTATACTCAGTGACATAAACCCAAGTCCGACTAGAAATCCATAAAGCAGGTGCTGAAGTCTTTTCATCGGAATCACCCCCTGTTCATCCTTACTTCTTCTCTAAATAGATGTATTCATCTACCGTGTTTAAAGAAGAAGACGCCTTCAGAATTTTCATGCCCTTCAATCGGCTTCCACACTGAAAATGAACCGTGTCATCGGCACCGATCTGAATCTTATGCGTTGCGCTCTCTACCCAATCAATCTGCATCTTCACGATATATTCGCCAGGAGCTACATCCAGTTGTTTCGTTTCTCCGTCCTTGATCTGTTCGGTCTTGCTCTCGTTCAAGTAGATATCAAACTTTCTCATCTTGTTCATGAACTGACTGTCTCTCTTAAACACTAATTTCGCCATTTTCGTCCCATCCTTTTCTATGAATCTTACAAGTTATTACATTCTCTTATTATATACTTCATATAGCTGAGTGCATCATTTCTTCTCTTCCTCATCGAGCCGTAATGTGAGAACTTATTGCGGTTTCGGATGCGCAGTGCTTCTCGGATGATTTGATGATACGCTTCAGGAACGGTTTGAATTGCATATTCACCAGCTCCCTCTTTTGACGTGATGTCTTCTTCCCTTATCGAATAATAAAGACGCGTCACCCCAAGTACTCCCCACTCGATCATGTTTGCACTCATGTATAATCCTATATATTGAGTAGACGGAAAACGCTCACAATTTCTCACCCAGTTCAGCCAATAACCGTTAATGTTTTCAATCAATTTTGATTTCAATTCTGTCCAATCTACAGATAGATTATATGTTTCGATCGGCAGTCCTCTAACGACGATGCCATATGATTGAAGTTGATATGCGTCGATCCAATTACGGTGAAAAGGTCGGAAACTTTGAAGCTTTCCTTCATTAAAATACGGACAAGAGGAATCACCGTTATTCTCATTCTCCAAATCTTCACGCGTCAAATACATGCCATCTAAGCTCGGCTTCGGATACTCTTTTCTCATCTCATGGTGAATTTCTTTTAATTTATCAACATCTGATTGTGTTAGCTTTTCTTTTGTAACCGAGTAAAAGTCAATGTCACTTAGTCCTTCTTGGTAAGCGCCAATGGAAACAGAGCCGAATAGGTAAAGTGCCTCTAACTTGTTTGGCAGCTTCTTCTCTATTTTTTCGAAGTAAAGGTTTAATACTTCCTTTACTTCTTCAGGTATACGTTTTGGTTCATTTTTTGTTTGCGTTTGGGTCATACCGTTAGCCTCTTTTCATGAACACGTTGTATTCCTATATTTTAGCATATTTATCCAATCGCCTCAGAATGAATTGACATGCAACCAAAAGGTGTTATATTCTAAACATACAACCAAATGGTTACATATTCAGACTAGGAGATGAATGCTTGTGTCAACACTACCAGATATTACACAAACCGCAACCTTTAACGCACCGATTCAAAAAGTGTGGGATGCTGTATCGACATCAGAAGGCATGTCAGCTTGGTTCATGCCGAATGACTTTAAAGCAAAAGAAGGACATGAGTTTCACATCCAGTCCCCTTTTGGTCCTTCACCTTGTAAAGTGCTTGTGATCGATGAACCGAATAAACTATCGTTTGCATGGGATACAGACGGCTGGGTCATTAC
The DNA here is from genome assembly GCF_005503015.1 of Bacillus sp. E(2018). NCBI lineage: Bacteria > Bacillati > Bacillota > Bacilli > Caryophanales > Bacillaceae > Bacillus > Bacillus sp. E(2018). Next base: position 836,110 of record NZ_SCOL01000001.1, on the reverse strand, counting down.
GTTTCTGTTAGAGGAAAAAGGAGATCAGACAGCGTTCACCCTGATTCATAGCGGCTGGAAAGAAGAAGACGCGATCGTTGGAAAAGCGAATCAAAAAGCGCAAGATGTGCGTGATCGCATGAGCGGCGGATGGGTTGGTATTGTGAATGAAAGACTGAAAAAGGTCGTAGAGGGTTAAGTGGCAGCACCATCAGAAAAACCCGATGTCTTTAAAGCGATTGCGGATCCAACGAGGCGTGAAGTCTTGAGGTTGCTTTCTGAAAATGAGCGACCGATCTCAGAGATTGCCGACCACTTTGAGATGAGCCGTACAGCAGTGACGAAGCATCTGCAGATTTTAACGGAGGCTGAACTCATTTCAGGTCGAAAGGAAGGACGGGAGAAAATTTATCAGTTACATCCAGAGCCTTTAACTGAAGTGAAGCAGTGGCTATCTTATTATGAGAAGTTTTGGGGTAATAAGTTGGCTATGTTGAAGCATTTTGTTGAGGACGATAAGAAGTAAAAAAGCTTAAGGATACTTCGCCTTAAGCTTTTCTTATTATAATCGGATTTTCTTCTGTGGAGTCCAAATGTCTGTAAATCCATTCTCCTTGGAGTAATTATAAAGCTCAATCAATTTCTTTTCTGTATAGATTCTCATATCTGGCCGTTGGTTTACTAATGAATTTTTTGTTAACTCCAAGTTTCTATCTATAAGAGACTCCAAATATTGTTCTATGGCTAATTTGTCATTCTTAGCTAAGTTACATGAACTACAGGAAATGACCAAGTTCCATAATTGATCAGTTTGCACAAAACTCCATGGAATGAAATGATCAACATGAATAGACCCTTTTTTCTTAATTTCTTTACCACAATAAAAACACTTGTCATTGTAAAAAGATGACAAAAGTAAGTAGAATTCATTTAACGAAGATCTTTTAGATACATTTTCAACTTTCATAAGAAGATTTGTAATATCACCGTTTTGGTTGAACTTTTCTAAAAATAAAGCAAGGTGATAGTTCGTTAAATAGGTCAGCACTTTCTGAAACCGCTGCATAAACAAGTAATAGCTGGGATTAATTTTGATAGATTCTCTTTTATTATCGAAATCATAGATTGTACTATCAGTATCACCGTATATAGCACCCATAACATTCAACTTAGCCTTCTTTTTAACCTTTGTTATGATTTCAATTTGCAATTCATCGGAAAGCTTATCAAATACAAAAGTATTTGGAATCATGTGCTTATCATTGATTTTAAAAAGTATTTTTTGTACCTCTGATTTCTTCCCGACCATATTAATTTGATTTAAATTATGATGTACTACAAGATTCCAATATATTTTAGAAAAACTCGTATATAAAAGATCATATGTTAATTCTAAATTTCCATTTACATTATAAAGATTCTCTAATATTGACTTAATCAAGACAAATTTATATGTTGTAGAGTTTTTAGATTTTGGAGAAAAGATATAATTGAAGTGTCCCCAGATTTCCTTGTCAGTCAAATATCCAACTTTCATTTCTCCCACTTGTAATTTGTGGCTCAATGCCAACATCTCTTTTCTGTTTTGAAATTAATATCGTTAAATTATTCTGCATCGATCAGAAAGATCCGTTCCTGAAATCCTCCGCGCTTTTCTGCCTTTTCCTGCCTAACTTTTTCAATTTCAGAGAATTCTACACCATGGACTTTAGCAAGTGCGTACATTAATTCAAGCAAGTCAGCTAGTTCCTCAACAGCATCTTTGTCATTATCAGCTACAACATATTCATCTATTTCTTCATAACATTTTTTCTTTAGCTCTTTTATGTAATTAGTTTCAGATAGAATAGTAGTGTTAAAGGAAGCACCTGTTCTTTTAATGATTTCAGGAATACGGTCACGGACGAGTTTGTTGTATGTTGGCATAATCATCTTCCCCTTATTTTTAATTATATAATATTCCCAACTAAGAAATATTACTACTACGCATTAATACAGCCTGACTTTAAAGTCAGGCTGTATTTTAACGATTCTTCTTCTAGAATATAGGTTTGACATTATAATGCTTTTGGTAATACTATACACTCCTGAAAATAGAAGATTATAATTGATTTGTTCTGAAGTTCCAATTTACTGATACTACTTTATTCAGTCTTTTAGTAGGTTTAATTTTTTCATAAGGATTAATAATAGTTCTAACAATCGGATCACTAAACACATTACTAATTATCACTAGAATATAATTCGTCTTTAATTTTTTTGCAACCGACCATTCTTTATCTGTAAAACTAACGCCGCCATCCATTGATGCAAGGCCTTTAACCTCAAATACAACTTCTGAATCGCCACTTAACTTAAAATCATAACCACAGCCATAATCACGTGTGTCTATGAGGTCACCAATGTAACTTTTTGAAAATTCTTCATTAAAAAAATTAATGAAGAAATTCTCAGCTTGTCTACCTGTAACACCTCTATTATTATATTCCATATTATTAGGGCTTTTGTTATCTTCTTCAAGTACATCTAAAATTGAAGTCTCTTCTTCATTATTAAAGAGAATGTCTTTTACAATATATGCTAATGCATCTTCACTAACATCTCCAAATTTCTCGGCGACCTCTAAACTACTTTTAGATAGTTCTTTTTGATACCAGCCACTTCTATTATTATCATTTATTGAATCGAAGTCATCTCTTCTATTCTTAATTGTATTTGCAGGAATATTAAGCTTAGCACCTATGTCACTAAAGGCTGCTCGAAAAGAATCATATTTAAGTACTTCTAAAGCGTTTCTATCATACTTAGAAAGATAGTAAGATACAATTAATCCCTTTTTTCTATTTAAATCCATGATTATCACCTGTTCATTTTATTTAAAACACCTTGGTAACATCTTTGATCCTCATGATTAGAAATTGTCTCCATTTGTTATAAAGGAAAACAAAGTTACATTCTATACTTATAAATTTTTTAAATCTCTCTACTTTCACTCTTAAAATTCGACAAAAGGGGGTCGTTCCCTTTAAATTATTATGTTGTTTCTAAAGAATGATGAAATAGATTTCTTCCTAATTAATTTTTCGAAAATAAAGACAAGTGAAGATTTACTTCTAATAAAAAATAAGGATAGAAATAGCTAATGAGTGCTAATTTCTATCCTTATTTTATTTGAATTAACCCCTAAGGAAGATCTTAAAAACTATGATTAATTTACCTATAGAGGAATTATTTTTGTAAACTATGCACTATTTCTTTAACAAATAAATCTTCTTCAATATTTCTTTTTTTCTCTTTTTTTAGGATTTTCAACATTGCTTCAGCGACAGCTCTTGCCATTAATGGTGGCACAGCATTGCCAATTTGCTGATATTGTGAATCCTTCTTTCCTTTAAACACAAAAGAATCAGGAAAAGATTGGAGTCTTGCTGCTTCTCTAATACTTAAAGCTCTGTTTATTTCCGGATGTATCCACATTGATTTTCTAACATTTACAACTGTTCTCGATGGTTGATCATATTTTAATCTTAAGTAAACAGTATTTTGCGTTCTTGACACATCAGTGTAATTAGACTTTAAATTATCAGGTAGATTATGAAAATTTTGCCCTTCTTCTAACTGCTCAAATCTTTTTAAGCTTGTTTTACGACTTTCAGTTGTTACATGATTTGAGACATTAAATTCTTTAAAACCTGAAGTATAATATTTTTCTAATTTACTTTTACTTTTTATTCGAACCTCTAAAGGTATATCAAACGAATCATTGTCAAGTGTTTTATCAGATGGTTTATAGTTCTTCAAACTATATATTGCATCATAAACGGTTGTAGGTTCTTTAATAAATCTAAGCTTCTTCGGAAGTTCCACATTTAATAAACCATTAATGTGTTCCCGATTTATTCCCATAATCATAAACCTTTTTCTTTCTTGAGGGACTCCATAGTTTGAAGCAGTTAAAACATTACTATCCACTTCATATCCTAGTTCTTTGTCAAAAACTTTTAATAGGTAATCGACAACATTAAACGAAGATACCACAGCTTTAATTTCTAAGCCGTCAATTAAATTTTCCTCAGCAATTATCGTAAAATCAATGTCCTCTGCATTCAACTCTAAAATAAATAGAAGTAAGCGATTAAGTTCAATAAAAGCTATAATTTCATCTGTATTTTCCAAAGACTTAACTTTACCTTTTTTTGAAAGTTCAATAAATAAATTAATTGAGCTTTCAAAATTGATATCATACTTATTTGCATATTCAATTAATTGTTTGGCCATTTGATTAAAAATTAAATGATCTGTTTTTTTATTAATTGAAATGGTCTTTTTATATTTTATTGAACGTTCGATCATTCTTAATTTAGATAACATTTCATTTGAATGAAATAAAGGTTTCGGCCAATTACCTGATTCATAAAACTCTTTAATTTTTTTTTTTATTAATGGAAAACCTCTAAACTTAGCTAATACAATTTCTTCTTTAACTATTTCTATTCCGTATTGTTTAAGAAATAATAATTTTGTATCTTTTCCATTTTTAGTTGCAAAAAATTTATGTTTATCTGAATTCATAGTTTTTACATTTTCCATTAAAAATGCAACTGGTTTTAAATCCCGTATGACTCTTACGAATTCCCTTACCAATTTATTATTTCCAGATAACAAATAATTTTTTTGCCTATTTGCATTTGAAAACCCCTGACAAGGAGGTCCGCCAACAACTACTAATTCATTCTTAGGAATTTTTGCTAGTTCTTCTTCTTTACTAGGAAAAAAGGTGGTGATATCCTGACGATACAATATGCTTTTTTCTTTATGATTTTCTTGATACGTTTCTAATGCTTCTCCATTTAATTCAACAGCACAAACAACTTCAAAACTTTCCGTTTGTTCGAAGCCGTTGCTTAATCCGCCTGCACCTGCAAATAAATCTATAATTTTTAACTTATCCATAACAAAACCCCTAAAGCAGTACATACGTTCCTGTACTTTTATTACCTTTATTTTAGCAGCTTTTGTTTAATATTGCTACCAAATTTACTAATAAACTAGTGAACTTAATGCGACTGCATAATCCTCTTGAAATTGTTTCCAGCATGCTTCTTGTTTAGCCCATTGAGTCACATTTCGATCCCCTGCAGAAGATATTAGAAAATCTCTTGCTGCCTTTGCAATTTGATCTATAACTGAATCAAACAAGTTACTCAATTCTTGCCTCTCCCAGACCTCTATAAGGTCAATTTTGTCACCATATAAATAGTTCACCATAGCTGATGTATAGTATACTACATTTGCTCTATACCCTTGCAGACCTTGGTTATCAACAATATCGTATATATGACGGAACAAAATAGTTCTAGCAATGGTCTTTTTGTAATAACCGTCATCCACTATGACTTCTCTATTTAATTCCACAAACTTCTTAAAAGCTGTTTCGCCACCTTTTGAGGCAACATGAGGTAATTTCTCCCAAGATGCAAAATGTTTTGCTAAATCTGTTTTTGTTATTACATGATTTTTAGGATATTGCTTTTTAAAATTATTTTGTTCTTTCCCTTTTTTTCGCCTTCCAATATCTACTAAATACTGTCCCCTAGCTCTTTCAAAATACCATTTGGTTTCTGATTTCCGCTCATCTTTTGAAGGTATCCACGTTAATCTTGAGAGTCTCTCGAGTTCAACAAAAAGTCTACTATTTGCTTCTAAATCTGATTCATTTATTTTATTTTGGGTATTGGCAAATTTAGAAATATTAGCAACCATCTCATCTTCTTGTTCATGACGATCTCTTTCATCCAAGTGATCAAATTGCAGTATAGTTAATTTCGTTTGTACATGAACATCTGTAAGATCTATCCCCTTTTTGTATGCTTGATGAATTGAAGCCGTTGTCTGACCTCCATTTACAATTTGCCAACCTGTTAATGTCTTTATTCTATATAAATTGTGATTTTCATGGATTCGTTCAACTTCTGCAGAGTTTGCAACACCAGAAATGCCATTATTATAAGCTACAAATTTTTGACGTTGTTCATTATCTTCAAGGGTCTTACGAATCCCTTTATTTGTGCCTGCACGAGCTTGAAGAAAGGAGCGAACATTTCGTTCTACTAGTTGAGGTCCATATTGATCATAGGCTTTTGCTAACAATATTGCAGGAATATAACCTACATAACAATCAAAATGATCCTTTACGTCTTCTTTTATAGGATCAGGTACAAAAATCATTTCGAGTGTTTCACCATAATCCTCTTCAAAATCAATGTGTAATTGTTTAACACCCTGTTCTGCTGAAACAGTTTGGTAAACCCTGTCTATATCCCAAACGATTATATTCGTATCTTCTGCATGTCGGAAAGTTAATTCAATTGTTTTATTAGATTCATAAATCATATTAGTAATAATATATATATTGATTTGTTTAAAACTCTTATATTGATAAACTAATTTAGCTAAACCATGTGCGGGGTGTGATGGATCAATAGCTTCATGTAACTCTCCGGTAAAGGACTTATCAATAAACCGCTTTACTTTTCTTGCTGTATCAGTTAATTCAGTCATTGATACACGTTGAAATTCATCTATTGACTGGGAATGAGAATAATGCACAATATATAAATTGAGAGTATTTTCACCCTCATCGTATTCAAATCCGTTAATTTTTATTTTATGAGACTCTTTATACCATGGGGAAGCAGTAACTTCCGCTTCCTCATCAATGTATGACAACATTTTATATAAAAAAGGAGTATCCCATTCTCCCAATTTAAGATATTCTTCTAAAACCTCATCTTTGAATTCAGTATAAAAATCTATTAATCCTTGTAATTCACTCATTTTTATCCCCCTAATAAAGCTAGGACTTCAAAGTGATTACATTTGTAATCACTACATTGATCCAAATCAACTTCATATTTAACATTCTTTATTCCTTTAGATAAATCTTGTGATAGTATTCTTGGAAAATCGCCCGTCACATGATACACTTCTTTATCTTCGATGAAAAACCTTACATCATTGTATAATCCTTCTTCAAATCGATTGTCCAATAACTTATTTTCTAAATGAACTAAAGTTTCCGGATAGCTTTGAAGTTTTTCTTTTAATTCACTTACTGCCTGGTCCAATGTTTCTCCGTAAGCTAATGATTTTTCAATAAAATAAACCATTAAATATAAATTATTAATAGCTTCTGTTACTAAAAGTTGCCGTTCACTTGATATTTTAACGTGTTTGTTTATCTTTACAGAAGATGCTTTTATCTCAACAGCTGCTTTTAGAGTAACGAAGTCAAAACGATTACTATTTGGACCCTCCCAATGTTGTACTAATGAAGGAGGTAAGTGTGAATGGAAATCAATCCATTCTGAAATAAAGCGAATTTCTCCAAATAATCCTTGTTGCTCTTGTTCAGATAAACGCTTAATGTTTGAGTTACTAAAAAAATGTTTCCATCTTTCTAGCACTGAATGAACCTTTATGATTAATTCTTCTTTTTGATAAACTATATTATTTACTAAATTCTGAATAAAAGCTTCAAAGATCTTTTCATCCTGATCTTTCTCCTGTTCAAAAACAAGTACTGAATCATTATGAATTGGACCTAGATTATTAAAATATTCCTTGTACACTGATAATCCTCTTACATTTGGCAATTGTTTTATGTTTTCCACAGACAATTCTATACCTTCTAAACTAACCAGGAGTAATCTTGATAAATTAAATTGGTTGATTCCTAAAAACATATATCTTTCATGAACTGGTAAAAGATTAATAGCTAAACTTTGTTCTCCTTCTTTCACCTTTTCAAATAACTCTTTATACTCATATTCAATATTTATCATTCTGCTTGTGTCTCCTGTTGGATTCTTTTTAAAACAGATTCATTGGAAACATAGATTCCGGATCTTTCACCGATATCTGATTCAGGAAATGAAATTGCTATACCGATTGGCACTAACTTTTCGGAAAACTCAATATTTAATTGTTTAAAAGCAGGAACCTCTGGATGTAGTGGATAAATAATTAAGAATCCATTTTCCTTCCCTCTTTTTTCCCGTAGATCCTTCCGACTGCCGTTTAATTTACTATCTTTTGTATTCATTAGATCAACAAATTCTTGATTATTTCCTGATACTAAAGCTTTTATGTCTATCCTATCTGCGTCATTATGATCAATATCCTTCGCATTCTTTCTGGCAGGTGCTGTTTCAATTTTTAATGAGTCGAACTCAACAGGGAATTTTTTTAACCCATGCTTATATGAAGATTCATTTCCTTCAACGACAGCTACAGTCCAATTAACTAAATCTCCATGTTTAGCTGCTGTTTCGATGTATCCTCTTAATAAACGAGAATTAACTTTTGGAGCATCGTAAGTAATGTAGTTTTGTAAGAAATCTACTATCTCATTTACATCAATATCCCTGTACATATAGTACCCTGTTCCTTCACCTTTTCCATCTACCTGAAATTTATCAGTATAATTATTTTGTATACGAGTTAATAACCTATTAACAGCTCTCATATTGAGTTTATAGAAATCAATTCGCGTATCAAATAACCTTGTTTGCTGTAATGTTCCTTCATATATCAAATTAGCTTTAACAGCATGTTGCATTTTCAAGCTGCTAGTTAATGTCATTGAAGGATGACTAAGCATTTTCAATGCGAAGTCACGAGGCGTTTTGTTAGCCTCATTTAACTGTTCAAATTCATCCCTGAGTTCTTTCATTGTAATAGCTAAATGTTCAAAGTTTGAAGCAATATCTGAAGTTGTATAAATTCTGCATAAATCCATATACCCTTCCCTGTATCCAAACCAACGACCCATTTGCATTAAAGTATCATACATAAGGGTATTTCTAAAATAGTATGTAACTGACAGACCTTCAAGAGTTATACCCCGTGAAAGCTTATCTCCACCAACTGCAATTACATGCATTCCCTCTGTTTCGTATTCATAATAATCAAGAGCATCTTTACTATTACCATTTATTTCCATAACTTGGATTTTTTCTATTGACTCTCGAATCTCTTTGTATACTTCTTCCCAATTAAATAAAGGCTCTTTTTCATTCCATTGCAGAATAGTTTTATTTGTATCATTTAGGTACAGTTTCTCTACTTCCTTAATATGAGAACCTTTGGAATTGTATAGAATTTGATTTTTGACTTCTTCAAAAAATGATTCTACTTCGGCTTTGATAGTTGATTGGACATTTTTAAAACGTGAAGTATGTATTAGCATTGAATTATGCTTATTTGATTGTCCACGTAAATTTCTAATAGCAATTGCAATTAAGAAGGCATAAATACCTTCAGCCATTTTTGGGGGAACTAACTCAAATTTATGCGCATCTTGTGCTTTCTTTATATGTTCAAATGCTTCCTCATCTTCTTTTCCGATATATCTTATTAAGCTTGGCTTTTGATAATCTGCATCTTCATAAACATTAAAAAATTCTTCTGGACCACAATACTTTTCAGGTTTTGGGAGCCCTACCACGAAATCACTGGGATATAAATCTTTATTGGCTGTTTCATGAATTGTATCAACATTAATTAACAAATTAGCAAAAGGAGTAGCTGTATACCCCACATAACATTTTTTGTGAAAGAGATTAATTAATTCTCTTATTAAACGATTTATTGTTTTAGGATCTTCTTCTTTATTAATTCTTGAAGTATCAACTGATGCTTGATCTGCTTCATCGTCAATTATTAACACAGGTAACTTCTGCAAAACAGTAGGATCAACACTACTAATAAATTCGCTTATATATTCTTTTAAATTCTCTAATACAGTTTTATTTTTCTTTATAACAGCCAACCCTTTTTCGGCTATATTTATTCTTACATTGGTGGCTTTTGTACTAAAATCTTGTTCAATACTAGTTAATAAATTGATAATATGGTCTGAATCATTCACCCGAACTTTACCAACACCAGTTGATTGTCCTTTGCGCATTCCAACTACTTCATCCTCTAACCTAAGCTGCGTTTGTGCTCGAAGATCATTATGTATTCCACCAAGAACAATAATTAATCTATATCCCATATCAAATGCTTTATTAATTAAACCAGTAAAATTTGCAGTTTTTCCTGATTGAACATACCCCAATACTAGACCTCGTTTATCGAAAGGCACTTCGCTTTCTGGATTACCTAATAAACTTAGTATTTGATCTGTAGATTTATCAATAGCTTCAATTGCACTGCTTGGCCAATTTTTCTCATTAAGATAGCTCTTGTACCTCTGCCAAAAAAAACCCTTAGTTAATTTCATTTTAGGATCGTACCAATTTTCAGTAGTTTCTTTTTTTAATATATGAGGCTTTTCAATTGTTATCGTGACCTTTTTCCATTGACTTATCTCCCACAATTTCATATCTTTTTCATCTATAAGTTTGTGAAAATCAGATAATTTCTCTTTAGACTCTCTTATGGCTTTTCTCATAGATTCTTCATTAGAAAGACCATTGGTTTTGTTGATCTCATACGAAATGTCACAAAATTGGTTAAATAGATCTTTAAATGAAATCAATTTGTTTCTACACCTCCTGCTTCCATTATTTTATATAAGGTTTTAAGGTTGAATTGGTTAAAGCCTGGTAAGTTATAAATCATGTTGGCAACTTCCTCCTTATTATTTGCATGGCCTGTATCTAAAAGATTTTTTGCTAAACTGCAAATGATTTGAACATCTTCTTTCTCAAATGAGATAACCTCTTCCTCCAATTGTTTTGCACTGATAAATATATTACTAGGGGACCCTATTTCTAGGAGCTGTAAATAAAGGTTCAGTTCCTTCACTTCATCGTTTTCAAGATAGCTATACAAATTTCGTAATACAGGATGCGTTCGGCTTATTACAAAAAATGATTGACCATCTTTACTGCTCTGTTGCCAAGGACTAGAATAAACTTCTTGTTTTTTTGTATTGGTATTCTGACTAGTAGAGCGGAAATAAAAAACTTGTTTTGAAATATCACGAGCATGGTCAATAATTGGTATTATCTTTTCAACAAAGTCTTCTGGAGCATTAATGGATGATTTTTTAATATCAATCTGAAACTCATCATCTAATGTATTTGGTAAATCAACTCGAATTCTAGCAAGTTGTGATGCCGTATCTTTTGTACGTATCCCTAGCCAATCTCCATAATGCAACAACCGGTTTTCTCTATAAATATATATTCCTTGTTGGTCATACCATCGACCAGGTCCTCCAGCTGACTCAAATTCCTTATTATTAAAACTGGTAGGATGGGGGACAATATAAGACTTAATATAAATAAGTTTATTGTCGTAATTTATAGGTTGCATTTCTGTTTCAATAGTGGAAAAATTTTCGCTTAAAAATGGATCCCAGGGTAGAACTTCAACACCATTAATGTCCAGCCTTGTAAATCCTTGCTTTAAAATTTTATGAAAAATAAATTCTAAATGTTTTTTTATCAAATCAACTTGTTTATAAAATCGCTTTTCATTTGTTTGTTGTTTTTTACCTTGCTTAATAAAACGATCAATTTTATCTACAAAAATTATAGTGCCAGACTCACTATTAATATCTTCCATAATTGATCTTACATCTTCTGGTATATGTTTATAAAGTTCCCATTTTCCCTCTTTAGTAATATGATCAAGATCCCAACAACGTTCAGAATAAATTCCATTTTTCTTAGTTAAAACACTTAACCTGCGTCCCATAGAAAAAGACGCTGTTTTTAGCCCCATTCCGAACCTGCCTAACTCAGCTTCACTTCTTTCTGAACGAGGATCTTTTGACCCTATGTTCATCGCTATTTGAAGTTCATCTTCATCCATACCTTTTCCGTCATCACAAATCGTTATAAATTGACCTATTTCATTATTAATTTCAAATATTATTTCTATATTTTTAGACTTTGCATCTAAACTATTATCAATTAAATCTGCAATCGCAGTCTTGGGATTATACCCAATAGATCTAAGAGCTTGAACTACTGGTGCAGCTGAAGGAGGTGTTTCTATTATGTTTTCTTTTTTACTCATATCGTCCACCCTATATTAATAGCAAGTAGTTTATTTGCTTAGTTATATTTTCTTTTCTAACAATAACATTGTTTTCAAATTAATCCCATTCAAAATTGAACTAAATAAAACAATATGGGTTATATCTTATAAAAAAGGTTAATAGGTGATTGTCATGACAGAAAAAATGTCTAAAGAACAAAGAAGTAAAAATATGCAGACTATAAAATCTCAGTCAAAGTTAGAAAATATGGTTTCTCGTGAGCTATGGAAAAGAGGAATACGTTTTAGAAAGAATGTTAGAAATTTGTTTGGAAAACCTGATATAGCAATAAAAAATATAGAATTGTTATTTTTATTGATTCTTGCTTTTGGCATGGATGTGCTCTTCATGGCAATATCCCAAAAACTAACCAAGAATACTGGAATAAAAAATTACAAAGAAATAAAGCAAGAGACTTAGAAGTTGAACAATATTATTTAAAAAGAAACTGGCTTTATATAAGAATTTGGGAACACGAAATAAAAAACGATTTAAATAAAGTTATAGATAAACTCGAGTTTATTATTAAAAAGATAAAGACATAAAAAAACACGCAATGTCATTGCGTGTTATTTCTTTGGAAATCTTATTAGGTTTGTTTGATTCTTTACTGATATATATATATTATCTTTCTCTATACTCTCTATAGAGCAGTTATCACATATAGGTAATAATGAAAGTTGCTTCAATATAATCCAGTCAGTTTGATGAATTAAAATACCACATTTTCCGCATTTTTTTTTCTTCATATAGACACCTAACTCTTTGAAATATTTGAGAAATAACTTGAATTTTAAAATCAAATTAGAACCAGTTCCTATTTTATTTAAAAAAACCTAAGTTTTCGTCAATAAGTAATGTCCTATCCAAAAAGAGGTTCCCTAATTCACAAGATGTTTCTGGTAGATAAGTACAACTATGACATGCAGCCCCATTTAAATTATTTACACCTTGGCCAGAAGTTTTTCCAATCTCGGAGCATACTGGGTCAGAACTACACCATCTAGCTGTTTCTATTGCTTTATAGACTACTGGGAAAAAGTTTTCTTGTCTTCCCATTCTAACAAGACCACCAAATGTACCATCTATATCTCCTGAAGAAGTATATACCAATATCCCACATTGATCGTCATTTAGATACAAGCGCTCTCGCAGGGAAGCAGAATTATACCCACATGTTAAAGCTAATTCATCAATAATAATGTGAGAGAGAGTATGAATTAGAACGTTTCTAGGCGTTATAAAACTCTTTTCCACATTAGTACCACGTTTTTCACTTCGAGTTAGCAATTTATTAAAATAGTTTTGAACGTCTACTCTTTTCTCCCATGACTTCAGTTTTTCAAGGTTTAGAGAGAAAAATATCCCTTCTCCATAAACCTTATAAGCAGGTAACCAATTATTATCAGGTAAATCCGGTTCTTTAAACAACAACTGCTTACCTTTTAATAATTGATTTGGTGCTACTTCGTCGCTATTTGTTGAAAGTCTATTAAATCCAGTTAAAGCAATTGTTTCTTTTAATTTAGTTATTCTATTTATTATAGTAAAGAAAGTAGTGATATCTTCTTCATTTATCTCTTCACATGTCCACTCTCTTTTTACCTTTAGATTTTTTGTATTAGTTTCTTGTATTAAAGTTTCAAATTCTTTTTTCCTTAATTCATTTTCTGCATTTCTTGTATTTACTCTTTCAGAAGTTTGCACTTCTTCTATTCCACCCTCAATGTATAAGATAGCAAGTTCAATATCCGAATGATTATATTCTTGTATTTCAGGAGGACATAACTTTTTAATTACCTTAATTTTATCATCAATATTATCAGCAACATTTAACCATGATGAAGTCACCCCGTTTTTCTCAAAAACATCTATAAGTTTTTCAACTTCAGGGTTTTCACCTGGTAAGTGTATCGCGCTAATTGTATTAGGATAATACACATTTATAGAATTTTTCAATACTGCAATAGGGAAGGAAGAACAACTTTCATTATCTTTTTCAGATCCATACCATGGTTTATTTCCGGGGCACTGATATAACTTTTTTTCTTTTTTATTTAGCCTTTTACTTAGTTCACTTACTCGGTCTTCATCCATCTCAGATGTAGTATTTCTGGACATTATTCCTCTTAGAGATCTTTCTACATTACATGCACACTTTACTTTGAGTGAATCTAAAGTGGCACCTCCTGTGGATAGAAGTTTCATATGTCCCTCACAAGATGTGTACTCATCTCCGTGCACCCATTCTCTCCATGGAAAATCAGATATATGACCATGACTGCAAACAATAACAAAAGGAACTTGAATCATCTTTGTTTGTTTTTTGCAATCTTTACAATCTAACCAACTAGTTCTTGATGACATAGAAGTTTGATGTAAAGTCTTGCACTTTGGACAATAGTGCCAAGTTGGAAAACGTAACAATGGGATATACAAGTCCGTATTCGTTTGTGTTATTGCTTCACCAGCATTTTTGTATTGGTAACTAGGTCTAAAATCTGGAGGCATCAATAATTTTTTTACTTTTAATAAAGACCTTAATCTAGGTTCTTGAATCTCGAATTCATCAAAAGTTTTAATACGATATTCATTTTTATCATGATACCACTTATCCAGAGCTCCAATCATCGCTGATTCCCCCTCTGGACTAATTACAAGAGCACCTGGTCCAAAAGTTGTAACAAGTTGGCCTCTTCTCAAAGGTAAATCTCTCATGAAAACAATGCCTCCCAACTACTTTCACTTTCATTGTCATCATTATTTGAGTTATATAATGAAGCAATTAACCCTCTACACTCTGAATCTACATTTCTCATGGAGTTGATCATTGACTCGGCTTTACTTTTCAAAGCATGAGGAATCGTTGTACCTGCTGAATACATATAACCATTTACCTTCGGATCGACTCTCCATGCAGTATAATTTCCGATTTCAAGTCTTTTTAAAATATCGCGAAATCGGTTTTTAAGTTCATCTACTTGTTCTGGATCGACAAGTGTTGCACGATCTACTAAACGGTTATAAAAAGGTAATATTCTTTTATTTAAGTTTTTTTGTATTTCCTCCCAATCAGGAGTTCTAGCAATATCATCATTTAAGGATTGACGCAAAAACCCTATCAGGACTGCATGCAATCCTCTATCTAAACACGAGTCAGAAAAAGGAGTTACACTTGTAGGTTCAACTTGGGCATATAATTTTTGATGATATTCCCTAAAATGCTCAAAATGAGATTTATCCCTTGATTTTGTGTTTGAATATAAAGTAAATATCAATCCTGGTCTCTCCCACCAACGACGTCCAACACGTCCACTTACTTGAATATACTGAGCGGTCATCTTTGGTTGTCCTACTATAGCCATTACAGATAGACGATCAATATCTACTCCAACCTCAATAATGTTTGATGCAAGGCATAGATCAATTGTTGAATTCACATTTTTTTGTTCTTTATTCGCAATATATTCTAACTTTAAATCATCGATAGTTTTTGAGATTTCATGACTTTGTTTTCTTGATGTTAATTCAAGAACATTATTAATATACCTAATCTCTTTTTGTAGACCCTTTCTCATTGCCATTGAATTTGAATATTGAGGTATATCTGTTTGAGTTAAAGTTAAACCTCCACCTAATTCACGCAACGTATTGTAGAATGATAGCAGGGTCCAATAAGGATCTCTTTCTTTTTCATTTATTTCAGCAGTAGACTGGAGTATTGATGAAAATGCCATAACTTGTGACATCATTATACGTACAGTTGTAGTGTAAACACCAACGTATTTTCGTCCCGGCATTGGTTTGCCTGTGTTTGTATCTATTGCAGGTGTTGCAAAAAATGAATCTTCATTTTCAAGTCCCGGACTTGGAAATAATCTTGCGTTCTCTCTTCCGAATAATGCACGTGCTTGCTCTTCGAATTGCTTAATTGTGGCTGTCGCTGCTATTATTTTTGGTTTAACTATCTTACCATCCACATTCTTTAAACATAACTCTTCAACTAACGCCTCAAAAAGACCCGTTAATGTACCAAGCGGACCAGATATTAAATGCAACTCGTCTTGGACTATTAATGATGGGGGACTAATAAATCTTTTCCCATTTGAATTTATTCCAAATAACGACCTTGCCTTAGGTTGCCATACTAATTGCACAAACTTATCTACTGTTCCAATTAAGAAAGTCGGACGCTTCTCATATATAGTCTCATCAACAATATAAATTGGCAATTCTTCATGGAAGTGACAATTTTTATCTGGACAATGAACAACTAACTTATCGTTGTTAATTTTATAACCAAAATAAAATTTCTTTTGGCTGCCTTTTTCACTGTAAAAACCTAAATTTGCTCCACACCATGAACAACTGTTAACAATAAATTGTTGAGCATTTTTCTCATTTTTTTGTAGTTTACTTAGAGTCGTCTTGGCAGATTTATTATTATTTGGAGTTGTATTTGACCCTACCCATATTCCAATAGAAAAAGGTATATCTCCGAGCTTCGAACTATTTTTTCTTCTTAAATATTCTATAGCACAAATGAGCCTCGATGAACGTTGGAACTGGTCAGCAGTTAAAAGCCTAAGAGTGTATCTCATCATAACATCGACGCCAGCATCCAAAGGATTTTTCAAGCGTCTTAGAATCATTTGAAAAGCAGCAACACCTAAGTACGCCTCCGTTTTACCTCCACCAGTAGGAAACCAAATTAAATCTACTACTTCTCTGGAATCACATTTTTCATGGACTAATGACTCAATAGACATCAAAATAAAAGCAATCTGGAATGCCCTCCAGGTATTACTTGCATTTTTAAGGTGATATTCATCACTAACACTTTCTTTAAACGTTTTATTAAACAAAATTTGTTTTCCTTCTATATACCCAATACGTCTATTTTTACCATTTACTTGTTGCAGAAGTATTGCTGTATTTGCTAAACGAAACGCTTCTAGTATTTGAGGTTCTTCAAGTAATTTTAGACCCATTATCATTCTATCTAGGCTTTCTTTACATAGGCTTAAATGCTTTCTAGCAATTGGTTTTAATATTTCGGGGACCTTTTCTACCTCTATGCCTTTTTGTTCTATCCATTCCTTATAGCCTTCAATTAATGGTTTTAGAACTTTTTTAGGATGCTCACTACTGGAAAGACCGGCCAGGTCACTCATTTTTATCTCTAGTTCAACTTTCTTACCCTTCTGATTGACAAAGACATTAGGAGTCATACTTAGGGCCTCGTACTCCGGCATAAAAGTTGTAGATAATTGCTGGACTTTTTTAGAATTTTGTTCCCAATCTGCAGCGCAACCATGCCCAAAAGCATACACACCTTCGTTACGATAGAGTAATTCAGTTGAAGCATCTTCTTCACTCAATAACTTTTTCATCTCATATTGTTTTGGATAAATAGAAAAATAGTAATTATCAGGTGTACATATATTCATTGTTGCTTGAAACAATATTAATTGTTGTTTATTAAAATTAGGGACGGAAGACCGATTAGTAACACTTATCGTAATTATATATTTACCCTTAACTTCCCGAATACGTGCTTGAAATTGTATTTGGTACTGACTAATTTTTTCCCCTTTTTTATTTTTCATTTGAACTAGTTTTTCAATCTGTCTGTGTTTTATAAGTTCTTTTAAAGGCAGATCCCAAATCCCTTCAACAGTTTCCCTAAGCCACCATTCCACATTATTACTTTCACCTTTTACCCTTACTTTGTGAGGTGTATAAGTCCCCCCTTCAATTTTAACTTTTAATTCGGGAATATCTTTTTCAACACAGAATGTTAAACCCATAGTTGAAGGCATAAAATCATTTCTTTGAGGAAATAATTCTACTTCTCCGTCGTCTTCAGTCGCTTCTAAATCTTCTTTACGCTCAAATAATTTATCAACCTTATCGTCTTCTTGAACTTCATTAGGTTCTTTACCAATTGGAGTCTCTAGGGTGACTTCATTACTTTCACTTGTACCTAATGGAAACAAATGACCACTTACATATCTTTGTGTCGGCGTTTCTCTTTGTAGAATTTCCTCTTTTTCCCCTCCAACTTCCCAATAATAAGGTTTATATAATTCTTCTCTTGATTCAAATAAAGTAGTACCAATTGGACTGAATTTTATATAGTGAGGTCTAATTTGACCGGGACCAATTATTTCTTCTTTGACATTATTAATAACTTTTTGTCGGTTATCAAGTGAATTTTCTAATGAAATTTCCATTAATATACTCCCTTTGTAATTAGTCAATATTCATAGGTCTCATTATATTGTAGGGTGCAATAAGATGCGTTGAGCGATCTATTGAAACGATTCTCTCAATATTAAATGAAACACCATTAAACTCCTTGGACATGAATGTGTAATATCCCTTTTCTTGTAACTCTTTTAAAATATCATTTGATAATTCACTCATTAATTTTTCGGATATAACTCTACCTGCTTTAATATGTGCCTGTTGAATCTTCTTCATAACTTCATATATTTCTTTGATCCTATCATCCTCGTACTTTAATGCTTTTAATATTTTAGTTAGTTCTGTTGGACAGATGGATTCCTCATTACACCATGATCTTAATGAAGCAAGAGAAGCAGTTTTAATGTTATACTTACGCATTAAAATTCCACTTACTTTTCCTAAACCTTTTCTTTGTACAATGAGCCTTAATTTATCTTTCCATTCATTTTGAAGTTTCCTATAACTATTAGCCTTATTCTTAAGAACATATTGATCAGCAACTTCAGCAATTAATTTTGTGTCTCTTTCATTTCTAATTACAATATAATCATCTTCCTCAATATCCTTAAAATTACGTTGTTTAATACAATTTATTTGGTCCATAGGTGTAAACACACGAATTTTAGAATCTCTAGCTGCAAATAAAAAACGTTCATTTTCTAAATAAATAATACATGCTTCGATTGCATCTTGAGAGTTATTTCCAATAGTATTTTTTTGTTCTTCAATGAACTTACTTACAGCTACATTTAATAATTCTGATTGTTCGATTGTAAAATTACTTTTCTTTGCTATAGGTTCATCGAATATAACATTTGTGAAGATTGTACTAACCGACCCATTTCTATCCAAATCTTCAAATACTTTTTTAGGACTTAATGAATTAGTAAATATATCGTATGAAATAAAAGTTACTGTCCTGCCTTTAAATGTGTTTTTAACATATTCACCGAAATAATTTGGATTGCCAATATAGATAACATCATCAAAAATTTTGATATCTTTTCTAAAACTATTCTCTGTATAATAGCTTATTTTCAGAAATAATTTTAACTCTTTGGAGATTATTAATCTTTCCTCAACTGATATCGCTCTTTTGGTAACAATAGCAATCCTTAAACCTACATGTGCTTTTTTATTTATGTATTCACATAAGTAATTTAACATGTTGTTATGAGTTGCTTCTGTTACTTGCTTAAAAGATTTAGCAATTGGTATAACAATATTTAAAAATAGTTCAGGATAACTATTTTTAATTTGGATGAACTTTGAAAGAATCAGTTTTTCAATATCTTCTGAAACAATTTTATTGTATGGAGTTAAACTGCTTGTTAACTTAAAAAACATTTTGTTTAATAATCCGAGAACCTCTTTTAAATGTTCATCATTGTCATACTTGTATTGGATATCTAACCTGAATTTTTCAATATTATTCGCAAATGGTAATAATTCATTACATTCCACGTGCTTAAATAAAACAGTACTCTTATCTAAACTATATAAATCTAATAAACTATTAATCATTAAATTTACCTCCAAGCAAGGAACTCAATACCTAAGGGTAACTGAGTTTCTGTGGATTTAAAAAAATTGATAATTTCATCGGTAACAACATTGTGATCCCCTTGCAATAATTCTCTTCTCAATTCTTCCTTTACCTCGTTTAGTCGATTTTCGTTGTCTGTCCTACTTGATAAAATAATTTTTGGATTTGCAGTAAAGTGCCTACCTTGTTTTATGTAACTATTTAAATCCGAAAAAATAACTGGAACTTCTGAACTTATTTCAGTGTCGTTTTTTTTCATATGGGAAGAAAATAATTTTCCATTTGTGTAACTATTGCTATTATCTAAATAAAGAAAATCTCCAATAGTTCCTTGAACCCCTTCATAAAGAAAGATTTTTTCATTCATTGATGTAATAATATGTGTATTGTTACCTACTATATAAAATTTATCACCAGGATAAAATGAAATTTTGTTCAATTGACTTGATCTATAAAATAATCTTAATAAACGATTATTTTCCAGCCCTATTTTTTGTTTTTTGCTTACTACTCTAGTTCTTTTAATCTTATCAAATTCTTCATCTAATATTATTACTCTCTCTATCCATTGTTTTTCAGGAATGCCTCTTACAATATTCCCATCCTTAATTTTTAGTATCATTTCATTTTCAAAGACTGGACTCTGTTCAATGCAAATTACCGATGCTTTTCTTGAAGATTTTTCATCTTTGTAAATAATACGGCTGCCTGGCATTAAGTTTAGAATCGTTTTTCTTATTGAACTAATTTGTTTCCTTATTGAAAATGTCCTATCAGCTATCCCCATAGCTATTAAAAGAGAAAAGAAATGTTCACTCGGGAGAGAGAGGATTATATTAATAGATTTTTTATTTTTAATGCCATAATCATTTAAAAAAGAACCTAATTCAAATGCAAAATTAATCCATTTAGGTAAATCTAACGATCCTTTTTTAGAAAGTATTCTTAAGTCTTTTATCGACATCTTCTTTCACCACTCTCAATAAACAAAAATATAGTTATGCTAATAATAAGTTTATCACATTTTTTTACAAATTCATTTCATAAATACCATATTTCTTCCTTTTACGACATTTGATAATAGAATAATAATTTTCAATATGCATGAAAAATAGCACTTACTATAAAAAGGAAACTATTTTTTCTTTTATTTTTACTTATAAAAAAGTTATAAAAAAAACACCTGCCCCCATAAGGACAAGCGTTTAAGAATTACTGTTGACTTTTTAAACTGCAACTCTTTTATTTTATTGTACAGGCATCATTTTCACCCCGCCCATCTTATATCTTTGATGATAATTATCTGTATAGTATCTAAGTTCACCACCCGTCTCTTGAAAGGGAGTTATGATGTACACTGTTTCAACTACTTTTTCATTATTGTAGATATTTCTAATCCCATCCCTGTATTTATGCATTTCACCCAATGCTGTCCCAATGTTATTCGGTACACGATATTTCGGATCAAAGATAAATAGCTTTTCCCCTCGTTGGATTACAATGTCGGGTATCATCCTTTGGGTAAAGGTATAGAAAAGTTCTTTCGTGTTAGCTGCAACATTTTCAGGGTTTCGATACTGAAATACCCGTTGAAATGCAATGGTGTCTCCGTTTTTTAGTTTAACGGTACTCTCTTTGTTTTCAGCTAATGAAAGAAAGATTCCGTCTGATGTAGTTTTATAAAGCTGTGATGTATCTGCTAGCTCCCCGTTATGTCTCGCTTGGTTGATTAGCTTCATGTAGCACCACATTTCATATACTTGAAATGTATCCTTTAGCGGTATGTGATACTCAAATCCAATCTCATACTTCTGGTGCTGATACAGTTTTTCAAACCATGTGTTCCATTTCCGGTAGATCGGATGCTTTCTTAATCGCTGTGTGATGGTCACCTTGCCATTATGAGGTTTGACACCTATTAAGAATGAATGGTTCAGCCAGTACAACACCTTATTTCTTAGTTTCTCTGCTTCCTCTTTTAACACACCATCCGAATATTCACGATATTGAGAGAGAAGATGTCTTAGTTCAAGAAGCTGTTTTTTTACTAACCGATTTTCATACAGGTCGTTCGTTTCCTGCCGTTTAGATGTCCACACTTTTTTAGGGACACGTTGCTCTGTCCGACCATGGTTTCTTTCCAGCCAGAGTGACGTTGACGTATGAACCTGCTGAATCTTTTCACGGTTCGTCATAAAGTTTTCCTGCTTAAGAACAGATAAAGGATTGCTGTTGATTTTTTGAAACAGCAGTGATAACTCGTGAAAGCTTCTTTTTATGTACGACCACTGCGTCCATGACAGCGTACGTTCTCTTCCACTCGTATTGAACCCTTTATCCAGGCCGCTGTAATCAAAACAAACGGCCACTTCCTCAAGAATCTCTCTCAGCATGATCTCATACTGCTCGGTCGTTATCTTTCTTTCATCCGTGTAGATGTATGTTTTAAGGTGAGTTCCGTTGACTTCGATAGTTGCTTCACCTGATTGAAAGGGTGTTTGGAAAGTACCCTTAACTCCAGATTCATTTGGAACGTATGGAAGAGGCATCCCGTTAAACAAGATAACGGGATTGCGCTCTCCTTCCAGCTTCCATTCATATGAAGAGGCTTCTCTTAAATATGTTTCTTCAGCCGTCAGCCAGCCTTCCTCTTGTGACTTAATGAAAAACTTAACGCCAGAACTGGGTTGCTCCATAACGTTCCAGCTCCTTTTCCATTCTCAGGATATGACCATATGATTGAGACTCTTCGCCAAAGTGATCCTCAAATTTGTTTTTAAGAGTTGCAAACAAGTCAGCAATCCGCTCGTCGCCTCTTAATTTCGGCAGCATTTTTTCACTGATCACTCGATCGAGCGCAGACATAGAATCGAGGCTGAACTCTTCATCCAATTCCTTATTCCGCACCAGCTTCTGAATCATCTCGTTCATTGTTCTGTAGCCGAAGTGAAGGTCGAATGATTTCAAATCGTTGTGGATGTCACGAAGAATATCATATTCCGTGTTGGCCATCGCTTTTACAGATTGATCGAGTGTTGACCAGTAATGATCAAAGTCAACGTCCGAAAGTGTCATGACAAATGCACGGTCAAGCACTTTATCCGACAAGCTATGAGTTGTCTCGTCCACGTTGATTGTTCCTAAAACGTACACGTTTGGCGGAATGCTGATTTTTTGTGGAATATCTGTTACATCCTCCCGGTTATGCAGCAGGATTTCTTTGCGAGACTCAACAGCACTTAAGTAATCACTCAAGTAATATTCCACACGAGCCAGGTTCATCTCGTCTAGCACAATAAAATGAGGTTTGTCCCGTTCCTTTTGAGCTGAAATTAATACCTGTAGAAACTCCGTCATCACATACTTTTTCTCGAACGAACTGTAATATCCAAATAGAGCTGTCGCATCCATCCAGTCAGGACGAACGGGAATAATCGTCAAATAAGGATTCTCAGACTCATAATCAAGCCCATAAACAGCATTTGCGTACAAACGGCATAGCTGCGTTTTCCCAGTACCAGAAATACCGTTTAAAATAACGAAGTGCTTATCATCAAGTGCTGTAAGATTTAAATGGAAGTCACGTATGATATCTGTTGAAAATGTGAACTGGCTGTTAGCGATTGTTTCGTAAATGCCTTTGAAAGAAAAATTACTGATGAACTTTGAATCTGGAGTTTCTCCAGTTTCCCCCTCATCCTCATTATTAGAAGATGTAGCTGGATTCGTATCTGGAAGCTCTAACTTTTCACTGACATAGGCAAATAATAAACTTGCTGTCACTAATTCCTTTTTGATTTTACTAATCTCTTTATTAAACGATTTTGCTTCATTGCTGTAAGTACCAACATAATAAGAACTGTCTTCTGTTTCGATTCCATGTTCATTCAGCAGTTCCATTGCTTTTCTTGTAACTTCTATATTATCTAGATGATGAGTCGTAAAGGATTTTTTTATCCACCATTGCACCTCATCTTTTAAAACCAGATCCCGAACATTTGAATACATGTGCTGGTGACCTTCTATCGCTACACAAAGAACTTGATTCGGGGAGATCGTTTGATCAATCTCAAAATAAACAATGTAACCTTTTGTTATTAATTGATCTTGATCATAAATAGAAAATGCTTGCCGTCTAGCTTTTGGCTTATAATTCTCTACTTCTCCATAAATAAGGGAGTATGAATGATCTAATAATTGAATAGAATCTTGTCTTCTCAAGTCATTTGCAAAGAGGTCTAAAAGTTGATTTCCCTGATTATCTAATTCTTTTTCTTCAATAAGCTTTTCTCTAATCAAACCTGAGAGTTCCCAAGTCTTTAATAAATTCTTCTCTAATTCCTCTTTGCTGATTTGTCCGTATAATGGGAGTTCCATGCCAAAATGATAGAAAGGACGTTTTCTTTGCTTTTTGAAATCAGTAAAAACAGGCTTGAAATCTGTTCTTGAAACCTTCTCTTTTTTAAACCACTCTGTTTGAAAATAGATCAAGAGATCCTCAGGTGATTGTTGAATAGCAGGCATTAATTTATCTATTCTCGTCAAATACCAAATGGGAAAAAAGTTAGAGTCAATCGAAATATAAAGCTTTTGATCAACACCGTTTAACTCAAGTGTTAACAAGTTTACTTCTTGTTCTCCGATTTTTTCATTAAGAGCTATGTAATATTTCCTACCAGTATTCGAAATCTTTTTTTGTTCCGCATACTTAGGGTTTCTAGCATCATGATATGTGGTTGTTAATGTATATGAGTAATCCATAATAAATCGATTGTCAGTGAGTAAATTATTTTCTCTGCAAAACTTTTCAAAAAATGGTTTTATCTCATTATGTATACTGTCTAATACATCCCGACATCTGTTCGAAGTGTCGTTTTCATTAAAAATTGATTGATAGTTTGAAAGAATGAAGACGTTTGTAATAGTATCATTCAACATAATCAATTCCTTTCTAAATTAATTACTTTACATTCTCCATGTACCCTTATCAGAAAACCAATTAACTGTTGTTACCTTAATACTCCTCTTATTATATAATAAATCATTTGTAATGTTTTCCAAATTTTATTATTCTACTAATATATGTATTTTTAACTATTATTGGAAAGGACACTAAAACAATGCTAAAAGGGTTTTTATCTTTTTTAAACAAAAAGAGCAATAATACACCTATACAAAATGTTGTATTTTCTTCTCAGAAAATCTACCTTTACCTACCCGATCAGATTGAACTTCAAAAAATAATAGATTCACCATTTCCAGATGGGAAAGCTCCAGGTTATGTTTATTTTGTGCAAGAACATCTGAACGGTACTTTTAAAATTGGAAAGACAAAACATATAGAAAAGCGGATGAATGTCTTTGGTGTAAAACTACCATTTAAGAATGAACTTATATATTTGATTAAGACTGGTGATCATCATCAAACAGAAGTCGCATTTCACAAATATTTTTCTCAAAAGAGGCTAGAAGGAGAATGGTTTCAATTAAACCAAGAAGATATTACTTGGATTAAGGAGCAAAAATACCCCACTGAAATATGTAAAACTATTCATTCACTAATTGTAGATGAGGTTAAAAGTAATGTTAAAACAAATAAAATATATTTAACTCCCAAACAGATTGAGTATGCTATTTCAATGGTAAACAAATTAGATAAATACGAACTAGTTATTAATCATGCTGAACTTACTAAGAAAGATCTTGATCGCCTAATCATGTACTTTAAGTTTAAAAATCAAGGAACACTCGTAAATATGGTTAAAGAAGGAATACTAAAAGAAAAGGTAACTATATAAGTAATGAAAGCTGCCTAATTTGGCAGCTTTCTTAGTTAGTTTCCTTCACTCTCTTCAACCACTCTCTAACATGTACATTTAAAAGTTCAGCCTGCTCAATCTGCAAATTATGCCCCGCAACATCCAACACTGAAATCGAAGCCCTTGGATACTTATCAAGTATGTCATAAACATCCTTATACCCCGTAACATGGTCCTGCCTACCTGTTATAAACACACAAGGTTTCTCAAACACTTCCTGGTCGATCTTAAACGTGTATCCATATGCGCCTGAGATTTTCTCTAAGAAAGCTGAATCCGCGACCTTCAATCCAACCACCACTTCTTCTTTGTACCTTTTCCACGTCTTTTCATTTAACTTCACATGAATGCCTTTGAAATCTTCTCTTTCTTCTTCTGTAAGTGTAGCTAGGAATTCATAATCTACCTCTAAGTTCGTTTGTTCTGGCAATGTTCGGTCACTGTGATCCGGTAGAATCATCGGACAGATAAATGCTGCACCTAAAACCCGCTCGGGGATCTTCGCAATGATGCCTCTTATGATATAACCACCGTACGATTGACCGGCTAGTAGGAAGTATTGGTCTGGTAATAACGTATCAATGAACTGAATGACTGCTTGAAGCATCTCATCCGAGTTTTGAATCGAATCATAGTCTTTCGTCTGCCCCATTCCTGGCAGGTCAATATAGATGCGTCTGTAATCTTCTCTCTCTTGAAAGATCGGTTCCATGCACCCTTTCATCAACCGGTGATCAGGTGAGAACCCATGAATCATTACGATCGGTGTACCACTTCCGTATTCTTCATAATAGATGTTCGCTTTTTGTACTTGGCAATACGACATATTTCAACACTCCTTCTCTATAAAGGGGGTTCTCTGTCATTGAAGAAATTCCTTCTATTTAGGATATAAACGAATATCATATAGGTGTTGTGTTAAAATGGAAAAAGAAAATAAACGGGGAGGGCTATCTCTGAAGAACTATTTGATTCGATTGTTATTTGGGATATTGACTGGCTTCGTTACGTATGGAATTCTAGTAGTGTTTGATTTATATAAAGGTGAAAGTTCAAACCTGATCATAGTTCTTTCTATAATATGTGGTGGATGGTTTGGGTGGTATGTGTATCGTAATTGGGCGTCTAAAAAACATTGAATGTAAGCAAGTGAAAGATAAAGAATTAAAGGAGCGTTTGGTTTGAAAGCCTATTTTATCCGTTTAGCGTTTAGCATCATGTCGATGGTCATCATTTATGGGATATTCTTTTTATTGGGATGGCACACGAAGAGTTTTGCACCTTTCATCATCCTGCCGCTTGGTTTAGCAGGTGGTTACGGTGCGTTGTATGTGTATAAAATGATTCAAGAAGCCAAAGCGAAAGAACAAATGTAAAGAAAAAGGACAGGTTAGAAGTCATCGTAACTTCTAACCTGTCCTTTTTTTATTATGAATTGGTAGAGAGTATTACTTACTTCTGACACTTCGGGCAATAAAACGACTTATGTGACGAATGATCTACTCTCTCAATCGTCCCACCACATCTTGAACACTTCTCCCCTTCTCGCTCATAGACATACGTATTTTCGTTATACTTCCCTGTCCGCTTATCCCCTTCGTACATCGGAAAATCCATATACCCTCCAAATTGAACGGCTCTTGAAAGAACATGTTTGATGCCATCATATAAATGGTTTTTCTCCTCATCAGAAAGGTCACTCGCTTTTCTTAATGGATGTAACCTGGCTTGAAAGCAAATTTCATCAGAATAACAGTTTCCGATTCCAGCGATAAAGGATTGGTCGACTAACAATGGTTTGAGTGCCCCTTTTTTACGTTCTAACCTCTCTAGAAACTCATCCCGCTGCATTTCAAATGGTTCTGGACCAAGATCACTCAGTTTTTCGTCTAGTTCATTCTGATTCAGTAAGTGTAAATATCCGAGTCGAAGACCAATAAAATTCAGTTCTAGCTCTCCAAAGGACAGAATAATTTGTTTCGTTCGATCCGGACTGTTTTTTGAAGTTCCGAGAAACATCAGTCCTCCAAGCATCACATGAAGCAGCAGAAACTTTCCAGAACTTAGTTCAAAGATAAGATATTTTGCTCTTCTTTTAACAAAGGTGATATTGGCCCCTTTTACAGAGTCGATAAAAGTTTGAACCCCTGTGTTAATTGACTTCTCTCTGTTGATCTCTACATCAGTAATTGGCTTATGTAAGATATTATGGTTCAAGAACTCGCGATACGTTTCCATCTCTGGTAACTCAGGCAATGGTTCCAACTCCTTTAATTCTAGTCTCTCTTGTTAGTATTAAGTGGGTTGGATAAATTATGTAAATAAAAAAAGCTTGGTCAACATGACCAGCTTTGTTTAATGCAATAGATTATATCCAATCGTTTCTGTGTTTACGAATAAAATCAATGTCCTCTAGGTAATGGGCCAGATCCCCTTCGTCTATCATTTTTTGAAAAGCTAAGTCACCTTCACTCGCTTTTCTTTCAATGGTTTTGCACAACCCTTTTAACCTGAGCAGCACCATCTCCAAATAAGTGAGGTCCACTTTCTCACCATACCCCTCAAAAAACAATTGAACTCTCGCTTTTATTCGTTCTGCATGCTGGCTACGATTGTAATTTACGGTTGTACCTGTTGCATCTAAATAAAATCTGCTTAAAGGCACACAAGTGTATAGCGTATACGCGATGTCCCAAAGCCTTGGACCAGGTCCTGCTACATCAAAATCAATAATGCCAACAGGTCGTTCTTGATCAAAAATAATGTTATAAATGGCGAAATCATTATGGCAAAGCACTTCATAAGGATGGGGAGTGTGATCGATCGGATGCCAACCTTCTTCTAACGGAAAATCACTTACCGCATCATGATAAAGTCGAAGCATGTTAGCTATGTCTTTTAGTGCATCATCTGACCACATATATTTCTTTAAGGGATAATTCCCCGCTACTCCTTCTATAAAGGAAAGCTTTTCTCTCCCTTCTTCATCAATACCTAGAAACTGAGGTGCATACTTATATTCTTTATTTTCTAGATGCTTCAATAGCTTATGAATTTTGGCGCTATTGGGTTTCAGATCTCGTCGGACCGTATTCCCTAGACGAATTACATTTGAAATATTTCCTCCAGTTAGTAATTCTTCTTTTTCAAAGTTAGACATTTACGAAGCCCCCATTGTATAGAAAAGTGCATTTTTATGAAAGAACTACAAGTCCTGCTTATAAACGATTCCGTACTCTAAATAAACTTTTAATAAGGTCAACGCTTCTCCCCAACCTGCCGCACATCCAATGCAAGCATTTAAGTCTTTCTCAGAATTCGTATATCCAGATTCATTAAGGGTTACCATTGTACCGTCTTTATAGGGCTCAAGATTAATGGTTACCGTTGAACTTTGTTCTCCTGGTGACCATTGGAACACAAATTTCTGGTTTGGAACAGCTTCGAGTATTCTACCTCCATCTTCAATCGTTACTTGTTCACTACCGAAGTTTGTCCACCTCATGCGAATTTCTCCAGTCCCATCTGGATTGATCTCTAAAGATGTGTCGTCCGTAAACCAAGCATTCCAACCTTGGGCTGTTGAAATAGTATGATAAACGTCTTCTAATGGTACTTTGATATAGGTTTTATGGTTGATTTCTGGCATTTTCTCTATCCTCCGTACTCTTGGCCATCTTTGGAATTCTTCTGAAGTTCTCGAACGCTCCAAACAATCTCTCCATCCTCGTCCCACGTACTATGGTGTTGTTCAAATCCAAGCTTTTCTAGCACCCGGAAGGATGCAGCATTCCAAGCGCGTACTGTCGACCAAAGCTTACTTCGACCTGTTGCAACGGCAGCTTCTACGATTACGGATGCCGCTTCAGTCGCATATCCATTACCGTGAACTCTTTGGAACAATTCGTATGCAATTTCCGGTTCTTCAAGCGACGAACGGCCAATAATTAATCCACAGTATCCGATATAATCACCTTCATCTCGACGTCGAATAGTGAGTAGGGCAATCCCGCTTTCTGATGCTCGGTTTCGTAAGGTGGTGATATTTTCATGAGCAGTTTCCATAGTCGGCATCCCTTTGCCCCGTTCGGCAACGAGTTCTCTATACCAAGAGGCATCCGAATCCTTCCAAAGACTCAGGAACAGTCGATCAGTTTCCATCTCAAACGTCATAGGTTTAAAATTAGTTGTCATCTTAAATGCATCCCCCTAGACTTGAAGCTTTTTAATTGTAATATACAAATCCACTTAACAAATCTAAACGTACCACATTAGTGAACTTCAACTACAAAAGTGTAAGATACTTCACCATTAGACCAATCAGCTAAAACCTCGTAGTTGTATCGGCCTTTATATGATGGAACAGAAAAATGATTCTTTCTTAAAATGACTTCTTTATCTCTATCGTTTTCATTAAATAGATAAATGGAAACCTTTGGATCATCTTGAATCTCAATCATAATGTCATCACCTGGTTCCACTTCGATTGGCTTATAAAATTCAGCAATCTGGGATGGAGATGCAGAATCCGTTGATACAGCTTCAGTTTCCGATCCCACTCTTCTTTCCCATTTATAGTTACCTGCCTCCATTTCATACTTTTTTCCTTTAACAGTAACGAATCCCATCATAACTGGAGGGAAATCATCATTTATACTCTTTTCTCCTTCATGGTCATTTCCATCTGCAGCAATTGAGCAACCCGTTATGCCAAATGAAAATAGTACGATCAAGAACAATAAATGTGTTTTTTTCAAAACATAACCTCTTTAGAATTAGACATTCATCAGTCATATAAGGATGTTTTTTCTTTTCTAGTTAACCCACCATTTTGTGAGTTAAACCAAGCCAAACAAATTAGTGTTGTATACCATGAGCAAAAATAGTATTACGAACGCAAGCTGTATCATTGTGTATAAATAATCGTTTTTATTTTCAGCATATCTCCACTCCATAACAGCTCTAACTGTTTCAGAAACTATAATAAAAAGAAAAACGAGGACATAAGATTCTAGAATCCATAGTTTCTCTGTTCTATATATGTTTATGATTGAGCTAATAATCAATATGAAAACGGAAGCTATTCTAATTGTCCAGTCAATTTTCTTATGGCTACGATTCAAATGATTGTAGGAAAACAATTTTTTCTTTTCTACTTTTAGCCACTTCCTAATGATTTTATTAAATGTAAATACCAAGAGGCCATAAATACTTATTATAAATAGAAACTTCACAAAAACATTGCCCAAAACCAATCCCCCATTTACTTTCTACTTTTATTGACTAGTCCACTTCTTTATATCTTTCCATTTATGTGAATAGTGCTTCTTACTATCAAAGTAAACATAATCAATATGGAAACTAGGAGTGACGTCTCCGCTCAGGACATTCGTTCCTTGAAATACAAAATGTTTCAATTTCGTTAGTGAGGTAATAAAGTCCAGAGATGTTATAGATCCACATTCATTAAGATGAAAGGCTTCCAATGCAGATAAAGTCTTTGTTCGATCTAAATCATCTATATTCTTACAAGAGGTGATATCTAAGTGTTGTAAGGAAGAACCTAATCCCTCAATGCCTTCAATCGACGTTAAGGTTCTTAAATAATTCAATTCAAGCTTTCTTAATCTTTTTAGTTCTTGAATCCCTTTTAATGATCGGACTTTTGATTGTGTAATAGTCATTTCTTCTAAGCATTGCAGCGAACTCAGTTCCTCTAAGTTTGCTAGTTTAGGAGCATATTTCCAAAGATGTAGTCTTTTTAAATTTGTAAGTTCTTGTATTCCTTTAATCTTTTTACTCCAATACATACTGAGTGACTCTAATTCCTTAAAAGGTGATAAGTCAAATTCCATACCACCATCTACTACAAATAATTCCGTTAAGCTTAAGCTTCTTAAACGGTTTAAGTCATATAAACCAGAAGTATCTTCTAAAAAGTTGCTGTCAAGTGAAACATCTTCGACAGGAGGACAATACCGTAAAAACGCTAAATCCTTACCTTTGTAATGCCAATCCATTACAGAAATCATTTTAATACCATGACGGTTTATATACTCAATACATTCGTTTAAATGTTGATCTGAAATCAGAACTTCTTCCTCGTCACTAGACCAAACTCTTAATTTAACGTTATTTACTTCTTTAAACCTCAATGATGTCATCTCCTAGTTGACTATATATCGTTTAGCTAAAATTAAGACTTAACGCAAGTCTCTCATCCAACTCATATTTCTGACGCAGATGATGACGAAAATGCATGCCGACAAGAGCCAACCACTCTTTAGCATTCAGCCACCCAAAGCCACCATGCTTCATTTTGCAACTAGGGTTTATCTTTTCAACTTTCATTTCCAAGTCTTTCATTCTATTCATTAGTTGTTCAAGCTCAACGATCATGTCTTCTCTACTTTTTGTATTGTCCGGTGGGGCATCTAGTTCTTCAGGCAATTTAATTTTAATAGGAGGAAATCCACCGATATTAAATAGATATTCTCCAAATTCAGATTTCCCCTGCTTTTCCTCTTCATCTTCTTTCTCACAATCTTCTACACGATCGAGATATTCATGAGCTACGACAATCAAATGGTCATACATTTGAGCCATTGACCAAACCCCTTGTTCGGGTATATACCTTAGTTGTTCTTGTGAATAGTTTTGTAGAAAGCCTTTATACATCTCGATCAACCTCAGATCACTCATCTCAAGAACCTCCGTTTCATAATAAAAGACCTTTAGATGGTACTTCTTTGATTTCAATAAAAAGCTCTTATCTCCTTCTTATAGCTACCAGACTTCTTGTACCATATATTTATCCTTTTTATAATAAGAAGAAAATGGTGGTTTAAGATGAAGCCTTTAAATTGTTTAATACTTATGTATTCAAGAAAATGGAAGGGATGAAAACTTATGGAGATTACACGGTCAAAATTAGTTGAAGCAAAACGGCAACTGGACTCAACGATTCATAAACTAAAAGAAACCGTTAAAACGCTGGAAGCTAAAGAAAATCCAAATCGGTATAAATCTCAGATCACCTTAGCCCAAAGACGTATAGAAGCATTCGAACTATCTGTATATCTGATCGAGAGAGAAATTCGTGACCAAAGCGAGAATAGCTAAGAATCTTCCGCAACAAAAAAAGGACCTTAATGATAAGGTCCAATTTTTGTTTCTTCAGTGTTTGTTCGTTAACTTTTTAAAACGTTTGATATTATTGACCAGTTCCATTGCCTAATCGATTGCGCAAAGCACAGTTTGGAGCATCTGAAACCGCTCGTACACTTTCGACTCTGTTCCTACAAAGTCTTCTCCAAGCGTCATCATTTCTATAATGAGCCCAATTGCATCTGCTGCACATTTCTCCTCTTAACTGACCTTCAGCCTGACGAAGTTTTACTTTTTTGTGGCAGCCACATTCATGGTGTTCACGTTCAACTCGCTTGTTACATCCACATTCATGATGTTGACGTTCAACGCGCTGGTGACATCCACAAGAACGTTGACCTGAATTATTTCCAATCCAACCCATAACTAATCCCCCCTATTTCCCGAAGGTATACCTTCGAGTAATATATTCTATGAAATCTCTCAGAAAGTGCTTGTACACCTATCACAGTGCCCATTCGATTCTGCTACATAAATGCATAAAAAAGGCGTTAATCTCTTTGGATTAACACGCTTCAATTCATTTTCCATCTACCTTTTCCCTGTAGCTGTATCAATCTTCCTCTACAAATAAATGACATATCCGGTATGAAAGCTACGGATTCTTATTAGTAATATTCGAAACGAGTATTTAGACGTGATGGCATAAACTTGTACAAAGTGTTTAAATAGGCTTTTTTCGCAAAGATTAATGTATTACTGACACAAGAAATATTTTACAATTTATGGTATGTAATTATATGATTAAACTATTGATCAGATGATTTTAGTGCAAATAAACTAAAAGGGGTAAGAACTTTGGAGCCATCTTTAGAAAAACGGCAAGTTCAAAAAAATCTCACTTGGAAGCAAGTTATGGGTATTTTATTTGTAATATTTGGATGTATGGCACTAGGAATAGCGATCTACAAGCAATCAAATATCAGTTTTTTCACTTGGTATAATGGTCCTGGAATCATTGAATTGTGGCTTATAACCGGTCTTATTTTATATCGTCCCACCAGAGCGTATCTAATGAACTCTTGGAACATTAAAGCGTTATTTAAGTGGACCAATTATGCTTGGGTCATTGGAGGGTTCATCATAATTCTCTTCTTATCCAGTTGGTTATTTCAAATCCACTTCAAAATACCTGGGACATGCTTACAAGTCCTGTTTCTCAATACCCATTAGCAGAAAAGTGGCAAAAAGTCTTGTTTCTTTTGGGAACTGGAGTATTAGCACCAGTTTTCGAAGAGGCGCTATTTAGAGGAATAATCTATCGGAAATTGTATGAAACAAAGGGAATAGTCACTGGAATTTTTGTATCTTCGCTAACATTTACGATCGCTCACTTTTCTATGTCCTTGTCTTACACATTAGAAATTTTTATGTTTGGTATTTTATTGGCTATCATCTATCATTTGACTCGTTCTCTTTCTATTCCTATTTTATTGCACGGAGCTTGGAATATCTTTGCTGCTTTTTATTTCAATACACTTTAAAATCTTAATTTTTACAGCTGGCTTTTCTAAGTACTTCAGTTGTTATATGGATGAAAAAATGCATCGCCTATTAAAGGTAGAGGATTGGAAAATAGCATAAATGAAAAAGACCCGCTAAGCAGGTCCTTCAAAAATCTATATGTTCTTTAAGAATTTAAATAGAGTTGGATATTGATGCTCTGGAATGTACTGATTAAAAAAATGTGAGGCAACTAGTACGAATACGATTGTAAGAACGCTAAATAATGTAATCTCTTTCATCTGAGATATCTCCTCTTCTTTTTCTTAGTAGCAATAAATAGATTCCTACTTAAAAAGTCAGAGATAACTGGATTGATAGAGGAAAGGATTAAGAAATAGAGCTTTCTTATAAGGATTTTCATTTGTTGACTGAACATCATCCTTGTTTTCAACAAGTACTTTTTTTACACTTTTATTCTGAAAGGGATTCAAAGCCTTTTGAACTTTTTTACTCTCAATGACGTTTTTCGTTATGATTATAGAAATGTCATCAGAAGCTATAGAGTGTGCCGTCCATTCGTACGCTACTTTAGAACCAGCACTCTCGATATGAAAGTAGTTTGGGACGAAAGACATTTTCAGACATACACAAAGTAAAACGAAAATCGAAAATACCCGCAATTTCTTGATCCCTCCCCTCTTTCAAAACTGTTTTAATTTTAGCACAATAAGTGATTTGTAAATATATGAAAACAATTAAACAAGCAAGGGAACTCCTTTGATAAGGAATTCCCTCGCCTGTATCCAATTTAATTTATTTTAAACTTTATTTGTATTGTTGGTCACTATACCTATAAGAATAATGATAATCCCATTAATGAAAAATAAGGAAGAATAAATGATAGTAATAGCACCAGATGCGAATCCGCCAGGGTCAAAGGAACCTATAATATCTAATGAAACTTTAAAAATTAGAGGTGTAAAAAGAATTACGATTACACCATAGACAATTCTTCTTACTCGATCTCTTCTTCCCAATTTGAATACAATCAGGTTTGTCAGCACCAAAATGAGTAATAGGATTCCAATAAACAGAAGTTCCATCATTTCTCCCCCTATTTTACCTTAAACTTTATAAATTCTATGTAGAATTCTTAGTTGATATTTTTTACTAAAGAGCAATAACAAATCAAATAAAAGATAACCTAAGACAGCTCCAAATCCATTACAGATCACATCATCAATATCTGTAACTCGTCCCAAACCACCAACAAATGATTCAAGTAATTGCAGTAATTCAATCGTAACTGAAACTCCAATACCAATTAAGAAAATCTGTTTAAAATGCCTAACATTTTTCCAAATGATTGGAATTAAAAAACCAAGTGGAACAAAGAGTAGAATATTCCCTCCAACATTTCGAGTGATAAGCTCAATCATGAAGAGTACATCCCCATCATAGGCTATACCAATTAAACTAATTTGTTTCCAGATGGAAACAAAGGGGATTAGATTTATAAAAGCTGATAGATTCTCAAATGAATAGGGAAATCCTATAGGTAAAGGAAACAGTGTGACCGAGACAACCAATAAACAATAGAGAACAAAAAGAAACCTTGTCATTTCATTAAACCAATTCATTGCCTTTTGTTTACTAGGTTTAATCATTAGTCCCCTAATTAATAAATAAACTATAACTCCGGCGATCACAAAGAAACTCCCATTAATTAAAAACACGTATAGTCAGCTCACTTCAAACTTTTTATCCTTATTTTACCATAGAGTGGAATGAATGAATAATAAACAATTAAGAGGCACATCTTCTTAAAGAAATGCTCCCTTAATTATGTAATACCTTATTAATGAATGCTGTTTTTGCTTCTGTATATCTTTCTCGGTCATTAACATACACTTTTGCTAAATGACTTTTTAAAGCAGCGTATTCTTTCACTAAGTGTGCGTTAGCTCTTAATTTCTCTCTGAACTCAAGAATTTGATTCCATCGTTCTTCTCCTTCTAACATGAGATGTAAATGTGCTATTCGTTTGTCGTTCTCCACTTTTACAAAGAATCTTCGCCAAGGCTGCTTGTCCAGTTCAGGAGGTACATAATGCCAATCGTGTGCATGTAGTACGTCATCTATTTCATGGATATGTTGAAATGTTGCAATCAAAGCCATTACGTCGATAATTGGTTTAGCTGGCAAGTTAGGTATAGAGGTACTTCCAATATGTTCTACCTGGTTAACACCAAATGTTGAAAGGAGATAAGATAGTTCTTCTCTTTCCGAAACACCTTGTTTATTCCAGTTAGGATCTGGTTTTATCACTTCAATTTTTTCATAAGCCCACACCGGGATGTTTTCATTACCACTACCCATCTATTCAGACCACCTCTTATTTTCTTTAATTGTTTGTTTTATAAGTTCCATATAAAAAAGCGTTAATCCTTTTGAAATTAACGCACATGTATCTTTACAATTTAAGTAATTATGCTCCATTCTCCATTAGTTAGAAAATCTCACTTTCACTTACTTATATCCCTCAACATTAGCTGGCTTCCCTGCCTCGACGACTTCTACCAAATATCGAAAACAATCAGGCTGTGAGCCATCTAAATCATAAAAGTCATATTTCTTAGCAAGTTCTCCGCTAGAGAATGATTGTCCATTTAGTTCATGACGGTTCTCATCCATCGCTAATGCAGCTACAGCTCGTCCAACATAACGAGGTGTTTCAGATATGGCAAAATGCGCATCTTTCTCAATTCCATCTTCCCAATTTTCTTCTGTCACCCCAAATACTTCAAGCATGATTTCTGAACGCATCCAGCCGGGTGACACAGAAACCGCTGTGCAGTTATACGGTGACAGTTCGTGTGACAGCGCTTTTGCCATTCGGTTAACTGACGTTTTTGCTAAATCGTAAAACATGGACACTCTGTAATTGTTCTCATTGTATTCTTTTGTCCCATCTGTCATTTCGATCACAAGTCCGCCTTCGTTCTTAATCAACAAGGGAAGCGCATAATGACTAGTTATGAGATGAGTATCTACAGCCAGATGAAGCATGCGTAATCCTTTTTCAAGGGAATGCTGCCACACAGGTGTACTCCATTCAATTAAATTCTCTCCTCCCCAAATATCGTTCACTAGAATATCTAATCTACCATGTTCCTGTTCAATACGTTTTACTAGGGCTTCAACCTGTTCTGGAACAAGATGATCGACTTGAACCGGGATTCCAATGCCACCTAGTTCGTTTACCAATTCTGCCGTTTCTTCAATGGTTTCTGGACGGTTGTATTCTGAAACTTCCTTACG
The DNA here is from genome assembly GCF_005503015.1 of Bacillus sp. E(2018). Lineage (NCBI taxonomy): Bacteria > Bacillati > Bacillota > Bacilli > Caryophanales > Bacillaceae > Bacillus > Bacillus sp. E(2018). Next base: position 798,522 of record NZ_SCOL01000001.1, on the reverse strand, counting down.
AGTCGTTCTGCCCGTGATATAAACTGTCGCTCCTGCTGCTCCCAATTCCATCGCAATCCCGCGTCCTGCCCCTCGTGTTCCTCCAGCTACTAGTGCAATTTTTCCTTCTAAAGGTTTCATTTGCATTCACTCCTTTTTTGATCTATCTTTAGTTTAACCTTTAAAGTTGACATCCAATGTCATATTAAGAAATAAGGAGTAAATAAATGAGAGCAGATCGTTTAATCAGCATCTTATTGCTGCTTCAGAATCACGGAAAGATGACAACAAAGGCGTTAGCCAACGAATTAGAAGTAACAGAGCGAACCATTCATCGGGACATGGAAGCGTTAAGTGTTGCTGGGATTCCAGTCCTAGCTGAACGAGGCAAACATGGTGGATGGCGGCTTGTTGATCAGTACAGAACAAAATTGACGGGATTAAAAGACAGCGAGCTAAAAACGTTGTTTCTTTCCCCTTCTTATCAGCTATTAAGTGATCTCGGGTTTACTAAGGATTGGAAAGAAGCACGGCAAAAACTGTTAGCTGCTCTCCCAAACACACTTCAATCGCAAGCGGATAACTTATGGAACAGAATCCATATCGATATAGATCCGTGGAAACAATCCAAACACGAATCGATTGCACTTAATCAGCTACAGCATGCCCTATGGGAAGATCGAAAAATACGTATTGCATACGAAAAAGCGAACAACGATTCTTCAGAGAGAATCGTAGAACCTTTAGGACTCGTCGCAAAAGGACGCACATGGTACCTGGTTGCGGTATCGAATCAACAAATCAAAAATTTTAGAGTATCTCGAATAAAGTCAGCTGAGTTGTTGAGTGAGACATTCATTAGACCTCCAGATTTTCAACTTGCTGATTACTGGGCTGAATCGAAGCAAAATTTTGTTCGTAATTTACCAGTATTCGAAGTAGAAGTTGAAGCATCTCCATCCATTATAGATCGATTATCCTTTAGCGGACGCTTTGCACAAGTTGTGAGTAAGGGTTCACCGAATGAAAACGGATGGTTTCCAGTAAAACTTACCTTTGATACAAAGCAAGAAGCTGCGTCTTATATCATCGGGTTTGGTGATCAGATGAAAATTATTTCTCCCTCCACATTGATTGAATCGGTTAAGGAACTTGGCGAGTCTTTAATCTCGCTTTATCAATAGACTCTTTCGATTTATCGCCACGCTAAGAAAATAGTAGATATGAAACTGAATTGTAAAATTTAGGAAGGTTTATTGTAAAAAAATGTAGAAATATATGTATTTGAAGGTTTTGTTCGTAATGATAAAGGAGAGATCAGTTATTCAACTCGTGAAAAATAATCATGCACTCATTGCTTTAACCTGCTTATTTTTTCTAGGCATCATCTTTTTTTCGTACAGAATGTTCAGTTTAGGAATGCTTTCCGTTTTATCTTTGTTTCTACTCTATAGAATCAACTTTAAATATCGACCTACCTTATCCCTCTTCGTCTTCTTTTTGTCTGGGTTTGTATTATTCATTTTAGGAAATGACGTAATCGCTCAGTTTGGGATTTCTAAAGAAGCAAAGATTGTGCTAAATAGGAGCCTGCTATTCGTTCTAATACTAGGTACAATTATCTCTATTAGAAGAACTAAACAAGGAGTAAATCTTTATACCGTGATGCCAGACTGGAATAGTCGTATCGAGTTTCCAAATCATACAATTAAGACTCTAACCTTTTTAGGGTTAGGTTTATTAGGATCAATGACCATATTCTTCCCCCTCCTTTTTATGGAGAGTACAAGTATTTCGCGGTCTCTTCTTATCTTTGCACTGGTCTTTTCTCTAATTAATGCTGTTTTGGAGGAATTACTTTGGAGAGGGCTATTTTTATCATCTTTAAAAAAGTACGTTTCAACCTTTTATGCCGTTCTCGTTACTAGTATCGGGTTTGGTCTGTTACACCTATCCATCGGCATTCCTATTCTAATGAGTCTTTCCTTTTCATTTGGAGGGCTATTCTATGCTTTTGTGGTGTTAAAGACTAAGAGTATATACCCCGCAATCCTGTTTCATTTTGTCATAAACATAGGGATGGTTCTTAACGGTTGGATTCTATAATTTCACTAAAATTATTTAAAAGAGTACCCAGCTTGCGGTACTCTTCTCATTAGTTATTTACCTGGTACCTTAAATGCGTATTTATAGAGGGTTCTAAAATAGACGAAGAGAAAAATGAAAACCACTAATGAAGCAAATATGAATTCATCGTTTGAATGAATTCTCATGTATTTCTCTTTCGAAACCAATAACATAAACCCAATCGTATAGAGTAGGTCAAATAAAAAGAAGATTTTCCAAAAGATCTTTCGAAAGATTTCTCTTTTATAAACATATCCGTAGATACCTAAAAGGCCTACCACCGTGATGATCAGATTCATCAACTCACGGAAATTGCTCATGTCAATCCACAGAAAATTGTATGTGGAAATCAATAAGAAAAACCAAAAGTATATCTTCAAACATGCACCTCTTTCTTCAAGTTCTAGAGAGATTATCATCATATACTTTCAGCGCCATTTTGGTTCATGTGTTTAAATAATTGGTTGTTTATTTAAAATTACTACAAAAATAATAAAAGCATCCTTATTTCGAAAGAATGCTTTTATCAGTAAGGTGAATTCTTTTTTAGATGAGCTTTTTCTTATCTTAAAGGATAGATTACCTGAATATCTCTCTCTTTAATAAGAGTTTCATAATACCAATAATTATGATCGGCTCCATGGATACAAAGTATTCTTTTACCTATATTTTTTCTATTCGTCTGTTTTACCCTTGCCATCATAATGTAATGTCTAGCGTTCCATTCAATATTTTGAACATCTGGATTTATGGTATGTAACCAATCATACATATCTTTCGTAACTGCGTCGTATTCCAATGAGTTAAATGGAATATTTCTAGAGTTGCCTAACCTAAGCTGTTTTTCATTCCAACGTTGTAATTCTTTTTCCAAATTCTTCTTAACTTCGAAATCAAATCTATCGAATGGCCCCTCGTTAAAGACGTCCTCTTCAAACCAATTCACAGGAACAAACTCAATTCCCTTTTCTTCGCACAAAGGATATATTAAACTAGGATATTCGTTTTGTGTTTCCCCTAAAATCCCACTCGGTTCTCTTTCCTTTACATATAACTCCCAGCTTAGTGGATGAACTTCACCACAAATTACATGAGGATTAAATTCTAAAATTATCTCTTTTACGAGAGACAACGGAAAGTCACACTTCATCTGCAAATTTTCATCGTGAGTCATACCTAAAATACCAACCACAGTACCTATACGATTCACCACCTAATAAGATTTAAACTTTTCATTTACGATGAGGAAATTTTTGGTAATATAATATAAGGAAGAGGTGCTATTTATGAACAGCTTTAAGTCAGGACTGATATGTACTCTTATTGGTTGTACCTTGTTAATGGTGACATTCTTATTTTCTGAATCATTCATTTTATGGGCATGTTTATTAGGAGCAAGCATTATCCTCAATGTAACAGGAACTGTGCTACTATTGAAAGCTTTGAAAATTAAAGATGTAGATTTATCAGAGTGACCCTACAAATAAGGTCACTTTTTTTAAAACAATAGATTAGAGCATTCGCTTTTTCCTACGGAGCAACAAGAATGGTAAACCTAACAAAAAGTACATGACCCCTGGAAAGAACACTAACATAGTAAATCGAAGATCTATCACCATTGTGCCGTCAATAAGTATATGTTCTATGTAAAGATATCCCCCAAACAGAAATACGTATAATTTTAGAAAAGCTATCAAAAATACAGCCACATTCGATCTGTTCTTATTTAATAAATCGATATACATAAATATAAATACACATAAAAGAAAGAGTGCGTACATTAACGAATACACCAAAAAACTACATCCGATGATACCTACACATAGAATGATATAAAAAGCGATTAGGGTGTCTTTCATAGTTCGATCCTCATTCCGAAAAATTTATCATGAATCAAAGTATGCTTTTAAGAATTCATAAAACGTCAACCATCTAGGTTTTAATTCTCCCCGTAACAGCTTCTCATCCCCACCCTCAAAATCAACTATATAAACATGATCATTTAACGCATTAAGAACGAGTACAGCATTTGCATTCATTTCACTTAGAACGAAAAATTGTTTTGAAAAATTGTGTTCATTTCGAGCAATTTGAGTATAAGACTCAACTTCTGTTATATCAAGAAGTTCAAAAGGAATATTTTCTTCCCAAAAAGGACCTTCATACTTGTTATAAAAGCTCTTAAATGTGTCTGATGGATCAGATTCTAATCTTATTAAACAAGCGTGCACTTGATTTTTATCGCTTCGTTTATACATATCACCATTTAGAAATTCTTCTAAAAAACCGATTGAATTTCTCATTCATATCACCACCTTATTGGGAAAAGATAGAACCTTGCCTTAGCTAGGCACTACCAACTACAAAATAGCCGAGCGAGAATATGATTGCAGTTAAAAAAATCGTGGGAAAGATACGTATTAACTCACTTAATTGATATTGGAAATATGAGCCAAAATAGTAAACATTCATTTTGGACGGAAAGAATGCTATACAACATCGCTAACATGTACGATGTTAAAGATAATTTAACCATTGGTATTTACGTTAACCTAACCAGTTGTTGTTATAAGCAATAACTCCAAGAATGGCACCAACACATCCACCAAAAATGGCCGCTACTATCTGCTTTTTCAAGATGTTTCCCCCAATCTACTCATGTCTATCGTTAAAGCGAACTAGGACATGAAAATGGATTCTTTAAAGTTAACTAAAATGGACTTCCAAACCTCTTCACTTTCTGTTAAGAAATGGCCAGCTTCTTCTAAATAGTGGGTTTGGACATTTGGGATTACCTTAGACATGTTCTTCACTTCAACCACAGGTGAAAAAGTGTCTTTCTCCCCATGCCAAATGATTACAGGCCGTGTTAACCCTTCTACTTTAAATCCCCAGTCTTTCGTTAATAACTTGCTCTCATCGATTACTCCATCTACTCCTTGTCGGTAAGCTTCCTTAGAATGGAGCACTCCATTTTCAAGTACGTCATCCTTTAATAACATTTTGTTGTCCCAATCTGAGAGATAAGAACCACCTTTTTTTAAGTTTTCTACGTACAACTCGGGCTTCTGATCGATTATTTTTTTCTTCGACTTCTCTATCAGCTTGAGCAAGAACGGAAAGTGCTTTGTTAAATAAAAAGCTAAACGATTCTCGTTTGACATGGTTTTAGGAGGTTTACCATTTTTGAAAGGTGTAGCCGTACCTACCAATATACATATGTCTATTTTGTTTGGAAGAGCAAATGTTACAGCCGCAGCAAATGCACCACCTCCCGATACGCCTAGCACCGAGAACTTTCCAAACTTTAAATGCTTTGCTAGTTCTTCCATGTCTTCAGCATAATCAAGTAGTTTAAGATTATGTTTCGTATCAGAAAGACCGTATCCGGGACGATCAGTAGCAATCAAACAAATTCCTAATTCTTTTGCGATCAGATCATCTTCTGTAAACCACACTCTTGACCCTGGTGTTCCGTGAAATAAAAATAATGGAATTCCTTCTAGGTCTCCATATACTGAATAACCTAATTGCCTTCCGTCAGATAAAACCATGATGTTTTCATTCATAGAGAATCTCCCTTATCATGAGATATTTTAGAAGTTTGAAAATAAGAGAAAGCATTCCTTCTATGTCTACATTTTATCATTGTAAATTGTAAGTTTAATCCATTTATGTGTCTTTTTATGTAATTTTGTTTTATTTCATTATCCTCACCTATTTTACAATTTATGTTAGAATTTTAACAAAAAGGAAAAGGGAGGAATTGTTATAAAATTAGTGATGCATTCATTACTCACTTTTGTAATCGTATTCCTAATAAATTGGTTTTGGACTGAGCAAAGTTTTATCTTAAAACCACTTGTTATAGGCGTAGTTTGTGGTGGGATTTTTTATAGCATTGAAAAGATGTTCAAAAGGAAAAATACTAGTAAAGAAAAGAAGCGTACTGTTTAAATAGCACGCTTCTTTCAAATATTTATATACTCGTTCGCAGATCCCAAAGCTCTGGGAAGAAGCGCTGGTCTAGTACTTTTTTGAGATAGTTCACGCCTGATGAACCGCCTGTTCCGACTTTGAACCCGATAATGCGTTCTACGGTCTTCATATGGCGGAATCGCCACTGCTGCAGCCAATCTTCAATATCTACAAGCTTTTCTGCTAACTCATACAGATCCCAGTACTTTTCAACGTTTCGGTACACTTCTAGCCAAGCTGCCTCTACTGATGCGTTGTATTCATAACGCTTCGTCACATCACGGTTAAGAACTTCATCGTCGATGTGAAGCCCCGCTTTTGCGAGCGCCTGAATGGAAACGTCGTACAAACTTGGTGTGTGAAGAGCAGTTGTTAGTTGTTCATGAAGGTCAGCGTCTTTTTTGTAGATTTCTAAGATGTGAGGCGTCTTATAGCCGAGCGCAAATTCAATCATGCGATATTGATACGATTGAAAACCTGATGCTTGTCCAAGCTTATCACGAAACTCCATATATTCTGCTGGCGTCAAGGTTGAGAGTACATCCCATGATTCAATGATCTGAGACTGAATCTTAGAAACTCGCGCAAGCATTTTAAACGCCGAATGAAGGTTTCCATCTTCAATAGAAGAAATCGCTGAACGCGTTTCGTGAAGAATAAGCTTCATCCATAGCTCTGACACTTGGTGGATAATGATAAACAACATTTCATCATGATGACCGGATAGCCTTTTCTGACCAGACAAGATCTTATCTAGGTTCAGATACTCGCCATACGTCATTGAATTAATAAAGTCCGTGTGAAGTCCTTTTTCTGTTTCTTTGCTGTCCAATTTTTTCTGTTCTGTCATTGAAATCCACTCCCCCGACAAATTACTGGTATGTCACCGCTTTCATTATACATGATTCTTGAGGGAGTATAGGATCATATTTGGACAAAAAATAAAACCCGGAACGAATTCCGGGTTTTTCTTACAAGGAGGTTACTGATTAACGAAGTCCGCCTAGCGCTTGTGCTACAAGACGCTTAGTGATTTCGCCACCTACAGATCCGTTTGCACGAGAAGTTGTGTCTGGTCCAAGATGTACTCCGAACTCAGCAGCGATCTCTTGTTTCATTGCGTCAAGAGCTCCTTGTGCTCCAGGAACCACGATTTGGTTGCTGTTATTACGTGCCATGCGATTTCCCTCCTTTGGGATAATATGTACGAAAAACTTTTTTGTTTTCCGTTAAATGTAGTATGGGTTAATTCTGAAAACCTATTCATAGAAATATAAATTTTTTTCAAAAAAAAAACAAGAACTCGTCATAAGTCCTTGTTTTTCAGCTCTTGGCTTAACAAATCTTCTTCTATTAATTGTGCTCTCTTTAACTCTTTCGCAGAATGTTTCTTAAAAAAGACTACCGTTCTCCACGCAAAAATTGTAAAGAGGGCAAGCGTAATTAATGCCGGTATGTACTCAAGTTTGTTCTCTGGAAATACGATTGGTAACATATCTTTGCACCCTTTCGGTAAACAATTCCGTCTTATTATACCAAAAACGAACAATAATTGATATGTTATACAGCTCTATTTGTGTTGTTTCTGTTAACGCTTTCTACATGTTTTGAACTTTTATCTGTTAGTTTGCTAAGAACGATGACAAGAACGATCCCTAATGCAAAGCCTGCCAAAATATCAGATGGATAATGAACGCCAACATAGACACGACTTAACCCAAGTAAGAACGGAAGGATGACGCCCGCCACTAGAATCCAGCGTTTTTGATACCTTTGATACAGAAGAACGGCTGCAAATAAATAAAACGATGTGCCTACCATGGCGTTACCACTCGGAAAACTATATCCGTCTTCCTCTAATAGGAGATGATCTAGCGGTCGTTCTCTCTGAAACAGGGTTTTCACTAGCAAGTTCAAACCATAAGAAACCAGAATACTTCCAATCAGCAACAAGCTGTTTCTCCATTGTTTCATTATGATTAGAACGGTCGCACCGATTAAGCAGAGTCCTGCTAGCACTTTTGCGTCGCCAACGGTTGTGAAGGCTAGTACAATTTCATTCAACGAATCCGTTCGGAGACTCAAAACAAGCTCTCTTAAACTCGAATCAAAAGTTGTTATGAAACTTGAGCTGTAAAACGAAAGACTGACAAAGATCAATACACATAAACTCAAAATCATTTTCATTGTTATTCCCCCTACATTTCATATTACTTCACACCATCCAATATTAGGAATAACAATTCGAGGGATTACGGATAAAAATTGATTTACTACGTAATTAATTGAGATTACTACGTAATTCTTTACATGTGTTTCCTTGAAACGCACATATCGACTATTTTCCTGCTGGAAAGTACATGCATACTTATCAACTCACTTACAAAAAAGAAAAAGTTCTCCTATAAAGGAGAACTTTCGCTTTCTGCTTCACATTCTTTTATATAACGATTCCACGGATGTTCTCTGCATTCTGTGCTACACGAGCGTTTGTGCTCATGCTCACACTCTTCACACATCAACAGATGCGCGTTGCATTCTGGATTTCCGCATTTCACATAGCGTTCTTCAGGGTTTCCGCAGTGATAACATTTGCCGACGACAACCTCTTCACCTGTTCGGTTAACAGGTACGGAGATCCGCTCATCAAACACGTAACACTTTCCGTCCCATAGCTTTCCTTTGGCTTCTTCATCATGACCGTAAGAGATGATTCCACCTTCGAGTTGTGAAACGTCTTTGAAACCTTCTTTTACTAAGAATCCTGAGAACTTTTCACAACGAATGCCGCCCGTACAATAGGTAAGAACTTTTTTATCCTTGAACTGACTGAAGTTCTCTCTCACCCATTGTGGCAACTCTCGGAACGTTTCCACGTCGGGTCTAATCGCATTCTTGAAATGGCCAAGGTCAAATTCATATGTGTTACGTGCATCTAGGATCACGACATCTTCTGATTCCATCGCTTCAAGCCATTCTTTTGGAGATAGGTGCTTACCTGTAAGTTCGTTCGGATTCACATCATCTTCAAGACTTAAGTGTACGAGCTCTGGACGCACACGAACCTTCATCTTTTTGAAGACATGTTCGTTCGATTCCTCTATTTTATAAACGGTATCTGCAAAACGAGGATCATCCCTCATCACCTTCATGTATGCTTCAGTCTGCTCCACCGTTCCTGATACGGTTCCGTTGATCCCTTCGTTCGCAACGAGAATTCTACCTTTAAGTCCGATCTCTTTACAAAGAGCGAGATGTTCTTCTTTAAACGCTTCAGGGTCTTCGATCGTTACGTATTTATAATACAATAATACTTGAAAGTTCATCATTACCACCTACTTATGCTTCTTAAAAAACTACCTTTCCTATAATAACAAATTATGAGAAAAAGAAAAATACAGGACGCATCCTGTATTTTAGATTTTATTTAATGTGCAGTTTCTCAAAATATCCGCTGCTTCATGTGCTTCTTCATCTTCCGCCAGTTCAAGGGCTGTTTTTCCGTCCTCTTTGGCAAGGTATGGATCGGCTCCTTTTTCAACAAAGTAGGCGATCATCTCAGGATCGTTATGTTGCGCCGCTTGATGAAGAATGGTCCAGCCTCCGCTTTGCTTTTCGTTAATGTCGGCTCCGTGCGATAGTAGAAGACCTATCATCTCCTGTCGATTCTTCATATTTGCTGCTGCGGCATGAAGCGGAGTGTTCGCCATGTTATTTCCAGACTTCACATGAACATCAGCTCCTTGTTCGAGTAACAGTCTCACAATTTCAATATGTCCAAAATGTGCGGCTAGATGAAGAGGTGACCACCCTTCACTGAGTCCGTTTATGTTTGTATCTTCGTTTTCTAAAAGTTCCTCAACCTCTATTAATTTCCCATCCATTGCTGCTTGGTGCAGATTCATAGTATCCACCCTTTCTGATTGTTGTTGTAAGACTACTTCGACCTTCCGACACGAAAACCCTTTTACATACATTTATTTACATAATTTTTCTCTCATTCCCAGTTGTTTCGCGGTCTAAATTATGTGAACATTTAAATAGTGAAAGTCGTTGGGGGAACTGGATATTCGGGGGATATTATGCGTTTAAAAATATTATCTTTATCATTGGCTGCTTTTCTTGCTATGACAACTGCAGCACATGCTTCAACACCATATACGGTTCAGCAAAATGACACACTGTGGAAGATCGCACAGCATCAAAATGTAAGCGTATCAAATGTAATAGGAATGAATCGATTGACGAGCCATAGCATCTATGTTGGTCAAACGTTATACATTCCGTCATCTTCAAATCTACACAAAGTGGTACATGGAGAGACACTTAACAAAATCGCTTCGGCGTCAAATGTTAGTTTATGGGCAATCCAACAGGCAAACCCACAGATCAAAGAGATCAATTGGGTGTATCCTGGACAAGTGATCGAGCTGCCAGCTTCTGTTGCCAAACAACAGCCAGCACCTAAAGCAGCAGCTCCTACACAACCTTCTGTCGGTTCGACTGCTACACAAGTTTCACAGCTTGTGAATGCAGAGCGTCAAAAAGCCGGCCTTGCCCCATTAACACTTGATGCTGAACTCAGCAATGTTGCTTTGGCAAAAGCTAAAGACATGATTCAGAATAACTATTTTGATCATAACTCACCGACTTACGGCTCTCCGTTTGACATGATGCGCAGCTTTGGAATCGATTACACAGCTGCGGGTGAGAACATTGCAAAAGGACAAACTTCACCACAAGCTGTTATGACAGACTGGATGAACAGTCCTGGTCACCGCCAAAATATTTTAAGCTCTAGCTACGACTCTATCGGAGTTGGTTATTATGAGGGAGCTTGGGTACAATTATTTAAAAAATAAGGATCTTCCGCACGACTTTCCACTAAAAAAAGCATGCAGCTTCTCTAGCCGCATGTTTTTTTATTGAATGAATCGGTTCTCAAATCTTATTTCTTGAACGACTTGCTGCAAGTCCTTTGGAGTAAGTAAACTTGTATGAAGAAGATGCTTAGAATCTAAACTTGAGTTCAAGAACTCATGAAAAAGAATCAAACATCTTTCACCCATTTGCTCATCTGCATCCCGCAAAGCATCTCTTTTTACTAACGTCTTTTCATCTGCCCATAGGACAACATATTTAATTATTACGTCGGATTTATTTAACTGGAGTTTTAGCCACTCCGCATCTTTTGGAAAGGTTATGTAATCAATTACAACGTCACAGCCATAATCTATGAAGTTCCTTGCAAGATGAAGAATGTTATTCCAGATCAAATCATGCTCCTGTTCACTTTCCCAAGGCTTCTCTCTGCCGTTTATATGCATATGACTTATATCATCACCAGATAGATAGGCGCTATTGGATAGACTTTTAACAAGCTCGATCGCAGTTGTTGATTTCCCAACTCCTGCAGGTCCTGACAGGAGATAAATGGTTCTTGCATGTTCTGTTGTCACTGGTGATCCTCCACACTTAGAACTTTAATTCTAATTCTTCTAAAAGTGCTTTTGCGCCATTCGGACTGAGTACAAACTTTCCTCCTGCATATGCTGTATTCTGATCAGTCACTTCACCTGTAATCACACACGAATTGTTCGGTATGTATTTCTTTAAAATAATGCGGTCATCCTCTACAAAAATCTCAATACCGTCTTTAATGTCTAGATCCATCATACGTCGCAGTTCAATCGGAATAACAATTCTTCCTAACTCATCTACTTTTCTCACAATCCCCGTGCTTTTCATATGTAATATCATCCTTTTCCACCAATTATTTTCTCTTAAAATCACACTTGGTAAATTATGTTTTATCGTTGGATACATCATCTCAAAAACTTCTATAAATAGGAAGAGGAATTGGGTTGGGTTAATTTAATGAGTATATTGGACTGGTTTTAATAAATAAAAAGCAGCATCATGATTCTTCGATTTTGTCACGAGACAAATTACCTATAACTTTTTCAAACAAAAAAGCTTCCAGCAAATTTGCTGAAAGCTTCTACCCTATTTTTTCTTTACAACTAAAGTGATGGCGTTCGTTGTAAGTATAACAGGATTTTGATTGCGCACGATCTCGTAACGTAAAGGATTCACACCCGTTTTTAGGATTTCCCAGTTGGGATATGTATCTTGCAGCAACTTCGTCATATCATTCGTATGCATGTTAATTTCCATAAGGACATCAAGTGTTGTTTGAGTTTCAATATCTGTTTCTGTGACCTCAGAGTTTACAATCAAGCAATTAATGCCTCCTTTTCGAGTTCCCCTTTCCATTCGTTGAAGAACATCTTTAAGAGTTTCTACAGAATCAACATGCTCCAGACTCGAGACAGCAACAATCAAATCATAGGTATCTTTTTTAATCTCAAAGGAACTTATATCAGCATTAATTGGTTTAATGAATTCATTTACCTTAAATTCTGTGCTGTATTGTTGCAGCTTTATAAGTGCAGATTCTAAGAAATCAACGCAATCCATTTCAACTACTTGTCTTCTAAACGCCTGTACTAAAGGAATACTATTTCTCCCGACACCGCAACCCAGGTCTAATATTTTCATTTCCTTCAAGTTCAGTAAATGTGGAACGATCTCCATGACTGTTTTTACCGGTTTATAAAGCCATGATCCTTTTTCAAACAGCTTATAATGGTTATAACAATAATCATGGTATTCTTTTTCTTCTTGACGAATTCTTTCTAATCTATTCAAGTTCATGAATCCCCCATTCATAAAACATAGATCGTTTACACTTACTATTTTTGAAACCCAGATAGTCCTTCCAACGCTTTTTCAATATTGGTCTCGAAATCAATTGCATCTAACATAGCGATTCCCTCTATAATGATGAACGTTAGAGGCGCTAATTTCTCTTTTTCTTCATCATTTGCTTGAATAAGCTCAGAGCAGTAATGAATAAAACTATCCCCAATCTGTTTTGCAATTGAAAGATAAGGCTCTTCTTTTTTGGAAGCTCTTGCAATTAACTCGAGCCAAAGCTGAATGTAAGGTTTTACGATAGGGTTTTTAATCAATTGGTAAAGATGAGGTACTAATTTATTAAATGGAATGGAAACCGTTCGCGCCTGTTCAAGAATAGTAATCAGGTTATCAGATATTTGAGTCAACACGTCTTTCATAAGCTCTTCTTTGTCCTGATAATAATGAAGCAACATTCTGTCACTCGTCCCAGCTGCTTGAGCTAAATTTCTTAAACTTCCTGACTGTAGACCATTTATTAGAATGTGCTTTGCCATTTTTTCTTGAATCTCTTGTTTTCTTAATTCGCCTTTTTTCATCACATATTCCTCGTTGCATTTTTTATGTAGTATATGCTACATTTTATTTATGTAGCAAGTGCTACATTTTAAGAAATGGGAGGGATTTAGTAAATGAAGAACAGTGAAGTTGCGGAAGTAATTGAATTGGAGAAACCTCATTTTTTCAGTAAGAAGCAAACAGGAATTCTAATTGTATTCGGACTTGCATTTTGGTTTAGTGGAGCAATGGCTGTAAAATTTGGATACTCCGTTGGTTTATTTGGTGAAATGGGAAGTCTAATCTCCTTCGCTCTTGCCTTACCAGTATCTTGGCTTTCCGTTCTACTTATCATAAAGGGTGCCGGTCTTAAACCGCTTCAGATTGTTCCAGGTATCGGGTTAGGTCTAGCAACTGCTACCTTCTTTGACGGAATCGTTTTGACTTGGGGAACTTGGCTTTACGGTACAAATTCAGATCAAATCAGCTTTGGTGCAGCATGGATCTTATGGGGTGCTTTTACTTTTTTAACATTTGCTTTTGTGGAAGCTTATCGAAAAGGAATTAAATTGGCATAAAGCGTTCAAAAAAATACCAAGCACACTTTAAGAATGGTGTACTTGGTATTACTTTACTCTTAGGATTTGACCTGGAAAAATGCTGTAATTACTATCTAGTTTGTTCCAGTTTTTGATCTGTTGAATTGTGCTTCCGTATTGCTGACTAAGTGAATATACCGTATCTCCACTCACCACTGTATGATAAACAGCTTTTTTAGGAAGGTTGAAGCATTTCACAATCCCAGTCACATGTCCACGTGCAATATTTTCAAGAAATGATGTCGTTTTTAACTTATTCGCATCATTTACGTTATCTATGAAACCATTCTCTGTTAAAAGAGCAGGCATATTCGATTCGCGCAATACGTGAAAGTTTGCTTCCTTCTTTCCACGATCACTAAAATTTACAGTTTTCAAAATTTCAGCATGCACAAAATCTTGATAAGTGGTCGTTGGTGCTGTGGATCCTGTATAGATGTAATCCTCGTACCCGGTTCCACCGCCTGCATTCGTGTGAACGGATAAGAAAAAGTCAGCTCCCCAAGCGTTTGCAGCATCTGTTCGTTCTGTTAATGACTTTGTAACATCAGATGTTCTACTCATTAAAACGGAAACATTGCTATATTCTGCAAGTAAAATATCTCTAATACGAAGACCTATTTTTAAAGTAAGTGCTTTTTCTGTAAGGTTATTTGCAACCCCTCCCGGATCAGTTCCTCCATGACCCGGATCGATAAAGATTTTCACCATTTTCATCACCCCTATTATTCAGTATATGTGGAATCTATGAAATGGTTTGTACATTTACTAGAGTCTGCTAGAAAATTTCATATAAAAGGGTAACTCGTAAACGCCTTTTGTTTCATAATGTCCAATCATATAGAGTGCTTTCCTCATAATCTACTACATAGAGAGCAAAATTCTCTATATCATGCATTACAAGGATATGGGGTGTCTTTTATGCGTAATTTCTTAAGTCTATTAGACGGATTATTTGCTGATAAAAAAATCCGCAAGACTCCACAAGACAAAAAAAGAATTGGTTAATAATTAATAGCCTAACTCTATTTGAAGTTAGGCTTTACGTACATAATATTTTTTTGCCTACTCGGCCGATTTTATATTGAACAAAGTGTCCAGCCACAATTACATATTTTAATGAGGATAAACCCCAATATCGGTTTTCATCAATTGTACATTGTCTATTGTCCCATATTAAGAATTGTTTAACCAAACAAATGATAGAGTTTTAAGAGACTCGAAGGTTATGTCTCTCAGCTTCTCTATAAAAGGAGGCTTCTAAGATTCCTTCTCCTCTCGGCAAAATAAAAACGACTCTTGTAAGAAAGTCGTTTCTATAAAATCTATTATTTTAAAACTAGTTAAAATTTCTAATAAATCTTCTCCTTTAATTGGAGAGGTAGAAAAACGTAATCGTCCATAAATTCTTCTGAGCTTTCTTCTTCATAACGGGCTATTTTACCATTCCAAAAGTTCACTTTATAGATTTCATAGCTTGGAAGGAGCTTTGATATATCATGAATACTCTTTTTATCATTATTATGGTGTTCAAGAGTGATTACGGGGTGTGATGTATCGATTAGTTCAAGCGCACCTTGGATGACTTGATATTCATGTCCTTGTGTATCAATCTTAATGAGCTTTACTTTGGATTTCGTTTCTAGATCTAAAAACGTATCGAGCGTGGTTGTAGGAACTTGAACAGTCTTATAGTCTGTTCCTATACCATCATAATAGTCAATGGCTGACATTCCTCTGTTGTAGTTATTCCGGTTTTGCATATGAAAGTTGATATGCCCAACAGAATTCCCTATAGCTAACGGATGAGCCCTAACATTTGAAAAAGAATTTATCGCAATGTTTTGTTGAAGCTGCTCAAATATTTCGGGATGGGGTTCGAAACATATACAATCTAAGTTCGAATTAAGACTAGCAGCATGTAGCGCATGATAACCGATATTAGCCCCAACATCCACAAAGATTCCCCCATCTTTCAGATATTTTTTTAGGGTTGTCATCATGTAAGGTTCCCAGTTTCCTGTATTCTGAATGGTTTCTTCAATGAATCCTGGAAGATGAAGGTTCATTAGAAAAGGTTCCTGATTATCGTTTTTCAACTCAACCTGTACAGCAGTGTGATCGGAGTGGATGTTTAAAACGTTTTCTAGTAATTCTTTATTGGTGGAAATATGTGCATAGTCAGGATTTAGTTTTCTCGCTTCTTCGTTATGAAGATACGCTTTTTCATAATTACCTGATCGGTAATAACAAACACAGAGCTGTACGTGTGGTAGCCATGTCCAACATGCTTCATAATGTAGCATGCCTTTGTTCTTCGGTATCTCGAGCTCTGTTGCACGTGTATACCAAAACACAGCTTGATCTAACTTGTTATCTTGTAAGAAACCATAACCGAGTCGACAACAGATCTCTGCACGTGGTTTATCATGCTGAAAGGATCGGTAACCATACTCCCTTTCTTTCTCATAGTCTGTTTGTTGATGATAGATATCAGCCATTTCATTACAGATGAAAACCTTCACGTCCTGCTCTACATGATTTGATTTTAATAGTCTTTCATAAAGAGTGATGGCTTGATCAAATTCTTTAGTGCTCTTAAAATAGTTAGCAGCCGGTAGTAGGTGTTCCGTTAATCTTTCATTATCCTTTTGATTCTCAGATTGCTGAATGACTTTTTTATAAAGAGAGAGATAATTCTCTGTCATACACCCTACTGTAAAATGATTCGATACGTAGTCTCTTAAACCGGACGCGTCATAACGAACGGGCAGTTGAGCAATCATCTCATCAGTGTTCTGACAGATCTGTGCAGGATAGTCTTTTAACACTTCAGATACCGCACCGTTATCAAGCGCGACTACAGGAGTACCGCAAGCCATAGCTTCAACCATGACGAGCCCGAAAGGTTCTTCCCATGACGTAGGAAAAACAAGACATTCCGCTTCTCTCAAGAGTTTCAGTCGATACTCTCCTCCAACTTCTCCAACATATTCGACATGAGGTAGCTTTTTAATTCGAGGTTCCACTTCGTTCAAGAAGTACTCCGTATTAAATACAGGACCTGCTATCTTCATTCGTCTCTTTGTCTTTTCAGCTATCTCTAATGCATGGTGGATACCTTTATGAGCACTGATCACGCCAAGAAAAAGGAGATAGTCTTCCTTTTCTTTTTGAAAGGGATACTCGTTTAGGTCGATACCATTATATACGTAATATCCCTTACCCTTTCCGACATGTTTGAGTGCTCGCTTACTAAGGTACACAGGATGTTCCACATCATTGTTCAAACTGTCATGGATGGTACAAACGGTTGGTATTGGTAATTTTAATCGCCCTATCACGGATAGGTGTGTGTGATCATGAATGATATCCACTTCGTCAGGCATCGTTTCTTTTACATATGCCACAATATGTTCAGGTCTTCCCGCTTCATGATGATAGGGAATTAACTGAGCACTTGTTTGGCTACCCTCTCTTGCATACAAAAAAACGTCATGGCCTTGTCTTACACTTTTTTCGACGAGGGCATGAATCATCCGTTCAATTCCTCCATAGTTTAGCGGCGGTACAGGATAATAGTCAGGTGCAACATGCACGATTCTCATATCTTCACCTCAATCTTGTGCTGCTCTTCAAGTAATTTTTTATTGTGAAGGACATCTTGATCAGTAGGACGATGTTTACGTGCTTGTTCGTTATGTTCATAAGACTTCTCAAACTCTCCAAGATGATAATAACAAATACACAGTTGCAGGTGAGGAAACCATGTCCAGTAAGCTTCTTGTATAAAACCCAAATGGTCTTGGGGCTTTTTAAGTTCAATCGCTTGCTTAAACCAAAATAAGGCTTGGTCATATTTTTGCTGTTTTAAAAATAATGAACCGATGCGACAGCACAACTCCGCTCTTGGTGAATCATAATCGAATGATTTCATGGCCACTCGAAATGCATCATCAAACTTGTCCATCATCATATAAATTCCACTTAAGCGGTAGCATGCCGTAATAATATCTTCACTCCATCCGTTTTTCTCTTTTATAAATTTTTCATAGATGATTGAAGCTTTCTCATACTGTTGATTGTCCATCAATTCGTTTCCATAGTAAAAGAGATCACGTGGGGAGAAATCTTCTCCTCGTTTTGCTCTATTTTCAAAGATTGCTAGATTACGCTTAGAATGAGCATGTTTTCTCGTATGTGTGATGACAACATCAGAATTTATGATGTTTCCCCTCACATCCAAATACTCATGTATGGGACCAATCCATTTAAAGTTTTCACTACGTTTGACGAGTCGGTTTCGTCTGAGGCTCGTCGTTACATTTCCAAATTCATCAAACGCGTAATTGTAGATCATGGTTACAGAATCAATCGCTTCATCTATTTCTTTCTTTAGTGTTAACAGCTTCTCAACATCTTCCTTCAACAGAATGTCATCAGCATCCAACCAGACGATATAGTCCTTAGTGGCTTGAGCAAACGCAAAATTACGAGCTGCTGAAAAATCATCGATCCAATCAAAATCTAATACGAGATCCGTATAATACCTGGCCACTTCCTTAGTCCGGTCAATCGAGCCTGTATCAACGATGATAATTTCGTCTACAATTCCACTTACTGATCGTAGACATTTCCCAAGATGCTTTTCTTCATCCTTCACTATCATACATAGGCTGATCGTTATCACAGGTTGTCCTCCTTCATAACTAAAACCAAAGCCAATAACAACAGATATTGGCTTTGGATACCTTTATTGTTCTATTTCTATATCAAACAGCTAACCAACCACTTATGAAAAATTAAATACTGCTGCTAATAAACAAGGTATAGCTAGCGTTTGATGTTATAGATGGGTTTACATACAATGAAATGGCATAATCTCGGGCTACCGGATTACCAGGAATCGTGCTGGTCCACGTCACCGTTGCCGGGGCTACTACATATGGAGCACCATTGGAAACAAACACGGGATGAGGGCCTCCGTCTATAGGTCTGCTTGAAAAAATAATTGTCCCCGAAATGTTGGCTGTAGTTGTTAAAGTAACAGTAGATATGACATTACCGGGCAGAGGTGCCGCAGCATTATTGATAACATTGAAACAGATTTGAAAAACATAGACTCCTGTTTGCAGGTTATTTATACTGATTGAACCTGATAGGCCGACTACTGATCCGGTCGTACCTGCTTCAACAAAGGGAATTTCATTAGATAACGCTCCAGGCGAACCAGATACCCTTTGAAAGCCTGCATTGGCTCCTCCAAACTGAACAGACTTTGTTGATGTTGTGGATGCTGGGCCTGTTGCTCCGGTTGCTCCAGCAGCACCCGTCGCTCCCTGAGGTCCAGTTGGACCTTGTGGACCGATTGGACCGGTCGGACCAAGTGGTCCCGTTGGCCCCAGCGGGCCGGTTACTCCTTGGGGGCCGATTGGACCGGTTACTCCTTGTGGACCTGTTGCTCCTTGGGGACCTGTCGCTCCTTGTGGACCGGTTGGACCTGTTGCACCAAGGGCACCGGTCGCCCCTTGAGGACCTGTTGCACCTTGTGGACCGGTTGGACCCGTTGCACCAAGAGCTCCCGTCGGACCGGTTGGACCCGTAAATCCTTGTGGACCGAGCGCTCCTGTTGGACCCGTGGGACCAATTGGACCTTGAGGACCGGTAAATCCTTGTACGCCCTGAGGTCCGGTTGGTCCCAGTGCTCCGGTCGCTCCTTGGGCACCTGTCGCACCGATTTGGCCTGTTGCTCCCGTATCACCTGTTGCACCAGTTGGACCGGTTCCACCGGTTGGACCCGTTGGACCGGTTGGACCCGTTGACCCTATACCTCCACCCCCTGTTGGACCCGTCGGACCCGTTGGACCGGTTGGGCCTCCTGCTGGGCCGGTTGGACCCGTTGATCCGGTATCTCCTGTTGGACCCGTCGCTCCCGTAGTACCTGTCGCTCCCGTTGCTCCTGTAAATCCAAGTGCACCTTGAGGACCCGTTGCACCTTGAGCACCCGTTGAACCTTGTGGACCCGTTGCCCCCTGTGGTCCTCCAGCACCTGTGGGACCTGTGGGACCAATGACGCCTTGTGGACCTGTAAATCCTTGTGGACCAATAGGACCGATTTCTCCTTGTGGGCCTGTAAACCCTTGAGGTCCTGTCAGTCCTTGAGGTCCACTTGCTCCAGTGGCACCTAAAGGGCCTGTAGCTCCTTGTGGGCCGGTAAACCCTTGTGCACCGGTTGGGCCAGTGACGCCTAGCGGACCCGTCGCTCCTTGTGGGCCTGTCACACCTTGTGGACCGAGTGGACCCGTTGCACCTAACGGTCCTGTTGGACCAAGTGGCCCCGTTGGACCGAGCGCTCCGACAGGACCGGTTGGCCCAAGGGCACCTGTTGGTCCCGTTGGTCCTGTCGGGCCTCCAGCGGGTCCCAATGGACCCGTCGGACCAGTCGGACCCGTAATTCCTCTGAAAAAATTATTACAGAAATCGCTTGACTCATCTTTTTGATATTCTTTGATATCTTTGATCTGATTAGACAGACTTGTAGGAATAAGCGGTTCCCAAAATAAACCCGTATACCGATAGAAGGTTTTGCTATTAATATCTAGAAACAAACTTCCGATTTCTGCTTTGATTGGCCGATCAGTTAATTTCCCTTCTTGTATTAAAGGCGCTCCGCCTCCATTGAGAATATAAGGGCTCGAATCAATTTGCGATTGTAATGATTCAGTTAAATGAACCTCATCTTTAAAAGCTCTTCTATCTTTTCGTTTCTTAGAAGTCATAACGCCCCCCCCAATAAACAAAGCTCCGAACATCTGTCGTATTAAGATATTAACCTGAAATTATTTTATGAATAAAAAAACTGACTTACCGTAGGTATCCAAATGACTAAAGAAGTCAAATATCATATTCTTTTTACACTTCAATAAAAAGACCAACCTCATAAATAAGGTTGGCCATAGATGTTATTCTGTTTTTATATAAGGTTTTACTATCTTATTTTCTCTTATGTATATATCATGTAATGAAACCAAACTCTCCAAAGCTTCATGACTCAAACGGTCTTCATCATAAGCACAAATTGAGATAACACTCATGGTTTTTAGTAATTGATCAATTCTTCTTTCATAAGTGATCAAATCCTTGTTCGATATGTCGTTACCCCATTCAACATGACCCCAAGTCACAATACGTTCACCTTTTTCTACATAAGGCCTCACCTTATCTTGAAAATGGTTATAAATTGAATCAGGGTTAAAACTTTCTTGTTCATAATAAAAATCAAACGTATTTTCTCGCTTTAGATTTAAGAGCTTTTGGTCAGATACTGATTCTTTTAACCTTTTTAAAATCATAGGATAAATCCTGTCATTTTCGACAAGCAGTACCTGTGTACCTTTATTTAATTCCTCGCTCAAATAGTCTGCAGCCATGTGAACATAGTGATTAACTTGGTTAAAGACAAAAAGGATATGAGCGTTCTCAGACTCAAAATGATTGATTTCATCCATTAGGCTGAACTTCTTATCTTTCAAAAAACATTCCTCCCTCTAAGAGTTTATCTATAATTAGAAGAAAATTTTTTATTCAATATCTTGCAGAACCTCTATTTTCCCCCTAATAAACTTGCAATTTAAACCATTAGATTCTAAAGCATTATTATACTTTAGAATAAGATACATATTAGTGTTCCTAATAATAACATAATCTATTAGAACACCGCTTACTTAATAAACCATTATAAATCTCTCTTGATATAACTATAACGCTGTATGGTGTTAATTAAGAGCATTTGATAATACTTTTTCTCACCTCCCATGCCAAGTTAACGCACTTTATCTATTGATATAAACAAAAAATCCCCAAGCGCACTGTGCCCTGGGGATGGTGTTTGTCATTCTATTGTATCGTGTTCTCCGTTTCGTAAATTCGTATTTGATCAATCTCTATAAAACTTTAATTCATTCTAAAGGTGAGAATACGCTATCCACCTATTTTCATTAAAACTGCGTTCCACAATCTCCAATCGCTGTTTGTGGAGTAACCGCGGAAGTAAAGGTAGTACTGAATGAATCGCCAGCAGAGTTTGTGGCCAATATGTTCCAAGTCGCAGTGTTCCCCGATAATGTGAAACCGATAAACACATCAAACAGTCCTTGAAGCGTTGAAGTTCCGGATGCAGTTGCTGTACCTTCAAGAGTAGCACCTGTACCATCAATACAAGAAATACGGATTCTCCTTCCTTGAATGAGGTTAGATGTGAAGCTGCCACCTGAGAATGTAATACTAAAGTTATCTACTGCAGGGTTACATCCTGGCCCTGCAATATAACATTGAACTGCAGATACATTTATCGTTCCTGCTACAGTAGATGATACTCCTCCATTAATAATATTGGCTGTTGCTGGCGCTCCTGTTCCTGCAACTCCTAATTGAAACTTACAAGGACATAGTTCTTCTTCTGGACAACTAAAGTCAATATCTATGGAACTAGCAACAGTTTGACCGCCAACTGTTGCAGAAGCTGTCACGATTGTTGATGTTGGTGCCGTACCTAGAGGAACGGTCACATTCGTTGTAAACGTTCCAGTTGCTGAAGTAGTTGTAGATGGAATGGTTGCTACAGCTTCAGGGAATTGTGTAAAGTTAATCGTTACTCCTGGTTGTGGAACTCCTCCACACGTAAGCGTACCAGATTAAAGGTGGGTGAAATTAAGTTAAGTGGTCAACCATCTCTATAAATCTCATTAGTTCTATCATTTACTAATTCCCTGTACTGTTCAAAATGAACTTCCCAACCAAAATTAATTCATTTTATTTAAACAAGCTCTTCTTTAATTTACATATTATAACTTTGTATAAATGTAAATAATATTCTTGCATATAACTCCGGTTGATCTCTATGTATCAAGTGTCCTGCAAATGGAATAACTGATATGTGAGTGTTAGTATGTAATCTTTTATACACAAGCGCTGCTTCAACTTCAAGCTCTTCTTTCTCACCTACCATACATAAAATGGGAGCTTTCACACCTGAAAGGTCGCCCGTTTCGTGAAAAGGATAAAAATCATTTGAATTAAAAGATTTAAGCAATGCTCTCCAATCATTGTTTTCATGCATTTGATTAAGTGCACCTACAATCTTTGGGTTATTAAATAAACTCTTATGATGCTCAGCTTCTTGTCTACATAGATCTTCCCAGTTCTCAGGTTGTATAGGAAAAATGCCTGAGAACGTTAATGTCTTAACTCTGGAAGGATATTTCTTGGCAAACATTAATGCGGCAACTCCACCAATTGACACACCTGCAATATGACATTCTCCTATGTTTAACGAATCGAGTGTATCCTTTAAATCTACTACACATTGATTAAAGTAATCTTCCAGAGTGCCTTGCGATTTCCCGTGACCTCTCAAGTCAGGTCTAATCACTTTAAAATGATTTTCTGCAAAGTAATCCTTTTGCTCCTCATACTCTGTTAAACCCGTCATACCTCCTGAATGAATGAAAACAATAGGTTCTCCATCTCCTGCTGTGTGTGTATGTAAAATCATTTACTACAGCTCCAGTCGTTAAAGTATTTGTCACTCTACTAATTTACCATAATTTTCAATACCCAGTATGTACGTCAATAAAATTTAGAAATTAATAATAGACTCGCTAATGGAAGCCGAGTCTTTCGTTTTTCTTGATAAGATAATAGTAAGCAATGGTTATTCATCAAAACCCAGGTTTATCGGTTGATCAGGTAAATTCTCTGATCCCATCATATTGGTATTAGACTCTGTTTCGTCAACTTCCTCAAACCGAAAACCATCTGCCCAAACTTTCCCTTGACCTGCTAACAGCACTCCAAAATGCATCGAAGCGCTTTCGGCAGGAACATCAAGCACCACTTTATAATAATTCCAATCGGAAGTTCCTATAATCGAGCGGTTATCCATATTGTCGAATTGAACAACATCGCCTGATTGGTTGTCTACGCGGAACCATGCTCCACACTTTGTTACATCCTCTGTCTTCAAGTAGCACGACATCTTTATTCTCTTCCCTCTAAAACGATCCGCTGAAATACTTTGCATCATCGTTCCAAACTGTCCGTCACCCATATCCCCTGTTGCATACAAACACCCTGATTTGGTTCCAGTATGGAATATCTTATCATCTGTTTCCATGCGATAATCACTTGGATGCGAACCGCTTAACATCCACCCTTTTACTTCCGTTGTTTGATTCATTTCATTTTCCTCCATCCCACTAATGGTTCTCATCAGTTTTCGATACTTTCCAGGTGGCATGTTGTACAGTTCTTTAAATGAACGTGTGAACGCTTCTTGTGATTGAAACTGTAATGAAAATGCGATATCTAAAATGGACTCATTCGAATAGAGAAGATACATGGCTGCTATTGCTAAACGTCGCTTACGAATATACTCACTTATCGTTTGGCCAGTTTCTTTCTTAAAGATCCGCGATAGATGAAATTTTGAATAACCTATTTCATACGCATAATGTTCTAGGAACCAGTCATCTTGCAAATGTTCTTCAATGTAACGAATGGTCTCCTTTGTGACTTCACTATACATCCTGCTCACCTCACTATTATCATAATAGAAGGAGAGAATGAATTTTTGATATCATTTGCTATTCTCTCTTTATTTTCCATACCGAGATTATCACCATCACATTAGATTACATGGCCAAAATTACTTAGTTCTATAAAAAAAAGCACTTCCTCTTCTAGAGGAAATGCAGTCTTTTATCAATATCCATGCTTAATATGCCTCTTGATTGTTCGAAGTAAATTTTATCCTCAACATTACTGCAACGACGCTACTCGACATTCCAGCAAACAGAAACAGCCAAGTAAACCATTCCAGACCCATAGTCGGAGATCTAAACGTTAACGAACTGGCTAGAAATAATGTAAGACCGAGCAAGCTGAAAAATATGCTCAATTTGTTCGTGTGACTTCTTAAAAGCCATGTAGCAAGTAATACAAAAATATACAGCAAGCTGATTGTCATGAGTATTGGAAACAGTGGTTTAAATTTCGCTGCATAAATGAAGTGATCGAATCCTGATATTTCGGAGACATTTGTTATGGTTCCATGTTTCAAGTTTGAAAAAATAGCCGAGTACTTCCATTCCCACTGTGTATCTCTTAATTCACTTCCTTCATACCATGCTGAAAACGTTGAAAAAAAAAACACAATAACTGCTAAAACAAATTGAATTACATATGACATAAGTTGATTTCCTCTCGCTTGATTATGTACCTTATTTTACCATGCGATTCCTTTGGTTGCTTACTACTATTTGACTAACTTTTACTCTAAGGCAAATTAATTCTTGAAAGGCAGTAAATTTCTCACCACTAACATACATAATATGGTAATTTAGTAACATATACCATAAACTGAGGTGCAGCCATTTATGAAAAAATACATGGGATTATTTGCAATTATCATTTTTATCGTGGGTTTGATTCCAACTTGGCTTGGAAAGTACATTGGATTCTTTGCAGCTTCTTATGCATGGTTTGCGCTATGGGGCTATATTGTAGCATGGATCTTAACACTTTTCTCTAGTAAAGGGAAATGGAAAACGGCAAGTATCTTGACACTAACTCTATCTGGATTAATCGTGATCATTACTGTTTTTTTCTTAATCGTAACTTGGAATAAACCCTAATCTAACCAGCTACAATAGACCAGATTATTAGTCTGGTCTTTTAAATTATCCGATTTTCTCCGCTAACTCTAGAATAATCCCCTCTGGACCACGAACATAGCAAAGTTTATAGCTGTCTTCATATTGCTCGATCTCACTAAAGGTCTCCATGCCCTTCTTCTTCAAGATAGCAATGATGGCCTCAAGATCCTCAACAGCAAAGCAGATATGTCGAATGCCTAGTGTATTTGGAGAGGGTTGTTGCGTATCTGAATCATCTGACGGCGTATAAAATTTGACGAGTTCTATCCAGGTCTGACCATCAGGCATCCCTAATGCTACACAGCCCGTTTTAACATTTTTTAATCCAACAATCCTGTCCAACTTATCTCCTTGCATCTCCCATTCCGCTTTCACTTCAAGACCTATATCTTGGAAAAATGCTTTCGCTTCTGATAAATTATTTACGTTTATACTTACATGATCCATTCTATTAACCTTCATAATCATGTCCTCCGATGTTCATTTTGGCTCATAAGATATATTCGATTGCACTACTCTTAAACCTTTTCGGAATTGAAAGTTCCCTTTTTGAATCTTATTACACTCAAGGCTCCCCATCCTATTCTAAAATACTTATCTAGTTAAATAGATACACACATAAACTACTAAAAACAGGTCATGTAAATAGACTTCTGTAGTAAGACCTTATCATTTTTTCTCGATGTTTCCGAAACTCATATACATATTTCCTTTTCTGCATTATATTGGAACACATTAAGAGGAGGAGAGTTATTATGAAAAAGTTTATTAGTCTATTTACTGTGCTTGTTTTTTCACTCGTGCTCGTTGCTCCATCGTTTGCCTCAGCAGCTCAAAAGTTGATTCAACCCATCAACAACGCTTATATTACCGCTGGTTATTTGAACGCTAACTATCAAAAGAAATTTGGTTTTAAACACTATGGATGGGATTTAACTTCAGCTAACAGCAGCAGAGCGGTTTGGGCAAGTGGGTCTGGAAAAGTCTTAGCTACAGGCTACGATAATGTTTTAGGAAACACCGTCATAGTGAAATATCCTGCAGCATACATTCATTCAACGAAGACTACGAAAGATCTTGTGTTCCGTTATAATCACTTAGCCTCCATTGCAGTGTCTAAAGGACAAAGTGTTACAAAAGATACGCGATTAGGTAACTATGGTAATACAGGTTTGTATTCAACGGGGCCGCACCTTCACTTTGAAATTGATACAGACACGACTTATTATCAATATTCTCCAACATTAGGATCGAGTTCTAATATTATAAAAGCAGGTACAGCTAGCACAGTGTTATCTCCTAGAAATGTTTTATATACCAAAGTTTCTAGTCCAGATAACCAGAGCATCTACATCATTGGAGATGGCTATCAATCTTCCTCTGAAGATGACCTTCCTTTTAAAAACTAATAGCAAAAGAGACAAAGCAACTCTCGCTTTGTCTCTTTTTGTTGTTCCATTCATTTATCCCAACTGTCGTTTGAACCTTTTACTAGCAAAGAAGTAAGCAACCCCCATAATTCCGATACACCAAGTAAGCGCAATCCAGATATCATTTCCAACTGGTCCATCATACAAGAGAGCACGAATCGCATTCACAATGGATGTTACGGGTTGATTTTCAGCAAAGAACCGTACGAACTTAGGCATCGTTTCTGTTGGAACGAATGCTGAACTAATAAAAGGTAGGAAAACGAGCGGGTACGAATAAGCTGTTGCTCCTTCCATTGAACTTGCTGTTAAACCCGGAATAACGGCGACCCATGTTAGTGATAGTGTAAAGAGACCAAGTATTCCGGCTACAGAAAGCCAATCTAGAACTCCTGCGTTAGAACGAAAACCCATCAGTAAGGCGACTAGGATTACAATCAAAATGGTAAGGGCATTTGAAACCAGTGAGGTTAAAACATGTGCCCACAATACGGATGATCGTTTGATCGGCATGGTTATAAAACGTGCCATTAACCCGCTCTTCACATCTGTAAACAGTCGAACAGAGGTATAAGCCACACCTGATGCGATCGCCATCAGTAAAATGCCCGGTAATAAGTAATTCACATAGTTGTCTGTCCCTGCCTCAATCGCACCACCAAATACATAGACAAACAATAGCATCATCATAATCGGTGTAATCGCCACCGTGATAATCGTATCCGGACTTCGCATGATATTACGCATTAATCGGCCTAATAAAGTTCCTGTTATACTATTCATTTAAACACTCTCCTTTTTGCCGATCATGTTGAGGAAAATATCCTCTAGTGATGGCTGCTTCTCAACGTACTCCACTACAGCTTTCGGGAACATCTCTTTCAGTTCTTGCAGCGTGCCGGTCTTGATGATTTTCCCTCCATGTAATATCGCAATACGATCTGCGAGCTGCTCGGCTTCTTCCAAGTATTGTGTGGTCAGTAATATGGTCGTACCACCACTAGCAAGTTCCTTAACGGTATTCCAAACCTCAATACGTGCTTCAGGATCAAGTCCTGTTGTTGGTTCGTCTAGAAAAATAACATCCGGTGTCCCGATCAGACTCATGGCAATATCCAGCCTTCGCTTCATCCCACCAGAATATTGGTCACTGCGTTTGTTCGCAGCTTCCGTCAAGCTGAATCTCGCAAGTAATTGATCCGCCACTTCACCTGGATTGTAAACACCTCTTAATTTAGCAATCATCATAAGGTTTTCACGCCCAGTAAGTATTCCGTCTAAGGCTGCAAATTGCCCTGTTAAACTAATGCTTTGACGAACTCCATCGGGTTGACGATCGACATCAAATCCGCAGATTATTGCTTCCCCTTCATCCGCTTTCATCAAAGTAGAAAGAATGTTTACAATCGTCGTCTTTCCGGCTCCATTTGATCCTAACAATGCGAAGATTTCTCCCCTCTGCACCTCAAAATCTACTCCTTTTAAAACTTCTTTATTTTTGAAGGATTTTTTTAAACGTTTAATTGAAATCGCTGAATGATACATGTTTTTCCTCCTAATAGATTATGATTTACTATATAGTATCACTGATAATAAGTGTTACTTAGTACCGTACGAAAAAATAACTGAATAGTTCCAAGTACATTCTATTCAGCCAAAATTGTTACTCTTTTCCTAATTCCTTCTTAATACTTTGGTTCAGATCTTCTCGATATTTAGCAAAATAGGTTTTGGCGTTTGCTACGAGTTCATCTGCGAACGATGCCACGTCTTCCCCTGTAATGTCTAGCACTGGTCTACCTTGTGCTGCTCCCGCTTCAAACAAATCAATCAACTCATACTGAATGTGTAGCATATCCATCCCATTTCCAGATGAAAAGTTCCACATATACGTTTGAATCTTTTTAAATACAAACTGATAATCCTCCGGAAGAGCTTCAACACGCGCCATCATCATTTTGTATTCTTTCTTATCACCGATCATCTTTTTAATCCATTCCAACATATTTCTTTCCTCCTTTTTATCCCTTTCATTCATCATGCTACCGAAACACTTTATGAGCTTATTGTGATTTCAATACATTAATCTTTGAAGATACGAAATCCCATTTTCGCCAGAAGGATTCAAGTTCCTGTCTGCCAGCTTCATTAAGCGTGTAAAACTTTCGAGGCGGACCCATATCTGACGGCTTCTTGACGATGTCTACTAATTTCTTCTTTTCCAATCGGACGAGGATCGTGTATACCGTACCCTCCACCACTTCTGTAAATCCTAGATCGTTTAAGCGGCGTGTAATTTCATAGCCATAGGTTTCATGACGGCTGATAATTTCCAATACGCAGCCTTCAAGTGAACCTTTTAGCATTTCTGTTAAATTTTCGATGTCAAAAGCCTCCTTTATTTCATCTGACCTATAATAAGTATGACTTAGTACCGCTTTAAAAAAATAGAGTTAAGTTCACCATTACTATTAAGTGTTACTTATTACCTCTACATTGTATGACTGAGTACTATAAATGTCAACTGTTTTCCAAAAAATAGTTAGTTTATTGAGAATCACCATTAAATAGTGAAAAGACTCGCCTAGATAGGTCGAGTCTTTTCGTGTTTGCTCATTAAATTATATTCAAGAACGACGGGCACGAATTAGCTTGATCAATGCTACCAAGAGTATTATACCTGTAATAATCCATGTAAGAAGAAAGGCAAGACCAAGTCCAATATTAGCTCCTATATATTCATTCATGTAATCATCATAAAGCGCATAAGTCAGTGGAAAAGCAGCAATAAGCATACTGAGTAGAATTAGAAGAATATTCTTTTTACTTTTGTGTTTTACAGAAAGATACATAACCACAAAAGAAAGAACGAGTATAACAAAAGTTAAAATTGTCACCCATGTTTCCATGATTTACTCATACCCCCTTTAATCCACTCTTACTAAATTATAAGAATTCTATCCAAATCATACCTTTTATTTCTTTACGAATGGGATATTAGCAAACTCAAACCCAATCGTTAAATCATCCTTTAAAACGAGCATCGCACTGAACTTTTTCTTTTCTTTCGCTTTTGGCTTAAAGCCTTTGATGAGACTTGTTTTCCCTTTCGTACACAGGTCCTTCACCTGTTTTTCCGTTATCACCTTACCAAGTAATTTCCCTGGAAAAGTTTGTTTACAACCATTCGCATGTTCTGAGCATTTATAATAAGAACGACTTACGCTGATCTTTCCTTTTTTACACCGTGGACAAGTAGCAATCGGTTTTTGACTCTCCTTCTTAACTCCATCAATACTCTGCTGGATAGGAGCCGCATTCAATTGTTCTGGTACTTCTTCGATCAATTTATTGAGAAACTTTGTGATGCTTCCCAAAAAAGCTTGAGGTGTCCCATCTCCGTTACCGATTTTCTTCAAATAGGTTTCCCATTTAGCGGTCATGGACGGACTGGACAGTAGATTTCCTTCAATGGACTGACACAGAATTTTTCCTTTTTCGGTTATGTGAACAATGTTCTTTTTCACTTCAATGTATTGGTGCTTTTTTATGGTTTCAATGATTCCACTTCGTGTTGCTTCTGTACCTAAGCCTTCTACTTCTTTCAAGATTTCCATTTCTTCTTCATTCTCCACTGACTTACCACAAGTTTTCATCATCGAGATGAGTTGCCCTTCTGTATAAGGTTTCGGAGGGGTAGTCATCCCTTCCTTCATTTTGACGATACTCTCCACTTGCTCGCCTTTTTCAAGTATAGGAAGAGCTTGTGGTGCGTTTTCATCTTTCTTAGGAGCGATGTTTTCTTTATCTTTTGTTCCATAGGTGAATAGTTCTTTCCACCCTTTGCTGATTTCCGTTTTCCCAACAGATTCAAAGTCTAAATCGTTCACGCTCGTTGTAACTTTTGTCTCTTCGTATACATAGTCATGATGAAACATGGCAAGCGTCGTGTTTAACACTTCAAAGTAAATGTTCTTTTCTTCTATTGATAATCCTTGAATCTTTGCAGAAGTTGGAATTTGCTTTGTTGGGATAATGGCATAGTGCTCTTGAACCTTTGATCCGTCTACATATCTTTTACTAGGTCGTTTAGAAGCGGCTGCAAAACGGTTCTCTATAAGGTTCTGATAAGACTCAAGGTTCGCTGATAGGTACGCAA
The DNA here is from genome assembly GCF_005503015.1 of Bacillus sp. E(2018). Taxonomy (NCBI): domain Bacteria; kingdom Bacillati; phylum Bacillota; class Bacilli; order Caryophanales; family Bacillaceae; genus Bacillus; species Bacillus sp. E(2018). The sequence goes on along the minus strand of NZ_SCOL01000001.1, from coordinate 767,279 downwards.
ACTCATTCTCTGTAATGTATTGTGTGTCTGTTCTTGGATACGATAGGATTTTCTTATCGTACAATTTCTGAACCGTATCTAGAACCTTCTTCGGACTATACTTCCATCTTCTATTCGCTGTTGCCTGTAACGTCGAGAGCGCATGCAATTTAGGTGATTTGATTCGCATTTCTTTTTTCGTTACATTTTTTATGATTCCCGTATCTTTACCCGTAATGTTGTGCTTATCTAACAGCTGTTGGACCTCTTCTTGTTTTTCACTTTTAATTTTCGCTTTACCTTTGTACTTTCCGTTTACGGCCGTAAAGTTCCCTTCGATCTCATAGAAAGGTTTGGCCACAAAATTCTCAATCTCAAGGTGTCTTTGGTAGATCAAGTACGTGGTTGGCGACTGCACCCTACCAATGCTTAAGCTATCTGTAAGGCCTTTTTGCTGTAAAAGCAATGTATACAGGCGACTTCCATTCATGCCAACGAGCCAATCCGAGATCTGTCGGGTTTTGGCTTCGGCATAAAGCAATAGATCTTTCTCGTTATTATGTAGATTAGAGAACCCTTTACGAATCTCATCCACTTCAAGTGAGTTAATCCAAAGTCGTTTGATCATTTTGCCTCGAACACCTGTCATATGGTAGATCGAATAAAAGATGTTTGAACCTTCACGATCCACATCACATCCATTAATGATGATGTCCGCTTCTTTAAATAACCGTTTTACTGCATTAAACTGTTCATATTTTCCCGTTGCTACCTTGAATTCATATCGTTCAGGTAAGATCGGTAAAGAAGACAAACGCCACGTTCCCCATTCAGACTTATATTCTTTAGGTTGCTTCAGCTCAACTAAATGGCCGATTCCCCATGTAATGGTCGCGCCATTCGGAAAGATGCTGCATGGGTTTAATTCGATAAATGTTTTATCTTTTTTCTTTACCGTAAAGGCGTCTGCATAAGCCTTCGCTTGTGATGGTTTTTCTGCTAAAATAACGATTTTACTCATAGGACTTCACCTTTTTACTGAAAAATTTTACTTACAGAAAAAGAAAATAAGGGAAGCGATACACCACCCTTACTCTCGTTTCCTATTATGTGAACTATTTATGTACGCATTTATTCGTTCAATCCATGGATGACCATTAGGATACTGAATGGTCAATGAATCTCTTAACCATTCTCTACTTACATTATCCAGCGCTGGCAAGACATTCTCTAGATCTAGCTTATCTTTTTCCCGAATCACTGAACTGCCACCCTTATATAAAAGCTGAATTTCTGGTCTTAAATAAGGGACTTCAGCAGAAGTTGTCATTTCAATATCCGACAGCTTCTTTCTTATTGTACCATTTCGTTTATAAATCCAATAATCATTCTCTGAATCTATGATCATCACTTGAATAGCCCAAGTGGACTCTCCCTTTTTCTTAAACCAGAGATTATCAAAATGAGTTTCTAGTTTTTCGTTCATATTCCAGGGTGTTAATTTTCCTTTGAATGCTTTATACCCTTCCCAGTCACTTGCCAAATATCTCTGTAAAAGTAGGTGTTGAGATCTCAAAATGACCACATCTATATCATCATGTTCTCGGGTCATTCTATCTAGATATAAATCTAGTGCCCAGCCACCAGCAATCCACCATTGTATAGGAATTGGGCTTAATATACCCTGGATCTCGTAAACCGAGAGTGGTTTCCAGATTTCTTTGATTTCACTCATTATAAACTCGAACTTTCTTAGAGATTTTTATATTTAGATTTCATTTTAGTATACAACCATATTAACAAAACTGTAATTAGAGCACTTTCACAAGCTTTAACTAAAAAAACAAAAATTAAGCGACCAAGGTCCTCGAGTTCATTAAGACCGAAGTAATGGAGATCCTTTCCATAAAAAGCTGCATGTAATGTCAATAAGAGCATGACTATTGGAAACAGATACCAATAGTACCTCTTAACATTCTCTGGTAATAATAACTCCATACTATCCCACCACTCCCTACCACAACCTATTAATTTAGTTCATTAAAAGTCCTGTTCTGATTTAAAGTATTTGGGCCCTTTTCATAAAGATTCGAAAGATATACAGAGGTAAAAAAAGCTGCAATCATTAATGAAACACCTAACCAAGTGGATATTGTTTTCTTAGCTAATCCAATTTTAATAAAGCCCCATAACATGATTCCAACTATTCCCCCAGCCATTAAAGCACCTTGCCAGACTGACTATTGCTCTGGAATAAAGAATTTTAGAAGTGTACCTGTAAACATAACTAATGTAAACGTGATAGGTCCTTGCAACTTCACTTTCCATCTTCCTTTCAAACTTGAAATCTCTTATGCATCCTCAACCTTATTAGTCGTAAAAACCCCTGCCAACAACGTAATCAATCCAATGACAAAGAAAGCAGGTAATAACAGCATCATCATACCCACAGCAGCAAACCCATCACCGACTGCTACACCAACTGGAATAGAAATGAGAAAAGTTAAAAACGGATTAAAACCCACCATAATGAAAGAACCCCAAACGATGAGTTTTCTTTTTGTTGTTTTACCTTTAGTAAGACGTATTGCAAGAAATACTAAAAAGACTAAAATTCCTGAGGCTATTACAAATGCCAACTTCATCACCCCCTGTTCTAATCGATTAAGTTATTCTAAATGGATATATGGAAGGTCTTCAGTGATTAAACAAATAAAGCCATCAGAATTAAATCTTGATATCGTCCATTCATTTTAATCGCTTTTGCTTTTCTTCCTTCTTCAACAAAATTCAGTGCTTTATATAAGTGTATGGCTCCGAGGTTGTCTTCCATGACCTCTAGACAGACCTTTTCAATCGTTTCATTTTTTCTTGCCCAAGAAATGAGTGATTCTATCAGCGCTCTTCCAACACCAAGATTTCGATATTGGGGTAACACGGTCATCGCAAAAGAACCTTGATGTGCGACTTTATCTTTGTTTCCGTTTTTAAAATCAATCACACCCGCAATCTCATTTTTATATTCAGCAATGAGTTTAAGGTAATTTGGATTTGCTGCGTAGTTTTCTAACTCATTTTTGATATCTTCTAGGCTTAACTTTTTAAGATCCTCCACAGTAGTTAACATGTAAGGAGCGTCCACCAATGATTTTGGGGCAGCCATTAACATCCTTTCAGCATCCTGTATGGAAGCATCTCTTACCGTTACTTTTCTTCCCCCTTTAATCTTATAGGTATAACAATCAGTTGATAACATATGAAATTTCCCCTTCTAAATGTTTGGATTAATTTTCAACTACGATTTCCCCTTCATCTTTTGGAACTTCAAAACCATTAAGGTAAGAAGCCAATCGTTCCTCTGAAATTGGGAAAGAATTCGCATCAAAGCGTTTGTTCCGTATCTTTAACCGCTTTCGTAACTCATCCGGATGAACCTTTAAATAAATCAACATCCATTTACCTCCAGCTTCTTCAATCAGCTTTTTATATTGGATCCTTCTTGAACGATCCCAAAAGCTAAAATCGATGACTACTTGTTGTTTACAGTGTATTAACTGAATGAGCCGCTGACGTAATTTATTTTCTGCTTCTCTTCTGTATTCCTCGAATTTTTCCATAGGAAAGTCAATGCCCCAACGACCATGGGTAGACCATATTTCTTCATCAATTGAAAGGCGAATAAAACCTTTCTTCTCTAACTGTTGTGAAAAAGTAGTTTTTCCGGAACCGGCTACGCCACACATCATAACGACTAAGGGTGTTATTGCATTCTGTTCATCATAAATGGTATCAAACCTAAATTTATTGAACATTTCCTGATCTCCTCATATGTTAGACATGAGTCTATGCTTTAATTCTAAATCCACATCTCGAATCCCTTCTTCTTCCATTTGGTCATAAAGAAAAGTGCACTTCTAATTTTTAAAAGTGCACTCCGTGAGTAGTAATTCTGTGTTATTGATATGTTGTGTTAGTCGGTTGGGCATCTTCCATAACCATTTATTCTTTTGCTTTCCACTCGTATAGAAGATCAGGTAAGTTTTCTTCATTCTCATGTCCTCTTCCAATAACCTTAAACCCATTCTTTTCATAGAAACGTTGTGCGTTCTTGTTCACTTCAAATGTGTGTAAAGTTAGCCTTTCAGTAGAGTGTTCCTTTGCTCGCTGAAGCAATGTTTTACCGATTCCTAATTGCTGAAACTCATTATGTACATACAGCTGGCTTATTTCTGATTGATGATAAGCGATCATTCCTGCAACTTTTTCATTAACGAGCGCTAACTCAACGATAAATTCTTTTATTAAAATGTTATTTAGAAAATAGATATGACTTTCAAAACTATGAATCTCTTTTACTCCGATCGCTTCATATTTACTGTTACGCCACATTTTTACGGTTTGTTCTGCGAATTCAGGTAGATAAGGTAAGATTTTAACTTGATTATTATCCAATACTCTCAATCCTTTCAAGTACATCTAAAATCAAGGGACAAAGCATCACAATATTTCATCGTACTACATACCATATCTTAACCTTAATTTTAATGGAGGTAATGAAAATAAACACAAATTGTGTATGCCAGACATTTCGTTGTTTACGTACTGGTACAATTCTTCAGGTTTTGCTGAAAGGTTCTTCTGAGACCCTTCGAATATCCTTTGTTCGATTCAATGGTCATTGTTTAATCGGCTTACTTAATGGTTCACCTATTCTACTTGATTGTTATTGTATATGTTCCATTGGAATTATTCCTCCTTGTGTTGAACAAACTACAACTTTTACGAATTCATTTCCTATTGAAATACCTGATTTATTACCAGGTGTTCCATACCCCTCTGAAATTGAAGTAACTGGATTAACTGGTCGTATTATTAAAGCAACCGTAACTATAAATGGGTTTAGTCATACATTTCCAGATGATGTTGGATTTTTATTAGTTGGTCCACAGGGTCAAACCGTTAATCTTATGAACTGTGCCGGTGGTGGCGATGATGCCGTAAATGCAACTATCACTTTTGATGATAGTGCCCCTAGTCAAGTTCCTACACCAATTGTTTCTGGTACCTATCAGCCAAGTGGTTTATGTACCCGTAATTTCAGTTTACCAGCACCATCTCCGCCATACGGGACACAACTCTCTACCTATAATGATACAATTGCAAATGGATTGTGGAGCCTATATGTACAAGATTTTGTTGGTGGTGATATTGGAGTCATTAGTGGCGGTTGGACATTAAATATTACGTCTTGTGAAATTGTTGCCACTATATAAAGAATTAATAAGCACACCAGGTCCCATTCCTTACTATATTAGTACTGGCTCCTGGTATTTTACTTTTATCAAGATAAAACTTAACCACTTGTTTATATAAGAAGGTGTACTTTAGAATAAAGCGAATAAATTAAGTACAAGCTTTTATTTTAAAGGAGAAAACAATGAAATTACTTCATTCTATAAAAGAGTATGTAGATCAGAACTACCATACACCTAAAGGATTAATTGGTACATATATTGTAGAAAAGATGGTCAGACAACACAAACCTGAAACTGAATGGACTATAAATTTATTAGAGTTACAAAATCATGATTGTGTCTTAGAACTTGGTTGTGGTGCAGGCTATGCCATACAATTAATCTCAGAAAAATATCAAGTTCAGGAAATTGTCGGTATCGATCTTTCTGCGACCGCCATTCGTTCGGCTACCGCTCGCAACAAAAAAGCGATTAACAATCAGAAGGCTAAACTGGTAGAAGCAAATTTTAACGACCTTCCGTTTCATGACAATATGTTCAATAAGTTGTATAGTATTCAAACCATTTATTTTTGGAATGAGGTAGAAACAATCGTTTCGGAAATTTATAGAGTTCTTAAGCCTGGCGGAATAGTGGTTATTACTTTTTCCAATGGTAAAGAAAATGAAACGTGGAAAAGTGTAAAGAAAGTTTCAGAAGATCAAGTTATGCCATTCATGAACGATATTGGATTTAAGGATGTTTCGTTAGTAAGAGGTCCTGATTCAAGGGGTTTTCATACAGTATCAATTAAAGGAACCAAGAAATAATTATACTCTTAGAGCAAAAGTAATAACCAGAGGCTAAGATGCCTCTGGTTATTTGTGTATGTAGGACTATGGGTTAAAGATAGGCCTTCTAAGAAAATCAGCGATGGGTTTCATTTTAATGAGTATAAAATGGGTAACAAGTGCGATTAGTGCTCCGATTAGTGCGCCAGCTAATACATCGAATGGATAATGAACCCCCACCCAAACTCTTGAAAATGCGATCAAGATGGCGAACAAACACCATACATATCTATACCCTAGTGTTACCATCATTAAGGTTGCAGCAATCGATATGGCTGAAGCTGCGTGATCACTAGGAAAAGACGAGTTCGCAGCATGCTCTACCAATTGTACGATGTCATGTGCTATAAATGGCCTCTCTCGATAAAGGAACAACTCAATCAGTCGATTCACTGTGTATGATAATGAGAATGCAAACAAGGCTTGAAATACAATTACCCTATCATTCTTTTTATTTCTCCACCACAGCATAATCAATAATAAAACAAATGCATATTGAACGTATTCGGCAAAGAAAATCATTAAATGATCCATTAGCGGATAGGTTGAAACACGTTCATTAATAAACTTAAACCACTTATAATCAGTGTCTAAAATCATATTACCTCCTCATATAACTTTATTTTTTCATGTTACTTAAAGAGGTAAGGATTTCCAATGATTCTTCTCTAACAGTTTTATGGAATTTTTATTGAAACAAAAAAACAGCCTTATAGGCTGCCATTCGTTATTTCTTTTGTGAAGGTGTTGAAATTAATTGAGATATGTAACCATTTAAGTCAAAATCCTTGTTCCCAGCATATTCAGTCAAGTTTACAGTTGTCGTTAGCATTTTAGTTCCTCCTAAAATGAGTTTATTGTTATTAGTATTATTACCAAACTCGTAAACTATTAAACCCATTCTAGTCATTTTTATATAAATTTGCTTAAGTTGATACTCAAACTCCCATCATTAACCTATTTGACAACTTATGATTTGCGCTCCCGCTTTTGGACGCCTTACTAGTTCACCGTTACAGTTCATACAAACATGATTCATTTCAGACGTGCATGTTTCGCAGTACGTACATTCATGAACACATATGTAAGCATCGGACTTATCGTGAAGCTCTAAAGAACATTTTTCACATTGCTTTCTCATTTCTAACATTTGTTTCTAACCCCTTTTTCTTGTAATTACTTCCTACATATATTATATTTTTTCCAGAAATGCTTTTACATGGAATAATTACGCTATTTCCAATGATTTTCTTTAAAACCATCGGAATTTAATGAGTTATACTTAATTTTTTAAAGTTGAGGGGATCATAATGGACGAAATTGATAAAGAGATTCTTTTACATTTGCAGCAAGATGCGCGAATATCCATAACGGCATTAGGTAAGAAAGTGGGTCTTTCCAATCCTGCCGTTCATGAACGTGTTAAAAAACTCGAAGATAAACAAGTAATTGAGGGTTATAAAGCCATTATTAATCCTGAAAAATTGAATAAACCTATCATGGCATATATCTTGTACGACAATACGAAATGCAAACCATTTGTTGAATTCTGCAAAGATCATCCTGATGTGATTGAATGTCATCGCCTAGCTGGACAATATAACTACCTCATTAAAGTTGTTACCCAAACCGTAGAATCTTTAGAACGTTTTATAGATGATTCCATGACATTTGGACAACCTTCAACATTGATGAGACTTTCATCACCCGTATCTGATAAACCTTTGAGTTGAATGTACATAAGCATGTATAAGAAAAGACCGATTCAAAAGGTTCTAAAGCACACCTTTAATCGGTCTTTTCTTATGATTCTTTTTTAAACTACCATCTTAAAGGTAGTTAAGAGAATTCCTATCATAAATCCACAGATCGCCCCGTTTACCCTGATCCATTGTAGATCTTTTCCTACGTTATTCTCAATAATATTTATTAATGTCTCATTATCCAGTTTTTCAAGGTTTTCTTTAACGAGTTGTCCGATTTTCGCATGATACTTCTCCACCATGAGTGAAAGTTGGTTTTGAATCCAGCCTTCTATATTCATCATCTTAGTTGAATCTTCTTTTAGATTTTGTATTTGTTTCTGCAAAATAGTAATTACATTTTGCTTAATCCACTCGTCATCTTGAGCTTGTTGAATAAGTCTAACCTTCATTTTTTCTAAAAGTGTAGTTAATTGCTCTGACGGATTCCACTCGTCAACGATGGTGTTCTTCCACTCGCCAAGTTCTGTGATTAATTCTCTTCGCTCATTCACATTTCTTATCTCACTGTGAATTTTATCAATAATCGCTTTTCGGTATGAATTATTAGGCTCTTGAAGAAGCACGATTCTTTTTAGAAAGAAAGGTTGTAACATATTCCCTAACTTCTCTGCATTAATCATTTGACTAAAAGATTGAATGGCCATCTTCATAAAGCCGTCAGCCTTCGTATTATCTAATAATTGTTTAGCAAGGGTTCCAATCTTGTTCTTTGTTTCTTCTTTCTTCAACCATTTTTCAGTTTCAATTAATACATAATCGAGCGCTTTAGTATCCAGTTCCCTTTTCAGCACTTCGTTCACCATTTTGTCTAGAGCAGGCTCGATGTCTACACCATGTATATATTCTTTTAACTCTTTCTCTAAAATTGGTGATAGTTTTACCGGATCGATTTCGTTTATAAGATGGATAACTAAAGACTGTACCCCTTTATGAAAGGAAGGTGATTGTAACCTTTGCTCTAACTCGTGTACTGCCTTTTCTGATATATTTATATCTTTAATTTTATTTTGAATACTCTCTTTCGTAAGCCAGTCGTTCTCTAGCATGTTTATGATCGCTTTAAGCATTCGATCACGATTTTTAGGAAGTAGCGCCGTATGAGGTATTGGGAGTCCTAGAGGATGTCGGAATAGTGCCGTAACGGCAAACCAATCTGCCAAACCACCAACTAAACCTGCTTCAAATCCCCCTTGAAGAACTTGTCCCGCTATTGAATCTTGAAAAGGAAAGGTAGCCAAAAATCCACCACCCATTACTCCTAATGAAATTTTTGCATAATAGTTGGATTTGTTATCTTTTATTTTCAATTGTACATCCCTCAGATTTTACAAGTTATTATGATGACTATTATAAATCATGTGTTCAAAAATCAAAAATGATTAGCTATTTTCAAGTTTGTAAAGTTAAAGAGCCTCAAGGGAGATTCTGTATGTCATGAAGCGCTCTAGGAGGAGGACCTGTATAAACTCTTTCGTACACTTGAGCAGCACATTCTTCTGATGTGAATAATGAGGTATCTACTTCTAAATCATATATACCAGGCTCATGAACAAGCTGCTGCCAAAGTGCTACAGGTGTTGGAACCTTTCCTTCTGAAGTGTAGCCTATATTCCAAGTCTCTATCCTCCGTTTCATGACGGTTTCAATCGGACACTGCACACCAATAAGCCAAGCTGGCACGCCACTTAGAATATGAGCAGCTTGTTGAAGAATGTTAAGCTTTACAGAATACCCTTCATGGTGACCCACATCAACGATGACATTTAAACCTTCACGACTGAAAGCAACAATTGATTTGTACATTGCAAGATACACCTTTTGTATGACGGGCTCTAAATCTGGCCGCTCACCACCTGGTCGTAAACCAATACTTGGTTGAAACTTTACTGGTGTCATATCCATTATTCGGTCTACCCCAATATTCATCCATACTCCTTCAAAATTGTTTTGAATGACAGAGGCGATGCTGGATTTACCTGATCGAGGTGTACCATTTAAAATGATAATTTTACCTGGCAATTTTGTTTGATCCATACAAAATCTCCTTTATTCTTTGACAGATCGCCTGTATTAAAACAAAGTTGTTAGAGACTGATAATTTAACTTATCTTGCTGAAGCTTTGTTAAACTAGCATCCAGATGTTTATCAATTAAGGAGCGTAAGTTTTCCTTTTCTCCATTTTCAATAAAATGTATCATTTGTTCGTGTTCAAGAATGTCTAGCTCTTCATTGTTAGAGTTTCCATTAAAAACATCATACAGAACCATATAAGTGGTAATCTGGCTCAAAATTTTCTTCATAAACTCAATCAAGTAGCTATTTCCGCTAGCTTTAGCTATTACGAGATGAAATTCATTATTTTTCTCTTGGTACGGTACGATTTTGCGTTCCTTATATGCACTCTTCATTTCATTAAGAAGTTGCTTGAGTTCTTTGACTTCTTCTGTTGCAAGATTTGAGAAACCAGTCTTAATGGCCATTTCCTCTAACGTCTTTCTCATCTCAAAGGCTTGAACCATTTCTTCAATCGTAGGTTGAACGATGAATGCTCCTTTATTGGGGATTACATTCACCAATCCTTCTGATTCTAGTCTCATAATTGCACTTCGGATTGGCGTCCTGCTTGCATTCACCTTCTGAGCAATAGCATTTTCAAACAGCTGATTCCCCGGTGCAATTTGTCTATTTAAAATTGCGTTTTTAATTAAATGATATACTTTTTGTTCAACTGTCTCTTTACGCATGTTCAACTACCTGCCTAACCGTTCTTTTCCCTTATTCTAACATAGTTTATATTAGTTTGAACAAAATTGTAGTACAATCTTGTTCAAACCTATTGTCTGTGATATATTATCCTAGGTATTTAGCTTGAACGGAGTGATAAGATGAACCACACAGGAAAAGAAATTACATTGATTATCATTGGATCCCTGTTCTTCGCACTGGGGGTAAATTGGTTCGCCATCCCTAACGAACTAGGTGAAGGCGGCGTTACCGGAATTTCAATGACTCTTTATTATGTATTAGGATGGTCACCGGGACTAACAAACTTTATCATGAACGGTTTCCTTTTAGCCATTGGATATAAAGTTTTAAATAAACGAGTAACATGGTATACGATGATTGCCATCTTCTTTACCTCCCTTTTCATTCATTTAACTGAAGGCATGGGGAATTCTGTAGATATTATGCTTGGAACTGTTTTTGCAGGTGTATTCATTGGTATTGGTTTAGGGCTCGTTTTACGATCAGGTGGTACCACTGGCGGCTCAACCATTATTGCTCGAATGCTGAATCAGCATTTTGGCTGGGGTGTTAGTACGACTATGTTTGTTTTTGATATTCTTGTCGTAATTGGATCCGCCTTTGTCATCGGGATTGAAAATACGATGTACACAGGAATCTCCATTTATATTAGTACGAAGATCTTGGATTACTTAATTGATGGATTCGATACAAGAAAAGCTGTAACCATTATTTCTGATAGCACAGACGAGATCGCTAAAAAAGTAAGCGATGAGATGGATCGTGGTGTTACCATTATTAATGCAAGAGGTCATTATTCAAATGAAGCAAAAGACATACTTTACGTTGTAATCAACAAACAAGAGCTATTCTTGTTAAAGAAAATGATCCAACGTGTAGATGAAAAAGCTTTTGTTGTGGTCCATGATGTAAGAGATGTGTTTGGAGAAGGCTTTACATTTCCAAAAACTTAAGATTCAGTTTTATATAAAGAGTATACAAAACGGCCGATACAGTTTTTTTGAATCGGCCGTTTTTTTCATTCTCTTCCTTTAAGACCTACAAATCATGCACAAAAAGGCAATAACAAGAATAAACAAGAAAAAAACTTGCGAAAACAATCATATGTAATATATTGTTAAATATAGAATTAAAACCTAATTAAGGAGCCCAAATATGAATCCTATCATTCCTAAAGAACCCATTATTCCAGAATTCACCGAAAGTGACGTTGAGTTTTTAACCGCTATTACCTTCGAAAAGGAGTTACGTCCTCAAAAATGTGATGCACTTTTTGTATTTAGTGGTACTCATAGTGGGCATTGGGAGAAAGTCATTGAAGCTTATAATCTTAACTACGTAGACACGATTATTGTAACTGGAGGAAGAAGCTTAACAGGTATTCCCCATCCCGATTGGGACGGGAATACAGATCGTGAAGTATCTGAAGCCCGTGTCATTGTGTCCTGTTTAGTAAGTGCAGGAATTCCTATACAAGACATTATCATTGAAGAAAAATCTACTAATTCACTTGAAAACGTAATCTGTGCTCTAGAAGTTTTTGACTTTACGAAGATACATACTTTAATGGTTGTTTGTAAAAGTCATGCTACAGGCAGACAAATAAGAACCCTAAAAAAGTATTTACCTAATCAAATGGAATACATTCCTTTTACATTCAATACTGTTTACAACGGAACCGAAGTAAATAGAAACAATTGGGCCGAAACAGAAGTAGGAAGAAAACGAGTGTGGGGGGAATATTTGCGAATAAACCACTATGGAAGCAAAGGAGATATTCTTCCATTGGATGTAAGTCTGAAAGATTAAATCTAATTTGTTACGAAATAGTAATAAAGCTCGTTGTATGCGCGCTTTATTACTATAATTGAATGTTGGCTGACTCCAGAGGAGCGGGCAATGGCCACATAAGTTAGAATAGATCCGTCACTCGTAAAGAATATGCCAACGAGAATGTAGTGACTAGCTTTGCAAATACAGCAATCCATATAAAGCGTCTTGTTTTAACACCACTCACTCCTGCTCCAACACAAATGATTTCATCTGGCAACACAGGAACAATGAACAACAAAATCAAGATCCATGTTTCATTCTTCTTAACAAAACGATGATATTGATCTAATTGTTTTTCATTTACTAATCGTTTCACCAGCTTCATTCCAAAAGTTCGAGATAAATAATACATCGTATGAATCCCTAACACAGCGCCCATGAATCCTAAGATAAAAGCGGTGAACGGGCCGAGAGCAGCACTTCCCGCTACGACAGTTACGATTTCTGGAACTGGCAAGATAATGGGTTGAGCATAACACACAGAAAAGTAGATAAGCTTGGCAAGTTCCATGTTCTCGTTTAGGATCGTCTCTAACCCTTTGTTATCAAGAGTAACAATTAAGCGACTCAAACCATATGTGAGAAAAACGGCTGCCATTAATAGGCTATACACAACCGAGACCGTCTTCATTTTTCCGAAAAATGTGTCCCACTTCAAACTATAAGATGCTATTAGAAGGAAGATAACACTACACCCAATGATTAGAAAAATTGTTTTATATGATGGTTCAACTGTAGCTAGTGATTGAGAAAGAAGATATATGGAAACGAACAGTATTCCTAAATGCATGATAAAGCCATACCTATAGGGATTAACGAATTTATAGGATAACGTACCTCGTTGTGTTTTTATATTCATCTAACATCCAACCTCTTTTCTTACTGTTACATTTATTATGTAAAACAAATCTTAAGAAAAGCTTAGGAAAATTCTTAACGATTCTTAACTTTTCCCAACTAAAAAAGCTTATGAAGCATGCTTCATAAGCTTTGATCAAATTGGAAGTTTGATAATAATCGTGAGCCAGCCTTCCCTATACTCCGCTCGTATATGACCTCCATGTAGCTCTACAATCCTTTTTGAAATAGCAAGTCCAAGTCCCGTTCCTTCATGCTCGCTTCGGGCTTTGTCTCCTACTAAAAAACGCTCAAATAATTGATTAATATTTCGAACTTCTGGTCTTTCTGTTTGATTGGACAGCCTAAATTCAGCAAAATTGGTTTGTATGTCTAAAGTAGCTTTGACAATAGAAGGTTTCGTGCTGTACTTTATGGCATTCATAAAAAGATTGTCAAAAACACGTACCATTTTTTCAATATCCATAGAAGCTAGAACTTCATCTTCTGGTATCTTCTTTATAACAGTTAGGTCTTCCTTTTCAAAGATAGGAACGTATTCCCCGATCAATTGTTCTAATAAACCCGTCATGTCTACATCATTAATGTCTAATTTTACATCTGGACTTGTTAAACGAGTATATTCAAAAAGCTCATTGATTAGAGCTTCAAGTCGCTTTGATTTTGAGTAAGTCGTTTCATGATATTCTTTTAGTTGATCTTCGCCTGAATAGTTCCCCTTTCTCAGCAAGTCCAAATACCCAATGATGGATGTTAAAGGGGAGCGTAAATCATGGGATATATTTGTAATCAATTCATTTTTCGCGATTTCAAGTTGTCTTTCATATTCAAACTTACTTGATAATTCCTTAGACATACTATTAACATCTTTGGCAAGCTTGCTTAATTCATCGTTTCCCTGCAATTCAATCGTCATGCCCAATTTTCCGTTGGCGATTTCATTAATACTTTCTGTAATACGCTTTATATAAATGATTTTGTTTCGTATCAATGCTAAGAAGGTAACAATAAAAGAAAAAATAACAAAAGTAAAAATCAGAAAAACGATAAAATTATAGGTAGTTGCACCAATATCTTCAATAGTAAGATATTGAAGATTATAGACATGCAAAATAATCTGAGAGATGATAATCATAACCACAGTTGACACAAAAAAGCTAACAGCAACTGCTACCAGAAGTTTTACAAGTAATGATATTTTAATCCGCTTTATTCTCATATTTTATAGCCGACTCCCCAAACCGTTTTGATATAGATGGGTCTCTTCGGATCTTCTTCAATTTTTTCTCTTATCTTTGTTATGTGAACCATGACAGTACTGTCTGACTTATAGAAATCTTCTTGCCATACCGCTTCATATATCTTCTCAATGCTCATCACGATGCCTTTATTACGGGCAAGCAGTTCTAGAATAGAGAACTCTTTCGGTGTGAGTCTGACATCATTCCCTCTCACCCATACTTGACGGGTTTCTGTATTGATCTTAAGATCTCCAATTTCAATGATTTCCCTACTTGAATCAGTATCTTGATTGTATTTTCGATATCTTCTGAGCTGGGATTTAACACGTGCCATTAATTCCAAAGGATTAAACGGTTTGGATAAGTAATCATCTGCACCAGCAGCCAATCCTTGAATCTTGTCCAAATCTTCAGCCTTGGCAGAGAGCATAATAATCGGCATATTTCTCTCCTGCCTTATTCTCATACACGCTTGTATGCCATCCATCTCAGGCATCATAATATCTAATATGATAAGATCAAAATCCTTTTTCTCCAATTGTTCTAACGCATCTATTGCATTTTCGGACTGAACCGTATACATTCCTTCATTTTCTAAATAAACGGAAATCAAATTCCGGATATCACTATCATCATCAACGATTAAGACTCTAGATTGCATAAGTCCCCTCCATCTTTTCTTCTTCTAATGAACAACATAATACCATAGCAGGTGGCACATTTCGTACCTCAATACTTACTTCCACTTTTGAAAAGAACTGTTCAATATAGGCTTTCATTACGTTTGAATATTGAAACGTAACAAACTTTCCATTCTTTCTTAACACTTTAGAAGTTTTAAACAGAATACGATGTGAAACAGCCTTAGGTAAGCTGGCAAAGGGAAGTCCTGATATGACGTAATCTACATAGGGAATACCGCATTTTTCAAGGTACCAGTCAACCTTTTCAGCTGACCCATTGTATATGTAGAGATTATCCACCTCTTTGTATTTCTGTACAAGTATTTTGTAGAAATCCTCATTGCTTTCAAATAAGATGATAGTCGTTTTAGGCTTACGATTTTGTAGCAGCTTTTCGGTAAAAACACCCGTACCCGGTCCGTATTCTAGAATGTATCTTGCCTGTTCAAAATTGATACTCTTTACCATTTTATCAGCTAGATAACTTGAACTTGGAAGAATGGCTCCTACTGATCGGGGATTACTTATATACTGTGCTAAAAAGGATAAAAATTTCACGATTATTCACTCCGATTGTTTGAATGTATAGTCATTCTATAATTCAAACCTAAAGAATTAAGAGGAATAATCCTTAAGATTTCTTAAGTTTTAAGGAATAAAAAAACTGCACCTCCCTTCTATTGATGGAGATGCAGCCTTGATTTCATTTACTATTTAACTTCTACCTTATCCACTTTCCAACTTTTCTGCAGCTTTCGGATCATGATAATCTGTCCGATGTGGTACGCATTGTGTGTAGCTGCATTCCCGATGATTTCCCACCATTTTGCAGGGACGGGAAAACCATTTACTTCACTTTCTACTTTCTCTTCTGAGAGTAAATTTTGCCATTGCAAAAGAACATCTAGGAGTTGATGTTTTATCTGTGAGAAACTTTGATGTTCTGGAATCACAAAACTTTTGTCATTATCCCCAATTGAAGGTACTGCTTGAACATGCGATTCATTGTATCGGGTTTGCCACGTCTTATTCCAATAAAGAAGATGCTGAGCAATTTCAGCAATACTGTGACAGTCATGGTTCGGCTTCCAAAAAGCTTCTTCTTCTGATAGGTTTTCAACTGATTCATTGAATGGCTTATACCAGCTGGCATCGTTGGCATTGGCTAACAGTTGATCGGCTAAAAGATATTTCACATGCACCATACGTTTCACTCTCCTACCTTTTTGACTAACTGTTTTCATTCAAGTTGATACAATCCATTCTCGTTTCTCTGTTTCTTTCTTTTATGGTTATTAATGATTATTATAGATTAGGAAACAAAACTACAGAACGTTTGATGGAGTGTGGCATATGGAATGTTGTTGCGAAAATATGAAAATCTATGAACTAAAATTAGAAGCTGATGTTGATACTGATCCTGTTTGGTGCAATCAGTGCGGCTGTAATCTAGACCTTGATGAACTACCTATTTCCTTTGAACTAAAAGAAGAATTGCAAAATTGGACCATGCAATACGGAGAATGGATAGATTGGGCTAACGATATAATACGTAAAAATGGTATGAACTTGGAATCAGAGCATAATCATCTGGGTCAAACTCTTTTAGCAAAAATACAAAGAGAACTCGGAGATACCTATAAAGTACGTTTTTCTCCTTCCCATTCAGCTCGCCATTATTTGAATAACAATACTAAGTTTTAAACACGCAGAAAACCCGAATTGTTGCTTACCGTTCGGGTTTCTTCTATTGCCTTACGCATTAACTTTATTACACATTTTATCTATGAACTTTAGTGTTTCATCAATAATAAGCTGTTGGTCATTGTCGAGTGTAGCCACATGATAACTGTTCTTCAAATAAATTATCTGTTTGTTTCGGGATGAAATGGCATCATAGATGATTTGAGAGTTATCAGGTGGTACAACATGATCTTCTGTTGATACAAAAATGAGTGCGGGACAAGTCACAGTATGAAGACTTTCTTTTACTTTTTTCATTAACAATACAATTTCTTTTAAAGATTGAACCGGAGTTTTGTCATAGGCAAGTTCTTGTACATTCGGATTCTTTAAGTCCGAACCGATGGCATCTAGAAATCGTTGGTTGGAATGTTGCATGTTTTCCATGTCTTGGATGTCGATTGCCGCATTGATCGGAATGATCGCTTTAATATTTGGAAATGTTTCTGCAACGTATAATGTAAGTGTTCCTCCCATAGAGAGACCCGTTACAAAAATGGTGTCACAACGTTCATTGAGCCATTGGTAACCTTCTTCAATGGAAGCAATCCAATCATGATATGTAGTCTTTTCCATATCCTCATAGTGGGTTCCATGCCCTTTAAGCCTAGGACCACAAACTGTATATCCTGCCTTAGCGTATGCCTCTCCTAAAGGGCGCATACTCTGGGTAGAACCAGTAAAGCCATGAGAAATTAATATACCCACTTTGTTTCCTTCAAAGTAAAAAGGTTGAGCTTCAGTCATTACAGAATGCTTCTCTGTCATTGAAATCCCTCCAATATGAATAACTTACTTCATACATTCAAGAAATTCGTAACATTACCTGCAATTAAATATGTTACTTGATGTTTTAGCTCTTATTTTTAGGCTTTGACCATTCTAGTATCAAAATGACCAACACATAAAGAGAAGGTATAATTAAATTTTCTAATAATTGTAAACTTTTATATTTGAAAAAGTCGAACGCAATAAGGGTTAAATAAATAGATATAAAATAATAGAAACTTTTTCGGGTTATCCCCATTTTCACACCTCAATTATACATATGAAAGCTTAAGATTAAGTTACTTCAGTGTATTTTGATATTGTAATACAATTACAGGAAACTTACACTATAAAGAAAAGGAGATACATATACCATGACTTTATCACTTCCAAAAGCATTAGAACCCTATCGAAAAGACATTGAGAACACAGTTGTTCCTTTTGTTTCTATACAAGCAACGCGTCAGTCTACCGAGGTAAAGGACAGTAAAATTGGAGGATCACCTTACTTGCCTGAAGGATTTTCTTATCCTGAAGATTCATCTGGTGTTCCGATGGCTCTTCTCTGCCAACTAAATTTTGAAGAAATCCCTCACCTCGAACACTTCCCACAGACAGGGATTTTGCAATTCTTTCTTTCTAAAAATGATGATGTGATGGGAATGGATTTTGATAACCCTACAAATCAAAGTAACTTCCGTGTGGTTTATCATGAGAACTCAGCGTTGTCTCACACATCTGGTTCTTATGTTCCCACAGATACAGAAGAGGAGCAGCTTCCTTTTAATGGAGAATACCGTTTATCTTTTTCCTTGTCAAAAGAAGCCCTTGGTGTAAGTGATTTTCAATTTGAAGAAAGTTATGAATCTATTGATATGGACCAGGCTACTGGTGGAAAAAACATGTGGGGAGAAGAAACTCTTTATGACCTTTTCTGTGAACACGTTGAGAACATGGGACACAAAATTGGCGGATACGCGTACTTTTCACAAACAGATCCACGGGATTATGGAACGCAATTTGATGATTACCGCATTACTTTGCTTCAAATCGATACAGATGACGAAGGTGAAAACGACATCATGTGGGGAGATGCTGGTGTAGGTAACTTTTTTATTACGAAAGAAGATTTAATAAACAAAGATTTTTCTCGCGTTTTATTTAACTGGGATTGTCATTAATAGACGTGAAGGGGCAACTTAGCGGTTGCCCCTTCTTTGCGTTATTTTATTGTGATATTTCCTACATATTGCGAATGACCATTGCTAGTGTGAAAATTAACTTCTAACACATATTGACCAGGTTCATTTGGGAAGGAAAAGGAGTAATCAGTTGATGATTTCGTCGTCAACTCTATTTCCTCATTTCCCTTCCATAAAGATATTTTCATAGTCTCTTTTGTAAATTCCCCACCATTCTCTTTGTTCTCAAGTAAAATTATTTGCGCAGATTCATTAGGTAAAAGCGTGAGTTTTCTTTGTTCGTTGCCTAGCGATATGAAGTTCTTTACTTTATTCTTATATTTCTTGTTTTCTGTTTTCCAGTTAACATTTGCTTCTTTTAAGGGGTATAAATCTAAATCTTCTTCAACACTAAGTCTTATCTCTGGTGGTCCAGCATCGTAATCCTCTGCTATACATGCGGTTAATAAAAGGGTAAACATGAATCCAGTTAACATTTGTAGACATTGTTTCTTCATGTTGCAACTGCTCCTCTCCCATTTACCGTTTAGATAGATCGGTTAAAAAATTGATTATAAATTTGTCTGGCTATCACGTAGAAAAAGGCACCAATTGGAACTACCAATAGATCAATCCACAATCCATTTTGATAGTTTTCTGGCTGCTGATAGTAAGCTAAAAACATTATGCCACCGATAAAAATGGAGGGAGTAAAAAAGAATATCCAAGGATTCATTATGTATTTCATTTTCACTTGGCTTAATTGTATCGCCTCATAAACCAATTCAGCCATCCCAGCTATAAAAAGAATGATAAAGAAACCTCCTAATACACTGGAAAGAGGTGCAGTGTTATCCGCTCCAGGGTTGTAATGTTCCATGATAAAATATGAAAGTAAACAAAAGACGAAGGTAACGAATACGGTGTTCCATAGAAAACGTGTAATCTTATAAAATGGATAGACTGCTTTTTTCATTTCCCAATTCATTTTTTTCTCGTTTCCAAACGTCTTTATAGCAATCTTTAACGATTCTTGCTCTGTGTATCCTTTTATCATTAACTCATTCATGTGATCATTTAGGTGTTGTTTCATCTCTTCCCGGATGTCCTCTTTCTCTTCTAACGGTAGACCTTCTACGATTACATCTATAAATTTATCTAAATTCTTCATAATAAGCCCTCCAATGTTTTATCCATAAGCTCATTAATTTGTTTCCAATCTTTTCGCTTTTCCATTAGGATTTTTCGTCCAGTTGATGTTAAAGAATAATATTTACGCCGATTACCATCAGGTCCGTGTTTCCAATAAGAAGTCACACATTCTTTTTTTTCTAATCTTTTTAGAGCAGGATAAAGGGTTCCCTCGTTCATGGAGAATTCTTCATTACTTAATATCCGTAAATTCCTAGTCATTTCGTAGCCGTAACTATCTCGATCTATTAATAGTGAAAGAAGCAAAATTTCAATACTTCCCTTCAATAGTTCTTTATCCATGTTCACCCTCCAATATTTTCTAATTGTATTGTAATACGATGTACATCGTATTACAAGGGTGTGTTGTATTATTTTCCAACTATTGATTGAAAACAATGGAAATTAATTGCTCTAGTCTGTGCCGAAGTGGTTACTAAAACATTTGATCTTTTTAGTATGCTGCTATTGAGTGCGGTCGATGTTGATAATTTTAAGAAAGTTTGAATACAAGTTTAAGAAGGAATAAGTGAGGAGGGAAAGAATGGCCACAGAGTTTGTCTATTTTTCTTCGATTATAGTTGCCATTATGTTTGTGTCTATCTCGGTCTTCCAGGTATTACTTTCGCTTGGTTATCCATTAGGTGAATTTGCAATGGGAGGTTTCTATAAGGTTTTACCGAAAAAATTACGTATTTTGAGCATAATTAATGCCATTATTTTATTATTTATGGGATTTGTATTTCTAAAACATACGAATGTCTTATATGGTTTTAGCTTTTTTCCTACAAACACTTTAGTTTGGTTTATTACAATATTTCTCGGTATAAATACAATAACAAACCTACTATCTCAGAGTAAGAAAGAAAGGCGTGTGATGACACCATTTTCAAGTATCGCTTTTCTATTATGTTTATTTATAACTTTATATTAAGAAAAGATATCACTTTAACAGGTTAAAAACACTGCAATTTGAACTGCCCCCAATTGTCAGACACAACTACAATTGGAGGTGCAGTTTTTTATAACTAAATTTTTGGACATCAATATCTGTTAGTTATTGAATACCTTAGCCTCTCCCTCATAACGAACTGCATGAAATCCTAGTGTTCGTGATAATTTAGGCACATGTAGAATTAAGAACAAAGATCGGGCGGTACTGAATAGAATAAACGCTAACCATAATCCATGGTTATCTAAACGTGGTGCTGCTAAATAAAGAGAAATTAAGAAAACGAGTAAAGCTAGAATCATAGAGTTTCGTAGTGAAGATGCTTCTGTTGCTCCTACAAAAATACCGTGAAGGACCACACCAAAGCTGGATACGATCGGGAAGATGATAATCCACGCTTCATACGTTCCTACTACATTCAAAACTTCAGGTAAAGAGGTGAACAATAGGTGTATCTGGTCTTTAAATATAAAATAAACACTCGAGATGCTTAGTGAGGAGATAACTGCCCATTGAAAACTAAGTTTAATCGTTGATCGATAGAGTGCCTTATCGTTAGAACCTATTGCTCTTCCAGTTAATATACTCGAAGCATTGGCGAATCCATCATACATATAAGCCATGATGTAGTGGATCTGAATCAAGATGGCGTTTGCCGCAAGAATCTCTGTACCGAAAGTGCCTCCTTTTGCCGTAAAAACATTAAACACAATTAATAAGCATAATGTTCGAATGAATAGATCTCTGTTCATCCTCATCATTTTTTTATAAGAAGACAAATCGATTGATTTTATCTGGAAAATCTTCTTACGTTGGGTAGCGGGAATTGCCTTCCAAACGATAAAAAGACCGATTACAATAGTGGTAACCTCCGAAATTAATGTCGCCGCTGCAACCCCTGCCACACCCCATGAAAAGACTTTCACAAATAGTATATCTAGAACAATGTTCGTTAGGTTCATGTACATTTGAAGAAACAAAGTCTTCTTAATCATAGCAAGTCCCATCATCCATCCTATGATTACATAATTGAGCAGTCCGAAA
Source organism: Bacillus sp. E(2018) (assembly GCF_005503015.1). Classification (NCBI taxonomy): domain Bacteria; kingdom Bacillati; phylum Bacillota; class Bacilli; order Caryophanales; family Bacillaceae; genus Bacillus; species Bacillus sp. E(2018). Next base: position 745,188 of record NZ_SCOL01000001.1, on the reverse strand, counting down.
GGTACACCCCATATACGAATCGCAAAATAATCTGTTGCTAGAGACTGAACGACTGGATCAGATGTCAACAGTGGTAGAAACTGTTCTTTTATCGGATATTGGAGTGCTACTAAAATTGCGCTTATGCTCAGTGCCAGGAGCAAAGGTCTACTGAGTGATCGTAAAATATCTTCCTCATTGTTTGTTCCATGTGCTTGTGCAGCAAATCCAGATGTACTCACTCTCAAAAATCCAAAAAGCCAATACATCGTATTAAAAATAATCGTACCGACTGCTACACCAGCTATGTATGAGGAATCATCTAACTGCCCCACTACCGCTGTATCTACTGCACCAAGTAGAGGAGTCGTTATGGTTGTAAGAATCAGCGGTAGTGCCAATCCAAGATATCTTGAATGATTCAAATACTTTCATCCTCCTCCAAAAAAATAAACCAGCACTTCACGTGTAAAAGTGTTGGCTCTCTTCTATTTATACTCTTGTTCCAAACTCATCTCTACCAATAGTTTGGTATAGGGATGACGAGACTGTGAAAAAAGATCCTTCGTTAAAAATGAGTCAACTGCGAGTCCTTCTTTTAATACTACAATTCGTTCGCACATGAATTGGACAGCAGCGATATCATGCGAGATGAATAGAAAAGAGAGGTTCAAGTCTCGCTGTAACTTCTTTAACAGATTGAGGACTTGCGCTTGTACAGAAACATCCAGACTTGAAGTAGGTTCATCGCAAACCAGCAGATCTGGTTCTAAGCTAATCCCCCTTGCTACAGCAATTCTTTGTTTTTGTCCTCCACTTAGTTGGTGTGGATATCTCTCTAGAAGTTCAGGTGAAAGACCCACTTTTTGGAACAAGACTTGGGCCATCTTCTTACGTTCATGCCTTACTTCTTTTAAAAAAGAAGGGATAACGTCTGGATAATTTTCTAACGGTTCAACCACAGACTTCCACACAGGAAGTTTGGGATTTAATGACCCGGCAGGATCTTGAAACACGATTTGAAGGTGACGCCTGAGTTTTTTCAAACCTTGTCCGTTTAACGTGTGAAGGTTACTAACTCTAAAATAGACTTCTCCGTGATCAGGCTTTTCTAGCCCTAGTATGATCTTGCCAAGCGTACTTTTACCGCTCCCGCTCTCGCCAATAATTCCTATGCTTTCACCAGGTTGAACGGCAAGTGTAATATCACTTAAAGCTGGTTTTGAGTGATACGTCTTCGAGATTGAATTAACGTGTAACATATCGTTCTTCCCTTTCTGTATTCACCAGATGACAGGCAGCCGAATGGTCTGTTCCTATGCTACTCATTGGCACTATGTTGCTGCAGGATTTCATAACACTCGGACACCTTTTAGAAAAAGGACACCCCTCTTCAGCTATTAATCCAGGTTCACCTAGCATAGTCGGCAACTCATGTTGGATATGCTTATTCAATCTGAGCCTCGACTGAAGTAATAGATTCGTATAAGGATGAATAGGATTTGCCACTACAGCATTCGTTTTTCCGATTTCTACAATTTGTCCACCGTACATAACGCCTACTATTTGTGTTCGGTTAATAATATGTTTCAAGTCATGTGAGATTAGAAGAATAGAGCAATTCAACTCTTCTTTAAGCTCAGACAGTAGATCTAGGATTCTTTCTCCGGTTAACACGTCTAAAGCAGTGGTTGGTTCATCTGCAATGATCAGTTTCGGTCGAAACATAATGGCTGATGCGATAGAAGCTCTCTGCAATTGTCCGCCACTAAGTTCATCAGGAAAGCTGTTAAATACACGTTCTGCAGGTAAGTGGACTTTGTTCAGCCAATGAATAGCTACTTTCTTTGCTTCTTTTTTACTCATGTCAGTGTGACATCTTATAATCTCAATAAATTGCTTTCCAACTTTTATAAATGGAGTGAAAAAGCTTTGATAGTTTTGTGAGAGGTAAGCAATATCACGACCGCGAATATTTCTTAGCTCTCTTTCACTTAACGACGTGATCTCTGATTGACCAAGTGTAACAGATCCACTTGTAACTTCCAGAGACTTAGAAAGCATTCCCAAAATCACGGTTGCCGTCAAACTTTTTCCACTGCCGCTCTCTCCGACTAAGCCAAAAATTCCACCTTGAGGAATAGAAAAATTAAGATTGCGGATTAACTTTTCCCTGCTGCTGCACACAGTTACTGAAAGATTTTTCACAACGAGCAGATTATTCTCACATAAAGTTGTCGTTTTGTTCTCCATCATTGCAAACCTCCTCTCTATCGACTTTTAACATCCCATTTGTCTCGCAATCCTTCACCCATTAAGTTAAATGCTAATACCACAAAAAATATGGCTAAACCTGGGTAGATCATTAATTCTGGTGCACTCTGAAAATAAGGTCTTCCATCATTCAACATCGCTCCCCATTCTGGAGCTGGAGGCTGCGCACCTAATCCAAGGTAAGATAACGAAGAGATTGTAAGAATGACTTTTCCGATATCCAGGGTAGCTAGAACAAGGACTGGAGAAACAATTTGCGGAAACATATGTCTTCTTATTATCTTCCAGTTGGAGCTTCCCCCAACTTTTGCAGCTTTGACATAATCTTTGTTTCGTTCAGTGATTACAATACTTCTTACGACCCTTGTATAAGCAATCCACTTAACAAAAACAATCGAAATCATGAGATTCGTCAAACTCGGTCCTAAGAATCCAGCAATCGCAATCGCTAAAATAAATTCGGGAAGAGCAAGTATACCATCTGCTACACGCATAAACACTGTATCCAATCGACCACCGATGTACCCGATCACGAGACCGATCGGTATCCCGATGAGTGCAACTGTCGTAACAACGAGTGCCGTTATTCCAAGTGTTGACTGAGCACCGACTATGAGTCTTGAAAAAATACATCTTCCCATATGGTCAGTTCCTAAAGGGTAAACATTACTCGGTGGAGCAAGTCGTTCTGACATTTTCGCTGTGAAGGGGTCATTCGGAACGATAAACGGTCCAATCAACGCAATCAATAGGATGATAATAAAAAATAGGATTCCACATTGAATCATCAAGTTTTGTTTTTTGAAGAATAATGAGAATTGATTTATTCTAGGCATTTGAATATTCATCTTCATAATGCCTCCTCTTTTCGTTTCATTCTTGGATCGATCACATAATAAGATAAATCAACTAAGAGATTTGTTAATACAACAAATACCCCTGTTAATAAAACGTATCCTTGGATAACCGGATAGTCACGGTTAAATATAGCGTCAACGGCAAGGCTTCCTAATCCTGGCCAAGAAAATAAAATTTCAATTACTACTGCTCCACCTAAGAAGCTACCTAAACTTAAGCCGAAAATGGTCAGAACAGGGAGAACAGCAGCTCTAAATGCATGCAACCATAGAATTCTCCACTCTTTGACACCTCTTGCTCTTGCTGCATAAATATAGTCCTCTGACAAACTTTGCAAAAGGCCTGCTCGAAGCAGCCTTGCGTAAACTACTGCAAACGTAAAACCTAATGTAAAGGCAGGTAAGATGATCTGAGAATAGGACCCTATTCCTGACGAAGGTAGAACACCTAATTTATACGCAAAGAGATAGATTAAGATAAGCCCGAGCCAAAAATTAGGTATCGATGCTCCGATTAATGCTAAAATCCGACTGAATTGGTCGGGCCATTTGTTTACATATTTTGCAGACCACACCCCAAGTGGAACGGTAATGCATAGCATGATAGTCATTGCGAAAAAAGTAAGTTCCGCAGTAATGGGAATGCGTGTTAACAATTCTTCAATAACTGGTTTCCCAGACATGTATGATTTTCCAAGATCAAGCTGCATGAGGTTGAACATCCATTTGCCATATTGTACGTACAGAGGCTGATCAAAGCCAAGCTTGTTTCTAAGCTCGGCTTGATCTTCTTCTGTTACGACCATTTCATCAGCATTTAGAATGGTAAGAACCGGATCACCTGGTGCCATCTTCATTAATGTGAACGTAAATAGGGATAGAATGAATAAAACAACAACCAGCTGAATAACCCTATTCTTTATAATCGTAAGCACATTATTTCACATCCATATTGTGTGTTAGAATATAATACTCCTCTGCTGTAGGCTCCCAGTTCACAATGCGTTTGTTCATTCCGATAATGATATTTGGATAAACGGCATAGCTATGGGCAACTTCTTGGTTGATTACTTTAGACGCATCTTGTGTTAGCTTTGTACGCTCGTCTAAATCTGTCGTTCTATTTAACTTCTCAATTAAAGTGTTAAGTTCAGGAATGTTGATCTTCCCAACATTTAAAGCTCCTGATTCTGTAAAAGCAGTGTTGAAAAAGTAGCTTCCATCTCCTCTTGGAGAGGTATTGTTACTATAAGTCGCTAGATCCCAATCCTTGTTCTCAACCAGATGAGTATCTGCGTTCTCAACAGTTTTAATATCAATTTTGATTCCTGCTTTTCCTGCATCAGACTGTAACAGCTGTGCGATCAGAGGAAGTTCTGGACGAGCTTTATACGTAACGAGTTCAAGAGTTAACGGTTTACCGTCTATCTCCATTAAACCTTCTGCATTCTCTTTGTAGCCCGCTTGAGTTAAAAGACTTTTCGCTTTTTCGACGTTCAATTCTGATACTTCTTCATCTAGTCCAAACGGCAGTGTACTGTTAAATGGACCGTTAGCTTCAAGACCGTGTCCTAGCATGATGTCATTTACAACACTCTTGCGATCGATTAAGAGATCTAGAGCTTGTCTAACCTTTAAATCTTTAACATTTTTACTTTGACTGTTATATAGAACAAAATGCGCTCGTAGTCCAGGAATGGATTCAACTCTCAATTTATTATCCTTTTCTATCGTATCTAGACTTTCGGCAGGGAGATTGTATACAACATCAGCTTCTTTTGACTGTAGAGCAAGTGCTCTTACATTAGCGTCTTCATTAAACTTTATTTTGGCTGAGTCCAGTTTCGGTTCTCCAGCCCAATAGTCTTCGTTTTTTTCAACTTCAACAAATTGATTGGATTTAAATTCTTTTACTTTAAATGGACCTGTCCCGATTGGGTTATTTCTAAAAACTTCTTCTCCATCCTTCTTGGCTGCTTCCATGTTTACAATTGATGTATAAGGATTTACAAGTTCGGATGGAAGTGCAGGATAGGGCTCTGTCGTATGTATCGTAAGTGCTTGTCCATCTGCTTCCATAGATTTAATCTTGAGAGAATCACCTAACGATTCGTTCGCTTCAATACTTCTTTCTAATGATTGTTTGACAGATTCAGCATCAAGTTTTTTACCATCTTGAAATTTTACATCATCTCGAATTTCAAATACCCACTTCTCGTTATCTGCTGTTTCCCATTTTTCAGCTAGCCATCCTTCAATATTCGATTTATCATCCAGTTTTAATAACGTTTCAGTTATGCCAGCACGAATAGGTATAAAGCCAGTATGTGGATCTAAGTTTGCTGCTTTAAAACTGAAAATCATATTAACGTTCTTCTTTTCATCTTTTTGTCTTTCTGAGCTATTTTGTGTAGTTGAACAACCAGCGATAAATACTAGAACCAAACTTAACATTCCTACTAAAATATTCTTATAATTTCTCATTCATTTACCTTCCTTGCCTTTTAGTTTATAATCGTAATCATTACGGTTTGAAAATCAAAAAAAAATTAATGCTTGAAGTTATTTTAAAAGATGAAAAATTAATACCTATGTATCAAGTAATCATGAACATTAAAAAGCGAAGTGATCAACTGATCTATGACACCCTTATACAAGGTGTTCTTTATGCTTGTCTCATCCGGTTTTTGTTAAAATGCTGCCCTCCTCACTTTCACTTTAAGCGTAATCATTACGATTTACATACCGAATTCTATCATTTAATAAAATTAACGTCAATCACTGAACGAAGTAAAACTATAAAAAACCCATCAATGATGGGTTTAATAGACTTGTATTAGTATGAGATTACAAAGTGAATATGATGGTTTAAGATCCAGACGACTTACTTCCTGATCCAAAGCCTGAACCAGTTGAGGAAGGAGATGTTGTCACGTTCGTACTAGGCTTTGTTGCTGGTTTAACGGTTGAAGGAGCAGTTGTAGCTGGTTTTGTAAAATTAACTTTTCCTGTAGGTTTCGTTTTGCTTGTATTTGCTAATAAGAATATCCACCACGGAAACGAGCTTTCATTGGCATAATAGTTGGAATCCAGAGTAGATTCCCCGTTTTCATAGACATCATCTAAGAATATGATAAGCTCATCCTCTTGAAATTCCAGTCCGTTTTCTTCTATATAATTCTCTATTGCTTCTAAATCCATATCTGGATATTGAGATTGCAAATGATCTAAGTCAATCTCCTCTTCAACAGCTACATCGTAGGTTGGCTCTTCCGAATAAGAAGTTGAGAAGGTTTCATCTTCAGTGTAAGTTGATTCATCTTGAACAGTTATATCTTCTCTAGAACTGCAGGCACTTAACGCAACAGCTGCCGATAATATGCCTCCAATTAGCTTTTTTGTCTTTGTCATTGTGACTATCCCCTTTTTCACATGGTCCTTTAGGAGTGTACCCTTATTTGAAGTAACAGTGCACGATTTGAACCCCTTCATTTATAACCTCAACTCACCAATTCTAGTCAACTTCTCTTTAAACCAGATCACTATGGCCTTTCTCTTTAACACTTCGTCGATCATCCAAAAAAATAAAGAACAAAGTATAGATTGCATGAAGATTATATTCCATATTATGTTTTCCAGATCATAATACCCTTGTTCACGTATCAAAATATAAATTAAGAAAATTAAACCAAAGAGAATATGAATAACACACGATAATAATAGCTTAAAAGATGGATGTACCCGCTTAATCATGTAATCAGACAACATGGACGAAAAGGATCCATATAAGATGACGAATGGAACTAAATAAAATCCTATAAAAATACTAAACTCTAAACCGAGAATCGCAATATTTACCAAGGTCATAATGAAGCTAGTAGCAATAGCAGCTATCACTTTTCTTATAAGAATCATTTTTCCTCCTTCTAAAAATATTATTTGTCTAATTTTTACTCGTTTTTATGACAAATGACCCTTCTTTAACTATTATTATTTAAATACTAAAATTTTACAATTATTTTTTCCAATATATGCTATAATGCTAACTGAAAAAAGCGTGATAATTTTTTGAATCGAGGGGATTTTTTTGGATTTAATCTTTATCCTACTTATGCTTTTAGGTTTATTAATAGGTATTTTTGCGTGGTATCGGGATAAAAGTGAGAAGAATAAACGTTTTTCTTGGTTGAGTTATGCTTCTTTATTGTTTTCACTATTATTAATTCTTACCATGTATAGTACTAGAGGTAGCTTTCTGATCTATACTGTGGGTATCGGTTCTCCTCTGTCATTAGTGCTGTGTGGTTACACCTTATTTAAGAGAAGAGAGAAAAAGATTCTGGCTGGTATTGGTCTAATCCTTTCACTGATCTCTACTGGCATTGTGTTTACAATAGGCACATTCGTAGTTACAAATAATTAGTCCTACAATCGTTAGTAATACAAGGAAGCTTTTCGGTAAACACCCAATTATTTGTGTTTGCATACCATACTTACAAAGTTGGCAAACGCCTAAGAAGAGGTGAAGCACCTTATGGTTTCATATATGGATTACACATCTCCCTCTGCTCAATATACGTTTAATGTCAATACGAGTCCTCTGTTCAAAAAAGACAGCCAAAATTATATCAATGTATTAGGTATTAACCAGTTGAACACATTAGAGAACGTTTCATTATTAGATATATTTATGAGTACGAATAATGTTGTTGAGCCTCATTATCATCAAAATGCAGCTGAACTTGTCTACTGTATCTCAGGGTCTGTTCTCGTATCCATCCTGAATCCATTCACTAAACAGTTATTGAACTTCAAGATCACACCAGGCCAAGTAGCAAATGTTCCTCAAGGATGGTGGCACTATGAAATTGCGTTAGAAGATAACACGCATATTTTAGCCATATTTAATGCACCGACTCCACAAGTTATTCTTGGTTCAGATTTACTGAGATTCACCCCTGCCAATGTTATGGCGCATACGTATTGTCTTAATGAGGATCAATGGAGAGAAACCGTAGCTCCTGTTCAACCTTCAACTTATATAGGGCCGTACACGAACTGTCAGCGAAACGCTGAATATACCTACCATGCAAACCATGAACAAACCTATCAGCAGATGCATTATGTTCAACAGCATCCTGAAACTCCGTACGTTCAGCCTTATCGGAATGTTTGGTGGTAGAGAAATAACAACTAAGATATAACAACGCCCAAAAAACCGACCAGTAGTAACTAGTCGGTTTGCTTTGTTTTTATAAATATTCTGTAAAGGTTAAGCATCATTGAATTCCATTAATCTTACAATATTAAGTTTTATCTATAAAAGGATCACTGGAGGTTATGTTTAAATTATGGAAATAACATACTTTGATATATTCTTAGTCTTATTTTTATATATTGGAATACCTATTCTTGTCATAGTAGCTCTTATTAAAGTTGTGGATTGGCAAGTAGAACAAATACGCAGCCGCAAGTTAAGGTATGAGTATTATGAAAAGAAAAGACAAAAAGAAAAAGGAAAAGGAAATCATAATTGATTTCCTTTTTAAGATCGTTCAATTTGCTGTTTTGCCACGATTAATAACCAATGTCATTACATTCAAAACGGGCGTAATAAGTAAAAGCACAGCTGAAGAAAACGCAGTTGTATACATCGTATCCATAAGTGCGCTCCAATCCTCTATCGTCACCTTATGGTATGTATAAAAAATTTGGAAACATAGTGATATCGCGCATGCACAAATACTAATCATGGATAATGTCATCCAACTATTGCTTTTCTTACGCACTAAATTTACAACGGGCAAAATCCACGCAATTAATCCTAAAACGAGACTTCCAACATTCAACAAACCCAACATCTCAAACGCCTCCAGAAACTCTTTTTTACCGTTAGATGTATTCTCTAATTCATAACAAAAACCCTCTAAAATAAACAAACACTGTAACCAACCGATGGTTACAGTGCTATGATGTGTATTATTTCTTCATTAGTGAAACACGAAAAGGATACAGGTTTGCTGTCATGATCTTCCCCTTGACTGCTGGATCATTTTCCATGAATTTTTGTGCTTCTTCTTTATTGGTATTTTGAAGAATCACAACACCAAAAGAAGCATCCAGACACGGTCCAGCCAACACCAATTTTCCCTTCTCTAACAAATCTTGAAGGTAAAGAAAATGGGATTGAAGTTTTTCTTGTTCCTCTTGTGTTTGGTTCTCCATTAAATCTTCTCTAACTGGTTTAATCTGATATAGAAATTCCGTAATTTCCAAAAGTATATCTCCCCTTTAGAAAAACAATTCTATTGATTCATCAAAAATCCTTTAATGGAAACTATCTTCTTTTTTTAGATACTTCAGATTTTCTCTGCATGTTTTTATCGTTATTGGGAGCAGTGCGTTTAGTTGATGGTCCTTTACTAGTACCTTCTTCTACGATGACTTGTCCTTTTTCAAGCAGCTGCTTTTGAAGAGGTACGTTCATCTTCGCTGTCCATTTTTTCACAGAAGTTAGTTCTGCTTTTGTTACTAACGAAACGACTGTACCTTCTTTGCCCATACGCCCTGTTCTTCCAGATCGGTGAACGTACTGCTTTACATCTTCTGGCATCTCAAAATGGACCACATGTGTAACGTCAGGAATATCTAATCCACGAGTCGCAACATCGGTTGTTAAAAGAACAGGAATCTTTCCGTTCTTAAAGTCGTTGATTACTTTTTGACGATCTTGTTTAGTGGAGTTACCCGCTAATACACCAAGCTTGATCTTCTTATATTCAAGTTTTGTTGCGAACTCATCCATCTTCATCGAACTATTGATGAAGACCATCGCTTTAATGCCAGGTGTATGTCGAATCAGCTTACGTAAGTTTTCGACTTTATCACGGTAATCAGACACCATAAACGTATGCGTGACTTCGCTCTTCACTAAGTCTTTTTCTACTTTAACGATAATTGGTGATACGGCTAACTTTCTTGACCAATCTTCTGTCTTGTTATTGATCGTTGCGGATACAAATACAAGCTGGCGGTCTTTTAAAGTTGCTGCAATTACTTGTTCAACATCTCCGTTAAATCCAGCTTCAATAATGTGGTCGGCTTCATCGATCACAATCGTTTTAACTTCATGCACTTTTAGTTTTTTGTTTTGAATTAATTCTTTTACACGTCCAGGTGTACCTACAATAAATTGTGGTTTCTTTTTCAATTTATCTAATTGACGCTGCATGTTTGCTCCACCGATGAGGGAAGCTCCGCTGAGTCCGCTGTTTTCGGTGAACTTTTGACATACCTCGTAAATTTGCATCGCAAGTTCTCGTGTTGGTGCTAAAAAGAGAACTTGAGCATTTTTAACCTCTGCGTTTAACTTTGATAGTGCTGGTAATGCATAGGCAAGCGTCTTACCCGTCCCGGTTGGAGATTCAATGATTAAATCTTTGTTTTCTAACTGTTCAGGTATTGCTCGTTCTTGAATATCTGTAAATGCTGAAAAGCCGCTTTTGTCCCAAGCGTTTTGGATAAATTCCGGAAAATTTTGTATCAATTGTGTCATTTTTTATACCCCTTAAAATATTCATTCATTTCTTTTATTGACGCTATTAACTCTTCAAGTACAGATGAAATTCGTTCTGGTTCCTCTTCAGAAACCGGCTTTTGAAGTTGTATAGAGATCGTGTTGGTAAATACATGTCTAGGTTGGCCATATATATAAGTAAGTTTTTGCTGAATCTCACCTTTTAAATCTCCGCTTCCCCATTTTTTCAGAATGGATTGAAGCTGTTTACAATCTGTTTCAATTTCATAAACCGGAGTTTCAATCACGCAGGAAAGCTTACTGCCTGCTCCTTCGGGGTTATCGTTCAACTTTTCCATTGCCAGGTCTTCTAGATTTGAAGTTAAGGTAATGGTCCCTCTCATCGCTTCTCCAATCTTTGAAACTACAAAGTCAATCGAATAATTTCTTTCTATAATTGCCTGATCCATTAAGTCTTTACGATTAATGATCTCAATTTCTCCTGAAAAATCTAGGTCATATACTGCTCCTTCGAGCACAACCTTTAGATTATCATAAACAGATGGATGATACATCTTGTTCTCTCCCTATTTTTAAAAACAATATTTAAGTACGGTACGTGAAATTATTTATTCTCATTTTCCGCCATTTGATTTTTCAGCTGGTTCAATACGTAGAGAACAGATTTCACCATTTCTGTGATCCGCTTGTCTTTCATTTTCTTTTGAAAGACATAAACGCCAAGATAGCCGATGTTCTCAGCTGCCGTTTTGATCTGAATCGGGTACAGATACTTGGGTTTGTTAGCGATCACCCAGTCTCTCGCGAGTGGCTCCCAGTCCTTCACTCGAAAATGGATGCGATCGGCAAATGGTTTCACCTCTGTAAAAAAGTCCGCTTCCGTTTCTCTCGTTTTCGTTTCTGTCTTGTAAATATGAAATGCTTCATCTATATCAGCGATTAGTTTTGTCGTTAATGTATATAAATGGTCCATTAAAAAAGTCCCCCCATTCTTTATATCCTACCAAAGAATGAAGAGACTTACACTTTTTGATTTTATTTAGATGTATTCTTATATTCTCTGGAGTGTTTGAAAGTGGCTGATTTCCGCTCCAGATACTTCGCTTTCCGCGGGGCGACCGGTGAGCCACTTGCCGCTTTGCGCCATTAAGTGTCTCACCTGACCGCTCGTCCCGCAGGAGTCTCGCATCTTCCACTTCAATCAACTAGCCAGTGAAGTAAACAACAAAACCTAAATGGGAGTAGCCGCTTAGTTATGAAAAATACTTATTTTAAAAATCTCTACAGAGTAAACAAACTGACGAACCAGTTCTTCTTTGATTTTTCTTTTACGTATAAACGCTCTTCTGGATAATCCTGCTTGAGAAGTGCCACTTCTAGATCTTGCAGGCGTGCTTCCATGTTCTCCATCTTTTTGATCAGTTCTTCAAGCTCTGTTGCATGCTGAAGCATCTGATAGGAAACGACTCCATCTGCTTTTTCTTCCACTTTCTTTTCCAGTGCCTCTATCGCTTTATTCAAACGATTGAATTTATCTTCAAACTGGGTTGGCAGTTCCATTGATTGCTCTGTTGAATGCATCGACTGAACTTGTATGTCACTCATCAAAAGTCCGTTATCGAGCTGAGCTTTAATCTCTCTTAGCTGATCGATATCATCTTGTTTGAACAAATAATGACCATGCTCATTCTTGTCACATTGTATGTTAAAATGTCTGACCCAACGCTGAACTGTTGTTGGATTCACCCCAAGTTCCTCAGAGACCGTTTTGGTTTTCATCAACACCATTTCCATCATGAATCCCTCCCCGTTTTCTTGTGAGTACTATTTTCTAGCATCATCTTCCCATCCCCTTCACACCTGACAAAACTAGTTTTCATTCGGCAAAGAAAGTGGAATACAACGCAATCACTACAATTTCGACACTCAATTTGTTGATTGTTTGTATATTCAGTCGCAACAACTCCAAAACTAAGAGCAGTTCAGGTTAAACAAAAGGAGGTGCCAACATGAACCAAGACAGCAAACAGCAAAAACAACAGGATCAGTATACATCCCAAGAAGAAACGGGTACTCAAAAAAGTGAACAAAAGAACAGCACAGGCTATGGTGACAAAAAGCTGAACGGCCCAGATATTCCTAGCACCTAACACAGTAAAGACGGCTCAAAAAAGCCGTCTTCTTTTATGCATGCAGCATCCACTCTTTTAAGAGGATACCTATTTTAAGCTGCCTTTGCTTTTGTTTATACCAATCTGTTAACACAATCCGGTGCAAAGGTTTAACCGGTTCATAAAACTTTTCAGTGTTTACTTTTTTTTGATACCAGTCTTTTATGTTAGACCTATGGTGCTCGATGATCGGAAACGCGATTCGTAAAAAAGGAGTCTCTCTCTTTTTTCCGGGATAGATATAGGTTTCAAAATCATGTCTTGATCCTGTATGTGTGACTTTATCTGCAAAGGAAAGAATCTCTTCACTCCACTCTGACTCAAACAAAATGGTATACAGTTTTTTTCCGGTTTCGATCCTATTTTTCGTCTTTTTAAATCCATGAACGGATATTCCGATCACTTCTCCACTCTCAACAGGAAAAAGAACCGTACTAAAATGCATATAATCTTGTAAGAGAAACGGCACTTTAGAAAATATCCTCTTTTTATAAAACCCATCCTCTATTACCGGCTTTTCGATCACGTGTTGTTCATTTATGATTAGAGAGGTACAAATTCGCTTCAAATTTTTCTCTTTCCAGAATTTTTCCCACTCATGAACCATAAATGTAGAAACACCAAAGTATTTGAGCAGATGAAAATATGGCTGACCCTGTTTCTTTGAGTACTCATAGATCAATAGCTGTGGATACGCATCCTGAAAGATTAGCCAGTTTGCGCGTTCATATGTTAGAAATAGATGCTTTCTAGTATCTTTTGACAACAATCTAGGCAACCAGTCCCCTTTTAGATCACACATACTGTAGCCAGCATTTCTCGAAACAAGACTTGCGAGCATCGCCCACCTGATCTCAGGGTTGTGTTTAAAATATGTGGCATAGCTTACGGTACGTGAAATATTGTCACGATTTTGTGAATTCGTACGTTTCAAAATGTGTTGAATGATATCATCATTATGCTGTACCACGCTATTCCTCCATGCATTTTGTCCTATTTTCTATCGTTCGCTTTCGTGTTATAAAATATTTGTGTCATATAAGAAAAAAGAGTAAACTAATGGTTATGAAAGATGTATTTGGAAAAAGGAGGCATAGACCTTTGGCGAAGACAGTGATCATTTACACACAAGAAACATGCCCTCCATGCTTTGCAGAGAAAGAGTGGCTAAAAGCAAATGAGATTCCTTTTGAAGAACGAGATATTCGTAAAAACGATGCCTATATGAAAGAAGTGATCGACCTCGGTGCTTCTGCAACTCCAGTAACCGTTATTGAAACGGAAGATTCCAAAGAAGTTATAATGGGCTTTGTAGAAGAAGAGCTTTCTCGACTACTAAAAAAGTAAACATCCAACGGCTATGTGTATCGTTTTTTCATGCGCATAGCCATCTTTCGTTGTAAAGGAGATGAATCATGGGTACCTTTCATTATCCAAACGGTAAGAAAGTGACTTCTATCGTAAAAAAACAATCTTCATCTTCTATCAAAAAAGAGATCTCGTACAGCAACAGAGGAATGTCGTTAGAAGATGATATCAATCAGAGCAATGAATATTATCTTTTGACCAATCAAGCGATCATCCATAAGAAACCTACTCCGGTTCAAATCGTAAATGTAGAATATCCAAAACGATCTGCCGCTGTCATTCGTGAAGCTTACTTCAAACTCGCTTCCACGACTGATTACAATGGGGTGTATAAAGGAAGATACATTGACTTTGAGGCAAAAGAAACAAAGAATAAGACGAGCTTTCCGCTGAAGAACTTTCATGAACATCAGTTACTTCACATGCAGCACATCTTAGATCATGGTGGAATCTCGTTCGTCATCCTTCGTTTCTCTGAAACAGATGAGAGCTATTTATTCGACAGTTCTCACTTGATCACGTTTTGGAACGAACAAAAGAAAGGCAGAAAATCTATACCTAAGGGTGAAATCGAGGAAAAAGGACATTCTATAAATATCGGGTATCAACCTCGGCTCCATTACTTGCAAGTGGTAGATTCTGTCTATTTTTAGTCGTTCATAAATTGTCAAATGCCGTCGAATAATTGAACGTGTTCATTTTTTTATGAAGTTGAAAGGTTGGTAAAACAATGTCAAAAGATTACCGAAGCCGTATGGAGCGCAGACAATCGAGTGATGGTTCCAAACCGGCAAATAAAACAAAAACAAAAAAACCGAGACGAGGACGTAACTGGAAAAAAACCCTGTTGATCCTTGCTCTTATATTAGGCGTTTTAGGACTGTTAACAATCGGCGTTATTGCCGCGACCTCTCCTAAATTAGATCCTAAGAAACTAGAAACACCTGTATCCTCTAAGATTATGGATATGAACGACAAGGAAGTTTCTCTTGTTGCAGGTGAAGAAAAACGAATTCGTGTGAAGATTAATGAAATTCCTGAACCTGTACAAAATGCCTTTATCGCAACTGAAGATGTTCGATTCCGAAAGCATAGCGGTATAGATGTACGTCGTATCGCTGGTGCAGCCTTCGCTAACGTTAGAGAAGGATTCGGAGCAGAAGGTGCGAGTACGATTTCTCAGCAGGTTATTAAAAACACCGTATTAACAAATGAAAAATCTCTTACTCGTAAGATTCGTGAAGCTTATCTTTCTGTTCAATTGGAACAGAAGTATTCAAAAGATCAAATTCTTGAGATGTATTTAAATAAAATCTACTTTGGAAACAATGCTTATGGAATTGCAACCGCCGCAAAAGTATATTTCAACAAGGATGTCGATCAACTTGAAGTGCAAGAAGCAGCTCTTTTAGCTGGTCTGCCAAAAGCACCAAGTTATTATGATCCTACTAGAAACCCAAAAGAAGCAGAACAGCGACGTAACGTCGTGTTGAACTTGATGGCTCAGCATAAGTTCATCTCAAAAGAAGAAGCAGAAAAAGCAAAAAGCATTTCTGTTAAAGACATGATCAAAGAAGGCGAAGTAAAGACTGAAACTCGTCCTTATGATGCGTACATTAAACAGGTGATTGATGATCTCAAGGAAATTGAAGGTCTTGAAGAAGCAGATATCTATTCATCTGGCCTGAAAATTTATACAAATTTAGATACGAAAGCACAACAAACTACTGAAGATGTATTAAAAGCCAAATTAAATGAAGAACATGAATACCTTCAGTCAGGTGTTGCTTTAGTTGATACGAAGACAGGATCGATTCGTGCTGTTGGAAGTGGACGTGGCGGTCAATTAAGTAACTATTTTTCTTCAAAAATTACGCGCCAGCCTGGTTCTACTATTAAACCTATCCTTGATTATGGTCCTGCGATTGAAAACAAACAATGGAACACAGGTTATATCTTGAAAGATGAACCAGTAGAACTAAAAGACATTACGATTAACAACTTTAACGACCGAAACGTTGGAGACATCTCAATGCGTCAAGCACTCGTTGAATCGAAGAACACGACTGCTGTTCAAGCATTCCAAGAGGTTGGGGCTGAAGAAGCAACAGATTTTGCTAACAAGTTAGGTTTTAATTTAGATCCAGATACAACTTATCCATCCTACGCAATCGGTGGATTCAACGGTGGGATCTCCCCTCTTACATTAGCTGGTGCTTATACATCGTTTGGTAACGGAGGGATCTACTCGAAACCAACTACGGTACGTAAAGTTGAATTCCCTGATGGACGTGTAGTTGAAGTTGATTCAGAACCAAAAGCAGCAATGAAAGATTATACCGCTTATATGATCACAGATATGCTAAAAGATGTGATGGACAGAGGTACTGGTCGTGAAGCGAACGTTAGTGGACTTAACTTAGCTGGTAAGACAGGTACAACAAACTATTCTAAAGAAGATCGCGATAAGTACGGTCTTCCAGAAGGCGCGACGAAAGATGCTTGGATGGCGGGCTATACGCCAACTTATACAGCAGCTGTTTGGACCGGTTACGCTGAGAACAAAGACAAAGAAGGTAACGGTCTCTATCTAAACGACAATGAAGCCGATTATTCGAAGCAGATCTTCCGTGATATTATGAGCGAATTAGATCATAAGAACACCGACTTCAAGAAGCCGAAATCTGTAACGGAAGTAGCGATGGAAAAAGGAACAGGTAAACGCGCTAGTGAGTTCACACCTGATTCTGAGAAGATCATCGAGCTCTTCGTTAAAGGAACTGACCTTCCTGGTATCAGTGATAGTTATGAAAAACCTTCTTCTATCGAAGGACTTGAAGCGAAGTACAAAGAAGATAAGAACGAGATTGAAGTAAAATGGAAATATGGCAAGAAAAAAGGCGTATCCTTTAGAGTTCTTGCAAGCTATAACGATGGTCCGATGCAGGAACGTGCAACGATCAACGATACGAAATTCGTTGTTCCAGCACCTGCTCCTGGTAAATATTCGTTCCAAGTCATAGCAATCGATAGTGAGAACAACACAGAGAGTGAACCAGCAGGTACATCGATTACAATCGAAGGCCCTGAAGGTGTAGAGCCACCACCTGGTGAGGGTGAAGGCGAACAGCCAGGTACTCCTCCTGGAGAAGAGCCGGGAACAGAGCCACCTGCTGAAGGTGAACCTGGTACTCCTCCAGATCAAGGAGGCGGTGAAGGCGAACAACCTGGTACTCCTCCAGGTCAAGAGCCTGGGACAGAGCCACCAACAGAAGGTGAGCCTGGTACTACCCCTACACCTCCTGGACAAAATGGAGACAGACAACAAAACGGCGGAGGCCTCATCCCTCCTCTCAGTCAATAAAGATAAAAAGATCCGTCAGCTCCTTTTAGCTGACGGATCTTTTTTGTTCACAATGGCATTTAAATGTAATTCAATACAGGTTCTATTTTATGTTATACCGATCAAGCAGATAATTCCAAAATACAGGATAACCAAACGAAAGGTTCCAAAAGCTCACACCCGCAAAACCGTACTGATCGACCACATCAAATTTCGCTTTCATACTTCGAAGATCTTCAAACCATACAACATGCTCTTTCTTTTGCTTATCCCAATAGCGGTAATATGGAGCTTCGTCTTTTCTTGAGTATTTGATAGCAGCCTGCCGCTTTCCTGCTAGCTGGGTCGCTTGAACCGGATTCAATGCTTTCGCAAACTCACCACCAGGCTTATAAGGTAACGTCCAATCATAGCCATATAGATTGATGCCCATGAGGATTTTCTTTGGATCAATCACACTCACTGCATAGTCGAGCACTTTTTTTACAGAAGGAAGTGGACTGACAGCCATAGGCGGCCCCCCGCTATATCCCCACTCGTATGTCATCAGAATCACATAATCGACGATCTCACCGTGTGCTTTATAGTCATGCGATTCGTACCATTCGCCTTCTTGTGTGCCTGAGATCTTTGGTGCTACTGCGGTCATGACGATGAAATTTTCCTTGTGCATCTTCTCTGTCAGCGTTCTTAAAAACTGATTGTAAGCTTCTTTGTTTTGTTTGCCTAAGTATTCAAAATCCACCGAGATCCCTTCATATCCTTTTTGCTTCATGATACGTAAAGACTCGTTTATCACTTTATCTGTGATTTCTTTCTTCGTTAGAATGGCTGTTCCCACTTCTTCACTGAACTCTCCGTCTTTTATGTTCGTGATCGCCATGATCGGGCGCACGTTTTTATTTTTTGCATCTTTTAAGAACTCAGAATCATTCAGTGGTTTGAATACACCTTTCTCGTTCACTTCATAGCTAAAAAGCGTGATATACGTGAGCGCTCTTGCAGCCGCATCAAAATTGGCTTGAGCTTTCGGATTAGGTTCTGCAAACGCGTTCGTTACGATTGTTTTCTTTGAACGCTGTGGTACGTTCAGTTGCGTTCCTGGCCGGAGGTTGCTGTCCGTCACACCGGGATTCGCCTGCTGAAGCTGTGCGACAGATACACCGATCCTGTTTCCGATCTCCTCAAGTGAATCACCAGGCTGAACGGTATACGTAAAAGGTGTTGGGATGAAAAGTGTCTGTCCCACTGTTAGCACATCTTTTTCTGATAATCGATTAACTGTTGCGAGCTCCTGCCACGGCAATTTATAGTACTGCGAAAGTCTCCACAGAGAATCTCCCCGTTTCACCACATGAATCTGCATGATACCCCTCCTAAAAAACATCTCATGTCATCATCATATGTCCAAGTGTCTTGTCCTTATGTACTGCGCTTTTTTAATATGACACTTTTCTTTTCCCACTCAGAAAATAACTCACTGAGCTGTATGTAGGATTGATAGTGATCTGGCTGATCTTCGATGAACGAAAGCCTCTCGATCGCGTTCACAGGTAAGTGCTTGAATTCCTTTAGATCGTTTTTATAATTCATCAAACCATCAGACTGCACACCATTTCCCAGATAGATCGTTTTCAAAAGCTGTTGTAAGAAATATTTCATTGGTTCTTTTGCTTGTTGTCTGTTACGATTTTTAAAGTGTAACGCAATTTCTTTTGAGTTCTCTTTCCACTCTATAAAAATGTTCTCTATATTCTCATTCATTTAGAACACCTCCGCTTTTTATCCAAAAAAAAAGAGCTTATCAAAAGATAATCTCATATCTAAAGTTATTGTACCTTTTTAAAAGAGTGTATTCCAAGTGGCTTGTCCAACGATTCCATCTACAGCTAATCCTTTTCTTTTTTGATAAGCTTTTACCGCTGATTCTGTTTGCGGTCCAAAGTTACCATCTGCTGGAATAGTTAAAGCACGCTGAATTCTGCTTACGTTTGCAGAGTCGGTTGAACCTCTTTTGATTACATATCCTGGATAAGGAACTACTGCACTTCCGTTTGAACTACCTGGCTTAGGCTTTGGTGGTTGTGCTGGTTTTGTAGACTGCTTTATAACAGCATCTAATTTTTTTAACGTATTGGGTCCAGCGATTCCGTCAGCTGCTAAATTATATTTTCTTTGGAAAGCTCTCACAGCGTTTTCTGTATTCGGACCGTATGCGCCATCTGCTGCGAGTGTGTATCCCGCTCGTTTTAGTTTGTTCTGTAGGTCTCTCACTCTTTCACCAGTGTCTCCATTTTTTAAAACAATGTTGTTAGTCCCTGGTGTTGGTTGAGGTGTTGGCTTTGGTGCTGGTGTTGGAATGGCTTGATTGGATATAGAATTTTCAACATCTTTTAGGAACTGATTAAATGTGATGCCATAACGATTCAACGCATTATCTGGATCTGTTCTTCGTCCTGGATCTAATTGTTTGTGGCTCGCTATCTTTTCTTGTGGTCTCCAGTTGTATCTTTTACAAAGATAACCCCAGAACCAGACATATCTTCTATACGCTTCCTGAAAATTGATCCCTCCACCCCAACATAGCTCTACACCGATCGCTGCATCATTCGATTCTCGTCCAAAACGAACGTTGTCCAACCGAGTTCCATACTGGACATGATACGCTTTTTCATCGAGCGGAATGATCACAAGAATCTCTTTATCATCTATAAAAACATGTGCGCTCGCACTTGGTTGCTGGGTGTTAAAATAGTTTCGGTTGCTTCGGGCTGAAGTCCCTGGATTTCCTGTATCATGAGCAACTCCGAAGAATGGGCCGTCTAGCTTCGTACCAGGTCTCGCATTACCTAACTTAATATAGTCATATGTGATTGAATATGACACTAATACATCACTCCTTTCTATATGGTATGTAGAAAGAGAGTGATTGCTTGTACATATGGGGTTTTTGTGCAGGTTTCGAATGATTTTGTTGGTGAACATTGAGGTTTTGGGCTGTTTTGTCTAGATTTGAGACAATTTCATGTTGATCTGTAGTTCTTTCCGTATACCCACACCTGTATTTATAAGGCTTATTCATGATATGAAACCAATAATTCATGAAATATCAGTCATAATACGTCGAGATTGGACGATAATACGGCGAGTTTTCACCATATATCAGCGAGTCGACAAATCATGACATTAAAATACCCCTCAAGGGTGCCGATCTACACCATCTACCTGCCAGATTCAGAGACGAAAAAAACCGCAACTCCATGGGTTACGGTTTCTTAGCTATCTTTTCTGAGTCAACTTCTTCTCTTTTTGGTTCATCCGCTTCTTACCTTCTCGACAGATAGAGAGAAGTGGACACTCTGGGCAGTTTGGATTTTGTGCTTTGCAGTGATATCTTCCAAAGAAGATCAATCGGTGATGAGTTGCGCCCCAGAGCGATTTTGGAATCTTCTTCATCAATGTTTCTTCCACCTGCAAAACAGAATCTTTCCATTTACAAATCCCTAGCCTCTTCGATACCCGTTCAACATGCGTGTCGACTGCAATAGCAGGAACATCGTACGCGACAGATACGACAACGTTTGCCGTTTTTCGTCCTACACCAGGCAGTTTCGTCAGTTCATCTCGATCTTTCGGGATCTCTCCTCCGTATTCGTTCAATACAAGCTCACTCAGCTTTTGGATGTTCTTGGCCTTGTTCCGATACAAACCGATCGATCGGATATCGTCCTGCAGTTCTTCTATCGTAACGTTCAGATAATCTTGCGGCGTTTTGTATTTTTCAAAAAGTTTCGGTGTAACTTTATTAACGAGCGCATCCGTACATTGCGCAGACAGAAGCACCGCAATCGTCAGCTCGAACGGGTTCGAGTGGTGAAGTTCGCAATGTGCATCTGGAAACATATCCTCGATCTGCTCTAAACAAAATTGAATTTGTGCTTTGTTTAACACGTTTACGTTACCTCCTGTTATAAAAAAGAAAGACCTTAGTGTATAAGGCCTTTTTCTGTATTACGATTCCAGCCAGTTGTATTGCGGACGCTTAATACCTGAGTCGTTCCTTGGTTGCTCCTGCTTCCCCGTTCTTTGCAGCTGTCTGACTCTGAATTTCTCGCCATACGTTTTTGCGGCTTCTGGACTTTTTATGCCGTTTTTCTTCCACTCGAATAAAATACGATCAATATATCGGAAGTTCAGCTTTCCTGATAAAACGGACTCTTTTAACGCAGAAAGAATCAACTCTGGAGACTGCTGATCCTCATCCATCCAAATTTTAAGCGTTTCAAGCTCCATCGGAGATAAAGGACGACCGAACTCTTTTTCGAATCGAACAAACACGTTCTGTTCCTGATGCTCCTTATGTACCTCTTTTTGGACCTGCTCTTCTTCTTTTAAACTTTGAAGAAGTCTGTTCCAAAGGGGCTGAAGCGTGTAAGCCTCAAAGTAAACGCCTTTCTCTTTATCCTCGAACTGATCCATGCCCAGCACACCTCTGCCGATTAACGTCCGCAGCATAGCTGAAACTTCGTCACTCGAAGCAGACATTCGTTTTGAAAGTTCCACTGGCGTAGGAAAGTAGTTTCCGGATTCTATAAAAACATGAAGCTGTATAAACAACATGCATTCGTTGTCTGATAGACCGATCTGTTTGTACGTTTTGATTAACATATTGGGGATGCTGACTGATCCTTCAGCCATCCATCGTTCAAATAAATTACCGTTCATCACTAAAACACCTCTTTCATCATTATAGCATATAAAACTAGCTTTTTTATTTTCACTGTACTGGTGAATGTTGAGAAAAAAGTAGTTTTGACTGTTATGAATGAATGCTAGGGGCTTGTCGAAATTTGCAGAACCGCCTTTTTTTTCTATTTTTGACTTAATTGGTTCCGATTTTGACTTAATTTTTTTATTCTGGACTTAATTGGGTACGAAAATGACTTAATTCTTCCTCAAAACGACTTAATAGTACCTTCTCCCAGCAACAAGCACCTCAATCAAAGGATTATAAAAAAAAATCTCCCCGCATAACAGGGAGATTTTATCAATTATTAAGGATATAGACGGTTCAATAGACGTGGGAATGGAATCGTTTCACGAACGTGCTCCGCTCCAGAAATCCAAGCTACTGTACGCTCTAATCCAAGACCGAATCCTGAATGAGGAACGCTGCCGTATTTTCTAAGTTCTAAGTACCATTTGTATGCATCGTCTGTTAATCCATGCTCTTCATAACGTTGTTCCATAAGCGCAAGGTCGTCGATACGCTGGCTTCCACCGATGATCTCTCCGTAACCTTCTGGAGCAATTAAGTCTGCACAAAGTACAACATCTTCGCGGTTCGGATCTGGCTTCATGTAGAACGCTTTAATATCTTTCGGATAGTTTGTGATGAAGACTGGTTTATCGAAGCTTTCCGCGATTGCTGTTTCGTGCGGCGCACCGAAGTCATCTCCCCAGTCGATATCGTCAAATCCTTTTTCTTTTAGCATTTTGATTGCATCGTCATAAGAAACACGAGGGAAAGGCGCTTTAACGTTCTCTAGTTTAGAGATGTCACGTCCAAGTGTCTTTAGCTCGTTCTCACAGCGTGAGATCACAGATTGAACGATGTGTGAGATGAACTGCTCTTGGATCTCAAGAGATTCTTCGTGTTCAACGAAAGCCATCTCAGGCTCGATCATCCAGAACTCGATCAAGTGACGACGAGTCTTCGATTTTTCTGCACGGAACGTCGGACCAAACGAGTAAACTTTTCCAAGTGCCATCGCTGCGGCTTCCATGTAGAGTTGTCCACTTTGAGAAAGATACGCATCTTCTTCAAAATACTTTGTGTGGAACAAGGAAGTCGTTCCTTCTGCAGAACTTCCTGTAAGAATCGGAGGATCTACTTTTGCAAAGTCGTTGTTGTAGAAGAACTCGTTCACGGCATGAATGATCTCGTTACGGATCTTTAGAATCGCGTGCTGACGCTTAGAACGGATCCAAAGGTGACGGTGGTCCATCAAGAACTCCGTTCCGTGTTCTTTCGGTGTGATTGGGTAGTCTACCGCTTGATGAAGCACTTCAACATCTGTTACTTCAAGTTCTACACCTAAAGCTGAACGCTCGTCCTCTTTAACCGTACCTGTTACGTAAAGGCTGGACTCTTGCGTAAGACCTTTTGCTTTTGCAAAGATCTCATCTCCCACTTCACTCTTTACGACAACACCTTGCACGAATCCAGATCCATCGCGAAGCTGCAAGAAAGCGATCTTACCTGAAGAACGCTTATTAGAGAGCCAAGCACCGATCTTTACGGTCTTCCCTACGTGTTCACTAAGCTTATTAATCGTTGTTTTCACTACATGTACCTCCACTGTACGTTATCAATATCTACCAAAAAAAATTATGAAGGAGAACTTTCTAAAAATCAATCATTACTTGCGTTTTGAGTTGATAAAACGTTCGATACGATCCAAAGCTTCCATGATCGTATCAAGGCTTGTTGCATAAGAAAGTCTCACGTTATCAGGCGCACCAAATCCTGAACCAGGTACTAAAGCTACTTTTTCTTCTTCTAAAAGTGCCTCTACCCACTCATCAACAGAGTTAAATCCAGTCATTCTTACCGCTTCTGTCGCGTTCGGGAATAGATAGAACGCTCCGTTCGGTTTCACACAAGTAATGCCAGGAATCGTGATCAGACGGTCATACACTTTGTTCATGCGCTCTTCAAACGCTTGACGCATCTCTTCAACAGGCTCTTGTGTTCCGTTATATGCCGCAAGTGCACCGTGCTGAGATGTGGTTGTCGGGTTTGATGTACTATGGCTGTCTAAGTTCGTCATCGCTTTGATGATCTTAGCGTCACCTGCTGCAAAACCGATTCTCCAGCCAGTCATCGCATGAGATTTAGAGAGACCGTTGATGATGATCGTCTGTTTCTTCAGTTCAGGTGAAAGTTGTGCGATCGACGTGTGCTTCACTCCGCCATAAACGAGCTTTTCATAGATTTCATCAGACACGATCAACACATTATGCTCGAGACAAACTTCTCCGATCGCACGCAGTTCATCAGCTGAATAGAGTGATCCAGTCGGGTTGCTCGGTGAGTTTAAGATCAGTGCCTTCGTTTGATTCGTGATGACATTTTTCAAATCCTCAGCTGTAATCTTGAATCCATTCTCTTCTTTTCCTTCTAAGTAAACAGGCGTACCGTCTGCCAGCTTCACTTGTTCAGGATAGCTCACCCAATATGGAATCGGGATGATCACTTCGTCTCCTTCATCAAGGATCGCTTGGAACAGAGAATACAACGAATGTTTCGCTCCTGTACTAACGATGATCTCAGAAGTTTCATACGTTAAACCTTGATCTTGATTTAGCTTGTTCACGATTGCTTTTTTCAGTGATAAAAGGCCGCCGGAAGCCGTATATTTTGTATGTCCTTCTTTCATAGACTCATAAGCCGCTTCTATGATATGTATCGGTGTATTAAAGTCCGGTTCACCTGCACCTAGTGCGATTACATCGTGCCCTTCTGCCTTTAATTGGTTTGCCTTTGCTGTGATTGCCAGAGTTGTTGAAGGAGTTAATGCCTCCACACGTTTTGCAAGCTTCATACTACTAAATCCCTCCACTTTGTATTAATCTGATTTCTATTGATCTGATTCTTTTAGACGATAGATCTCGTAACGCTCACCACTTTCAAAATATCCATAAAAGTAGGTGTAACGGTCCTTCGTGTCATAATAGACCACTTCCCATAATGGAATGCCATCTTCCATGCCGAGGCGGCTGTCGACGATCGTCTTCGCATCATGGTTCTGTTTCACATAATTCAGGATCTGTTTCTCTGAAAGTCCTTCTTTCGCGTTCAAAGAGGTTACCTTTTTGTCTTTATCGACCCAGACGATCTTGTTTGCGCCTTTTTTGTTCTTGCCTTCTACTACATAATACGTCTCGTTCTTATAAAAGTGATCCACATTCGTAATAGAAACGAGATCCTCTTCTTTCTTTGCGATCTCAACCGCTTCTGCTTCTTTCTTAGCGGGCTTTGCTTGAACACCATTAAACAGATAATAAGCTTGCCAGCTTGCTAAGATTAGAATGCCAATAACAACAAGTATCCACTTTTTTCCCATATTTAAGCCTTCCTATGTGCGATAGATCGTAAAAATCATCTTATTTTTATTATCGTCATCTAACGCGAGCCCAAACATTAAATCTTGATGCTTTAATGTTTTGTTCAGTTCAGATACTACTTTATACAAGTCACTCGACTTGTCCACCTTTAGCGTCGAAAGAACTTCAATTTTGCTTTCCACGGTTCTTCCTCCTCTGACATCAATCTTTTCCTTGTTTACTATAGCAGAAAATCGGTGAAAAAGGTACTTTAGAATCCGCGAAAAAAGCCTAAACAAGATCAAACCGACCAGAAATTTATCTGATCGGTTTTGAAAGGGAATGACAGGATTCAATTAATCAATCTTTACATTTATAGGCGTTATGTCAAGAGATACATCTAAAAAAGAGTAATCATCCTTTTGACCGTCCGTATATCCCCAATAGCCTTGTGTTTCACTCGTTTTTCTAAAGTTTAACTCAAACCCTTTGTTATCTTTGAAGCTGTAACTTTTTACACTCGCCGCTCCAGCATTATCTACTAGATTGTAAGAGATGAATTTGTTTAACACGCCATGAGCACTTAAGATACCTGAATGAGGCGGCACTTTGTGGTCATAATACTCATAACCTGTTGTGCTGTCTTTATTCTCGTTAATCGAGATTTCTTTTGTTGTAAGATCGAGTACATCGCCTTGATTGATCCACGATAGCTTAATATTCTTAAACTGACTTTGCCCAAGCTCCGGACTTCTTACCTGTTTTGATAGATCAACTAAGGTTACACCACCTCTGCCTACAACTTCCGCCTTTTTTTGTTCATTGTATACGACGAGAGCGGTATCTTCATCAATACCATATGATAGTTTATTGTGATCTCCTTTTTCATTAGAAACAGCGATCAATCGTCCAAGACGTGCTTTATTGTCGAAGTGCTGATCTACAATGCCATATTCAAAGAAACCAAGCCCTCTTTCTAAATAACCTGGACCGCCTTCTTGCTGCAGCATTCCGTCATATGTTTCTGTAAATCCGGAAGCAAGGGTATCGTAGCTTCCTCCGCCCGCGATCATAACATCACTCATAACCGCAGCCCCTGCACTTGTTCCACCAAGTACCGATCCATTTCTATACGTTTCCCAAAGTGCATCCAATACTTTAGAATTTGATCCGTCCTCATTCAATAGTGAAGCTGTAATCTTGGTTTGATCACCACCTACAAACCACACGGCACCTAATCCTTCTACTTTTTTGGCAAGATCTTCGTTATTTTTATTTATTTCCGCCCACTTAGACTCATCCTCAGGTGTTTTTTTATCATTCGTTACAGAGAGCGGCAGAATTTCTATGTGCGCTGCTGACATTCCGTAACGAACGAGGTCTTCTTTAAACGTTTTTGATGATGTTGAGTTGGAGCTTGCAGCCGGTATGATTCCAACTTTAGATTCTTCTTTTTGTTTGGCTAGCTCAATAAATTTTTTATAAACATCACCATTCGAGCTTCCTAATGAACCACCTGTGATCAACAGGCTCCCTTTAACCGGTTTTGAACGGTCGATGAAAGGTGCTTTAAACATAGAATGCTTGTACTCAGAGAATGCATCCTTATTTTCTGTAAAACCAACCTTTTTAGGTTCTATATCAAACGCGATGTTTGTAAACGAATAATCGTCTTTTTGACCATCTTTATAACCCCAATAGCCCTTTGTGTTCTCCGTTTTTCTAAACGTAAGCTGAAAACCATTACCTTGAGAGTCGTATAAATAACTTTTCACAGCATCTGTTGTCGAATTATCGATCAAAGAATACGAGAGGTATTCTTTCATCCTTCCGTAAGAAGTAAATAATCCTGTAGCGTCTAGTGGCTTGAATTCGTAGTATTCATATCCATTCGTTACATCTTTATGATCACTTATGAAAAACTCTTTAGTAGAAACATTTAAGGAGTCACCTGAAACGAGATGACTGATTTGAACATCCTGAAAATGTGCTTGATCAAGGTCAGTAACCTTTGCTTTACTGACATCAACAACAGATACACCGCTTCTTCCAACGATCTTTACTGTTTGTTGTTTGTTGTTCACGATAAGAGCCGTATTTTCATCTACACCGTAAGCAAATTGATTCTTCTTTTTTTCTTTTAGAGCCGTCATCACCAATCTCCCAAGACGTGCCCGTTCATCAAAATGCTGATCGACAACGCCATACTTGAAAAATCCGAGCCCTTTTTCAAGATGCAATGGTTCGTATTCTTTATTTAAATTAGGATTACTCTTCGTAACAACCTCATTGTTAAGCGCACCTAAGCTGTCACCTCCGGTAATCATCACATCGCTCATGATGGCCGCACCAGCGCTGGTTCCCCCTATGACACCGCCTTCCCTATATACCTTCCAAATGGCGTCTAACGCTTTTGTCCGATGCCCGTTCGGTTTTACTAATGTATCTGTAATTCGAAGCTGATCTCCACCCACAAACCAGATCGCACTATAATTCTCAATTCTGTTTGCTATTCGTTTGCTGTTTGCGTTTTTTCTCCATTTGGATTCATCTTCAGGTGTGCCGCTGAAATCTTGATTTGCTAAAGGAACGATCTCGATTTGATGTTCATTTAGACCATATGTAATGAGATCTTTTTTAAAGCTTTGTGAAGATTTTAAAGAACTGCTTGCTGCGGGTATGATACCGATTTTGGCCTTTTTCTTACCACCTGCTAATGTTATAAATTCGTTATATACTTCCTTGTTACTACTCCCTAAAGCTCCTCCCGCAATCACGAGGTTTCCTTTCCAATCTTCCTTTTTCTTTGCGAAACTAATCGATGAGGTTGTTAGAGACAAACCAAGCGTCACAGCCAGCGTTACGGACATCCATTTTTTGTTCAAATATTTCTCCCTCCAGTCACATATCTCTCTCTTTGCAAAAAGAGAGATAATAATTTAAAAATTCATTTAATTCATTGCAAGTTACGTGCCAAAACGAGATTGCTTGTCTAACTGATAATTATCGGTGAATCCATTTCTTTTGGTTCTAATTAGGCTAATACAAAGAGCCACTAAATACCCTAAAACTTCTTATATACTATTACTGTATCAACAAAAAAAATCACCTCTTGTTGAAAGAGGTGATTCATTTAAAAACTAATATCTAAAAGAAGAAGCAATGCGCTTCTTCTTTTACATTATTCCATCCAATCATCCAGTTCTGACACGAGTTCATCGATCGGTTTGATCGATACAGGCAGCTTTGGCAGCGATTGAATGAAGGATTTTCCGTATCTCGTCTCGATCATTCTTCGGTCGAACACGAACACGGCTCCTTTATCTCGGCTGCTTCTTACCAATCGGCCGAAACCTTGCTTAAAGCGAATGATCGCTTGCGGAAGAGAAAGATCATAGAACGGATTCCCGCCTTCAGCTTTCAGCTTCTCGCTTTTCGCGGCCATCACAGGCTGATCAGGCGGTGTGAACGGCAGACGGATGATAACGAGACAGGAAAGATCGTCACCCGGGATATCGATTCCCTCCCAGAAACTGTTCGTCCCAAACAGGATGCTGTTATCAAAACGCTGGAAGTTCTTTGTGAGACGGGCCCGGCTTCCAGAATCAACGCCTTGTGCGATCAATACGAACTCTTCGGCATCCATCAAGCTTTTGAACGCTCCGTGTGTCTCTCTTAACATCTCGTACGATGTGAACAGAACGAGCATGCGTCCTTTCGTTACTTTTGCGATCTCGTACAGAGAAGAAGAGATTTTTTTAACGAACGTTTTTTGATCCACTTCATTAATGAGTGGAATGTCTGTAGGTACCATCAGTTTGGCTTGTTGTTCATATTGAAACGGTGAAGGCAGCTGTGCGCTGATCGGACCAAAGTCTAATAATCCAAGCCTCTCACTCAAGTAGCGGAAACTGTTCTTTACACTCATCGTCGCAGAAGTAAGCACGACGGAGCTCTTTTTACCAAAGAACTTATCCGCTAGAATCTGATCGATCTCAACAGGCTTCGCAAACAGCGTAACCGCGTGTCTCGGACCTTTCGACTCTGCTTCCATCCAATACACTTCTTCAGATAAAGGGCAAGTCAATAAGTGATGAAGATCTGTCATCTCGTCCTGAAGATCATTTAAGATGCCTTCTAGATCGACTAAGAAACCTTTTTGCTGAACCGTTAGATGTTCTTCGTACTGATCAAAGCTCTTCAAAACACGTTTTACTGGCTTTACAAGGTCACCCATAAACTGACGTGCTCGAGCTTCCATCTCTAAAACGGGTTCCCAAGCGGCAGCTTCAATATCTTCTTTCGTATAACGAAGCGTTAATTTCGTTAACTCTGTAGAACGAGATGATTTTGCTTTGCGTAAACAGATGTTCTTGATCTGCTTGAAGATCTCATCAAGCTCATTCTTCACATCAGAAAATAGTGAATCCCAATTAACAAGATGATGTTCGTATTTCGGAACCTCAAGAAGATCACAAATCTCTCTGAACGTATTCATCATGCCGTCTCCATCCGTCTGAGATAGACGGTCTAAGAGCTTAACGAAGGAAAAATAATCGGTCTCTTTTCCAAAATGATCGCTTACGACTTCTTCTACATGATGCGCCTCATCTAAGACCACTTCTTTATAAGCGGGCAGCAGTTGATTGTCAGACTTCAAGTCCGTGAACAACAATGCATGATTCGTGATCACGAGATCTGATTCATGCGCGGCTCTACGCTGCTTGTGATAATAGCATCTAGAGAACCAAGGACATCTATGGTTCAAACAAGAATTGGCATCACTTTTGACCGTGTTCCAAAACAGTTTTCCGCCAGAGGCCATCGACAGTTCTTCTACGTCCCCTGTCTCCGTTTCTGTAAGCCAGACGATCAGTTGTGCTTTTGTAAAGTTCATATCATAGTTGTCATCGTGATGATCCATTAGCGTATGTTCAAATTTTCTTAAACATAGGTAATGATTTCTTCCTTTAAGAAGAGTCGCTGTAAAATCAAAAGGCATGATTCTTTTCAACAACGGAACATCGCGTTCTAACAGCTGTTGCTGTAGCTGGACGGTATGAGTAGAAACGACAAGCGGCCGGTCTTTTTCCTTTGCATGCCGAATACCCGGAATGAGATAACCGAGCGATTTTCCTACACCCGTTCCCGCTTCAATCACTAGGTGCTGATTCGTATGAAGTGCTTCGTCTACGAGTTCGACCATTCTTTGCTGACTTTTTCGCACTTCGTAATGCTGCATATGCTGCTGAAGCTGATTCTGAACCTCTTCGTCTTTAAACTCTGTAAAATCATCTTCTGAAGATTGTACAAAATCGGGTCTCTTTTTTAAAGCGAGCTTTCGGTAAAAATCAAACGTCTCTTCATCTGCTAAAAAAGCAGACTTCTCGGCGATCATATCACCTACGATACTCTCTAAAGAACTCTGCAGTTTCTTTAGAAATGGTGTAAGCCTCTCGAGTGTTGCGAGCGGAAGATTATCTAGCTTTTCTAGCAAATGGATCAAGAGTTTAGCTGTTACCTCTGCATCACTGTCTGCTTGATGCGGGTTAAGGTGTTCTAAACCTAAATAATCGGCAAGCATGCCTAACTGATAGCCGTCTGCTCCTAAAAGTAGAAGTCTAGACATCTCAACCGTATCAATCAGCGGCATGGATAGTCTTGAATAGCCAGCATGATCGAGCTCACCTTGCAGAAACGAATAATCAAACATCACATTATGGGCAACAAAATAAGCTCCTTCTAACATCTGAAGGAGCTTTGGTGCCACTTCTTCAAACAACGGGGCATCTTTAACCATTTCGTCGTTGATGCCCGTCAATTGCTCAATAAAAGGGGGTATGGGAACGCCTGGCTGGATGAACGTCGAAAATCTGTCCGTTATCTGTCCTGCCTCAACGGCGACCGCACCGATCTGAATAATTCGGTCTCCTTTTGCTGCTGAATTTCCTGTTGTTTCAAAATCGATAACGACAAATCGCCGTGTCATAGCCTTCACCTCATTCCCCTGTGGCTGGTTTATATCAAATTAATAAATAGTAGCCTCAGGTTCAACTCCGAGCATCTCTTGTACACGATTGTTCTTATCCATGATCGCCACTTTCGGTACATGATGTCTTGCTTCGGTCTCATCATACATTCCGTAGGAAATAACAATAACCACATCCCCTTCTTGCACGAGACGTGCTGCAGCGCCATTTAAGCACATCACACCAGAACCTCGTTTTCCAGGGATTATATACGTTTCAAAACGTGCACCATTATTATTATTTACAATTTGAACTTTTTCGTTCGGGATCATATCAACAGCATCTAAAATATCTTCATCAATCGTGATGCTGCCAACATAGTTTAAATTCGATTCAGTCACCGTAGCACGGTGGATCTTGCCTTTCATTAACGTACGGAACATGTTTCTTCCTCGCTTTCTTGTCTACTTAAAATGTTGTCTAAGATAACATTATCAATCAAACGCGCCTTGCTGAACTTAACAGCAACAGCAATAATCAATTTTTTCGATTCAGGTGCAGGAGGAAGAAGTTCAGGATACGAAAGAATCTTGCAATAATCAACAATACCGCTCGTATGTTCCTCCAAGTATTTTATCATCTTTTGTTCGGTCTCACCACTATCATCCTCTAAAAGCCATTCTTTTGCTTTTACAAGAGATTGACTGAGATGAACGGCTTCATGTCTTTCACTGTCACTTAAATAAACGTTTCTAGAACTCATCGCTAGACCATCAGCCTCACGCTTCGTCTCACACCCAATTACTTTTATTGGGAAGTTAAAGTCTTCAACAAGACCTTCGATTACGGCAACTTGCTGCGCGTCTTTCAATCCAAAATAAGCGAAATCTGGAGACACGATATGAAACAGCTTTGTGAGTACTGTAGCCACACCATCGAAGTGTCCTACTCGACTTTCCCCGCATAGCGCATCCACTCGTTTGTTTACAGAAACTGTTACGACAGATTCGTGAGGATACATCTCTTTTGTATCTGGGAAGAATAATACATCTGCTCCAGCTTTTAATGCTAACTTCTGATCTCGCTCAAGGTCACGAGGATATCTGTCAAAATCTTCGTTTGGTCCGAATTGCAACGGATTAACAAAGATGCTGACAACGATCACATCAGATTCTGTTTTCGCACGTTCGATCAGAGATAGATGTCCTTCATGCAGATAACCCATCGTAGGTACGAATCCTATCACTTTTCCCGCTTTTTTTTCTTCAGCAATCCATTTTTGCATGTCTTTAATAGAATTGATCTGTTTCACGATTGAACTCCTCCGTACAGAGAATGAAGCGTTTCAGCTTTCATATTAAAACTGTGGCTTTCTTCCGGAAATTGCTGTTTTCTTACGTCTTCTTTATATTGTAAAAGTCCTTCTACCATAATATCCTTCACGTTTCCGTACGTTTTCACAAACTTTGGTACATGGTGAAAACCGTAACCGATCATATCGTGGTAGACGAGGACTTGCCCATCTGTATGTTTACCTGCACCGATTCCGATAACAGGAATGGTTAGTTTTTTTGTTACGATCTCAGCCAATTGCTGCGGAACGCATTCCAACACGATCGCGAACGCACCCGCTTTTTCAAGCAACAGACTCTCTTCAATCAGCCGCTCGGCATCTCTTTCTTCCTTTCCTTGAACACCATAACCGCCCATCACACCTACCATCTGAGGTGTAAGACCAAGGTGTCCCATGACAGGAACGCCAGCGTCAGTCAACCGTTCAACCGTTTGAACGATCTGTTTTCCACCTTCTACTTTAACTGCAGAAGCACCGCTTTCTTGAAGAATTCTCCGTGCGTTGTTCAGCGTTTCATCGATCGAACCGTGATACGTCATAAACGGCATATCTGTCACGATAAATGTGTTCGGCGCGCCGCGCTTAACTGCTTTTGTATGATGAATCATATCTTCCATCGTCACAGGAATCGTTGAATCATACCCAAGCACGACCATACCAAGAGAATCTCCGACTAACAAAAGATCCATCTCCGCTTTTTCACAGATCACCGCAGTCGGATAATCATAAGCCGTTACCATCGTAATCTTTTCGCCATCTCTCTTCATCTTAAGAAAACTTTTAGTCGTTTTCATCATAAAGCCTCCCTGTTTTTTGTTAGGCTTTTTCCATAAGCAGTTGTTTTTAAATTTTTTGTTATTGTTAAGTTCTTTCTAAAGATTATTGCTATTTGGAACTTAATCCTCATTGCAAGTTGATTGTAGCGGAAGGTTGCCGACTCCTGCGGGACGAGCGGACAGGTGAGACCCTTAATGGCGCGAAGCGGCAAGGGGCTCACCGGTCGCCCCGCGGAAAGCGAGCAACCTGAAGCGGAAATCAACATCTCTCAAAAACAACAGTGCATTACAGAAATTGCCTTTAACTAACAGGGCCAGAAGTGCAAAAAACCTTCTTTCCAATAGAGGAAGAAGGCATAGGAAAAAATCCTAGACTTTTATTGTTTGCTCCCTCTGTCCCGGTCCTAAATTTGGATCTAGGCAGATATAAGGTTTGTGGTTAAAACTAAACAAGATTAGTGCAGTTCCACATGGATACCGCCTACAACATTATTTTATCACGGACTTTCCTTAAGTAGAAGGAAATTCGATATCAGCTGAATAGATAGAGTGTACGACGCCATGGTCGTCTTCTAAGAGAAGCACACCTTCTTCAGTGATTCCTTTTGCATAACCTGTGATGGCCCCGGTTATGGATCTTGCTGTGATTCGTTTCCCTAAACTAAAGGCACGAGATTCCCATAATAGCTTGATCACACCAAAACCGTTCTCCAAATATTGATGGTAAAGGGTTTCGATCTCTTGTAGAAGAACACCCACAACTTCTGCTCGCTTATATGTTTGACCACCTTCAATGGCTAGACTTGTTGCGATTTCTGCAATCTCATCAGAAAAGTGGTTTCGTTCTTGATTCACGTTGATCCCGATGCCGACAATGACCGAATGAATAGAATCAGCTTCAGCTTGTAGTTCTGTTAAGATTCCAGCCGACTTTTTACCACTGATTAAAATGTCGTTCGGCCATTTGATCGCCGCTTCAATGCCTGATACTTTTTCGATTGCTTTGGAAACAGCTACCGCTATTAGCAATGTTAGCTGAGGGGCTTTTTGTAGAGGAATGTTAGGCTTTAAGATCAAGCTCATCCAAACTCCTGTCCCTTTAGGAGATTGCCACGCTCTTCCTAGCCTTCCTCTTCCACCTGTCTGTTCGTCAGCAAGTACGATGCTTCCTTCAACGGCACCCTCTCTAGCAAGAGCATGCGCGATCTCTTGTGTACTATTAACTGATTCTCTGTACGTGATCTTCTTACCGAACGTTCCGTCACCCGTGTATAAAGAAACTTCTTCTGCAGTTACTGCATCAGGAGACATGATCAATCGATACCCTCTCTTTTGTACAGCTTCGATCGTATAGCCATTCTTACGAAGTTCTGATATGTGTTTCCAGATCGCTGTTCTTGAGCAATCCAGTCTGTTTGAGATCTCTTGACCTGAAACAAATTTTCCTTCTTGCTCTGTAAGCATGTGCAATAAAGCTTCTTTCATCATGGCTCCCACCTTTTTACCCAATCCTTAAGTGCGGATGTGTTGAGTGCTAGTTCTCCCTCAACGATTTTTTTCTCCATCTCTTCTAAAAGCTTTCCTAACCAAATTCCTGGTTCTCGTTGTGTGATCTCAATAATATCCTTACCATCTAGCGGAATATCTTTTCTAGATGTGATCGGAATCTCGCTATTTTGCTGATGAAGACGTTTTTTTACGTTCATATAATCTTTCTTTTCAACTGCACTTTTTAATGTGATGCTAGATAACGCAACCTTTAAGCCAAAACGGTACAAATCCGACTTGCTCCAAGCATCAATATCATAAGCGGCCAATAACTCTCCCACTTTTTTGATCGTGTGATTTGGAAGTTTCCAACTTTTCAAGAAATCTCTATCATCACTCACATCAGATAATAACAGGATCGCAGCCCATCTTTGTTCATCGGATTCTAGAACGTTCCACGGAAAGTCTATATAAAGATCGCTCTGTTTTTCTTGCAGAGCAATAGGCAAGTAATTCAGTACAGAGGTTTTTTCCATAAATTTAAGAACTTTACCTGCTTGTTCACCTTGAAGCAGTTTGATGAATTCGATCGAAATTCGTTCTGTTGAGATGCGTTTCAGTAAGTGAGCCTTTTCTTCGATGGCATCGATGGTTTTTCTTTCGATCGCCATATCAAATACACTCATAAACCGGCAAGCTCTCATGATACGCAATGGATCTTCAGAAAAACGAAGATTCGGATCTCCAACCGTTCGAATTCGTTTAAGCTTAAGGTCATCTCGCCCGCCGAAGTGATCGATCAATTGAAAAGAAGTATCCATCGCCATTGCGTTGAAGGTAAAATCTCTTCTAGAGAGATCTTCTTTTAGATCATCAACAAACCACACTTTTGAAGGTCTTCTATAATCCTTATACTCCTCTTCTTTTCGAAACGTTGTCACTTCATATGACACAGAGTCGTGTCTCACGATAACCGTTCCATGTTCGATACCGACCGGAATAGTTTTAGGAAATATTTGTTGAACCTCTTCTGGTCGAGCAGAACTCGCAATATCGATATCTTTGATGTGACGCTGAAGTAAGAGGTCTCGTACACAACCTCCAACAAAATAAGCGCTGAAGCCTTCTTCTTCCAGCCTCTTTAATACCGGCAATGCGTTTTCGAACATCTCGTTCATACCGAACGATCCTCTATCAACGAATAATAAATATCTTCATAGATTGAGACGATTTTGTCAGATAAGAAGTTTTCTTTTACATGTCTAACGGAATTTGCTCGAAACGCCATTAACTTCTCTTCATCTTGCAGCAAAGCGATCGCTTTTTCTGCTACAGATTCTGGATCACCTAGCTCCACCATATACCCCGTCTCGCCATCCACGATGACTTCTGGAATTCCACCGATATTCGTGCCGATTACAGGTACACCGCATGCCATCGCTTCTAAAAGCACCAGTCCAAAGCTTTCTTTTTCTGATAGAAGGAGCTTCAGATCGCAGATAGAGAACAGTTCACCAACATTCTCTTGTTTACCTAAGAACAGTACATCATCTTCAATATCGAGTTCGCGCACAAGCTCGCAAGCCGTTGTTAGTTCTGGCCCATTTCCAATCAACAACAGCTTAGAAGTAAGCTCTTTTCGAATCAGTGCGAACGACTTGATTACATCTTCTAACCTTTTTACTTTTCTAAAATTCGAGATATGAACGATGACCTTTTCGTTCTCATCAATTCCGTAAGTTCGCCTTAATTCAGCATTATTGCTTCTTCTGTAATACACTCTTTCGTCTACAAAGTTATGTACAGGGATGATGTCTTTGTTAATATTCAACAGCTCTAACGTATCTGCTTTCAATTGATGAGAAACTGATGTGACTACATCTGATTTCTCGATACCGAACTTGATCATTTCACTAAGGGATGGATCGTAGCCAAGTACCGTAATGTCTGTTCCATGTAAGGTTGTAACGATCTTCATCTCATCGTTTAGCATCTGTTTAGCTAATACCGCACAAACCGCATGAGGTACAGCGTAATGAACGTGAAGAAGATCTAGCTTTTCTCGCTTTGCCACTTCGGCCATCTTGCTTGCTAAAGCAAGATCATATGGCGGATATTTGAACACAGAATAATGGTTTACTTCCACTTCATGAAAGAAGATGTTCGGATAAAATTTTCCAAGACGAAAAGGTACACTAGATGTAATAAAATGGATCTCGTGTCCTTTTTCTGCTAAAAGTTTTCCTAGTTCTGTCGCAACCACTCCTGATCCGCCTACGGTCGGATAGCAAGTGATGCCGATTTTTAACGTCATAGACTTTCTCCTTATAGATGGTTAGTTATATATATCTGCTCTGGAATGAATCCTTCTGCATAACTGACACCAGCTTCAAGACCAAACAGCTTGTCACGGGATTCTACACGTTCGATATAACCATTCGTCAGCGGTGTATCGATGCTATCCAGTGTTTTTACAAACTGAGATGGATAAGCTTTCAGTGCCTCGATCTTCGCATTATATGACTCTGTTACGTTAACAAAGAGTTGTGGTCTTTCCGCACTGTTGATCATGTAATAAAATATATTTTTTACTTTGTGTGCCGGTAGATGTTTCGGATCATAAATATTTTTTATTCCGGCAGAAAAGACGGCTTCTTTTACGAGACGTGCACAGTTTCCGTGATCTGGATGACGATCGATCCAATAGGGAGCAAACACATATTGAGGCTTATGCTCACGAATCTCGGAAACAAGCTTTAGAATATATTCTTCTTTCATATATAGTGCTCGATCAGGCAGTTTTAAATTGCTTCTCGTTTTTACTCCTAAAAGTCCAGCTGCTCTTTCAGCTTCTTTTTTCCGGATGTCTACGGTGCCGTTCGATGACAGTTCTGCTTCAGTTAAGTCACAGATGATCACGTTACGGCCTCTATCTGTTTCTGCTTTAATCGTCGCACCCATACCGATCTCTACATCGTCTGAATGCGCGCCAAAGGCAAGCCAGCTTTCTTCAGTCATTTTTTCTCTGACTCTCTTTCATCTATTATTTTTCTCCAATCCAGATCTCCTCGTTCAAGCGAACGAATAAAAAGCTCTGCTGAAGCTAAGTTTGTTGCGAGCGGTATCTGATACACATCACATAAACGCATCAGCGCTGATACATCAGGCTCATGAGGCTGAGCAGTCAAAGGGTCTCTGAAGAACAGTACAAGATCTAGATCGTTTTCTGCTATCATTGCTCCGATCTGCTGATCGCCGCCTAAAGGACCCGATTGGAATCGTTTGATATCCAGCCCCGTCGCTTCGTTTATTTTAAATCCTGTCGTTCCTGTCGCAAACAAGGTATGATCTTTCAGAATCGGTGCATATGCGACGGTGAAATTGATCATATCGTTCTTTTTCTTATCGTGCGCAATAAGAGCTATCTTCATAGT
Organism: Bacillus sp. E(2018); assembly: GCF_005503015.1. Lineage (NCBI taxonomy): Bacteria > Bacillati > Bacillota > Bacilli > Caryophanales > Bacillaceae > Bacillus > Bacillus sp. E(2018). The sequence goes on along the minus strand of NZ_SCOL01000001.1, from coordinate 706,529 downwards.
ATCCCCTCTTATTCCATAATATTTTCAAGGCCGTAAACAAGACCTTCAATGTTCATAACACTTTCTACCGCAAGTCGTACTCCAGGCATGAAAGATGCTCTGTTCATAGAATCATGACGGATCGTTAAGACTTGACCTTCACCACCGAAGATGACTTCTTGATGCGCGACCAGTCCAGGTAATCTTACACTATGAATACGGATTCCTTCTAGTTCTGCGCCTCGAGCTCCTTTAAGGTCCTCTTTTTCATCAGGATGACCTTGTTTCTTTTCTTCTCGCACTTCTGTTATGAGTTGTGCTGTTTTTAATGCTGTTCCTGACGGCGCATCCAGCTTTTGATCGTGATGCTTCTCAATGATCTCGATATCCGGCAGGTATTTCGCTGCCATTTGAGAGAACTTCATCATTAAGATCGCACCGATCGCAAAGTTTGGTGCGATGATGGCACCTGTTTGTTTTTCTTCAGCCAACGATGTGAGACGCTCGAGGTCTTCATTGGAAAAGCCGGTTGTTCCGATCACCGTACGCAGACCATGCTTCAGAGCCAGTTCAAGGTGTTTTTTGCCAATATCCGGACGCGTTAGATCGACAACAACATCTGCTTCAATAGAAGCGATGCAGTTTTCCATATCATCATATACAGGTGCTTCCAAAGACTGTGGTGCTCCTGATAGATCCTTAACTTGAAGTCCGTCATTTTTTGAATCGACTGCTGCCACTAGTTCAAAATGTGGCGTTTCCTCGATCATCTTCAACGCTTCTTGACCCATCTTTCCTCGAGGTCCTGCAAGTATGATACGAATATTATTCATGTGTTGTCTCTCCTTCTTTTTTCGTCCATCTGTCTTTGTCTCGTGTTTCAAACTTATTCATTACTGTTTTTAACGCATCATCCAGATCTATATCGAGGGAATTTGCCAGACAGATCAACACAAAGAACATATCTCCAAGTTCTTCTTCAACCGTCTTTTTGTCCTCTGTTGATTTCTTCGGTTTTTCTCCATAATGATGGTTCACTTCACGAGCAAGTTCCCCTAATTCTTCTGTTAATCGTGCGAGCATAGCTAAAGGACTGAAATAGCCTTCTTTAAACTGTGATATGTATTGATCTACAACGTCCTGACTCTCTTTTAATGTACGATTGGCCATGATGTTGACACTCCTCATTCAATATTAGTCTTCTTTATGTTATCGGTATTTTTTCTGTTTGACAAATTTGTTGAAATTTCGCTTATAATAGGAAGGCATGACTAAAAACAACCTTAGTATTTTTGTAGAAAGTAGGCCTCATATGACTTATCCAATCAAACTAAAAAATATTTTATTCATCTTACTTGGTGCAGCCATCTTTTCTTTTGGAATCGTTCATTTTAATATGACGAACAATTTGGCAGAAGGTGGTTTTACAGGGATCACACTTATTCTCTATTTTCTTTTCTCGATCGATCCTTCTTATTCTAACCTGGCACTTAACATTCCATTGTTCTTTGTCGGCTGGAAGTTGCTTGGAAGAAACGCCTTCATCTATACGATCATCGGAACAGTTGCCGTATCGGTATTTTTGTTTATCTTTCAACGCTTTTCATTTGTTACGATCAACCTTAAAGAAGATATGACACTCGCAGCATTATTTGCTGGTGTATTTATAGGAGTTGGACTAGGAATCATCTTCCGTTTTGGCGGAACGACTGGCGGTGTGGATATCATCGCAAGACTCGGTCATAAATTTTTAGGCTGGAGTATGGGTAAGACGATGTTCATCTTTGATTTCGTGGTTATCGCGATCTCTCTCGTCTACTTAGACTACAAAGAAGCGATGTACACTCTCGTTGCCGTATTCATCGGTGCCCGTGTGATCGATTTTATGCAAGAAGGCGCTTATGCTGGTAAAGCGGTCATGATCTTCTCGGATAAAAATACCGAGATCGCAGCAGACATCATCAAAGAATTAGATCGTGGTGCGACCATCTTAAACGGTAAAGGTTCGTTTACAGGAAATATACGTGAAGTATTGTACTGCGTAATCGCTAAGAACGAGATCGTTCGAATCAAGCAGGTGATCGAACGCATTGATCCGCATGCATTTGTTACAGTAAATGACGTTCATGAGGTTATCGGTGAAGGTTTTACCCTAGATGCCGATAAGAACCCAATAGGTAGATAAAAAAAGCTCCCGATACGTATCGGGAGCTTTACTGTTAGTTTAATATTAATCGTCTTGGTTCATCCCTAAGAACATGAAGATGAATCGTGCTAGTTCGAGTAACGCCACAAGAGCACCAGCTACATAAGTTAATGCAGCAGCATTTAGAACTTTACGAGCTCCTCGCTCTTCGTTGTTACGGATCAGACCCGTTGAAACGATCTGGTCCATCGCACGAGAGCTTGCATTAAACTCAACCGGCAGTGTAACGAACTGAAACAATACAGCTACTGACATGAAGATGATCCCTAGAAGGAACATATTCATCGAGCTTAAAAGCATACCACCAAGAATCAATAGAAACGAAAAGTTAGATCCGATGTTAGCTACAGGAACTAACGCATGTCTGAAGCGCAAGAAAGCATAACCTTCTGCATCTTGAATCGCATGCCCTACTTCATGGGCTGCAACTGCTGCACCTGCAATCGAACTTCCGTAATAGTTATCTTCAGATAAACGAACTACTTTACTGCGAGGGTCGTAATGATCAGATAACATGCCTCTGACTGGCTCTACCTGAACACTGTAAAGTCCATTTTGGTCTAGAATCTCTCTTGCCACTTCTGCACCTGTCTTACCTGTGCTGTTACTCACTTTTGAATACTTTTTGTACGTGCTTTTCACTCGCATCTGAGCCCAGATTGGAACGATAAGCAAAATTGCGAAGTAGATTAAAAATCCACCCATCGTTGGCATTCCTCCATATAAAAAGCTTTTGATACTCACATTTTACGTTTTCAGCTCACAGTTTGTCAAAGAATACGCATGACTCATTACCCATTACCGTTTATCCGGTACTCTTAATCCATCTTGCTGATCACCTTTGTATTTTCTCCATCCTACGTAAGCTAGTGTTGATGATATGATTCCACCGATTGAAAATATTAGCCAAAAGAGCGATGGCTCTGAATTATCTTTTTTCGCGAAGAACAGTGCTTCAAAATCAGCAGCCGCTGTTTCAAGCTGTTTTTGATGGGCAGAATCCGTAAGAATCTGACTGCGATTCGTATCCACGTAAGAAACATGTTCATCGAGCTTTTGAAGATCTTCATCTTCAAGGTCGACCATGAGTGCCGGCCTGACCGTTTCGTACCGTTCGAGTAAAAGGTTAGCAGCTTGATGAAACGCCACAGAATCATCTTCACTTATTCCTTTTTCCATCGTGATAAAAGGCTCTAACATCATCAGCCCTGTTTTTTTCCATAACGGCTCATAGTCAGTCTGAAGGGCATCCACTAATAAGCGAACCTCTGTGAGCTTGTTTAACTTTTTTTCTTTCGACCATTCGGGATTCTGAAGAGAAGACACAGCATCTCTGAACGTATATTCAACGAGACGCTTCTGTTCCGGTCTCAAGGACAAGACATCTTCTATATGAATGATGTTGGCCGAAGTAAACTGCAATACACCCGCAGCTTCTTCATACCGTTCTATCTTACCAAGCTCCCAGATCTCACTCGTTAGCTCATTGATCTCAGACCAATCCTTCGTTTCTGTATGATTTGATGCAAGTACTGGCATAGCGAGTCCAAAAACCATACAAAGAACCATCAATGCCCATCTAAACCTTCTCATCCGTTGTCCCTCCTGTACCCTTATACTTAAAACGTATGAAAGCTGGGACAAGGATAGACCTATAATTAAGGAATTGTAGCGTACTTACGCTTTTCTCATCTTCCAAACAATGAAAATTGATAGCGCAGACAACCAAAAAGTTAAATAACCGATCATATCTTGATACGGATCAAGAATGTCATATCTCGGCATCATATCAAACACATAGTCGATGATCTCGTTATGAAATAGGACGAGTGCAGCCACGGTTACGTGCCAACCCTTGATTTTATAAAACGGAGCGTAAAGCAGCCCTTGAACCGCCATACCGAGGTGTGAAAAAATAAGCATGTAGTTAATCAGATCAAGTGGCGTTCCAACAAGGGCACCACCAAGGTTCATTCCTACAGCCCATATCCCATACTTAAAAAGCGTTGCAACAGCCAATGCCTCGATCAGCCCATTCTGTTTATCCCTTAAAAAACCGATGATGACAAAGACAAAGAACAAAGATGCTGTCGGACTATCAGGGACGAACGGCAAAAAGTACCAAGGCGTCTCTTTGAGCTGGTAAAGGTACCAATAATAACCATAGATAGTGCCTAAAATGTTGATCATGAGAAGTGCTAGTAAAAACATTCGATCCATGATGATCGTTCGAATCCAGGACATAATCACATGCTCCTTTTCTTTCTGTGTTCAGGAAAAAAGCCGACCCATACTGAGCCGGCTTTTATCATTTATTTCTTTTCTAGTTTTGAGATAAATTCGGCTAATTGCTTTAGCTCTTTATCCGAACCCTTGAACGCATTCGGAGGCATGCCTGGTGGCTTACCTTCTTTAGCGATCTTCATGATCTCTTCAGGTTTTAAACCTGTTCCAACTAATGATGGTCCTGATGCTCCACCTGATAACGTGTTACCATGACAGCCTACGCAGCTCTGCTTTTGGTAGATCTTGTATCCAGGATCGTTTTCATCAAAACTTACATCAACGATCTTACCTTGAGTTTTCGCTTTTTCCCAATCGTGCGTTACAACGGATTCCCATGTTAAATATGTAACTGAGATCAAACCTAATAACATTAATCCCGTTGCGATCGGACGTTTAGAAGGACGTCGCTCCAACCCTTTGTCTAAGAATGGCGCAAGCATTAACGCACCAAATGCTAGACCCGGTATAATAACAGTACCGATAAGAACATAATCCCCTGCCGCATACTTGTACTTCAGAAGCTGGTATAAAAATAGGAAGTACCAGTCTGGTAGAGGAATATATCCAGCATCGGTAGGATCTGCTTTTTTCTCTAAAGGAGATTCATGGACGATTGTTAGGATAAGGTATCCGATTAAGAATACGGCTCCTACCATCCATTCTTTTAAAAGAAAGTTTGGCCAGAACGCTTCCGTTTTTCCCGGAAACTCCGAATAGTCTTTAGGAATATTCGGCTTGCGTTCAGCAGGGACACGAGAGTCACCGACAAACTTCATTCCTTTACCGCGATGCATATATTTCCCTCCTTTGCTCTTATGAAACTTTTAATCTTATGTTTGTTCTTACAACGGTCCGGAAATACCTTGTTTACGGATCATTAAGAAATGGGCACCCATCAAGCCTAACAATGCTGCAGGAAGGAAGAATACGTGTATCGCAAAGAAACGCGTGAGCGTCTGTGCTCCAATAATCTCTCCGCCGGCAAGGAACGTCTTCGCGATCGGACCAACGACAGGAATCGTCATAGCGATCTCAATCCCTACTTTAGTCGCAAATAGCGCTTTCATATCCCAAGGCAATAGATAACCTGTAAAACCTAAACCTAACATAACAAAGAAAATAAGTACTCCAACAACCCAGTTTAATTCTCTTGGCTTCTTATAAGCTCCCTGGAAAAATACGCGCAATGTATGTAGAAACATCATTACGATAACAAGGCTCGCGCCCCAGTGGTGCATTCCGCGTACGATCACTCCAAATGCCACTTCATTTTGCAGGTAATATACGGATTCCCAAGCATTCACGATATCAGGCACATAGTACATCGTTAAGAACATACCTGAAAGAATTTGGATAACCGTGATGAAGAAAGTTAATCCACCGAAACAGTAAACGAACGCAGAAAAATGATGTGCGGGGTTTACGTGTTCTGGTACTTCATGGTCTGCAACATCTCTCCAAAGCGGCGTAATATCCAGGCGCTCATCTACCCAGTCATAAATCTTTTGTAGCATTCATTACGCCCCCTTTCTTGGTTTTGCCTTTCCTAAATAAAGCTTTCCATCTTTCACCTGGCTGTCATATACATCAAGCGGTGCAAGAGGTGCAGTTCCCTTAACATTCGTTCCATCCTTCGTATAACGGCCTAAGTGGCAAGGACAGAAGAACTGGTTAGGGTGCGATGGATCTGTATTCCAGTCTACCGTACAACCTAGATGTTTACAGATCGGAGAAAGTGCGATAAAATCACCATTCTTCGCTTTATAAACCCAGGCAGATTGAGTGACATCAGACTCGTACCAGCCATCTTTTTGTTTGATTTTAAAATCGAAACGCTTAGGTTCGTTCGCGATCTCTTCCACGCTCGTAACCGCTACCAATTCTTGATCTGTTCCCTCTTTCAAAATCGGATCAAGGGCGAAACGGACCATTGGCATAAGCATGCCGGCAGCCATAAATCCGCCTACGCCAGTTAATGTGTAGTTTAAGAACTGACGTCTTGAAATATCTTCCTTTGACATTGTTTTCCCCCCCTTATGCTGTAAATGACGGTCCATCCGGACTTTTACACACATATTACTAGGACATAAACATGATAGCTTATGTTGTCTTTTAATGTCAATATGACATGTGGTAAATATTACGAATTTATACTTCTTTGCCAATCGTTGAAAATGAGCTGAAACAACGGTTTTACCTGCTCTTTTATCACTTCAAGTTTATACTTCTCGTCCATGGTTTCGAGTGGCAGTGCAGGAACCCAGAATAATTGCCCCGAAAGTTGCTGTTCGAACTCTTTCCAATACACATCACTTGTCATGAGAAAGATATGTTTAAAATGCCCCGAGTTTTTAACGTGCTCTATAAAACTAGTTAATAGATCAAGAGCCCCTTCATTCTTTACATATGTAAAATTAGGTGATAAAAACAACCTGCCATGTAGCTGACGCTCGATCTCTGACGTTAACAGTTCTGTATACTCTGACATCGTCACACTCGATTTGAACTCATGGGAGAAACTGACCGGTGTTAACGGAATTAAGATGGAGTCCACATACTCACCAGATTTCAAGAACACATCTGCGTCTTTTGTTTTCCATTTCATAAAAAAATCTCCTTACTTGGTATGTACTGCTTCTTATCGTACCATATTTCTCTCTAGCATAATGCGGTTGGCTAATAAAATAGGTAGATTAGCAGATGTCGGTATAGGTCTAAAATTGTCGACTCGCGGATAAAAGTGAAAAACTCGTGGATAAAGTGATCAAACTTTTGGATTGCAGGCTAAAACTTCTGGATTCAAAGTCTGATTTTGTGGATTGGGTGCAAAACACGTTTGCTTGAGACGGACCATTACGTGTACACCCTTTAGCCCATGAGCCTCATAGCGCACAAAAAAGGCGACTCTCTCTAAAGAGTCGCCTTCACACAACTAGGATGGCTGTTTTTCTAAATTTTTTAGTTCATTGGTCCATTTTGTAAAGCTGTCATAATCCTTTTGGTCTAGTGCTGCATCAATTTTTGCCATAATATCATTCTTGCGGTACGTTTCAATTGACTTCTCTAACACCATTTCCGCCCATATGCCGTATTTTTTGTCCATCGACATATTCTGAGGCATGTGAGGATTTTCTTCTAATACAGAAGCGTACTCGGGCGTCAGACGTGATGCGTTAAAATTAAGTTCAAGATAGATCTCTTCTTCTTGGTTCAAGCGGATGTCATGAAATGATTTTTCGGCATCAGTCGTTAGAACATTTTGCTTGTAAAAACGGAATGGAACTCCGTCTGTGCATTGAGTTGACATGATTATGGCCTTTGGACAATATTCAGCTTTCTCTACAAAATGTACCTTCTCCATCAGTTGGTCATCACTAACTAAATAGTTTAATAACCAAACACATTCGCGCTTCTTTAACTGATAATGATTAAGGAACCATTTGATAAAATCCTTTTTTTCAAGGACCGAAACGGTGCTGCTCATTGCAATCCCCCCATCATTCAAAAACACGTCATCTTGATACTAAATATATTCTCTCACTGCTCGTAAAATCCTTCTTCACTTCAGAAAGTTTTAAAAATCTTCCAGGCGATTCAAAACATCCTCAATATCGTCTCGTTCAGGGCTCTGGTTCAACAAATTCTGCAGAATAGTCTTCGCTTTCTTCTGCTCTCCTTCCTCTATGAGGAAATACGCATACTCTTCTAAGAACACCGGGTCCTCAGTAAACAACAGAGAAGCTTTTTCGAACCATTTTGCAGCCTCAGTATAATTCTCGGTTTCTTTATTTGCTGTAGCTAGATGCCAGTACATGAGCGGTATCTCTTCTTTCGTTTCAGCTAGAGACTTATAGAGACTAAGAAGATCTTCAAACCGTTCTTCACGAATGTACTGATCTCCTAATCTCAGCAGAGGTTCAATCCGTGTTGGATTGATTTCAAGTGCTTGTTTTACCCACTCTTCACCTTGATCCGGGTTGTGAAGTTTATAAGCTAACCTAGCAGCCTGTAGATAGATGTTTTCGTTATGCTCATCTCTTTTTAATCCTTCAGAGATCACATCATACGCCTCTGTTAGAGCGCCTTCTTCTTCATATGCTTCAGATAGCACGCTATATAGCGTCGTATAATCAGGATCCATGTCTTTTAGTTCTTCAAGACTTGCGATTGCTTCTTTAAACTCACCTGCTTTAAAGGCAGTCACTCCATGACCGAATAGACTGTAAAGATCTTTATGGTGATCCAGACCTTTTCTGTAGTATGGAAGTGATTCTTCAAACTTGCCCGCTCTGCTCAGTGCTTCTGCATATCTTAATGTAACATCTTCAATTTCAGCTTTTTCATCAATCGCTACTTTTAATAGTGGCAAACTTGAATCGAATTTACCTTGCCTTAAATAAAAATCACCTAAAGCATATGCAAGTACAGGATGTTTCTGGTCCTTTTGATGCGCTTCTGTAAGCTTACGTTCGGCTACTTCTGTAAGTCCAAGACTTTCATATAGATCTGCTTGAAGAATTAGTGCTCTAAGAAATTCATCATCCGCTTCACTTACTTGATCTAAATACTCGATCGCTTTCTCATCCATTCCTTCATCTAAGCAGCATTCTGCAATAGAAACGAGCAGTTCTCCGTCCCCAGGGTACTTTTCTAGCAACTCATTAAAAAGGTTCATTGCTTCTGTTGTATGGCCCCAGTTCAAATAAACTTCGGCGATTTCAAACTTTTCTGGGTCTTGAGCTTTTTGTTTTATTTTATTTAAAAGCGACATTCCTTTTTCTACGTCACCATGTTCAACGAGCCTGATTGCATCTTGGATTTCGTTCACTGATAAAACTCCCTTATCCCTTGTATTCTAGTGCTTATTATACACGAGATACGAGAGATTCTCCAAAACGACGGGGCTTCACTACGATAATTTCTTTACCAAACCCTTGATGCGTTTCTGGAGAATTCTCAGTAAAGACGATTTTGCCTCTTACGATTACAGCTTGTAGCGTATCACGTAGTGCATCTGTACGGTAGATACAATAGTCAGCATCACTGCCTGTGAACAGACCGCCTTTTACAGGATATAGACCAAGCATCTTTAAACTTGGTAACGCGATCGGTTCCTTTTCACACAGATCATGAAAAAGGGTTGGGATCTGATGTTTGATCGATAGCTCGTTCCATTTTCTTTGCCATGTATTTTTCAACTTCTGATCGGTGTTCGATGGAAAGGTTGGAAAGATTACAGTACCATAACTGAAATTAGCTTCACTGATTCTCTCCCAGATCACATGTGTTAACTGAGCAAAATCTTTACATATCAATTGGATGAACGGAACTTTCTGTTTTCGGCAAAAACTCATCATTTGTGGTGTGATCTTTTCTGGAGACAGGCTTAGACCGATGCAATAGTCTATTGAACTGGATATTAAGAGATGCCTCGTTCGCTTTAACTCTGTTTCTGCTTCATGAAGATAGTTGATTTCTGCAGAGGCTAAAAGCGTAGTCGTACCACTTCTAACACTCTCGCTAAGATTCTGTTTTACCTTTTCGATAGGCAATCTATTCAATGACATAAGAGGACTGATATGCCCAGGAATCATCTTCAAACCTTGCATAGACATCTTCATCACATTCATTCTAAGAGGGCCCTGTGAGACATAGGAGATTTTTTGAGAGTCTATTAGATAAGAAAGAACAGTGTCTGTACCGAGCGATTGCAGCGGGCGCTCAATGATATATCGCATAGCTCGCCTCCTTTTTTTCTGTATAGGACAAGTTATGATAGAGATGAGATTTTTATGATAGAAAATTTAAGAGGAAACGAAAGAAGAGAACAAAAAAAGTCCTGACATGTAAGCGCTGTCAGGAAAGTATAATATGGATAGGAGTGGAGAGAAACCATATTACATTCATTATAAATAGAGCTTATTTAAAATGCAACACTTTTTTGAAAATTATGAAAATAGCCCGATAGAATTAATATTAATCGGGCTATTCGGCTAGTTATAGTATTTTATTTATTTACTTTCTCTACTACTAAGTCGATGTACGCACCTAAGTGTTCGATGATCTCTTTGTTCTGTTCTTCTTCACCGATCGTTACTCGAACCATGGTCGGAAAACCTAAAGCACTTCCTGAACGCACGATGTAACCTTTTCGCAGAAGATAATCAAACGCTTGATCAGCATCCGATTTAACGTCTAACAAAATAAAGTTTGCTTCAGAAGGATAGTACAACAATCCTTTTTCATCACAGAATGAATAGAACATTTCTAGACCTTTTCTGTTCTTTTCTTTACACTCTGAAATAAACGTATCATCTTCCAATGCCCCTATCGCTGCAGCTTGAGCGATACGAGAAGTGTTGAAAGGCTCTCTAGCAGGCTCGATCGACTGGATGATAGAAGACTGTGCGACTCCATAACCAATTCGAAGCGCAGCTAGTCCATGAGCTTTTGAGAACGTTCTTAAGATCACTAGATTCGGATACTTATCCAAGTAATCGAGTGTGTTTGGATAATCAGCAGCAGACACATATTCATAATAAGCTTCGTCACTTACTACGACCACATCAGACGGAACTTTTTCCATAAAGCTTACAAATTCTGACTCAGGAATATAGTTTCCTGTCGGGTTGTTCGGGTTGCAAAGCCAGAGAATTCTCGTATCTTGATCGATCGCATCAAGCATAGCATCTAGATCATGATTGCCTTCGATCAGCTGAACCTCTCTCACTTCAGCTCCTTCAATGACAGCATTATGTCTGTATTGTGGAAAAGTAGGAGCTGCCATTACGGTATTGGTTTCAGGTGAAAGATACGCACGACAAAGAATTTGTACAACTTCATCTGATCCATTTCCGAAAATAATCTGTTCCTGTTTCACTTGAAGTTGGTTTGAGAGCTTTTCTCTAAGCTCAGCTGAATAGCCATCAGGATATACATGTAGCTGTGATAGCTCCTCATTTATTTTCTCTTTCGCAAGATCAGAACATCCATAAGGGTTCTCGTTTGAAGCGAGTTTCACGATTCTTTCAAGACCTAGTTCACGCTTCACTTCTTCTACTGGTTTACCTGGTTTGTAAGGTTTTAAAGATAACAACTGCTGTTTCGGCTGCATTTTCCCACTCCTTTTTAACGACTATAGACAGGCAGCAATGACTCAATATACGATTTAAACGTTTTGATCGCTTCCTCTCTGTTCGTTAGCAGGTCACTCTCTAGCTCCTCGATCTTTTTAACGATCGCACTGCCTACTATAAACCCATCACTGCTGCCATCAAACTGCTGGATCTGTTCTCGTGTTGACAGTCCGAACCCTACTAAGACCGGAACGCGGCTGTTTCGTTTCGCGGCTTTTAAGAAATCATCCAGTCCCGCTCTAAACTCACTTCTAACGCCAGTCACACCTAATGAAGAGATACAATACAAAAAGCCTTCTGCCTCTCTGCTGAGTTTTGCAAGCTTTTCTTCACGGGTTGTAGGAGAAACGAGCGAGATAAGAGCAAGGTTATGCTTTGAACACATTTCTTGTAAATATCCGCTTTCTTCATACGGCAGATCAGGCACTAAAACCCCGTCCACACCGCTGTCCTCTGCTAACTTCAGGAAACGATTTTCTCCTAATTGTAACAAAAGATTATAATAAGTAAAGATAATTACCGGAATCTTCAATCCTCTTTCACGGAGCTTTGAAACGAGCTTTACGGTTTTTTCAAGATTCATGTTTTGTGCCAAACCTCGCATACCTGCTCGTTGAATAACAGGTCCATCTGCTAAAGGGTCTGAGTATGGAACACCTAGCTCGAGGGCGTGTGCTCCACACTCTTCTAGAGCGAGTGACAGTTCAATCGTTGCTTCTTCACATGGATCACCAGCCATAATATAAGGAGTGAAGCGATAATCTGAAGAATGTTGAAAGACTTCCCATCTCTTATTCATCTATATTTCCTCCTTCTTCAAATTCCATCAATGTATGAACATCTTTATCGCCTCTTCCAGATAAACAGACGACTACATGCTGATCTTTTTGCATTGTTTTAGCGAGTTTCAGACTATAAGCTACAGCATGAGCACTCTCCAATGCACATAGAATTCCTTCGTTCTCACATAAAAGCTTTAAAGCGTGTAACGCTTCTTCATCTGTTACTGCTTCATACGTTACTCTCTTTGTCTCATGAAGGTACGCATGTTCCGGTCCTATTCCAGGATAATCGAGTCCTGCTGAGATCGAGTATGGTTCTGTGATCTGTCCTTCGCTCGTCTGAAGAAGCTTCGTCAACGAACCGTGAATTACACCATTCGAGCCTTTGGATAAAGTCGCTGCATGCTGAGCCGTCTCAACACCCATCCCTGCAGCCTCTATACCATACAGAGGTACATCTTTCTCAATAAACGGAGCGAACATGCCAATCGCATTACTGCCACCGCCTACACATGCAACAACAGCATCAGGAAGCTTTCCATGTTGAATCTCTTTAAACTGACTCTCTGTTTCATGACCGATCACCTGCTGAAATTGTTTGACCATCTTCGGGTATGGATAAGGTCCTACAGCAGATCCGATGAGATAGAACGTGTCCTCGACCGCAGCAACCCATTCTCGGATCGCCTCATTAGTAGCATCTTTTAATGTTTGGCTGCCACTCGTTACCTCGATCACTTCTGCTCCTAACAGTTTCATACGAAACACATTTAAAGCTTGTCTTCTTATATCTTCTTTTCCCATATAAACTTTACAAGATAAACCATACTTGGCTGCAACAGTCGCTGCTGCTACGCCATGCTGACCCGCTCCAGTTTCAGCGATAATCTTTTTCTTTCCCATCCTTACAGCCAATAGCGCCTGCCCAATGGCGTTATTGATCTTATGTGCACCTGTGTGGTTAAGGTCTTCTCTTTTTAAATAAAGGGATGCTCCACCATTCGACTCACTCAATCGATCTGCTTTTGTTAATGGAGTCGGACGTCCTGAATAAATGGCAAGTTCTCTTTGGAATAGTTCATTAAATTCTTTATCTTGAATGGCTTCGTCGAAAGCCGTCTCAAGCTCTTCAAGTGCAAACATGATCGTTTCTGGTACATATTTTCCGCCGAACACTCCGTATCTTCCTCTTTGATCAGGTACTGTAGCTGTAGTCATCTTAAAATCATCCTTTCAAAGGCTTCTATTTTTTGCACACTTTTTTTTCCGTTTTCTTCTATACCACCACTTAAATCGATTCCGTGTGGATGAAGTCTCAGTAGTTCTGAAACATTTTCTGGTTTGATTCCACCAGCTATGAAACACGTGATCCCTATCCTATCTGCTGCTTGCATGATGTTAGGCACTTCATTCCATGAAAATGGAATACCGGTTCCTCCGAATTGACCTTGAGAGACAGAGTCTATGATAAGTCCATCTGCTACTTTTCCGTATAACTCTATTCCTTTTAGTATGTTTTCACTAAATGGAAGTGCTTTATAGATTTCTTTGTTGCAATGTACTCTTATTTCCTTGAGCTGATCAACCGATTCAGTTCCGTGACACTGGATGATATCGGTCGGTACTGTGTTAATAACATTCTTGATCTTTTGTAGAGTTGCATTTTGAAAAACACCTACTAGCTTTTTAGGTTTTCCGTACTTCTCGATCCAGCTGTTCACTTCTGTAGGATCGACTTTCCTTTTACTTTCAGCGAATATGAATCCAATCAGATCTGCTTTTGATTCTATGAGCAGTTTGTAGTCGTCTTCAGACTGACAGCCACAATATTTAATTTGAACAGTCATGATAAAGCTCTCTTATTTTCTTTTCGATAGAGTCTGCTCTCATTAATGTTTCTCCGATCAACATTCCGTTCACATGATGATCCAATAGACTCTTAACATCTGAACCTGTTTTTATGCCACTCTCACTGATAACAAGGGTTTCGTTTTTAATAGAGGAAAGAAGAGAAAACGTATGCTCGATATCTGTTGTGAACGTTTTAAGATCACGATTGTTTATGCCGATCATAGAAGGGTTACAAACGTCGTAAACTTGCTGAATCTCACGGTGTGAGTGAACTTCGACCAAACACTCTAACCCGCATTCCGTTGCCAGTGCGTGAAGCGTTCCTAAACGTTCTGCGGATAAGCATGCGGCAATCAGCAGAATCGCATCTGCTCCGTTCTCTACACTCTCAATGATCTGCTTTTCATCAATGATAAAATCTTTTCTTAAGAGAGGAAGTGAGACATGATTTCGAATATCTTTCAAATATTGAAGATCTCCTTGAAAGAATTCGGTGTCTGTTAAGACGGATAAACAAGATGCTCCTGCTTTTTCATAATCTATCGCGATCTCTATAGGATTAAAATTTTCTTTTATGATTCCTTTAGATGGTGAAGCTTTTTTCACTTCAGCGATTAATGCTGGTCTTTTCACAGAGTTAGCGATTCTGCTAGCAAAAGGTCGATGATCTTTATCAGTAAAATCCAGCTCACCTTTTTTGAACGAAGGAAGAATAGCTACTTCTCTTTCTTTTTGTTTCAATATTTTAGTTAACATGTGCATTCGCCTCTTCTTTCGTCATTTCTTCAAGATGATAATATGCCGACTTTGATCGCAGACATTGCTTGATAATTTCCACTCCGTCTCGGATACTTGGGACTCGTTTTGATGCAAAAAGAGCAGCGGCTGCGTTCAAGATGACGATGTTTCGTGCTGATTCGTTTCCTTCTCCTTGTAGGATGGAACGTATGAGTTCAGCACTTTCTTGTTTGTTACTCACGGTTAGATCATCTAGATTTCCTCGATTTAACCCTGCTTCTTCAGGTGTGTAGTTGAATGAATTTATCGTATTGTTCTCAACTAAAAACATCCGTGTCTCGCCAGTGATCGAACATTCATCCAAACCATCTTTACCTGTAACGATCAACGCTCGTTTGATCCCGAGCTTCTGAATCACTTTAGCAAGCTTTTCAGCAACTTCTTCATTGCTCGCTCCAATTAGCTGATAAGCCGGTGCCATTGGATTTAACAAGGGCCCGATACAATTAAAGATCGTTCGAAATGGAAGCTGCCCTCTCAACGAGGCTACTTTTTTTAATGCAGGATGAAAATAGGGTGCATGAAGAAACGCGATGTCGTATTTGTTCAGTTGTGAGTTCGCTTCAAAGTGGTTGCTGGCTGCTGCAATACCTAAAGCCTCTAAAACATCTGAGCTACCACTTTTGGATGTAACCGCTTTGTTGCCGTGTTTCGCTACTTTTACTCCTAGTGAAGCGAGTATGATACTAACTGCTGTAGAGATATTAAAGGTCGAAGCTCCATCACCGCCCGTGCCACAAGTGTCCATAAGCTCACTGTGGTGGGATGAATCTGCGGCTCTAGAGAGCTTTCGGATCGCTTTAACAAAACCAACGATCTCATCGATCGTCTCACCGCGAAAGCTCATGATGCTTAAAACAGAACTTCCTTGTGCGTCTGTTACATCACCATTCGCTAAATTCTCCATAAAATAAAAAGCTTCATTTTCTGTTAATGTTTCGTGTTTCATTATTTTTTGAATGATATTTGAAATCATATGAACACCCCTTAATCGTTTTGGTTGTTTTGTCTACAAACAAAAACGTTCAAGGAGGGATCGGAAAGGATATAAACATATCTGCACCTCCGCTATATACGGAGAATGAGGGGGATTTAAGAGGTCGATCTTTACGGGAACATGTACATCCTTCATTACGAAGCATATAAAAAAGCCATGCAGAAATAACCCGCATGGCATATGTACATATCCATTCTCGGCTCTGCTCCACTCAAACTCTCTCAACTTGTCTCAACTAGGCTCTAAACTCTAAACTAATGTGCACCATTCTATGTGCTCTAAACTTATCAGTTACATTAAACCATTGTAGGAAATCTGTCAACAGATTTCCTACAATGGTTCTCATTTTGTTTTCATTTAATTTTTCGATAAAAGAACGGTTCTACCGATTCCAAGTCGTATAATCCCGGATTGAAGATCTGCTCGGTACTTCCAACGAACAGGACACCGCCTTTTCGAAGCGCTTTGCTGAATTTTTGATACAGAACCGTTTTTGCTTCTTCGGTAAAATAGATCATTACATTTCGGCAAACGATCAGATCAAAATCAGATTCAAAACGATCTGAAAGCAAATTCTGCTTCTTAAATGTTACATGTTTTTTGATTGAACCAGAAACGCTTATACCAAGTTCCTCTTTTGTTGTATGTCGTGCTATTTTATCGCTCGGTACATCTTTGATCGCTTTTTCAAAATAAAACCCTTTTTTTGCTTGTTCTAACACTTGTTGATCTAAATCAGTTGCAAGGATCGAAAACCTTGATAAGCCCTTCTTATAATCGGACAACAGCATTGACAAACTGTATGGCTCTTCTCCAGTGGAGCAGGCCGCGCTCCATACTTTTAAAGATGACCTGTCTTCCACTAAAAGGGGAATGATTTTTTTCTCGAGTGCATCCCAACGAGCAGGATTTCGGTAAAATTCAGAAACGTTGATGGTCATTCGATCTAAAAACTCAAGAAGCAATTCTGGACTTTTCGTGAGTGCACGAAAGTAATCTGAGAACGTAGGGAAAGCACGTTTGTCCCTCAGTGCAAGGAGTCTGCGTTTCATTTGTGCTTCTTTGTACAAGGAAAGATCTATTCCTGTTTGGTCGTTAATGCTCTGTTTGAAGCTGTCGTAATCGCGATCCATATGTCTCTCTCCAATTCCACTGCCATGCAAATTTAGTCTCTACACATATATATCGGAAGCTGATACGGATTGTTGCATACTAGATGAATGAACATTACAGATAACTGGTGCATTTTATATTTTTTTAATGTATTCAGTGGTTGTTGTCGATTTTTGTAAATTATAGTCGACTTGTCATTATATTAGATGAATTGGTGAAATTACGTTGCAAATTGTCAAATTATTACGAAGAGAGGTAAAATTAATAATGAATCTTGGCAAAATCATATTGTTATAGATAAGACTGTTCTTTCTCAAAATAAAAAACCGGCGCGACGGCCGGTTAAAACGCTTTCATTTCCATGTAAAATTAAATCCAAACCGCTACTGCTTTATCATAAGAAACAAGTTCTTCTTCTTTGAAGAAAAGACCGATCTCACGGACAGCGCTTTCAGCAGAGTCAGAACCGTGGATGATATTGTTGCTTACTTGTACAGCATAGTCTCCGCGGATTGAACCAGGAGCAGCTTCAGAAGGGTTTGTTTTGCCCATCATGTTACGAGCTGTAAGAATAACATCCTTACCTTCCCAAACCATAGCAAATACTGGACCAGATGTAATGAAATCAACAAGTTCGCCGAAGAACGGACGCTCTTTGTGCTCACCATAATGTTCTTTTGCAAGATCTTCAGAAATGTTCATTAGTTTAGCACCAACAAGTTGAAAACCTTTCTTTTCAAAACGGGATACGATTTCTCCGATTAACGCACGTTGAACACCATCAGGTTTTACCATTAAAAACGTTTTTTCCATGCATTCCCTCTCCTATCATCTATGTATATGTGGGACAAGTTCCCCAGAGAAATCGTACCAAAAATTTTAAAAATTAGCAATCACTCAAAATTTTCGACCAGCGATATAATCTGCTACTTTTAACAAACTATCTCTGGCATCCGTTTCTGGCAAAGACTCGGCAGCCAATTTAGCGCGTTTCAAATATTTATCAGATACTTTCGTCGCGTAATCAATTCCGCCTAACTCTTTGATATCTTTTAACAGTTCTGCAAGTTGAGCAGGCTCGTTTGATTCATAATAAGCATCCAGCTTCTCTTTCATCTCTGGATACTGATAGATCGTGTACAGTACAGGCAACGTTAAGTTTCCTTGCTTCAGATCACTTCCCGCTGGTTTACCGAGCTGTTTTTCTGAAGCTGTAAAATCTAAGATATCGTCTGTGATCTGAAAAGCCATTCCTACAGAGAAACCAAAATCGTACAGTTTCTTTTGCAAAGAAACATCTGCTTTTGATGTAATCGCCCCTAATTGACAGCTCAGTGCGATTAAAAGTGCGGTTTTTCGTTTGATCCGTTTAAAGTATTTTCGAATGTTTTGATCCGTATCATACTGTTCGTTGATCTGTTCGATCTCCCCAAGACACATCTCTTTCATGCCTTGTGCCAAAACCTGATGCGCACGCGGAATTTCGATCTCAGACATAAGTTTTAAAGCGGATGCGAAAATAAAATCGCCTGTATACATGGCAATCTTATTATCGTATTTTGCTTTTACGGTTTTTCTGCCACGTCTCATATCCGCATCATCCACTACATCATCATGAACGAGTGAAGCCATATGGATCAGTTCAAGAGCTGCAGCCGGCTTTTTCACTTGTTGAATGTTATATGTGCCGAACTGAGCGGAAAGCAGAACAAACACAGGGCGGATTCTCTTTCCCCCTGCTTTTAAAAGTTCAGCTCCTGCCGTATGAATCTGTTTCTGATCGGAACGAACGGATTCTACGAGCTGATCTTCAATCTGCTGCAAGTCTTTTTTTAGAAATGAGTATAAGTCCTTTAACTTCACTTTTGTTTCACCCTATCGCCCGTTACTTATACGAATATTTAATGATAGAGGGCATTGTTTTTAACAATCCGCACTCTACAGCTAGCTGAAAATAAAGGTTGAGTCCCTTTTCATGTTCGCCACTAAATTGATAATTTAATCCATTAAAATAAGAATTCCAGAACTGAAAAGTGCCTCCGTGTTCTGTTATCACTCGCTCGATGACTGGAACAAAATTTTCTTTCTGACATCTCTCTTTGCTCTCTATCATACTTCTGCTCACATATGACAATAGCGAACCTTTTTCCGTTTCCATTTCGTTTCGATACGCCATCACGGCAAAGATCATCGGTAGTCCAGTTTGTTGATACCAGATCTCACCAAGATCGTAAACGTGATAAGAACCCCTTTTGCGGTTTGCACTTATCGCATCGTCCCCGATCAAGAGACATGCATCATATGCGTTCAGCATGGCTTCAAAATTCGGTGTTTCTATCTTGTACGCAACCTCAACACCATAAAAACGGTCTAAGATAATTTTTAATAGAGCGACCGATGTTTCTGAGCTAGATGTTAATGCGATTTTCTTACCGTCCAACTCTTCAATCTTATACTTAGAAAAAAGAAAGATAGAGTTTACTTTTCCGAACGAAGAAACCGAAAGATCTGGGACTAAGCTGTAGTTCAGGGCGTTCTTTCCATAAGAAAACGAAGAGATGCCTCCGATATCGACCAGCTGTTTCTCCATTAAAGCGTTTACCCGTGATGGAACCGCTTGTGTAATGGTCGCACCTTGATCCATCAGTCGATCTCTATCTAAATAAAAATAAAGGGGTATGATGTTCGTGTAGCTGATTTCCCCGATGTTCATAATCTATCAGTCTCCCCAGCGTGTAAACAATTCGTGATGTACACCTAAGTTATCTAGCACTTTTCCTACCAAGAAGTTCACTAGATCATCCATCGACTTTGGCAGGTGATAAAAACCAGGCATCGCAGGAACAATCTTCCCTCCTGCTTCTGTTACTTTTAACATGTTTTCAAGGTGAATCTTGTGAAGTGGTGTTTCTCTTGGGACTAAGATCAGTTTTCTGCTCTCTTTCAGCATAACATCTGCCGTACGTTCTAACAGGTTTCCTGATGCGCCATGAGCGATCCCAGAAAGAGTTCCCATCGAACAAGGAATGATGACCATCCCATCGTTCTGATAAGAGCCGCTCGCGATCGGTGCATTAAAGTCACGAAGCGTGTGATAATGAAGACGATCTTTACCGTATGAAGCAAAATTCTCTTCTATACAGCGTTCACGATCCTCTGTATCCCACAATAATTCTTCTCTAAACACTTGCCACCCTGCTTCCGTTACAACAAGATGTAATTTGTGTCCGCTTTTTAAGATTTCTTGAGCAAGTCTCACGCCGTATACAGCTCCACTCGCTCCTGTTATTCCGATTGTAAAAGTTTTCATATCAACAAATCTCCTACTGAAAAGATAAACATGACCACACTCAATACACCGTTCATCGTAAAGAAGGCTACATCCAGTTTAGACAGATCATGAGGCTTAACGAGTGAATGCTCATAGACCATGATCGCACCAGATATGAACACACCTAAATAATAGATCCAACCCATTCCTGATACAACGCCAAGTGATACAAAAGCTATGAAACTAGCAACATGCAGCCATCTAGCAGTCATCAGACCATTTGCGATACCAAATGAGGATGGAATGGAATACAGACCATGCGACTTATCATATTCAGCATCTTGTGTCGCATAGATTACGTCAAAGCCAGCTGTCCAAAATAATACCCCTACAAAAAGTAAAAAGGCTTCCTGGCTTAATGTGCCGGTTGCACCAACCCAACCGCCGAGTGGTGCGATGGCGATCGTCACCCCTAAGACGATATGACACAAATAGGTAAAACGCTTCGTATAGGAATAGATAACAAGAAAAAAGACCGCAAGCGGCAAGAGCTTCACTGATAGCGCGTTTAATTGATACGCACTAACGAACAGCAAGGCTAGTGAAATCAGTATAAAAAGATAAACTTCGCCTCTTTTTAAAAGCTTAGCTGGTATCGCTCTTGTTTTCGTTCTAGGATTTCTGCCATCAATCTCTGAATCTATCGCACGGTTTAAAGCCATAGCAGAACTCCGGGCTCCAACCATAGCGAGTGTGATCCAAATCCATTCCATCAAGGACGGAACTGTCCCCTCTTCAACGAGGTTTCCCATGATCGCTCCAAGAAATGCAAAGGGTAGAGCAAAGATGGTATGTTCAAACTTTATCATTTCTAAAATTATTTTAATTTTATTCCACACACTGCAACGCTCTCTTCTATTGCTGTTTTTTCCCTGTATGCATGGCCGCAGCACCTAAAGCATACGATTTAACTTCAACGTTAGACAAACCTGCTTCTTTGAAAAGTTGTTTCAGTTCTTCTTTTGTTAAAAAAGCTTCTGTTGATTCTTGAAGCCATGCGTATTCCTGATAACTTTTTGCGAACAACTTACCGAATATCGGCATGATATACGTAAAATAAAACTTAAAGAGCTGCTTGAACACTGGAACCGTCGGATGCGAAGTCTCTAAACAGACTACTCTTCCACCTGGCTTCACAACCCGTGTCATCTCTTTTAACGTTTGGAGATAATCGGGAACGTTTCTAAGTCCAAACCCGATCGTAACGAAGTCAAAGCTGTTATCTTCGAACGGAAGCTCCATCGCGTTGCCATGAATAAAGCTGATTTGAGATGCGCGGCGCTTATTAAGCTTTTCGATTCCGACATTCAGCATGTTCTGACTGAAATCTAGGCCGACTACTTTCCCTTCTGTACCAACTTTTTCAGCAAGAGCGAATGTCCATTCCCCTGTTCCGCAACAAACATCTAAACATTGGTTTCCAGGCTGTACTTTCATTCTTTTCATCGTATCTTTACGCCATTTACTATGCTGTTTAAAAGAGATCAGATCGTTCATATAATCATACTGATCAGAGATCTTTTCAAATACAGAGTGAACCCGTTCTTCTTTACTCAACATCGGATTAACCCTCTCCTAACATTAAGTCATTTTTGCTAGCATCTACCATGTTGTATCCTTCTCTATGAAACAACAGCGGCATTTGTACTTCTTTATTTTTTAATTCCGTCTCGCATGTTTTGAGGTAGTTCAACTGCTCTTCACTTAATCTCCTTCTCGTATCGAGACTGTGATATCGTGACACAGTTAGGTACCTTTCAATAAATGGTATATATGTATGGAGACCAAACGATTCAGCAGCTTTTGTTAATAAAAGGCTGTCGATCTTCTGAATAGCTTTTAAATATTCTACACTCGTTGTTGAAAACTTGTCCTTACTTTGAACATGCAGATCTGCCTTCAGTTCGTTAATTTCCTGAACCGCGCTCGATAGCTTTGAGATTAGATCTAAATTTTCACAGTGAGATAAAAGTAAGTAGTATAAGCTGCTAAAATAATCGCCAGACAATACGACAAGCTGACGGTTCTTTTTGTTTTTGTTAATTTGTTCTTCCAAAATGTCATCATGACGGTCCAATGCAGACTGAATGAGAGTAATCGAACTAAAATACTCAGCTTCTACAGCTTCATCCAATTCTAATTCACGCAGAAGACAGTACGTGATGAATACTTTGGATTCATTAAATACTGGAGGTTGGATATATCGTTCTACATAACTGTGCTGCATCAATAAAAGTGTATGCTGTTTTAAACGTTGAATCTGTTCCATGGTGTTCATCAAATCCCTCCAATGACACAGCAAAATTGTGCTTTCTTATTATAACATAGTCGCCAAAATTATTAGGATTCAACCTCTTTAAAAGACATAAAGAAAACTAGGCTTATCTGTAGCCCAGCTTTTTGGCACGTGTACCGCCGAAAGTAAACTTTACGCTTCTGTATCTACTTCTCCGTGTTTCGTGTAGATCACAGCTTTCCCTCTGACTTTTACAGCTGAAGTATGCTCTGTGAACTGAGCGATCATCACTTCGCCTTTATCGAGCTTTTCAGAATGGTGAAATCTTGTTTCAGTACCACGTGTTAAACCGATTACGTTTACGCCGTTCTCTTTCGCTTTGATCACGAAAAAATCTAATTCTGATTTCATGCTGTTACCTCCTTAGTTTCTGATAAAACTTAATACTTCTGCACGAGCCGCAGGATCTTTCTCAAAGACACCACGTACGGCTGAAGTAACCGTCATAGAACCTGGCTTTTTAACACCACGCATCGTCATGCACATATGCTCTGCTTCGATTACAACGATCACACCGTGAGGTTCCAAAGTTTCTAGTAAGCTGTTCGCAATCGTCGAAGTGATTCTTTCTTGAAGTTGAGGGCGTTTTGTAACAGCTTCCACAGCTCTAGCAAGCTTGCTTAATCCTGTTACTTTCCCTCCTTTAGGTATGTATCCGATATGCGCTTTTCCGAAGAAAGGTACGAGATGATGCTCACACATGGAGTAGAAAGGAATGTCTTTTACAAGCACTAACTCTTCATGATCTTCTCCAAAAATAGTAGCAAAATGCTCTTTAGGATCTTGGTTCAATCCCTGAAATACTTCTTCATACATTTTTGCAACACGCTTTGGTGTATCTATTAAACCCTCTCGGTCAGGATCTTCACCTATCGCTTCTAATATCATTTTTACTGCTAACTCTATTTTTTCTTTTTGAACTTCTGCCACGCCGGTTGTCCTCCAATTCCATTCACACAATAGAAAAATTTTAGCATAATGAAGAGAGAATAGCAAAAAGAGAAAACCCTTACGCCGTGTGAGGAGTGGATCTAGCGGGTCATTCTTTGAGTTGCCGATAAAATGAGATTGTTGCCGATATATTTCATTTCTTGCCGATATAATCTGGATTGTTGCCGATATATTTTCATTCTTGCTGATATATTCTAATTCTTGCCGATAAATCCATTCATTCTTCAAATCCATATAAAAAAGACCGTGAAGATTCACGGTCTTTTTAAGTTGCCCTATGTATCATTTATTTAACAGCGTCCTTAAGGGCTTTCCCTGGTTTGAAAGCAGGAACTTTGCTAGCAGAGATCTCGATCTCTTGACCAGTTTGTGGGTTGCGGCCTTTACGAGCTGCACGCTCACGAACCTCAAAGTTACCAAATCCGATAAGTTGAACCTTATCACCGCTTTGTAGAGTACCAGTGATTGCTTCGAAAACAGCGTCAACTGCTTTAGATGCATCTTTCTTAGAAAGCTCAGCTTGCTCAGATACTGCATTGATTAGATCAGTCTTGTTCATTCCATTCACCTCCTCTCAAGGTACTATTCACCATCATTCAACTTTTGAATCATGATTCCTTCATTTATGTAATATACAAGATTTTACTAATTATATCTGTGACAAGCCTTATATTATACGATTACATTGAGAAATTCAATCTTTTTTAGGCGTTTTTCGCTATTCAACCCTTAAAATTCCTTATTTTTTGACCTTTTTTTACAAAAAATATGCCGATACGAGGTAATAAAGTCACTCTCGTAACACAGGTCATTTGTTCTAGTAAAACAAAAAAAAGACTCCTGATTATAGGAGTCCATACGTTATAAAATAATGGCAATCAAACCGCCTGAACCTTCATTTATAATACGTTCTAATGTCTCTTTTAACTTATATCTTGCATTCTCTGGCATCAGTGAGATCTTCCCTTGAATTCCTTCTCTTACGATAGAATTTAACGATCTTCCAAAGATATCAGAATTCCAGATTGATAGCGGATCTTCTTCAAAGTCTTGCATCAAGTATCTCAGCATCTCTTCACTTTGTTTTTCCGTACCGATGATCGGAGCAAACTCTGATTCTACATCTACTTTGATCATATGGATGGAAGGTGCAATCGCCTTCAGTCTTACACCAAATCGAGATCCTTGACGAATGATTTCAGGCTCATCGAGGCTCATATCGGTAATCGCTGGTGCCGCGATTCCATATCCTGTTTGTTTAACCATTCTTAGCGCGTCTGCCACTTGATCGTATTCCGTCTTAGCGTATGCAAATTCTTGCATCAGCTGAAGCAAGTGGTCTTTTCCACGGATTTCAACGCCCACCACTTCTTTTAAGATCTGATCGTACAGGTAGTCAGGTGCGAACAAGTCGATCTCAGCGATTCCTTGCCCCATTTCGATTCCCGCGAGTCTTGCGTCATCGATAAAATCATAGTCTGCGAAGAACCCTACAACTTTATCTACATCGCGTAAACGTTTGATGTCTTGAACCGTTTCTCTTACTGCTTCTTCATAGCTTTCACGTAGCCAATGGTTCTCACGAAGGACCATTACCCAGCTAGGAAGGTTAACATTGACCTCAAGCACCGGAAACTCGTATAAAGCTTCTCTTAACACGTTGTTAATATCATGCTCCGTCATCGCTTCAACACTCATCGCGAGTACAGGAATATCGTATTTTTCACAAAGCTCGTTGCGAAGTCTTTGCGTGTCTGGATGGTGCGGCTGTGTAGAGTTGATCAGCATGATAAACGGCTTCCCAACTTCTTTCAGCTCTTCCACTACTCGTTCTTCTGATTCCACATAATCGTATCTTGGAATCTCACCGATCGTTCCATCCGTAGTTACTACTACTCCAAGCGTGGAGTGTTCTTGAATTACTTTTCGAGTACCGATTTCAGCTGCTTCATGAAACGGAATCGGCTCATCATACCATGGCGTATGAATCATTCTTGGGCCGTTTTCATCTTCGTACCCTTTTGCACTCGGCACCGCATAACCTACTGAATCAACTAGACGTATGTTAACATCAAGCCCATCACCTACATTGATCTTCACCGCATTGTTTGGAACAAATTTGGGCTCAGTGGTCATAATGGTGCGTCCAGCTGCACTCTGCGGCAATTCATCTTGAGCTCGTTGGCGTTCTGCTTCATTATCAATGTTCGGCAGCACCACAAGCTCCATAAATTTCTTAATAAATGTGGACTTCCCTGTTCTAACTGCTCCTACTACACCCAAGTAGATATCTCCGCCTGTCCGTTCGGCGATATCTTTGAAAATATCGATTTTCTCCATTCGTTTCCCTCCCGATCCAAATAAAGTTCCGGATGCTAGTCTTGGACAATACATCGTATGATTTTGTCCTATTGATTATGACAAAGGAACGGAAATTTTTATTGGATCCTCGCTTTTCTCGGTTGTATAGTTCCATAAAAACGGGAGGGCGCACTAGAGTGCCTACCGATGAAACTATAAAGCTTGTTTCGTTAAAAGGATTTCCAAAAAAAATCTCTCCGCCTTTTCTATGAATGTATTAGAAAAAGGGAGAGTTCATGCCTATTTTATTAAAAAAATAGGTTTATTATTTTCAACTGTATAAGGAACGGAATAGACAGGCACAAAAAACGAATGAACGGCTAGAAGGTGACGTATGTCTTCGTGCTCATCCAATTCATCCTGGTAGCTTGTGATCGCTGCACTTAGATCTTTTCTGTAATCTATAAAAATCTTGGCATCACCATTGACCATAAATGGCAGTTTCTTGCCTGTAAAAGGACTTGTTACGTAAGGATCTTCCTTAAAACCTAACTTCTTAAAATCAAGCGTATGCCTGCCTTGCGCTTCTATCTTTTTAAATGGCGGGTAATCGTTTTCTGCCATATAGATATTTAAAGCAACCTGTATATCCTGAACCTTGTCAGTTAATACAAGGTCTGCAAGCTTTACCGTCGGCTTTGTCTCTACATCAATCAATACGTATTGAAAGGTTCCACCCTTTTCAAAAGCATTGCCGGGAGGTTCTTGCATGTATCTTGGAACTAGTTTATTAAAGTCGATCAAGTATTTTTGATAGATATCTGTATCTGCTTCTTTTGTCTTGATCGGCAGAACACCCGTATCTTTTTGGAAACTCTCAACGGCTTGCTGAACCGCTGTAATCTGATCTTGATAAGGAACACGGTTCTGTGTTTTTCTTTCTTCCGGATATAGACATCCAGAAAGCGTAAATAAAACTAAACATAAAGGAATCCACCATTTTTTAGACATATCGACTTCCTCCTTTATCCTTGTACAGGTCCGCTGAACACAACGATAATGATTAGAATACCTGCCACGATCATGCAGATCCAGGCGAAAAGTGAAACGACCGTCTGAAAGATTCCCGTTAATTTCGCTCGACTAAACATGATAGAGAAAACAGCAACAAACATTAAACCGATGGCTGATAGCGCCACCCACATTTTTAACAAACCTTCACTCATATGTATCCTCCTTGTCCACAGCGTACATTATAGCATAATTCTTGGTATTTCCTTTACTTTTTCGGAAGTAGGAATTTTGTAAGAGTCTAGACTTGATTATTGAATATAGACAACTGGATTTCACAATATTACGCCTTTGTTGTTAGTGTTTGGAAGGTGTACGATAAATCATTGATTACTTCTTTGACAAGTTGATTGGAGTAAAAGTGGCTCACCGCCTGCCCCGAGGAAAGCGAGCAACCTGGAACGGAAATCGACTACCTTCAAAACATCAAAGAAACAGCCAATACAAACCAAAAGCCTAAACAAAAAAACACCCGGACGGACCGGGTGTTCGACTAAATACTTCCTGTATTGAAGGAACACTTCCATGATTTAGGTGCTTTATCCACTTTATACACTTTTAAAATTGAGCCTACTTACCTTCAAACATCTTAGATAATGTTGCTAAGTCAAGAGGGATGTTATTGTTAAGAACAGCTTGAACGATCTGATCTTCTTTTTGTTTCGAAACCGCCACTCCAGCCATCGAAGATACTTGGGAAATCAGCATACGAATCGTGCGCTCGTCACGAAGATTTGACCCGCTAACGGATTGAGCAAGTTTAAAAATATCATCCTTTTTCACACTTGTTTTCTTCTCGATCTTATCAAAAAAGTGTTGTTCACGTTCCACCTGAAGTCCTCCTCCCACTTCCTTTTCACCTTATCGTATGCAGGGAGATGGGAAGCGTGAAAGAAAAAAAGGCGATTGCCTAAATTATTTTAGACATTCGCCTATCGATTTTTGTGTGTTTAGCTTTTTAAAGAAGACACATCTTCCACTTCATGTGTGCGAGAACGCTGCATCAGATCGTCAACTGCCTGTTTTGCACCTTTGTTGTTAAACAATACATCGTATAACACTTGCGTGATCGGCATCTCCACTTCTTCCCGTTTACTCAATTCGTAAGCGGCTTGTGTGGTTCTAACGCCTTCAACGACCATGCCCATATTCTCAAGAACATCTTCCAGCTTCATCCCTTTTCCAAGCATGTTACCAGCACGCCAGTTACGGCTGTGAACACTCGTACACGTTACGATCAGATCTCCAATTCCTGTAAGACCCGAGAAAGTTAGAGGATTCGCACCCATATGTGTACCAAGTCGAGCAATCTCTGCTAGACCTCTCGTGATTAAAGCCGCCTTCGCGTTATCTCCATAACCTAATCCATCAGAAAGTCCTGCACCTAGCGCGATGATGTTCTTTAGAGCACCACCAAGCTCAACTCCGACAACATCAGGATTCGTGTAAACACGGAAATTTTGGTTAATGTACAGATCTTGCACTTTTTCAGCAGCCTTCATGTTTATTGAAGATACCGTAACGGTTGTCGGCTGCCTTAAAGATACTTCTTCCGCATGACTTGGACCTGAAAGAACCACCACAGAATCCAAAACACTCTCAGGAAGCTCTTCTTCAATGATTTCAGAAATACGTTTATATGTACCAGGCTCGATGCCTTTAGAAGCATGAACAATTGTAACAGGAGAGCTCAATTCTTTTTTCAATTGTCCAAGTACTTCTCTCATCGCTTTTGTCGGCGTGACGAGTACGATCGTGTCCGCTTCTTTCACGCATTCGTTCAACTCTGTTGTTGCTTTTATGTTTTCAGGGAGTACAACGCCAGGCAAATATTTTTCATTCTTATGATCGTTGTTGATCTCATTGACCTGATCTTCTCTACGTCCCCATAAAGAAACGTTATGACCGTTGTCAGCCAAAACGATGGCTAGGGCAGTACCCCAACTTCCAGCACCTAAAACAGCAACATTATCCATAAGTGTCACACTCCACTATTAAATTTTACGTTCATTCCCACTCCAGATCCTTGCTATATTTCCACGATGCTTCCAGATTGAAACAATTGAAAGAACGAAGCATGCTAATACTGCTTCTAATGACAGATTAAATTGGTACAACATGAAAAACGGAGTAAGAATTAAAAAAACAATAGAACCTAATGAAACAAATCTGGATATCCAAATGGTTACGATGGCGATAACACCCGCTATGAGTGACGGTAAAAAAGCAATCGCAGCAAAAACACCGATCGCTGTAGCCACGCCCTTCCCGCCTTTAAATCCATAAAAGACGGGATAGTTGTGACCTATTACGGCTATCAGACCGCACAGGACTGCGATGAAGGATGAATTTGTGAACCATAAGGCAACCAACACTACGAAAATACCCTTGAAGCAGTCTAATAGCAAAACGGCGATTGCAGGTTTCTTCCCTAACACTCTAAGCGTATTTGTAGCACCCGCGTTTCCACTTCCATGATTTCTTATATCTTCATTTCTCAATACTTTAGTCAGCAAATAACTGAAACTAATACTTCCGATCAAGTAAGAAATAACGAAGAGTACGATCGTCATCATAGAAGATTAGTCGTTTTTCTTTCTAGCAAAGATTTTAATCGGCGTTCCAACAAAACCGAATGTTTCACGAATACGGTTCTCTAGAAAACGTTTGTATGAGAAGTGGAAAAGCTCAGGATCATTAACAAAGATAACGAACGTTGGTGGTTTCGAAGCCACTTGCGTCGCATAGTTGATCTTCAGTCTTTTTCCGTTGTCCATTGGTGCTGGATTCATCGCAACAGCATCCATGATCACTTCATTCAAGATGTTCGTTTGAACACGAAGCGAGTGATTTTCTGCAACCTGATTAATAACAGGATACAACTGATGTAGACGCTGCTTTGTTAATGCAGATACGAAAACAATCGGTGCATAAGAAAGATATAAGAAATGATCACGAATTTTCTGTTCGAACTTTTGCATCGTCTTATCGTCTTTTTCAACAGCATCCCATTTATTTACTACGATCACGACCGCTTTACCTGCTTCATGTGCAAATCCAGCGACTTTCTTATCTTGTTCGATGATTCCTTCTTCAGCGTCAATGACCATAAGGACAACGTCAGAACGTTCGATCGCTTTCATGGCACGCATAACGCTATATTTTTCAGTCGTTTCATATACTTTTCCGCGCTTTCTCATACCAGCCGTATCGATGATCACATACTTCTGATCTTCACGCTCAAAACTGGAATCGATCGCATCTCTCGTTGTACCAGCAATATTACTAACAATAACTCGTTCTTTACCTAAGATCGCGTTCACGAGAGAAGATTTGCCTACGTTCGGTCGTCCGATCAAAGAGAAGTAGATCGTATCGTCTTCTTTTTCCTCAGCTACTGTTTCAGGGAAATGGCTTACTACTTGATCTAAAAGATCTCCAAGACCGATACCATGTGTACCTGACACACCGATCGGTTCGCCCATTCCTAAGCTATAGAACTCATATAATAATTCTTTACGTTCTGGGTTATCAATCTTATTCACACCTAATACGACAGGCTTTTTAGATCGAAACAGCATCTTGGCTACTTCTTCATCAGCAGCTGTGATTCCGTTCATTCCATCTACGAGGAATAGAATAACATCTGCTTCTTCAATCGCAAGTTCTGCTTGTTCTTTCATCTGACTCATAAATGGAGCATCACTAATCTCGATACCGCCCGTGTCAATTAAGTTGAATTCTGTGTTCAACCACTCTGCTGAGCTATAAATACGGTCACGCGTTACACCTGGCATATCTTCTACGATCGAGATACGATCTCCGGCAATTCTGTTAAAAATAGTAGATTTTCCTACGTTCGGCCTTCCTACTATGGCTAAAACTGGTTTCGTCATGCAGACACTTCCCTTTTTTCCTGATCAAGTCAATCATCAAATTTTCTTTTTTTATATGTTCTATCATTTTCTTGTAATTAGACAAGTCCACTTATTTTAGCAAATTACTTATGGTTTAGACAACTGATTCTCTTCTAAATCTGTTTTGCTGAAGTAACCCTTTTAAAAGCTGTTCGTCTTATTTTTTTGAACATATCTACCAATACTACCATAAATAAGAGCATCATAGAAGTTGAGGCAAACAAATCCAATACATATAGAGATCCGATCTCAACCTTACCAACGAGTCTAAGAATGATGAACTGATAAGCAGCATCGCCAATAAAAAGACCGATAGCGACCAAACTGAAGAGATCTTTTTTACTTCTTGCTAACGTAATCGCTAATAGTGTCAGGAATACGAAGATCATTACTTTCTTGCTAAGAAACAGTTTAGCGGGATCGTATAGAGCAAAAAGTTCGATCGAAACATAAGCGGTGGCCACAATAAAACTGCTAGTAACGAAAAAAAAGAGTTGATGACTAAATCTGATCACATGAATGAACCCAATCAACAAGAAGAATGCACATGCAGCATTCATGCTACCTATAGAAAATTGAAAGTTAACACTCGATAATATAATCCCGAACAATGTTATAAAAACAAATTGATTTCTTATCTTTCCTTTACGAATAAGAAAGGTCGAAACAACCCAGCCCATCCACATGAACCAATAAAAAAGTATGCCATCGTTCATCTCTTTCACCTCGATAGCATTATTGCCATATTAGGACCTCTTCTAACCGCAAGAAAAAACAGCTCTCGATGAAATCATCAAGAGCTGCATTAAGTCAAATATTATTTATAACCTTTTAGTTGATCACCAATCATATCAGCTAATGAGAAGCCTTTTTCTTCTTTCGGAAGGTTCTCTTTCAGGTTCGCTTTTTCCTTTTCATCTTGAACAGCTTTCATGCTCAAGCTCATACGCT
Organism: Bacillus sp. E(2018); assembly: GCF_005503015.1. Classification (NCBI taxonomy): domain Bacteria; kingdom Bacillati; phylum Bacillota; class Bacilli; order Caryophanales; family Bacillaceae; genus Bacillus; species Bacillus sp. E(2018). Next base: position 674,563 of record NZ_SCOL01000001.1, on the reverse strand, counting down.
TATCTTGACTGTTCACTTCAAGAACTTTAACAGACACTTGCTGACCTTCTTTTACAACCTCACTCGGGTTTCCGATATGGCGGTTCGCTAACTCAGAAATGTGAACTAAGCCTTCAATGCCTGGTGCAACTTCTACAAATGCACCGAATGTTACGATGCGCTTCACCGTACCTTCAATGACACTTCCAGCTTGAATGGAAGAACTCGCTTCTTCCCAAGGTCCTGGTTGTGTTTCTTTGATGGACAACGAAATTCTGTCGTTATCACGATCAACAGATAAAACCTTTACTTTTACTGTCTGACCTTCACTAAGGACCTCTGAAGGGTTATCCACTCGGTTATGAGATAGCTGTGAAACATGGACTAATCCATCGACACCGCCGATATCAACGAAAGCACCAAAGTCTGTTAAACGCTGTACTTTACCTTCAATGATTTCGCCTGGTGCTAAACGGTCTAAGATTTCTTGTTTCTTTGCTACCGCTGCTTCTTCGGTTACTGCACGATGAGATAAGATAACGCGACCTTTTTCTGCATCGAGCTCTACGATTTTCACAGAAAGTGATTTTCCTTTATAATCTGAAAAATCTTCCACGAAGTGAGACTCGACCATTGAAGCTGGAATGAACGCTCGCACGCCAAGGTCTACCACTAGTCCACCTTTTACTACATCGTGAACAACGACTTCAAACGTTTCTTTGGAATCAAACTTTTCTTCAAGTTCGCTCCAAGATTTTTCAGTATCTACTGCTTTCTTTGAAACGAGTAGCTTGTCCTCTGTATGAGAAAGTACTTTAACCGTGATTTGATCTCCCTCATTCAACACGTCACTTACCTTTTCAATAAAAAGACTTGAAACTTCATTAATCGGTAGAAACGCGTCTTGCTTAGCGCTGATATCCACTAACGCGTGCTTGTCTTCCACTTTTAGTACAGTACCTTTAATGATTTCACCTTTTTCAGCCATAGAAGCATTTGTTAAACTTGTGCTCATTTCGTCTGTCATGTTCGTGACCTCCTCAAAAATTAGAAAAGTAATTTATTGAACTTTCGGTATGAAAGAACATTAACATCGATCATGAATGAGTTGTTTTGGAAAGATGAAAGTAATTGAATTCCGTTTCAGGTACTCGCTTTCCAGGGGGCGTGCGTTGAGCCACCTCGACACTATGTGTCCTTAGGTGTCTCACCTGTCCCGCTGATCCCCTAGGAGTCTCGTACCTTACACTCCATTCAATTTGCAAAGAAGTTTATAAAAACAACTCAAAAGTAAATTCTTAAAGATAAATGATTAATTTATTCATGCTCTTTTTTTAACTGAGCTATATGTTTCATTATAAGCTCTGTCGCTTCTTTTGCGGAAGCTTTTTGCTCCCGAAAATGTGTAAAGTCGATCGGTTTGCCGAATACGACTTTCAGTTTTTTTCCTTTTTGATATTCTCCAACGATTGCGCAAGGAACGATATGTGCCTCTGATTTAAGAGCAAAGAAACCTGCCCCTGCAAGACCTTCTCCGATTTCTCCCGTCTTTGAGCGCGTTCCTTCTGGAAACAACCCTACCACTTTTCCTTCTTTTAAAAGATTCATTCCTGTTTTTAATGCCGTTTTATCACTCATCCCGCGTTTTACAGGAAAGGCGTTGATCTTTGGGAGGATATGTTTTAAAACCGGTACAGAAAAGAGCTCTGCTTTAGCCATAAAATGCACGTCACGTGGTGAAGCTACCCCAACAAGAGGCGGGTCGTAGTTGTGGATATGATTGGAACATAGAAGTATGCCTCCAGTTTTCGGCATGTTTTCTGCTCCAACGATCTCTGGCTTATAAGTTCCTTTAAAATATGTTCCACATAGCCATTTTCCGAAAGAATAAAGCATCATTTTACAAAGCCCTTTCTTTTGCATAATGAAGTATGCTTGAAACTACCTCTTCGATCGTCATACTTGTTGTGTCCAGTTCGATAGCATCTTCTGCTTTTCTTAGTGGAGCAACTTCTCTCTCACTGTCACGTTTATCTCTTAGTGCAATCTCGCTTTTCAAAAGTTCAAAATCTGCTTCAAACCCTTTTGTTATATTCTCTTCATAGCGTCTGCGAGCTCTTTCTTCTACAGAAGCGATCAAGAAGATTTTCAGCTCAGCGTTTGGCATTACATGTGTACCAATATCACGGCCATCCATAACCACTCCACCAGATTCTGCTAGGAGCTGCTGTCTTTTAACCATTTCAGTACGTACTTCTTGCTGCCTTGCAACAAATGATACATTATTCGTTACTTCACTTGTTCTGATCTCTTCTGATACATCTTTTCCATCAAGAAGCACGGCTTGTCCTTGCTCTGTGATCACTAATTTAATATCTGTATCGTTTAAAACGGTTTCTAGTTCTTGCCCATCATTAAGATCTGCTCCCTTTAGAAGAGCTTTATACGTTAATGCCCTATACATGGCACCCGTGTCGATGTAAATAAAAGATAGACGTTCAGCTACTTGCTTGGCTACCGTGCTTTTTCCTGCTCCAGCCGGTCCATCAATGGCGATTGATAATAATTTTTTCATGTTTCCTCCTACCCAGTACCTATGACTATGCATACATAGCAATAAAAAGCAGGTGAGTTTCCCCTGCTTTTTTTCAGTGTATAAATCTGAATATATCAGACTTAATCTATATGTATATTATCATATAAGGTGTTTAACGGTCTATGGTTTCCAAAGTTGGTTGTTGGTCGTTCTTAATGACTCCTTCGTAATAGATGCTCTTGTTTGTATATAACTTAAAGGAAGGAATCTCAAGCAAAAACTGTGCGGCAACTAGTAAAATAAAATGAACTACGGCAAGCTGAATCAATATTCGCTCAAATCGTTTCATGATAATGTCACCTTCTTTTCGGAAGTATTTTTTCCCAAAAAGAAAAACTCTATGCACTACTATAAACTCACGCTTTCTTTTTTCTTCATAAGCAGCTGCTGTTCGAAGCAGAATCGAATGATATGCTGACGGTCTCTTTGAGTGATTTTCTCAAATTGAAGTGATGCTTTCTGACGTCCACCAGCTCCGCCATCAAATACTCGCAACACTGTACATTCTAAGTCCAAATACAGTTTTTCTCCAGACTGCATAGGAAAAACGACTAGACAGTTCAACCGATCCTCACTCTTTACAAAATGCATAACCGGAAGAGAAAGAAGCATTCCTCCTGCACTCAGATCGAGAATAACAGAGTTAAATGGTGGATATGCATCATTTTGGTTAACAACAGATGTATCTATCATCGTTTCTACTCTTACAAATTCTCTACGCTGAATCTTTTGAATTTCTTCTTCTTTTGGAGAAGTGATCATCAAGACGGGTATCTTTTCGATCTTTCTACCTAAAAGCTCTGTTCTAAATGTATAGACGTTCCTCTCTTTATCTACAAAAGAGGCTTTAAACTGCGTTCCATCAAAAAAATATTCCGTGCGATTTGTTTTCTCGTTACTTGGATAATCAATGTAAAGATGATCCTCTTTTACATCGAAGACTTTGCAGCGATATTTATCTTTTTTGTCGGAAAACAACGGCTCTAAATATAACGGTTCACCCACTGTAATCATCAAACTTCCCCCATACATTGCTTTCTAATCGTTCTACCTTATTATGACAGTTTCAAAATAAAAGAAAAAGCAAAATTTCAAGTTGCGAAATTTTGCTTTTTAATCATTGTAATTGAAAACTTATTTCATGGAGGTCGTTGGTTTCCGCTTCAGGTTGCTCGCTTTCCACGGGGCGAACGGTGAGCCTCCTGCCGCTTTGCGCCTTTAGGAGTCTCCACCTGACCGCTCGTCCCGTAGGAGTCGGCAACCTTACGCTACAACCAACTTGCAAAGAAGTGGGAAGAAAATTAACAAAGACTTTTCTTTAAATATCGTTGTAAGATGGCTCTGCTTCTTTAAGCTTTCTTACTTCTTCTTCGTTTCCGTTCTCTGCGTTAATGAAGACACGGAATGTATCGTTACCTAGGATTCCTAGGAATTCGTAGCAATACACTTCTTCGTTAATATCGTTTCGAATCAATGCTTTGCTTGTTTCTTTTACTTGGAACTTAGGGTTAAGATTTGTTCGTGCTTCTTGTTCGGAAATCTTAAAGGTTGGTGTTCTCTTGTCCACGTGTGCAAGCAGGAAGTCTGTACCCTCGTACCCCATGATGTCTCCGTTATCTAAAGCTACCTTAACAGAAACAGTTTCAGGATAGATTCTTACACCATTATCGAGTCGAGCATAAGTGAACACTCCGATATTATCGTACTGATCACTCGTTACCATCTCCATCTGACTTTCCATATGCTTTTTCAAAAAGTCATCAGCTTGAAGCATCGCTTCATTCAGTGAGATTTTTGCTTTCCCAACGTTCCGATCGTAAAGAACGTAAAGTGGATATCCACCCTTTTTCGTTAAGTCCATATAGGTGGTACCTTTAGTATCTGGGTTATATAACGTTAGTGAGTAAGCGTCGTATTTTGCATCTTTTCCAGTGCTTTCGACTGTGATCTTCACGTTTTTCTTTAATTGGAAAAAGTCGATCGCAATCTTTTTGGCTTCTTCTTTTGTGATTTTTTTACCTTTTAATTGACTAAGATCACGGTCTTTCATTTTTTCCATGTTTGATACTTCTGTTCCAAAGTCTACGTCTGAGTAGCCTTCTACTGATTTATCAACCGTCTTAAATCCGTCAATAATCGTGTTATCTTCTGGCTGTTTGTTTGTAGCAAGCGCCATCTCAACATCCATCCAACGCAAGTTGTTCTTTTGAGCAAGAGATTCTGTTTTTCTTAATTCGTTTTGAATCTCAGTTGAGTTAGCGTACAATTCTTTTAATGTATTATATTCTTTATCACTAAGCGGATTCTTATCTAGATCGCGTACTGCTGCTCGATAACTGAATTCGCCCATCTTTGTTAAAAATTCTTCCGTTTTATTGAATGGTAATAGCGCTAAAGGCAATTGACCTACATCATTATGAGCTTCTGATGTTAGTCTCCAAACTTGAGCCAACGCTGGAGATAGCTGATTACGTGTATTCATAGCGATTGTTTCGCCAATCTTGTCATGAAGGGAATCCATATGGAAGTTCAAATCATGAAAAGCCCGTTGATAGTTGTTTTCAGCTTGAAGAAGTACAGCATTCTTTTCTTGATGTTCACTGTAGCCCCAATAGCCTGTTCCTGCTACTGCAACGAACAACAGTACAATTAGGATCGTGCGTATCATATCAGTTCACCCCTTTATTAGTTACAGAAAATGTGCTTTCCGATTTTTTTGATTTGAGGTCGAGTCCATATCCAGCCTGAAGTAGCTGTATCAGGGTTGAAATAATATTCTGCTTCACCTGTTGGATCCCAGCCGTTCAATGCGTCCATGACCGCTTTTTTCGCTTGTGCATTAGGCGTTAGATAGATCTGGCCATCCGCAACCGCTGTAAAAGCTCCTGGTTCGAAGATTACACCAGAAACGGTGTTTGGAAAGGAAGCACTATTTACTCGATTGATTATAACTGCTGCAACTGCCACTTGACCGATATAAGGCTCACCGCGGGCTTCGCCATAAACAGCATTAGCCATCAAATTCACATCGTTTTGCGAATAACCATTAGGAATGTTCTTTGCCGGTTTAACTTGAGCAGGCTTTGCTTTTGGTTTTCCTGCTCCTTTTGCAGTTCCAGCTTTTGGCGTTCCGCTTTTGGCAGTTCCGCCTTTCGCTGCGCCACTCTTTGCACTTTTCTTCTCACCGCCGTAATAAGAAAACTTCTTGCCGGTGTCAATCTGTCTATTTACCCAAGCTTTATCGTATTTAGAAGCTTTTGCTAACTTGTTCTTTGTCGTACCACCTGCTAATCCATCGATCGGTAGACCGAACTCATATTGAAAGTTTCGTAATGCCCAATAGGTTCTCCATCCAAAAACGCCATCGATGTTCCCCGTGTAAAAACCTAGATACTGTAGCCTCGACTGAAGTTCAACTACATCTTCACCCGTTGCTCCCACTTGAACGACTTGGTTTGAAAATGCTTGTGCATTGTTCTGACCAAATCCAGCTAATAGCCCAAAACAAAGGGCGATTGCAAAAAACGCTCCCTTTATGTAAGCTGAATTTCTTTTCATGAGAAAGTAAGCCTCCTGTAATTTAATCTCCATTTTCGTGTTATACAGATATCATTTGTAATCTGTTTTTTTTTATTCAGCTTTCAAAGACTCATGGTTCACAATAAAGAAAACTTGGCTGACGCCAAGCTCTTAAGGTCTGCCTTAGTTGCACTTATACTATCTACCTTAACTTGTTGCCACGTCGAATGACATCGTGCTAACAAGTTATACTTTCTGATAGTAAAATAAAAGAAGACCGGTTAGATTCCGGTCTTCGCATCTGGATTTGTATAGGGAGTTATAGCTGTATTGGCGATTCTTACTTTTCGAAGAGCGAACCACCATAAGAAGATCATAAATGGGAACATATAGAAGAAAATATATTTCGTGCTCGATACTAACAAGAAGTTAAACGTACCGTGTAAAACAATCGGTAAAAGAAGCGAGAGGGTAAGGTAGATCTTCTTCTTTCTTCCTGTAGAAAATTTTCCTTTCCCTAAATAAAAGCCCATAATCACTCCAAACAAAGCATGACCACTTACAGGCAGAAGTGCTCGGACCAACGCCTCTTCGATCCCAAACGTATAGAGATAAAAGATGTTTTCTAAAGAAGCAAATCCTAAAGACAACGCTGTTGCATACACAATACCATCATAAGGCTCGTTGAATTCTTCATGAAGGTAAGCTCCATAGAATACTAAGAACCATTTGAAGAACTCTTCTAGTGTGCCACTTACAAAAAAAGCTTCAACAAAGGAAGGTACGTTCATCTCTTCCGTAATTCCAAACTGAATAACCATAATCGGAAAGACGAGAAGAACGCCAAATATATATACTTTGACCACCAATGATAATGGTTCGGTCTCATATTTATCTTTTAAATAAAAAAAGGATAATAGAGCAATAGCCGGAGCCACCGCTGCAGAAATTACAGCTAGCATGTCCTGCCTCTTTTCTACTGTTTTTTTATATCGTAACATGATATTTTAAGAAGTGGAATAGCGAACACGAAGAATAAGGAGGGCGTTAATCTTGAAAAAGATATTATTGATTCATACTGGCGGCACGATTGCTATGGAAGAAAACAAATCCACAGGCGGCGTTAATACAAAAGAAACACACCCACTAGAGGCGACCCTCAGAGAACTGTCTGACTTAGCAGAAATCACAGTGAAAAATTATGTGAATCTGCCATCTCCTCATATCACTCCTACTCATATGCTGGAGTTAGCGCAATTTATTACTACACACACGAATTCTGATCAATTTGATGGAATCGTCATCACTCATGGTACAGACACACTTGAAGAAACAGCCTATGTATTAGATCTTGTCCTGCAAACTACAATCCCGGTGATCGTTACAGGTGCTATGAGATCGAGTAACGAACACGGTTCAGACGGACCATACAATCTGATCTCATCTGTACGCGTAGCCTGTGAAGATCAATCATTAGGCAAAGGAACGCTTGTTGTGTTCAATGACGAGATACACGCTGCAAAAAATGTAACAAAGACGCACACGAGCAACATCGCAACCTTTCAAAGTCCTCAATATGGACCGATCGGTATCGTAACAAAACGAGGTGTACTTTTCCATCACACACCGATTCGTTCAGACTTCTTTCATGTGAAGAATTTTTCGAAGAACGTTGTTTTACTTAAAGCCTATGCAGGGATGGACGGCAATTTGATCCAAGCCGCAACAAATTCAGCAGATGGCGTTGTAATCGAAGCATTAGGTCAAGGTAACTTGCCTCCTGCAACAGTGCCTGCCTTAAAAGAACTCATTTCAAACGGTATACCTGTCGTACTCGTATCAAGATGTTTTAATGGAATTGCTCAAGACATTTATTCGTATGAAGGTGGAGGAAAGCACTTAAAAGAAATTGGTGCGATCTTCTCAAACGGACTGAACGGACAAAAAGCACGGTTAAAACTTATGATCGCCTTAGAAAATACGAGTGAACCTCATCAGTTGCAACGACTTTTTCTGCAATAACAGATACATTCATCAATAAATTGAATAATTAATCTTGATCGGCTAGGGCTTAGTAACCAGTTATGGGGATTAGATGCCTGATTTTAACAAACGCTAAGATAATTCTGATAATTTGACGAGTTTATACTTTAATTTGACGAGTTCAACACTTTTATCGACAAGTCGACAAAAATAGACAATAGTAGCTGACTTTAATCTCTTTCATTCAATTACGGATTTTTCTTCACAAAAAAACCGATAACTCAATCGTTATCGGTCTTTTTTCGTTTCTCTATCGTTTCAGCGATCACTTCACCGTGAAACCTTCCATTTTCAATAAATATCTCATTTGCATTGTTACCCGCTGCAATGACTCCTGCAATAAAAAGACCTTCTACGTTTGTTTCCATCGTATCTGAAGAAAACGAAGGACGTCCGGTTTCTGTTTCGATGTCTACACCCATCTGAGACAAAAAGGAATGATCAGGGTGATAACCGATCATAGCAAACACTGCATGAAACGGATGATACGTTTCAGATCCATCCTCCCCTTGTGTCACATACATGCCGTCTTCCGTTATTCTATTTACACAGGCATCGAATGTCATCTTAATACTGCCTGCCTTCACACATGCTTCAAATTCTGGGAGTACCCATGGTTTGATGCTCGGTGAATAAGTACTTCCTCTGTAGAAGACGTGAGGACGTGCACCTGCTTTTTCCAATTCGAGAGCGGCATCGATCGCAGAGTTTTTCCCGCCGATCACTGCAACATCTAGGTCATAATAAGGATGACCTTCTTTAAAATAATGATGAACATGAGGCAGGTCTTCTCCCTCGATGTTCAATTCATTTGGGTTATCATAATATCCTGTTGCGATGATAACATATTTGGCATCATAACCAATCGTTTCATTTCTACGATTAGTGGTTTCAATCTTGAAAGTTCCATCAGGTTGTTTAGTAACAGATTTTGCTGTTTCAAAGGTTCGAACTTGAAGATGATTCCTCTTTACCACTTCACGATAATACGTTAGAGCATGAATTCTCTTCGGTTTTCTTTGTTCATGGACGAAAGGAAAGTTACCGATCTCAAGTTTTTCACTCGAGCTAAAAAATGTCTGATGAGTTGGATATTGATAGATGGTGTTCACTACGTTTCCCTTTTCAATCACGCAGTAAGAAATTCCTTTTTTCTGTAGTGCAAGAGCTGCTGCCAATCCGCATGGTCCTCCACCAATAATGCAAACGTCTATATTCACTTTTTCATCACTCCAAAAGACACTGTTATTCATTTTCTTATCATGCCAAAAAAAATCTCCTATCATCATATGATAGGAGATTTGGTATGAGTTTGCAAAAATTTAAATCCAGCCTCTGAAACGTGATGCTTCAGCCATCTTACGAACACCAACCATGTAAGCGGCTAGTCTCATGTTTACTTTTCTGTTCATGGCTGTTGTGTAAACTGTTTCAAAGGACTTTACCATTACTCGTTCGAGCTTTTCTTCTACTTCTTCTTCTGTCCAGTAATAACCTTGGTTGTTCTGTACCCACTCAAAGTAAGAAACCGTTACCCCACCTGCACTTGCTAATACGTCTGGAACTAAAAGAATTCCTCTTTCAGATAAGATTCTAGTCGCCTCAAGTGTAGTTGGTCCGTTCGCTGCTTCAACAACGATCGAAGCTTTGATCTGGTTTGCATTCTTTTCCGTAATTTGGTTTTCGATCGCTGCAGGTACTAAAATATCACAATCAAGCTCTAATAGTTCTTGATTTGTTATCGTATCTTTGAAAAGCTTTGTTACGGTTCCAAAGCTATCACGGCGTTCAAGCAGATAATCGATGTCCAATCCTTCTGGATCATATAGACCACCGTACGCATCCGAGATCGCGATTACTTTAGCCCCAGCATCGTGCATGAATTTAGCAAGGAAGCTTCCCGCGTTACCGAAACCTTGTACGACTACACGAGCACCTTCAAGCTGGATACCTTTTTTCACGGCTGCTTCACGTATACAGATCGTAACACCTTTAGCAGTTGCTGTTTCACGGCCATGAGATCCACCTAGTACAAGTGGTTTTCCTGTAATAAATCCAGGAGAATCAAACTCTCTGATTCTGCTGTACTCATCCATCATCCAAGCCATGATCTGCGAGTTTGTAAATACGTCTGGAGCCGGAATATCTTTTGTCGGTCCTACCAACTGACTGATCGCTCTTACATAACCACGGCTTAATCTTTCAAGTTCTCTGAATGACATTGTACGTGGATCACAAATGATTCCACCTTTTCCTCCACCGTATGGCAGATCAACGATACCTGCTTTTAAGCTCATCCAGATTGATAGCGCTTTTACTTCTGTTTCTGATACATTCGGATGAAAACGAACGCCGCCCTTGGTTGGACCAACAGCATCATTATGCTGGGCACGATATCCTGTAAAAATCTTTGTACTTCCATCATCCATCTTAACCGGAATTCGTACGGTCAACATGCGAATCGGTTCTTTCAACAACTCATAAACTTCGGAAGAGTATCCTAATTTATCGAGCGCATCCGCAATTACGGATTGCGTGGATTGGAGTACATTGTCATTTTCATGATGATTGTCGGATTTTTGGTCTGTGTTATTTTGGGCTGTCATTTGTTTACCTCCCATATTCGTCACCTCTAGAGTTTAGTCAAGCTTCATCGTCAGTATACACCTTTGTATAAGCAAAGAGAAGAGAAAATTAGTGATTTTCACCTAAAAAGTAAACGCTTTCTTAAGTCACGGACTGTTGAGAAAATAGCTAATTTTCTGCCAATATACCTATGTGGCATGTCCATCGCTTTTATGATGTAATCTCCACCTCGTTAAAGAGGTGGAGACACCGTTAATTTCTTTTCCATTATCCTTTGTTATTACTTTTTTAAAGATAGCTCGATTAACTTTTCAATCATTGAAGGATAGTCCATTCCGATCTCTTTCGCTGCATCCGGAAACAAGCTTGTTGGTGTCATACCTGGTAATGTATTTACTTCCAAGATAACTGGTTCTGAACCATCGTGGGGAACGATAAAATCAACACGCGAATACACTTCACAGCCTAAAACTTCATGAGCACGAACAGCTTGTTCTTGAAGTTTAGCTGTTGTATTCTCGTCAAGCCTTGCAGGAACATAGTGGATACTACCACCTTCTGCGTACTTAGACTCATAGTCATAAAAAGCATTCTTAGGTTCGATCTCGACAACAGGAAGTGCTTTGTAGTTGTTGTGTTCCCCCATAACAGCTACAGTAACCTCTTTCCCGCTTACGAATTGCTCAACAAGAATCGTATCGTCATGCAAAAAGGCTTCAGCGATTCCTTTTAAAAGTTCATCATGATTTTGAGCGATAGTTAGCCCGATTGTTGATCCTTCTCTATTCGGCTTTACTACTGCAGGAAAATCAAAAGAAAGTTCCAACTGGTTCTCATCATATGATTTTCGGTAGAGCACTTTTTCTTTTGCAATATTGATATCAGCTTCTTTAAAGAACTGTTTGGATTTCGCCTTATCCATAGCGATACCTGACGCAAGTGCACCTGATCCTACGTAAGGAATCCCCAGCATATCTAAAAGACCTTGTAACCTTCCATCTTCTCCATATTTTCCATGAAGTCCTAGAAAAACAACGTCAGCTTCAAGTTCTAACAATTCTTTAAGTCGTGAAGGATGAAAGTCAATTCCTGTTACTTCATGACCTTTGCTTTCAAGCGCAGAGATGATCTGCTTTCCTGTTGATAAGGATACTTCTCTCTCAGCAGAAACACCGCCATATAATACTGCTATTTTCATCTTAATGGTCACTCCTAGCCCAAAAGGTTTATGTACATATTATATTCCCTGCCGTCATATCGGTTCAGGTTGAAAAAATATTAATAATCATAACACGTTTTGTCTCTAAATTCACAATGATATCTATATGACATTTCAATGTTTATGCTTTTTGAGTTTTCAAGACTGTTTACGTTTAAATGATAGCTGAAGATAGTGATTATTCTACGCTCCAGGTTGTTCGCTTTCCATGGGTCAGTCGATGAGCTTAAAATAGTCAACAACCTTACGTTACATTCAACATGAATGGGAGAGAAAAAAACAACAAGTAGACAACAGTATTTTCAAAAAGCTTTTCACATAAATAAATAAGGACGCAAAAATTTGCGCCCCTCTCTTACACTTACTTAAAATACCGATACAGTTCACTGATTGCATCGGATTTCATCAATTCTTTTCCATACTCAATAACTCGATAGCTTGTAATCGTTGAGGAGCTTCCGAACTCAGCAAGAAGAGCTATAAATAGATCAAGGTCTACTGGGTGGACCTCATCTTCTTCAAACTTTAAGTAGAAGTGATTATTAAATGAATATAGAGTACCACCTTTAATCTCTAAAGAATGAAGGCGCTTTGCAAGTAAGATAACGTCTTCGAAAGACGAAAACTCATAGAAAATCTCATCGTTCTCATCTAACGTAACTTGCATCTCTATATAATCTTCATCATATTCTTCTTCAAGTTCATACTCGTTAATTCCCTTTGTAACAATTACGACCATACCTTGAGCTGGAAGAGAAAAAACTTCAACCGCAATAGGACCATCAGCTTTAAATCCTACTTCATCATCAGCTTCAGTCATCATGTCACGGAAAAGCTGATGAACTTTAGGAATATCCTGCCATATTTCTTCCTTAGAAATACCACGTTCATTCAGATCATCAAAAGTTAGGAAGATTTTTATTTTGTTATAGGTTAACCGTTCTACCCGCATCTCTGGTCCCCCTTACGATCGGCGCTATTATGTCTTAATATCAATATATGAGTTTGCAAAAAGTTGGTGATAAACATCCAACAAAATATAAAACCTAGGCTATTAATTTTTCAGCTTCTGAGCAATCCAGTCGTCCCATTCTAACTTCGTATTACCAATCAAGAATGCTTCGTACTTCTCTTGCGTTTCTGAAGAGATATGATTGATCGCAGCACCTCCGACACCAATTGCGGTATTCGGAAATTCTTTTTTCAGGCTGTTTGCCCACTCCAAGGTTTTCTTAGAATTCTCAGCGATCGTACATGAGAAAAATACCATCTTAGGTTCTACTTCTTTCATCACAACCTCAAAGTCTCGTTTTGGTATACCGTGTCCTAAGTATATAACTTCAAATCCTTTTCTTCTTAAGAACAGTGTAAACATTAGAAGCCCTAGTTCATGCTCTTCATCTAAACCGCACGCAGCAATAACCTTTGGTAAATATGGATCAGATGGAAGCCATTGAATAAGTTGTCCAATCTTACTACGTAAAAAGGATGAAGTAAAATGTTCGTGTGCAACAGTAATTTTCTGTTCTTCCCAAAGGTGTCCTACGTGTACTAATAATGTACCCAAAATATCAATAATGACTTTTTCCAAATTATACATACTGAAAGCTTGGCTCAAAAGATCGTTAGCTTTCTTCTCCTGAAAGGATAAAAGAGCTTCTAAAATCAAATTACCCATTTCAGCTGCACGATCCGTATTCTCAATAGTAAAAGGAGCTGCTTCTTTATAAAGTTCCCCATTTTGGGCAACGTCAACCGCTTGACTGATCGTAAAACCTTGATTCACTTTATTCACTAGCCATTTAAGTATGTAAACTTGCTCGTCGGTGTAAAGTCGATGGCCAGCTTCATTTCTGTTTGGCTTTACGATTGAATAGCGTCTTTCCCAAGCTCTTAATGTTCCTGCTTGAATGCCGAGCATCTTCGAAACCGCTTTAATGTTATATTTCCCTTCACTAGGCATCCGTTCTTCCTCCAATAAATAGGTTAAGAAGAGTATATCGAAAAAAAGGTTGTAATGTAAACTTTTTACCGTGTTAAGGTTATCAAATGTGTTTGACTAGGTGCACCTAATCGTAAAGGCAGATGTGTGGCTCCATAGCCATTACTCACTAATAAAGTGTGTGTCAACTCATCATACCAGCCGCCTCTTTTCGCTATTCCGAACGGTCCAACGCGGATCTGTCCTCCATGGGTGTGACCCGTTAAGACAAGCTGAATGTTATCTTCACTGCTAATTTTTTTTGATATATCAGGATTATGGCTTATTAAGATTCTGCATGAAGATTGGCATCCTCTAAGTGCATCTTCGAGAGAGGCAAAACCTAACGATGTATCATTTACTCCTACCAAATCAATGACATCATTATTTCTTACCATACTAAAATTGGCATTGTCTAAAATTTTTGCACCTTCATTTTCGATCGTTGAAGCCAGCTGTTTCGTATCCACGTCATAATCATTGTTTCCCCATACGAAGAAAACAGGTCCAATTGTTGAAAGGAGCTTGATATTATCTTCTACCTTCTTCATAGAAACTCCTTTTTCAACAAGGTCACCACCGATTACAACGAGATCAGCTTTTCCTGATTCTTTAATAATCTCTTCAGATATTTCCCGCTTATGAACATCTGAAATAAAAAAGATCTTAAAGTTTTCAAATGACTTTGGCAGTTTTGCAATCTTGATGGAATCATGAATGACACGATTTCGATGTGCTTCAATATACATATATAGTAATAGCGAAATACCAGTTAAAGTGAGTATATATAAAAAGATCATTGTGGCCTCCTGATATGAATTGAAATGATCATATCATATTTTCTTTCTGTGCTCTAAGGAGAAGAGATGCGGGTTTAATTTTTTGAATATTTAAAAAGATTTGTTGAAAAAAATGTAAATTTCACGTATGATTAGTTTACATGATTAACCAAAATAAGAGGAGAGGAAAAACATCATGACATTAACTAAACTGAAGAATAAATCTCTCGTGACAGACCCAGATCTGTCTTATAGCATGCGACTCGGCCTTCCTATAGAAGTGTATTGCATGGAAAAACACGAAACGCTTGCATTTGGAAGAATCGACCACTTTTGTGAAATGACAGTTGTTATTCAAGGTCAGCGCCACGATCGAGATTCTTGTTTATTTTTTGGTTGCCCCTGTCAATAAAACTCTTTATTTGTGAAGAATATTTATGTTGTATTCATGTTTCATAAATTCAAAAACAACATGCCTCTGGTTCCATTGTTCCTCATCACTCCACCATTCTTCGTTACGATCTATAAAATCTTTTCTTATCGCTTCAAAATCATCATCAGCTTTTTTGTACTTCTTTTTCATCCAGATCATATAAAAGCTCGAAAAAATAATAAAACCTGTACAAATCCATACCATCTCATCAGAGAATAACAACGTTAATGGATTTGAAAATTCCGAGGCAGTTGGAAGCTTATAATAGTAAAGGTAGACGAAGGTTGCTAGTACAACAAAAATCATCGATAATCCCCATTGGTTGATGGCTTTTTTCCACTTGTCTTTCTCAGCTTTTTTATCAACAAGCTGTGCTAGCACGATGCTTGTCAATTCATTAACAAAGGGCTTTATCTTCCAGTGATTCAGTGCATTCATTCGCATAACCTCCTGTACACATTACTATGCCTATACAAGCAGATTCATGCTTTTTAAAAATAGTTAGTCTATTTAAAAATCCTTTACATTCATTCTAGAGTTGACGAAACAAAAAGAAATCAACAAGAAGAATATTTTAGTCAAAAAAAGACCGTCTGGATATACATAACCAGATGGTCTTTATTCTTCAATTTCTACTTGTTCAACACCTTCTCGATCCTCACTTTGTACTGGTATATAAAGATCTTTAGACCACAGTTTATAAGTCACGGTTATTCCGATCAAAAGAATAAAAGCAGCTAAGAGTAATCGAGTAACTAAAAAAGTTGTATTCCTCTTTACTTTTTTAGCATTTTGTTGTTTTCTTTCGTGTTCTCTCTTTTTCCCGTGCACTTCCGTTCTTGACGGCAAAGAATGAACATGTTGCACAGCAGCACTGGTATGGTCTGCTGTTTTATTTCTTAAACTTTCCGCCTGGTCATTCTTCATCCTGATCCACACTCCCACTCTCGCTGTCCGTGATATTGCTGCTGCTTTTGTTTTGCTTAGCTATCCAGCACCCAGAAATAAAATCGATCAAATAATGAGCCAGGAAAGGCACCCAGATGTTATCTGTCATCTCATAGATCATACCTAGCCAAAAGCTTAAACCGCATACGATACTAAATAAAACAGGTTTTTTTATATAACGAACATGCAGTACAGCAAAAATAATACTCGTTACAAATAAACCTAATAATGATTGAAGTACTCCACGGAATAGCCATTCTTCAGCAAATGCAATGATTCCTGTTAGAAAAAAAATATGAATATAGGAAAGAGAACCAAAGATCTTTTCGTTGATTCCCCCGTCATCTAACGATTCTACAGGCAACCTCTTTTTTAATTGAATCGATAAAAAAGGAAGGAACAATCCTGTGCTTATCGCAAGCAGCCATTCGTTTAATGAAAGGTCAAGATCATTTAACACCCAAGGAAATGAAACGTTAAAGAAGAATGCAAGTCCCAACGCCGTTATCATAAATAAACTTTGTGAGAAATAGACGTTTAACAAAAGTTCTCTCGGTGTGATCTGTTCAATCCAATTGTTCTTTACAGAATTCCTCATCCTTTAGTTGTACACTTCCTGTCTTAAAAGTCGTCTTAGTTCATCTTCCCATAATCCATAAGATGTGTTAAGTGACGCATGTTTTCCATAAAAGTGCGAAAGGTCTGTTCCACAATGACAACAGCAAAGTGTATCAGGTTTTGGTTCAGGTTCTCCGAAATATTTCAGCAGCCCACTTCTTTTACACGCATGACTCGTTGCCCACTTTTCAATCGCCTTTAATGATTCTATTTTATCAGCTTTTCTATTCTCAATCGTCGTTTTTATTTTTGAAATCAGCACATTTTTTTCATGAAACTCTAGATTTTTTTTATCAAGAACACCCGCTTTTTTTAAGTGATATTCCATGAACCGTTGACCTGTTTCGGATAATCCTACAAGTTTCAGTTTTTCTCTGTACGTATGTTCTTTTACTTGTTCGCGGTCTGAAAACAAATAATCGATTTGTATGAGATCAGGTAGTTCTTGATCAATAAAATGATACGGTATCTCAAGATCTGCTGGATGATACAACAGAATGGCTACAGAAGGTTTCGAGTCTCTGCCAGCCCTCCCTATTTCCTGAACATACCCTTCAATTGTAGGAGGTGTATGGAAATGGATTACAAATCTGATGTCCGATTTATTAATTCCCATTCCAAAAGCATTCGTACAAACAATCATGTTCAGTTGTGCTTCTAGAAATTGTTTTTGTACAAGAAGTCTTTCATCCGCATTCATGCCACCATGATAAAAAGCGACTCCTTCTATATCATGATCTTGAAATTGTTTAACGAGAGTTTCTGCCCCGATCCTCGTATTCGTATAAATGATGCCTGGGCCTTTGAGCTGTTGAACAAGCTTGATCGCTCGCTCCACTTTTTCATCATGCGCATCAAAGCGTTCAACAAAGATAGATATGTTCGGACGGTTCACACTATGAATATGTATCTCTGCGTTTTTCATATCTAGGTGATGCAAAATATCATCTTGTACTTTTTTTGTTGCCGTTGCTGTTAATGCGAGACAAAGCGGATTTCTCATCGCTCTTTTTATATTTGCTAATTCTAGATAAAAAGGGCGAAACTCATGACCCCATTGTGAGATGCAATGGGCTTCATCAACTACGAATAAAGACCAATTAACTGATAACAGAATAGAACGGATGTATGAGTTTTGAAGAATTTCGGGACTCACAAACACAAACTGATAATCTTGTATTCTTTTTAGGATGATTTGTTTCTCTCTCTGATCTAAAAAGCTGTTTAGCGCGACCGTTCTCTTGAATCCGGCTTGTTTGAACTGATCTACTTGATCTTCCATCAATGATACCAATGGAGAAACGATAAGTGCTCTTCCTTTTAATAGATGTGCAGTCATCTGATAGATTAATGTTTTTCCCGTTCCAGTCGGCAACATGCCTAACACATCATTTCCTGAAAGCAGGTCCTTAATCATCTCTTTCTGTCCAGTTCTAAACGTTGAAAATCCGTATAACTCTTTAAGCGCTGCTTCCAGTTGCATGTTTACCACCCTCTTTTGCGAGTACTAGCCTGATCTGAAAATAAGACAGATGTGGAAAGGTATCTTTAAATGGGCGAAGCCTTGTTTCTTTCGTTTTGTTGTAATAGTGTTTCACCTTCAAATATTCTTGTTGATCGATGTACGGAACTAAAGAAAAATCAGAAACTTCTCTAGCGATCTCAACCAGATGATCTTCAAGTGTACTCATCTTAAGATTCCGAACACTCATAATATCTTCTATGGATTTATTGCTGCTTAACATTCTAAAAGTTAGCGATGCCGAATTAGTTAACGCTGGAGCATCAGTAAAGGAACCGATTAAGGAGTGCAGAATGGGATAATTCTTCTTTTCATAAACGACTTTGTTTATGAGTGAATGTAAGACTGCCCGAAAACGAAGGACTGTCTCTTCCTGGCTTGCTCCTTCAGTCCGTGATAACTGGTCAAAAGTACTGCCGATTCTATTATAGCCAGACAGTTTCTTAACAAAGAGATCAGCTGATTTAGTATCATGTTCAACCAGTACCTGAGATACCTCACGATAAAGTTTTTCCGCATTATTCTTTCTTTCTGACTCAGATCTAGGAAAGAGGGTTTTTACTTTATGTATCACAGAGTAATCTCTTACTATTGGCGAATAATGTAAATGACCGTAAAGCGCATTAGAAAGAGCTTGTACGAATAACGTGATCACTTGCCAACAGGAAGTCTCGATTGAGGCATATTTTAGTCCGTTTAAATGACGTAAGAATGATAACCTATCATTCTCACACTGAAGAACTTGCTCTCCCTTTTCTGTAAGGATGTAAACATGGTCTTCTAAAGTCTTCAAATAGTTTTCTTTTATCAGGCTACGAATGGATTCAGTAAAAGCATCATGACTCAAGCCCTTAAAAGCCGCATAATAACGTTCTATGCCAAACCATTGACTGTCGGACAAAGATTGGGCCGTTTTCTTCCCTGTAACCATATAATAGACGCCTGAGCTTTTTCTACTACCGTTTACTTTTTGAAAGATATCTAATAAAACCACATGACAAATATCTATAATAAATCACCACACTTTATCATATAATCTATCTTATCAGATTTAAGGAAATTTAAGAGTAAAAGTGTTATATTTAGAGGAAGATTGGGAATAAAAGATATGACGAGGTCCTAATTTTCTATTGAAATGTAGGGGGATACTTATTACAATATGATTAGTAGACCCTTAATTTAAAATGGTTAAATATGTAAGTCGGTATTTTTTCAATTCCTTAGGAGGTATTCATTATGCCAAAGTATACGATTGTTGACAAAGAAACTTGTATCGCATGTGGAGCATGCGGAGCTGCAGCACCAGACATTTACGATTATGACGACGAAGGAATTGCGTTTGTAACTCTTGACGATAACCAAGGAATCGTTGAAATTCCAGATGTATTGTTAGAAGATATGCAAGATGCATTCGAAGGCTGTCCTACAGATTCCATCAAGGTATCTGAAGAGTCATTCGATGGTGATGCATTAAAATTTGAATAGTTATAATCCCTACCTGAAACCCTCTTATATGAGAGGGTTTTTATTTATTTTATTAAGGATGATTCTCATTGTCAATTAGTTTTCTAATGTTTTGAAACCGCTATCTTAAAAAACATAGTTGTACCTGTCGTCAGAATGTGATAAATTATCAAAATATTGATGCTATTCATAAAGATAGACAAGGGGTGGAACTGTGACAGCAACCGTATTAGTCTGTGATGGAATAACGAGTGAAGGTGTTGAACCGTTAGTAAAACTTGAAGGTGTTGAGCTGATCTTCGGAAAACTTGATGAAGTTACGCAACCGGAAAACATTCAAGGAATCATGGTAAGAAGTGCAACAAAGATTACGGAAGATGTATTGAATCATCTGCCCGCACTTCAGATCATTGCACGAGCTGGAGTTGGAGTAGATAATATTGATCTGAACGCAGCGACAAAAAGAGGTGTGCTCGTCGTAAATGCACCGGAAGGAAACACCATTTCAACAGCGGAACACACTTGGGCCATGATGATGGCACTCGTCCGCAACATTCCACAAGCCAATCAATCTGTAAAACAAGGTGAATGGAACCGCAAAAAGTATACGGGCCAAGAACTCTATCAAAAAACGCTCGGTATCGTCGGCATGGGTAGAATCGGCTCTGAACTTGCAAAGCGCGCGAAAAGTTTCTCCATGAACGTACTTGTTTTTGACCCTTATTTTCCGAAAGAAAAACAAAAAGAACTATCCGTTACTTCTGTAGATCTCGATACGTTAATCCAACAGAGTGACGTTATCACCGTCCATACCCCGCTTACAAAAGATACCCATAAACTATTAAATTTTGATAACTTAAAATATGCTAAAAAAGGTGCGTTTATCTTAAACTGTGCTCGTGGAGGCATCATTGATGAGGAAGCTCTTTTACACTACTTAGATAACGAACATCTATCTGGCTGCGCTCTTGACGTTTTCGAACAAGAACCGCCCGTTAGCCGCTCTTTAGTCGATCATCCTAAAGTGATCGTTACACCTCATATCGCGGCATCTACGGTGCAAGCGCAGAAAAATGTAGCCTATATGGCGAGTGATGAGATTCGATCTCATTTTTTACATCAACCTTTAAAACACGCGGTGAACTTCCCTTCATTATCAAAAGATACGTATGAGAAACTAATTGCTTATTATGATTTCTCAAATCTTCTTGGTTCGTTTACGACTCAGTTCTTTAAAGAACCTGTTTCAGAGATTTCAATCGGCTATGGCGGATCATTATCGGAAACCGATACAACATCACTTACTCGCAGTTTTTTGTGTGGCTTCTTAAAAACGAGACTGGATCGCCCTGTTAATGATGTAAACAGTATGGTGGCTGCAAAGGAACAAGGAATCGTAATCGGTGAAAAACATGGGACAGATGATCACGGTTATCCGAATATCATTCATGTAAAAGTTACAGGTCTGAACACAACGTTTACTCTTTCGGCGACACTTGTTAAAGGTTTTGGTGGCCGAATCATCAAGTTGAACGGGTATACGGTTGATTTTGTACCACAAGGATCTCTTCTTTACATCGAACATCGTGACACACCAGGAATTATTGGTAAAGTAGGAGCTTTTTTAGGAGAACGCAACATAAATATCGCTACGATGCACGTTGGCCGTAAATCAGCTGGCGGTGAAGCCATGATGGTTCTTACCTTTGACACGCAACTTCCAGAATCTACTCAAAAAGAGCTCAGAAGCATCGAGGATCTTCTTGTGTGCAAACCTTTGGATCTATAATATAAATAAAGCAAAAAGCTCTGCATGAAGATTGCAGAGCTTTCTATGTGTTTATTAACCTAAATCTACTTCTTTTCTATCCCCATCCTGAAAAGTCATCAGCTTTCTGTAACCGATCTCTTTTGCAAGCTTTATAGTCGCCTCATAATTCTCTCCAACTTGGTGCGGTTCATGAGCATCTGAAGAGAGTACGATCGGTATCCCCTTTTTATAGCAAAGAGACAGAAGTTCTGGTTCTGGATAGATTCGTCCTACAGGTTTTCTTAGCCCTGCAGATGAGATCTCTACACAGGTTTTTGAATCTTTTAATGCATCTGTAATGCGCTCATACTGTTCTAAAAGAAATTCTTGATCAGTCGGAACATATTTAAAGATCTTGACTAGATCGATATGTCCAACAATATCGAATAGGTTTGATTGTGCAAGTGTTACAATTTGATCATAGTATGAACGATACGTTTCATAAAGATCGCGACGATCCCATTCTTTTCGGTATTCTGCAAGGTCTATACCAAAGTCATCGACCCAATGCACAGAACCGATTACATAATCGAATGAATAGGATTTTATAAATGCCTCCATCTCAGCATGCCTTCCCGGCGTATAATCCATTTCAATCGACATGCGGACGTCCATTCCTAACTGGTCTGCACGCTTAAACAGATCTACATAATCGTCCATCTTGTAATAACGTCTTTCTTCCATCCATGGTTTTGATACGATGTTTTTTGTTTCATAAAAGTGATAAGCGTGTTCAGAGATCCCAAACTCTTGTATTCCCTTCTCTTTAGCGGTGTCTACAAATTGTTTTAGATAATCAATCGTCAATGTCCCTTTTTCGAGATGAGAATGGTAATCTGTTAGCATATTAATCTCCTTTTTAAAACGTTTTACCATATGTACCATGAAATCCATGATCGTTCAAGTGTTTATGCTCCCAATTTACCTCCTATAAATAAGACGCTTAAGCACATCATTAAAAAAATCACAGCAAAGAAACGGTTCAGATAGTCTCGCATTTTGTCCTCCTAGGTTAAAGTAAATCAACTTTATCATCCTATTCAACTTTCCAACTTTTTGAACCGATTTTTAAAGAAAAAAAGCTACCTATTCAAAGGCAGCTTTTTGACTTCCATCTTTATTCGTATAATTTTCCATCACATAGAGAAGTGGTTTGTAAAGAACGATAAAGAACACAACGTTACCAATCGCATGATTTAGATCGAATGGCAGACTCGCTAAGTAATATGGCCAGAATTTCTGCATGATGATTCCACCAAAGAGAACAGACATGATGAAACCAAACAAAAAGCCACAGAACCCAGCATAGATAGGGAGCAACAACCAAGGTATATTATGTCGGTACTTTCCTAGATATGCACTCATTACGGCGATCAGACCCCATGCAAACATCTGACCGAACGTCCACAGACCATGTCCTAAAAAGAGATTGGTTGTGATGGTACTAAGGATAGCAAGTAACAGCCCTTGAGCAGGACCGAGTACGAATGAAGCAAGAATAAGTATGGTCGTATTCGGCTGAACATTCGGTATCATAGCAAAGGCAATTCTGCCTACTGTTAAAATAGCAGCAAGTAATGCAATGATCGTAATTCTTCTTACTGTCAGTTTATTCATATTTGTGAAGATCAAATTCTACGACATCGCCAGGTTTTAACGTAATCTCCTTAGCACCCTTCATCGCTTCTTCTCCGTTTACAGAAAAGAACCACGATGTTTTGTCCTGTTCGCTTCCAGCCACACCTTCAATACTACTTATGAAAGCTCCATCGTACTGTGTTTCAATCTTAAAGTTATCTTGCATCACATCCATGATCGTTTCATCTTTTGCTATATCAATTTTCTTTTCTGTAACTTTTTCTTTACCGTTATCTTTTGTAATCTGAACGGTTACTTGCTCTTTTTTCGTTTCTTCTTGTTTCGGTTGATCAGCTGTTTCCTTCGTTTCAGTCGTTCCACAGCCCACCAACATCATCATCATTGTCGCTAATACTAAAAGTAATTTTTTCATGATTAACCTCTTCCCAAATATTTTTCTTTATTTCAATGATTTTTGCTTTACCTATTGTTCATAAAACTTCCTCGATCAAGTTGATTGGAGCGGAAGATGCGAGACTCCTGCGGGACGAGCGGTCAGGTGAGCCCCCTTATGGCGCAACGCGGCAAGGGGGCTCACAGCACGCCCCGCGGAAAGCGAAGCAACTGGAGCGGAAATCAACCACTTTCTTAAAAGTAACAATATGTAAAATACTTTCTTAAAAAATCACGTACAACTAAAAAAATCCCCTTCGGCTACGAAGGAGATTAATAGTATACAGGCAGAAAACAGCAACCGGTCCCGGTACTGTTAAACACCCCCCTATCCTCGTAGGTCATGTCATGTAACAAACAGGCAGGTCTCCTGGCTCTTGATCATCGTCTCCTAACGCCTTCCCGTTTTCACAGTGGCGATATTTTAGGATTCTCACAATTACAGTGGCGGGACCGCAACGGAATCAAACCGTTTTCCCTATTAAGCTCGTCCAATAAAGGACTGCACCTGTTTAACACGTATGAAATTTTTATGAAATCACAATTCCTATTATAAACATATTGGAGAAATTTGTGAAATCCTTTTTTAAAAAATGCTTTTGTTCCTTATGAAACAAGATTAATCGGGACGTATTGCTAATTTATTTCAACGTTCGCGGAATAACGAAAGAAAATGTGGTGCCTTCATTATTCTTGCTGTGAACGCTGATCTGACCACCATGCGCTTCTACAATGTTTCTTGCGATGGCTAGGCCAAGGCCAGTTCCACCAGATTTTCCTCTTGTTCTTGCTTTATCCCCTTTATAAAAACGTTCAAAAACAAATGGAAGATCTTCTTCTTTTATACCCGTACCATTGTCTTTAACAAAAAACTTCACGTTCTGATCGCTCACTTCGACAGTCAGGTTAACAAACCCGCCTTGAGAAGTATGACGAATGGCATTATCGATCAAATTGGTTAAGACTTGTTCAATCCGATCTGGGTCGATATCCATCTCCTCTTGCAGACTTTTGAGATTTTTCTTAAACTCTAGATTTAGTTGAATCTCTCTGTCTTTTGCTGGACCTTGAAATTTTCGCACGATTCGTTCTGCAAAAGGAATGATCGGAAGAGAGCTGTAGTGAAGCTTCATATGACCCGCTTCTAATCTTGCAAGATCGAGAAGTTCGTTAACTAGTCTTCCCATCCGTTTTGATTCGTCTAAGATGATTCCTGCTAACTCTTTCTTCTCTTCTTCAGATTCTGCGATATCATCTACGATTGCTTCACTATATCCTTGAAGCATAGCGATCGGCGTTTTCAATTCATGTGAAACATTCGCAACAAAATCTTCTCTAAGCTTGTCCATTCGCCGTTCTTCTGTCATATCACGAAGTACAGCTACTGCTCCACGAATCATAGACTGGTCATACAACGGTGTCATCACAACTACCCACGAACGGCCTTGTATCGCGATTTCTGTCATCTGTTCACTCTCAAGAGCAACAACTTGTCCAAAGAGCTGTTTGACCGTCTCAGGGACGTTTCCGTTGACCTCTGTCTTCATACCTGATTCATAATAAAATGCCTGTAGGAATCGATCAGCGGGAGGATTCGTAACCAGTATGTTCATTTTTCTATCAAAGGTAATCACACCATCAGCCATCGAACTTAAAACACTAGTCAACTGCTCTTTTTCTTGATTCAATGCTGTGATGTTGTTTTTTAACTGTCTGCCCATACGGTTGAAAGTCATGCCAAGTTCGCCGATCTCATCATGCGTTAAAATCGGCACTTTCATATCAAACTCACCTTTTGCAACAGAAGTCGCCGCTTCTCTCATCCTTCTTAGTGGTGCCGTAATTCGTGTGGATAAGAAAAACGCAAAGATCGTAGTTAAAATGATCGCGATCCCCGCTGCTAAAAAGATGAGATACTTTGTATGATTCGTTGTCTTTTCCACATTCTCGATGGATTGATAGACGTAAACGGCTCCTGCATTTTCTCCCGATCCATAAGGTTCACCGTAGATGATCATCGTTTGCATCGTCTCATCATTTTTATTCAGAACGGGAAAATCTCCGTTTACGTAGATCTTTTTTCCACTCTCTGCGACAGTTGATAACTGATCATTCTCTTTGAAAACAGAAACAGGGATATAAGGTGCATCATCGTAAGAATTCTTAGACATAAAGGATTCCTGATTTTCGTCTATGATCATGATAGACATGGAATATGCCTCAGCCATTTCACTTGTGATGCGTATTGCTTCTTCCTTATTCTCATCGCTTTCCATAATCAACATCACTCGATCGGCCATCTTCGTTAATTGATCTCGGGCTTGGTCATCGTAAAATGATTCAAAGAACTGCGTAAGAAGAATGGTCAAAAGGGTTAAAACGACCGAGACTAATAAAAGTATCGTTATCCAAAGTTTACCAACTACACTTCTCCAGATCATTCATTCCCAACCTCAAATTTATAACCTACTCCCCAAACCGTCGCGATCATGGATGCTGCATCGGGTGAGACTTTGTTAAGCTTTTCTCTAAGTCTTTTCACATGTGTGTCAACTGTTCTAAGGTCACCAAAGAATTCATAGTTCCATACATCTTTTAGCAGTTGTTCGCGCGCATAGACTTTATCTGGTGTCTTCGCTAAGTAATACAACAACTCATATTCTTTTGGTGTTAAGTTAACTTCTTTTCCGCCAGCTGTTACACGGTGAGCATCGTGATCGATCGTAAGGTGCTTGAACACAACAACGTTTTTTGCAACCGTCTCGGTTTGAAGAAACTTTGTCGGTGAAGACCTTCTCAACAGTGCTTTTACACGCAGTATGACTTCTCTTGGACTGAACGGCTTCGCGATATAATCGTCGGTACCTGCTTCAAATCCTTCTATTCGATTAAGCTCTTCTCCTTTAGCTGTTAACATGATCACAGGAGTCGCTTTCTTTTCTCTCAATTTCTCACAAACCTCAATGCCATCCATACCTGGAAGCATGAGATCCAGTAAGATGAGATCAAAATTGATGGATACTGCCATCTGTAACGCGTCCTCACCGTTTTCAGCCTCATGAACTTCGTAGTTCTCTCGTTCTAGATACATCGTTAATAGTTTTCGAATTCTTTCTTCATCATCAACAACTAGAATTTTAGCTTCTGTATCCATATTCAATCCTCCACTTAAAATCAGTTAAACAAGATTTTTTTCCTGTCTCTATCATACATGAAACCAAGTACACTAAACAAACCGGACATGCTGTCACTCTATTTTCTTTTCATTTAGGGATGGTTTTGAATAAAACTATATCAGTAGTAGATTTCCGTTACAGCTGCTCGCTTTCCACGATGCGAACGGTGTTCGAAGAAGTACGTGTGCTCCTGCGTCTACCAGCAAACCCTATCGAAGCGAGATTTCTCGTCGCATGCCTTACCAGAAGAAATTGCAGGTAGCTGGCACGCTACGCGCCCTTAGGAGTCTCCACCTGGCCGTTCGTCCAGTAGGAGTCTCGCATCTTCCACTACAATAAACTTATCAATGAAGTAAATAAAAATGATTAAAACAACAATTCTTAAAGGTCATTATGTAGTTGATCATGTTCGTCTCTTTTAAAAAAGTCCCTCTAATGAAAGAGAGACTTTAAAATCTTTAAGCGTATGAATGCAATCCTACAAGAACAAGGTTTACCGCAATCAAGTTAAATGTGATGATCCAGAACCCTAGCACACAAAGCCATGCAGATTTTTCTCCGTGCCAGCCTCTTGATAATCGTAAATGAAGAAATGCGGCATAAAACAAGAACGTGATAAGTGCCCAAACTTCTTTTGGATCCCATCCCCAGAATCTTGACCAAGCTTGCTGAGCCCAAATCATAGCAAAGATTAATGCTCCGAGCGTAAAGATAGGAAAGCCGATTGCAACAGCTCGATAGCTGATCTCATCAAGAAGATCAGGATTCATCTTCACTTTCGTCTGAAGAGCGGCTGCTATTCTTTTTCTTAAAATTAGACGAAGCAATCCGTAAAGGATGCCACCTGCTAAGAGTGACCAGATGAACGTATTCAACTTAATGGAAGCATCAACACCGTTCATCCAAGATGGCGTTGAGAATAGTGGACCAAACGAATCGTCCAGTTGCTCTCCATGACTTGGACCAGCGATAGCTGGCATATCGTAAACCACTTTAACTGCTTGATTGTTATCATCCATCATCTTAAATGTTGTTTCATATCCAACACCTTTGAATCCGATGGAAACAAAGATGAACCCAACTACAGCAATCAAGCTGTATAGAATGATCTCTAACCATAAAGTCTTTTTGGACGAGACGGTCTGATCAACCGTACGGATCAAATAAATCAGTCCTGAAACAAAAGAGATTGCAAGAATTCCCTCTCCTAGCGCTGCTGTTGTAACATGGATCTTTAGCCAGTCACTTTGAAGTGCAGGAATAAGCGGAGAGATATCTCTCGGAAACATACTTGCATACGCGATAACCAGTACAGCTATAGGCATCGCAAAAACGCCTAGACCGTTTGTTCGATAGATGAGGTATAGAATAATGAATGCAAGTACCATCATCATGCCGAAAAAGGTAGTGAATTCAAACAAGTTACTTACAGGGGCATGTCCACTTGCCATCCACCTTGTGATAAAGTAGCCTAGTTGAGCTGCAAAACCTACGCAAGAACTTATGAACCCTATTTTTCCCCACTTTTTTGTATGAACAGCATCTTTACCTTTTTTGTCTGAAATAGACATTGCAAAGAATAGAGTAGAGAACAAGTAAATAATAAATGCACTATATAAAAGTGTACTGCTGATTTCAGCCATCATTAACCCTCCCGCTTGAACAGCATTACTTTGAAGCTGTTTCTTTTTCTTCTAAAGGTGTGAGATTGGTCTTATCAGACAGAAATTCCACATCTTTTTTCAAACCATACCAGTTCTTATTCGTATGAGCAGCAGCCCATACTTCACCTGCATTTTGTTTGATCCAAATTCTTCTATAGTTCCAATACAATCCTTGTGTAACACCAATCATAAAGATGATTCCGCCTAGAGCGATGATCCACAGCGTATGGTCTTTTCGGACTGTAAGCGCCGTTAGATCTTTCGTTTCAATACCAGCGAAAGTCATTTTAAACTGATTCTCACCTGAATCTATGTTTTTCTGAATTCCTACAAATGCTTTTTCTCCTTCTGGTGTTTTAGGAGAATACATCGAGAATACAAACGCAGGATTATCAGGTAAGTTATTCACAGTTGATGGCTGATTCTGGTCGTTTAAGACGAAGTTTGGAAAGTATTCTTCAATCTTAACTTTATAGCCGTCGCCTAGATCATATTCTTTCTTCGGGTCATGAAGATCTACTGTTAATTTCCCAAACTTGTTACCCGTTGCTTTTTCTTCGAGTTCGAAGCTCATCTTGTAAAATTCATTAAGCTTAAAGTCCGTTTGATATAGAGCAAACGAATCGAACTTAAACGGTTCGTTTACTCGGATCTCACCACTCTTGATTTTTTCAAGCTCTGGCTCTGCTCCGATCGTATGGTTTTCTTTTGTCTTATAGAGAGTGACGTTACTTTGATAGTTTTTCGCAACTTCTCCATCTACAGAACTTAGTGCACTATTAAACTTCTTTTCTTCCTTATCATACATTTCAAGAATGAAATCGTTGTTTTCCAGGTAATATTGTCCTTCTTCACTTGAGGTGCCTGGAATTGAAGCTTTTTCTCCTTCTCGCACCCATAAGATATCGTCAACGTACATTCCTGGAAAGAACCGAAGCATCGCTCCAGTTAAAAAGATAATAAGTCCAACATGGTTTACATAAGCACCCCATCTTGAAAACCGGCCCTTTTCTGCAAAAAGGTTGCCATTTTCTTCTCGAACTTTGTAACGAAGAGATTCAAGCGTGTACTTGATCTCATCAAGTTCCACATCGTGGCTTTTTGAGAACAAACGCTGATTCTTCATGAATTGATCATGTCTTGTGACTCTTTGTGTCTTTAAGGCTTTATAAAGCGGTATACCACGATCAAGACTGGCAATAATGATAGAGAGTCCTAGCATTCCTAGTAAAAGAATGAACCACCATGAACCATAAAGGTTATGAAACCCTAACAAATAATAAATGAGTCCAAACGTACCGTATTCGCTTTCATAATGAGTGGCAGGGTCAACATTTGGAGGTATGAACGTCTCTTGTGGAAAAATGGTTCCGATCGCCGCTGCTACTAAAATAATGACAATGAGCCATACTCCGACTTTAACAGACGAAAAGAAGTTCCATATCTTATCTACAATTGTTTGTTTATAGGTTTGGGATCGCCTCGCGCTCCCTTCATATCTCATACTTGATAGTATTTCAACATCTTGCTTCAACGGTTTACCGCAAGCTTGACAAAGGCTTGTTCCGTATGGGTTAGAGTGGCCGCATTCACATGTTATCGTTTGCATCATTTCACCCCGTTACGGCTTTATTTTTTCCATAAAGGAAATAATTTTTTTCTCTGATAATGATTCACTTGTCCGTTCCACTACTTTTCCGTTTTTATCGATCAAGATTGTTGTTGGAATCGGTCCTATGCCGTAAGCTTTCGTAACTTCTCTTTGTTTGTCCATAGGAACAGGAAAGCTCAAAGAATAGCGATCAACAAAATTTTTAACAGATACGTTTGTTTCACTAACGTTAACAGCAAGGATTTCTACACCCTGATCTTTGTACTTCTCGTATTGCCTTTGCATATAAGGCATCTCTCTTTCACACGGTTTACACCATGTCCCCCAGAAGTTCAAGAAAACACCTTTACCTCGATAATCTTCTAACTCTACTTGTTTGCCATTCAGATCGGTTAGCACGAAATTTGGAGCCGTATCGCCTTTACTTATGTATGTACCTGACTCTTCATTCATACTGTTATAGATCGTATAACCGACCGCAACAACTAAAATGGCAAGCAGAGCAGAGCGAAACCACAACCTGTTTTTTTTCAACATCCATCCGCTCCTTTAAGCCGCTTCCATTTTACTATAACTTGAAAAAAAAGCCTATCTACGGCTTTTTTTTGACGTTTGTGTGACAGCCAGATTTCTAAGCTGCTTGATTTCATGTGGAGTAAGTTCTCTAAACTCACCTGGATTCAGGCCTTTAAGATCTAAATAGCCATATCTTTCACGCTTTAATTTCATAACAGGTGACCCGATCGCCTCTAACATACGCTTAACTTGACGGTTCTTCCCTTCGTGAATCGTAAGTTCGATGATCGCTGTTCCCTTTTTCTTATCGATCGATGTTACTTTCACTTTAGCAGGAGCGGTCATTCCGTCCTCTAAGCGGATTCCTCTTTCAAGTTGTTTGATTCTTTCTCTTGAAGGAATTCCTTTTACTTTTGCAATGTACACTTTATCAAGCTGATAGCGTGGATGCATAAGTACGTTCGCAAATTCACCATCATTCGTCATGATGATGGCACCTGTTGTGTCATAATCCAATCTTCCAACAGGGAACACACGCTGTTCGATGATGTCCTTAAAATAATCAGCTACTACTTTTCTTCCCTTATCATCCGAAACTGCTGTGATCACACCAGAAGGTTTATACATCAAAAAATAAACGGGTTGTTCCCGTTGAATTTGAATCTCATTCACTTCAATCTTATCTTTTGTACCTACTTTTGTGCCGAGTTCGGTCACTACATTTCCGTTCACTTTCACTTTGCCTTCACGAATTAACTCCTCCGCTTTTCTTCTGGAAGTTACGCCGCTTTGGGCAATTACTTTTTGCAATCGTTCCATGATTTCACCTCATGTCTCATCATACCTTCATTATTCGTAATTCTCAACCTCAGTAAACGTAAAAAAGAGCCTTAACGGCTCTTTTTTGTCGAATTATGAATAAAACAATAGAGAGATCACAGCGATAGATGCTAAAAAACCGATCAGATCAGCTAACAATCCTACTTTTAACGCGTATTTCATCTTTTTAATACCAACTGCTCCAAAATAAACGGTCAGCACGTAAAACGTTGTATCGGTACTTCCTTGTATCGTAGAAGCAAGCCTTCCGATAAACGAGTCTGGCCCGTGTGTTGCGATTAAATCGGATGTCATTCCAAGAGCACCGGTTCCTGAGATCGTCCTCATCAGCCCTAGCGGAACTACTTCTGCTGGAATATGAAACAATGAAAATAGCGGACGCATCGCCATCATGACATAATCCAAAGCTCCTGATGCCCGAAAAACTGAAATGGCAACAAGCATGCCGACTAAAAAGGGAATGATGTTGATCGCGATCGAAAAACCTTCCTTACCACCTTCTACAAAGGTCTCATACGTCGGCACTTTTTTGTAAGTGCCATACAAAAGGATAAAACCGATCAAAAAAGGAATAAACCAAATGGAAAAGGATTGGACGATCGACATCTATTTCCCTCCCTTTGGTAAAGAGCGGTAGTAATAATATCGATCTATTAAAATGGCACCTACAGTTGAAATCGCAGTCGCAATCAATGTTGGTGCGACAATATCAGTCGGCGACTGAGAGTTATAGCTCATCCTGATGGCGATGATCGTCGTTGGAATGAGTGTAATACTCGACGTATTGATGGCAAGAAGTGTGATCATCGATCGACTTGCTTCATTTTTTCCGCCATTCAATATCTTAAGTTGTTCCATCGCTTTAATACCCATTGGTGTTGCAGCGTTTCCTAGCCCAAGCAAGTTAGCCGCCATATTTGAAAGAATATACCCCTGGGCAGGATGATCCTTTGGTATATCAGGAAAAAGACGCTTTACAATCGGTCGAAACAGGATCGCCAATACTTCTAATAAGCCACCTTTTTCTGCGATCTTCATGATTCCTAACCAGAATACTAGAATACTGATCATTCCAAAACTTAAAGTGACCGCTTCTTTAGCGCTCGTAAAAATCGCTTCATTCACTTTATCCATCGTGCCGTTAATTCCCGCCACAATGAAACCGATTACCATCATTCCCACCCAGATGTAATTCACCATAGGCGAATGTCTTCCTTAGCTACAAAAAATAATTTATTGAACATACTCTTAAATGACGACCAAAGACCTCCCTGATCCGGTTTGATCAATGCTTTCCCATCATAATACAGTGGAAGATCCGCGATTCTCGTTTCCTTTAAATCTACGAAATACCTGCCTACAGGTTTAGGTACTTTTTCTTTTTCCCACTTGCCCGACTTGGGAAGTTCATACAACTGGATGGAAGAAGAAATCTGGCCGATCTCTTCTTTCATCAAAGGGTAAGTGAACGTTCTGGCAGCTTCTACTTTCCCTTTGTATCCTTTATCTTTGATGCCTGAAACTTCGCCTTCTTTGATCAGTTCTGTCATCTTAAACGAATGAAATCCCCATTCAAATAAATTTCGATGATCGTCCCAGTCGTTCGGATCGTTCAGTGTTACAGCGATCAGTTCCATTCCATCTTTTTCAGCAGTTGATACTAATGTTCGTTTTGCACGTTTTGTATAGCCTGTTTTGCCACCCGTAGAATATTCATACAGCTTCAACATCTTATTCTTGTTCCGCCACACTCTATCCCATTTTTCTCCGGTTTGTTCTGATCGATAGACCTTTGTGGACGACACATCCTTGAATGTATCATTATTCATCGCATATCTCGTTAGTACAGCCATGTCATAAGCGGTAGAGTAATGATCTTCATGCGTGTCGAGTCCATGCGGATTTCTAAAACGTGTATGTTTCATTCCGATCTCTTCCGCTTTTTGATTCATCAAATAGGAAAATCCATCTAAACTTCCACCGACATGCTCAGCGATGGCAACGGCTGAATCATTTCCAGATCGAAGCATCAAGCCATACACTAAATCTTTTAGTGGTATCTTCTCACCTGGTTTTAAGTATAAAGATGACCCTTCTGTTCGTGATGCAGCTTCCGTAATGGTAACTGTATCGTTCATCTTTCCAGATTCTATCGCAAGAATCGCTGTCATAATCTTCGTGATACTCGCTATTCTCATGGGACGATGTTCATTGCGCCCATACAATACTCTTCCGGATGATTGCTCCATCAACACAGCAGCACTTGCTGATACACCGGGTTCAGCTTTTGCTTCTTGCGGGAATGTAGCAAGGATAAGCATAAAGATCAAAACGAGCAGCAATGGTTTTCGTTTTAAGGTTCGTTTCATTCATAATCCCGCCCTTTAGGTGTTTTGTAAAAGTTTATGCAAACAAGGACAGGTTATGAATGGGATTTAATTCCGCAGATTATTGAGAAGGGAAAAAACGCTGTTTTTGACCATGGCTTTTTTCGTAGTCTGTCAGTTCCATGAGCGCTTTTTCTTCGGCTGGAATACGCACTCTTAACATGAAGAAATTTAAAATTGTGAACAGAATAGCTGTAAAATAAGCACCAAAAATGAGGGGCATGACTAAAAGTTCTAACGATACGATCGTGTAGTTGGGATGTCTCATAAAACGATACGGACCTTTTGCTACGACATTTGCACCAGGTAATAGAATAATCTTCGTATTCCAAAACTCTCCTAAGGACGAAATCGCCCATACACGAATCACTTGAGCCATCAAAAACAATACAAACGGAACGATCCACCAGCTAGGCGACTGTGCGTTAAACACATACACTTCTAAAAAGAAAACAACAAAGAACGCGACGTGCATCGATACCATCCACTTATAATGATCGTTTCCCGCTTCCACAGCACCTTTACTCAACAGCTTCTTTTCGTTAGATTTAGCGATCCTTACTTCTGCTAATCTCTGTACGATAAGAAAACACCAAAATAGAAGAAACCAGTTCATCTACTTCCTCCATTCCACTAAAAGAAGTTCAGAAGAAAAACCTGGTCCTAAAGCAGCCATCACACCAAGATCTCCCTCATCTTTTTTTGTTTGCATGAAATTTTTCAACACGTAGAAAACAGTGGCAGATGACATATTTCCATTTTTCCTTAAAACATCTCTTGAGATATCAGTCTTGGATAACGGAATTCCTAGCGCGTCAACATAAGCTTGTAAAACTTTCTTACCGCCAGGGTGTGCAATAAAGTGTTTGATCTGTTCTCCGACAAGCTGATTGCGGTCTAAGAATTCGTCTACGTTCGGTTTGAGCCACGTACGGATGACGTTTGGGATATCTCTTGAAAAGACAACATACAAGCCAGTGTCCTTAACTTCCCATCCCATCACGTCTTCAGAATGCGGCTTCAATGTTGACATCGTATCTTTTATGTACGGCGATACTTCTGTTGTTTTGGCCATGTCGGATTCATCTCCGCAGATTAACGCACAAGCCACTCCATCCGCAAACAAAGAGGTACCTACTAGATTGCTCTTCGAAAGATCTTCATGCTGAAAGGTTAGTGAACAAAGCTCTACACTTAGAACGAGCACATTTGACTTCGGGTATGCTTTACAATAATCGTAAGCTCTTGAAAAACCAGATGCACCGCCGGCACATCCTAAACCCCATATTGGAATCCTTTTAGTATGCGATGAAAATGGCAGAATGTTCATGATCCTAGCTTCAATACTTGGAGTAGATAATCCAGAACTTGAAATGAAAAAAATAGCATCAATACCTTCATATGAGGTGTTTAAGCTATGATCAGACATCACTTTTTCGATACATTCTGCTCCTAAATTTGTTGCAAAGTCTATGTATAAATCATTTTTTTCTTGAAAGCTTCTTTTTTCTTTAAACCAATCGATCGGCATCGCGAAATAGCGTGATTCAATCTCACCATTCTGAAATACTTTGAGCAAACGCTCAATATCGGAGAACGCGTCTTGAAATAGGTTTCTTGCAAAATCCATTGTTTGATTTTGAGAAAGTTTATGAGGCGGGTTAATTGTTTCTACTGCTGCTATTCTTGGCAATTGAGCTCTCTCCTTTGGCTGCAAATCCTTTTTTAGTAATTTACCCTTAATCAGCCTTTTAAAACGGTCCTTTTTAGAACTAGTCAGTTGTCTTAAACTTGTAGTTCTTAAAAGTAATTGGTTTTCGCTCCAGGTTGCTCGCTTTTCACAGGTGTGCGGTGAGCCTCCTGATGGAACGATCAACTTGCAAATGAAGAGAATAGAATAAGATAAAAGCCAAGATTTATAAAACAATAGCCTTAAAAACAAAAAACAGCCAAAAAATGATGGCTGCTTTACTTACCTATTTTCTTTAACGTGCTCAGATGAGATTTTAATTCTACTTCTTTTGGATAATTAATGAAGAGATCCCTAAATTCATCATAGTCGTTTATATAAATTCGTTTTCGTTTTAAATATGAGTCATTGCTGGTTAACGCAACAAGGGCTACAATCTCACGTATCTTATAAGTATTTAAATAATCTTTCCAAAAGTCATGTTGTATTAATTCCTCTTGAAGTTTTTCTTCAAAGTATCTTACATAAAGAAGATGAAAAGTTTGAGTTTTTCCGCCCAATTCGTACATCACTTCTGAACGGTTAAAAAAATCCTCTGATGTATTCGGCTTTTCTTTTTCCAACTCTATACCATAAATAAGTTGAATCAACAATGCATGACTCCCCCTTGTTATTCATCGGTAGAAAGAGATTCTTGAAACTTAGAAAAGAACAAGTCTGCTTCTTGTTCTACATTTTCTTCCTGAATGTTCTCTGGAAGTGGAGGCAGCTCTTTGACACTTTGCAACCCAAAATGTTCTAAGAATGCTTTCGTTGTACCA
This sequence comes from Bacillus sp. E(2018), assembly GCF_005503015.1. Lineage (NCBI taxonomy): Bacteria > Bacillati > Bacillota > Bacilli > Caryophanales > Bacillaceae > Bacillus > Bacillus sp. E(2018). The sequence goes on along the minus strand of NZ_SCOL01000001.1, from coordinate 638,329 downwards.
TATAATATTGCGCGTCCTGTTCCTTCTGCTCTTCCCACTTCTTTTACTAATCCTTTTGCAGATAGGGTCTGCAACGGTTTCTCCGTTTTCACTCCTCTTACTTCTTCAATCTCTGACCTTGTAATCGGCTGTTTATATGCAATAATTGCAAGTGTTTCAAGGGCAGCTTGAGAAAGTGTCGCATGACCAGGTGTTTCAACAAGGCGTTCGTAAAAGGTAGCATGTTCAGGCTTTGTTACAAATTGAAGGGATCCTGCATATTCAACAATAGACATCCCTCGTTCTGAAGAAGCATAACTTTGTTTCAACTCTTCTATGATGGGATCAAGTTCTTTGCTGTCGATCTCCAACACTTGAGCGATCTGTTTTCTATCGATGCCTTCATCTCCACTGACAAAAAGCAAACCCTCTACAACCGCTTTATATTCATTTCGTTCCAAATCGTATTACTCCTCTAACATCGTTATATATATTTCGCTAAAATGATCTTGTTGCTCGCAATTAATTGATTTTACTTTCATAAGTTCTAATATAGCTAGAAACGTAACTACAACATGTTCTTTCGTGCTCTTATCAAAAAGGTCTGTAAACTTTTTTCGCCCGCCCACGGAAAGAAGAGAGGTCTTGATTTGTTCCATTCTCTTTTCAATTGGAATATCTTGCCGTTCGATGGTCGTTTGTTTTGGTGCTCGAGTGACCTTTTCTTGAAAGACCTTCTGCATCGCTTGCAACATATCATAAAGTGTTACGTTAGTTACTTGTTTTGCCGATTCTTCCTTCTCAAACTGGGATAGATCGGCAGGCTGCCGTGTATAAATCAAACTTCTAGCAGATTCTCTTTCTTTAAGTTCATCTGCAGCGTGCTTGTACTTTCTATATTCAACAAGCCTTCTTACTAGTTCATCTCTTGGGTCTTCTTCCATCTCTAGTTCCATCTGATTCTCAAAGAGCTCTTCTTCATGCTTTGGCAGCAGCATCTTGCTCTTAATGGCAAGAAGTGTAGCTGCCATGACTAAAAATTCACTTGCTACATCAAGTTTAAGTTCTTTCATCGTATGTATATATTGAAGGTATTGCTCAGTTATGATGGCTACCGGAATATCATAAATATCCACTTCATAGGTTTGTATCAAATGAAGCAGTAAGTCTAGAGGACCTTCAAATCCATCAAGCTTCACACTATATTGCATAACATTTCCCCAGTTTTTCAGCGATTTTGTATTATAAAATTATATCATATTTTACGAGTCTCGCGGCTTGTTTTTATTCATGCTGTGCATATGGTAAACTTAAAGTCGAGCTAATTAAGGGGCGTGAACGACTAGTGACTTATCCAAAACCTTGGATTGAATACTTGGTGTATTTTCATAGAGATCAAGATTACTTTGAATGTCATGAAGTGCTTGAAGAGCATTGGAAAGACGAAGGAATGAAAGGGGATCTGTGGCCCGGATTGATTCAGCTTGCTGTAGCGCAATACCATCATCGGCGCGGAAACTACAATGGAGCTAAACGAATGATCTTGAGCTGCAAAGTAAAACTACAAAAAGAAAAATTAAAGCTGAAAGAACTCGGGTTAGAAGTTGAACCCTTTTTTAAACTACTCGATAAAAGTATACAAAAAATTGAGCTACAGGAACCTTTTGAGTCGATAGCTCTACCTCTGACGACGGAGTTATTCCAAACTTGCTTATTAGAAGCAAACGCCTCTGAAGAAGGTTGGAACTCAGAAACTAAAATGGATGACACCATCATTCATAAGCACTCTTTAAGGGACCGTTCCTCTGTTATTGATGAAAGAAATCGACAAAAACAAAACAAAAATAGATCCTTTTAAAGATTGCATTGTACAGATCAAGCTTTCCTTTTATTGCCGAGTCAACATAATGATTCAATAAAATAAAGATAAATAAAAAAGCTCCGAATCATATCGATTCCGGAGCTTTTCTTCGTCTAGAAATTATTCTTCCCAAACTTTAACTTCTTTCATTACATCACCTTGCTTAATACGAAGAACTGTTTCCATACCTTCTGTAACTTGTCCAAAAACAGTATGAACACCGTTCAAGTGCGGCTGTGGCTCGTGTACGATAAAGAATTGGCTTCCACCTGTATCGCGACCAGCATGCGCCATTGAAAGAGATCCTGCCACGTGCTTGTGTGGATTTCCTGCAGTTTCACAAGGAATAGAATAACCAGGACCGCCAGCTCCAGTTCCTGTTGGATCTCCACCTTGAGCTACAAATCCAGGGATAACACGGTGGAACGTTACACCGTTGTAAAATCCTTCGTTTGCAAGTTTTTCAAAGTTTTCTACTGTTCCAGGTGCTTCCTCCTGATACAGATCAAATACAATTTTTTCGCCGTTTTCAAATTCCATTGAACCTTTTTTCATAAAAAACAGGCCTCCTTCTACTTCATTCAACTACCATTGTACGGTTAAATGGCTGCTCCGTAAACTAATTTACACAAAAACATTCGATTTTAGCGGAACATCGTTCTTGATGAGGTCTTCATACGTTTCACGCTTAACGACCAGTTGTTCTTCACCGTTTTCTACAAAAACCACTGCCGGCCGCTGGATTCTATTATAGTTGCTCGCCATACTGTAACCGTAAGCTCCGGTACAGGATACGGCTAAGAAGTCACGATCACATACTTCTGGAAGTTCAATATCCCAGATCAACATATCACCGCTCTCACAGCATTTTCCTGCGATCGATACAGTGTGAGTTGGTTGTTCGTTCATCTTATTCGCTACAAATGCTTCATATTTGGCTTGATAGAGTGCAGGACGAATGTTATCAGTCATCCCGCCATCAATGGAAACATAGTGTCTAACTCCTTCGATCTCTTTTTGCGAGCCGATCGAGTAGAGGGTCGTACCTGCATCACCTACGAGTGAGCGTCCCGGTTCTATCCAAAGTTCAGGCAGATCTTGATCTTCAAAGTGAATCATTTGTTTCTTCACTTCTTCAATCATCGCAGAAACGTACTGTTCAGGAGAAAGCGGCGTATCCTCTGATGTATATTGAATACCGAACCCGCCTCCAAGATTTACGACACTTGGAAAATAGCTAAAGTTTTCTTCCCACTTCTTGAAGTGACCAAACAACTTTTCAATCGCTAGGGTGAACCCTTCTGTTTCAAAGATTTGAGATCCAATATGACAATGAATCCCTAATACTCGAAAGCCTTCAAATGCAAGAACTTCTTGAAGTGCTTTGTCTCCTTGACCATTTCCTAAGTCAAACCCAAACTTCGAATCTTCCTGACCTGTTATGATGTAATCATGGGTATGAGCTTCAATTCCCGGAGTTAAACGAAGAAGGATGTTTACTTTTTTGTTCAGCTTGCTGCTCAGCATTTTTAATAAGGAAATCTCATGAAAGTTATCCACTACAATACAGCCTACTCCAGCAGTAAGTGCAAATTCTAATTCTGCTAAGCTCTTGTTGTTTCCATGAAAATGTATTCTCTCAGGCGGAAATTCAGCTTGAAGTGCTGTGTAAAGTTCACCGCCTGAAACTACGTCCAGACTTAATCCTTCTTGCTCGATAAGCTGAAACATGGCAATGGAGGAAAAAGCTTTCGAAGCATAAGCAACTTGATACCCTACCCCATTTTCCTCGAAAGCTTTTTTGAAGCCTCTTGCTCTATTTTTAATTAAGGATAGATCGTACAGATAAAGCGGCGTTCCGTATTTTTTTGCAAGCTCCACTGTATCTAAACCACCGATCCATAGATGATGATTATCTCCAATTCTTGATGTTCCGTGTAAATTCACAAAAAATCCCCTCTCGTTGTTGATAGAGAATTCAATCCCGACAAATACAAAAGACAGCCGCAACTAAGGCAGGCTGTCAAAACCGTACCCTCATGTCGGAATAGCTCTCCACTACAGTTGTAGTGACAGTCCGTTGCTTGTTCAGCAGCGGCCCAGCATAAAAAGAGATGGAGCTCTTCTTACACTTCGGCAAATTGACCTTTCAACATATTTCATCGTCATCCAAGAACTCCATATGCTACTCATTCGTTTTGCGCCTCTACCTCATATGAGGCATATTTAATTAGTTATGAATTTAACACAATTTTCAACAATCAGCAAGGGACAGATTAATTAGTTGGCTGTTTTTTGGTGTTCTGCGGATGTACGATGCTCGGTCGAACTTTAGAGAGCGGAACAGCTATTCGAACAACAATTTGCAGAAACGCTTTAGGATTAAAAGGTAATAGCGGCCACAAGTAAGGTGTGTTCAGATTTTTGATCGTTGCCATATAGAGAACCAACAATGTGAATCCAATAATAAATCCTGGTACTTTAAACAACATAACCATCGCAATCAAGAAAAGCCGCAGGACTTTATTTGCGATACTCAGCTCATAACTTGGTGTGGAGAAGGATCCGATCGCCGCTATCGCAACATACAGAATAACTTCAGGTACGAATAATCCTACATCTATTGCGATCTGCCCGATCAATACGGCTGCGATCAGACCCATGGCGGTCGATAGAGCACTCGGTGTATGGATGGCCGCGAGTCTTAAAATATCAATCCCGATCTCCGCAAAGATTATCTGAAGAAACAGTGGGATGTTGGTGTGTTTATTCGGACCGATAAAATCAATGAAAGGCGGTAATAATTGCTCTTCCATCGAAAACAAAAGCCACATCGGTACTAAGAATACTGAAGCCATCATGCCTGTAAAACGGGTCCATCTTAAAAAAGCACCTATAAATGGAGTCTGCCTAAACTCTTCTGCATGCTGTACGTGATGAAAGAGTGTAGTAGGTGTGATGATAACACTTGGTGATGTATCTGTGATGATTAATACATGTCCTTCCATCAAATGCTGTGCAGCAACATCTGGTCTTTCCGTGTAACGAACTAAAGGAAATGGATTCCAGCCTTGTTTTACAATGAACTCTTCGATCGTCTTATCTGCCATCGGAATACCGTCGATTTCAATAGAGTTAAGCTCTTTTCTAATAAGGTCTACAAGGCCTGGATCTGCTACATCTTGAATATAAGCGAGACACACATCCGTTTTAGAACGTTCTCCCACTTGAAGGATTTCGTGCCGTAATCGTTCATCTCTGATGCGCCTTCTTGTAAGAGCCGTGTTGATGATAATATTTTCCGTGTATCCATCACGCGCTCCTCTAACCACTTTTTCAATATCTGGTTCTTCTGGAGACCTTCCTGGATAACTTCTTACATCCACAACAAAAGCTTCTTCTTCTCCGTCTATGAATATAACGATCAGACCGGAAAGCATACGGTCTACAGCTTCATCTAACGACTTCGTGATCTCAACTTGTTGATGCGCGAGGTGGTTATGTACAAGATCTTTTACTTTGCTCGGTGCGCGATGACCATGATCCATATCCATGAGTTCGCGATAGATCATGATGATGAACTCACTGTCGCAGAGTCCCGTACAATAATACAGCTGCAGCTCCTTTTTTAAGACAAAGATCTTTCTTACACCAACATCAAAACTCACACCAATACCCAAACGCTCTTTTAAAAACCTTTCCGTATCTTCAATGTTCTTACTGATCGGTGTTTTATTTTTTTCGGTTGCCAATTGATTCGCTCCTTTCTAAAATGAGTTGTATGGCTTTTACCGTGATTGGAGCTCCTTTTTCAATAGAATCAAAGCCTGCCATTTTTCCGATGTCCCCCACACCTACAACGAAGGGAAGGTTTAATTCATCGAGGATGTAAACGGTATCCCCGTTTATCCTTCCTGTTTCAAGGTCTGGAATTCCACTCTTATCTATTCCAAACTCGGTTAATTCCCCATAACGGTCCATCGAACAATGCACTTTTGTCCATTCTGTAAAATGTGTTTTGGAAGCTACAGCTACAGCACCAATCACATCAATATCTTTCTGCTGATGAATGTATCTCATCGCATGTTCGCCAGGACCTTCTCCTTTAAATCCACAGTCATCAAACATCACAAGTACAGGGTCATGAGGTGTATTTCGGATCATCTCTACCAGTTCTATTCCGCTTTTTCGTGTTGGATTTCCCCAAGATTGTGAAATACAGCGTCCTCCAACTTGTTTAGCTGCATGCTCGACGACTCTTAATGCATACAGATCTCCATCCGTTATAAAAATGACCCGTTTCTTCACCATGTGATCACCCCTTTGGTTCGAAGATGACTGCTACTAAAAATCCAAACAAAACAGCTGATGAAATTCCTGCAGATGTTAACTCAAAGATTCCCATGGCGATTCCGATAAAGCCGTGTTCTTCAGCTGACGCCATCGCACCGTGGAGAAGGGAGTGGCCAAAACTTGTTATCGGAACGGTCGCACCCGCACCCGCAAATTTGATCAAATTATCGTAGATCCCAAAAGCATCAAGAAGTGCACCGATTACCACAAAGGAAGTCGTTACGTGAGCTGGAGTCAGCTTCATAACATCCATCATCAGCTGGCCGACCACACAGATTGCGCCTCCGATTAAAAACGCCCAAAAGAACTCCATCTTATTGCCCTCCTTCCGCTCGCTCTAGAACAACACCGTGAGCAACCGTCGGAATACTCTCTTTTTGTTGAACCATTACCGGGTTTAATAATGCCCCCGTTGCGACCATTAAAACTTTCTTTAGATTGCCTTTTCGAATTTCATCTAAAATATATCCGTACGTTACGACTGCAGAACACGCACATCCACTGCCTCCAGCAAAAACCTGCTGTCCACTGCGATAGATCATCAATCCGCAGTCTCGGTGATTGTCAGATACATCATAGCCTTGTTCTTTTAATAGCATCTTAACGATTGGTGCACCGACTCCTGAAAGATCACCTGTCGCGATCAAATCGTACTCATCAGGCTGAACATTCATCTCTTTGAAATGTGCCGCGATCGTGTCAGCCGCTGCCGGAGCCATCGCTGAACCCATATCGAAAGGATCTTTGATTCCTAAATCCACTACTTTTCCTACCGTTGCTGATGTGATTCTAATATCAGAGACCTCTTTGCTTACAAGCGCAGCACCTGCACCTGTTACGGTAAACGTAGCGGTATCTGGCTTTTGCCCGCCGTATTCGGTAGGATATCTAAACTGTCTTTCAGCTGTAGCGTTGTGAGAGCTTACTGCCGCGACGATTCGATTCGCATACCCGCCATCTACTAAAGCTGCACCTAACGCGAGTGATTCCATTGATGTTGAACATGCCCCGAACACACCGAGAAAAGGTATACCGTTTCCTCTAGCTGTATAGTTGGACGAAACAATCTGGTTTAACAAGTCTCCCGCTAACAAGAAATTGATATCTTCGGGCTTCATCTTTACTTTGTGTAAACATGCATTGATCGCATCTTCCATCAACTGACGTTCAGCAAGTTCCCAATTCTTTTGTCCGCAGTGAAGGTTGTTATACGTTTTATCAAAATACTTGCCTAATGGCCCTTCGCTTTCCATGGGACCTACTGCTGTACCTGCAGCATTTAAGTAAATGTTATTTGCAAATTTCCATGTTTGTCTTCCTAATAAGTTCATACCGTCTCTCCTTATGTCAGATGCTGAAAGATGTAGCGGATCATACCAAAAACGTAGGCGGAAACAGCTCCGAATACAATAACAGCTCCAGCTAATTTGAACAGATTTGTAGCCACTCCAAGTACTAAACCTTCACTTTTATGTTCTAATGCGGCACTCGTAACCGCGTTGGCAAAACCTGTTACAGGCACAACAGAACCCGCACCTGCGAATTGACCGATCTTATCGTATACTCCGAGCCCCGTTAATAGTGCTGCTATCAGAATAAGTGTGGCAACAGTCGGATTCCCCGCTGTTTCTTGCGTAAAATTAAAGTAAGTCATATAAAACATTTGTATCGCTTGACCGATCGTACAGATGATGCCACCTACTAAAAAAGCTTTTAAACAATTTAAAACATATGGCGGTTTAGGCTGAATCGACTTAATTTTCTCGGCATATGCCTGTTGTTCTTCTTTTGTTGCCATCTTACAATCACATCCTTAATGATTAATGTAGTACATCCAATGAAACAAAGATCCTGAGATTTTCCCAAGTACAATCGCCATCAATATAATGATAATTTTCTCTCCAAACCCTACTCTTTTAGCAAGAATCGGAAGGACGTTCAATACTTCTGTTAACGCTGCTGCTAACATCCCAATAAAGATTCCTGTAAACAGACCAATCGGTACTAAGAAGAAAGCAGGAAACCCGATCGAAGCGTTTCTGAGATTCATCCAACCTCCGATTACAGCGCCTAATATGATACTTAACTCATAACCTCTAATGTATCGATACGTTTTAGAGAGCTGCATGAGCCTGGGTACGATTCCAAGAACTGTTATGAGAGCGACAAGACCTGAACCTACTGTTATCCCACCACCAAAACCAATAAACGCAACGAGCAAAACTTTAATCCCCATTGATTTTCCTCTCTGTTTCTTTGTTCTCATGAACGATTACATACTGATCAAGGTCCTGCTGATAATTAAACATCTCAACTTCCAAAGGACTTGGTTCTTCATTAAGTCTTTTTCGGAAAAGATGGTTAAAGAAAAGAATCATACCAAGCCCAAGACCAAACGAATAAGGAATCTGCAATAATAGCGGCTGCTCTTTATAATGCCCCGTTATCATGAAATAGATTTTCTGGTGAACAAGCTGCATACTTACATCTTCATGAAAATTCATGATCGCAAGAGCCGACCCTGTAAATAGGAGAAGCCAAACCAAAACAAAATATACTGGTGCTAGTTTTTTTTGTTGCATCTGAATCTCCAGAATCGATTGTGCTGGTCCGATGGTCTGGACGTCTAAGCCTGGCTTTTTCTTTTGAATCGTAGCGATCACACGCATAACATCGATCACAATCAAATGCTTATCTTCAGGGGTTACTTCGTGGATAATATATCCCTTGATGGTTTCTTCTAATTCATCAGATGCTACAATCTGTGCAACTTCACCAATCGTGACTTTCTGATGCTGAATGACCTGTACACGTTGACGCATACGCAGGTATACCGTTTTATCCAATTTTCACTTCACCTCTTTCTAAGCGCATTTGTGTTTAGTATGCGATGATGGAATTCTTATCATGCTTCACATGTAACAGCATCCAAAAACTACCACAAAAACACGTTTAGTGGTTTATGGATGTTTTTGAAAGTGGTTGATTTCCGTTTCAGGTGCTCCCTTTCCGCGGGGCGACCGGTGAGCCACTTGCCGCTTCGCGCCTCTAAGTGTCTCACCTGACCGCTCGTCCCGCAGGAGTCTCTCACCCTACACTCCAATCAACCTAATCAGTGATGTTTACATGTAACGCTAAAGGCTGTAGAAACTTTTTTGCATGTGTTAGCTTCTGTGTAATAAATTGAACGAAGACTCTCTTCATATAACGCCTGAATAGAAGGCTTTTTCTAAGCGATTAACTTATAGATTTTTTTATACTTCTTATGCAAGTTGATTGTAGCGGAAGGTTGCCTGCCTGCCACATGAGCAGCTTCTCGCAAGGCATGCGACGAGAAACTTCACTTCGTTAGCATAACCTTGTAGACGCAGGAGCAGAGAGACAACCAAGCGGTCAGGTGGAGACTCCTAACGGCGCGTAGCGTGCCAGCCACTCTGCAAATTCTTCTCGTAAGGCATGCGACGAGGAAGCTCGCTTCGATAGGATTTTCTTGTAGACGCAGGAGCACACATACTTCATCGAACACCGTTCGCCCCATGGAAAGCGTGCAACCTGGAGCGGAAATCAACTATCTCTCAAAGACCGACACCTACTGCAAAACAACAAACAAAAAACCAGATAGGACGTTTAAGTCTCCATCTGGTTTTTCATAAACAATAGTATTTTCTTTTCGAGCCTGGATACCTGTACTTGAGAAATGGCTAGCCGATCGGCTACTTCGGATTGCGTTTGGTCTTTAAAATACCTTAAATACACGATCAGCCGCTCTCTCTCATCAAGCTTATCCATAATATCTTTGACCGCGATCTTATCGAACCACTTGTTTTCCGAATGATCCGAAATTTGGTCGAGTAGCGTAATGGGATCACCATCGTTTTCATAAACCGTCTCATGAATCGATTGTGGAGCTCGTACAGCATCCTGCGCCATAATAACATCTTCCACTGCAATCTCTAGAAATTCTGCCACTTCTGAAATAGTAGGTGTTCTCCCAAGCTTTTTAGATAGTTCATCTTTTGCTTTACGCACTTTGTTACCGGTCTCTTTTAATGATCTGCTGACTTTAACTGTTCCATCATCTCTGATGAAGCGCTGTATCTCACCGATGATCATAGGCACTGCATACGTGGAGAACCTCACATCATAAGAAAGATCAAATTTATCAACAGATTTTAATAGCCCGATAGAGCCGATTTGAAAGAGGTCGTCTGCTTCATAACCTCTGTTTAAAAAGCGCTGAACCACAGACCAGACAAGCCGCATGTTCTTTTCAACAATCGTATCACGTGCTGACTGATCTCCATCCTGACTCTGTTTGATCAATAACTTAATCTCTTCATCCTTAAGAAAAGGTTCACTTTTGCTGCCTTTCACCTCGACATCCATAGACATACTCCCTTAATTACACATAGCTTTATTTTTGGTTAAGTATTTTGTCAAATGAATCGTTGTTCCGTAAGACGGTTCTGAGATGACTTCTACACTGTCCATAAAATTCTCCATGATTGTAAAACCCATTCCTGAGCGTTCTAACTCAGGCTTAGACGTAAAAAGGGGTTGCCTTGCTTGATCAAGATCGCGAATCCCCAATCCTTCGTCACGAATCGTAAGGTGGATCGTATCTTCTTCAATTGCGGCTTCAATATAAACCATGCCAGTTGCTTTGTTCTCGTATCCGTGAATGATCGCATTGGTAACTGCCTCAGATACAACGGTTTTGATCTCAGTCAGTTCATCAACAGTCGGATCGATCTGTGCGATAAATGCTGCCACCGTTACACGCGCGAAAGATTCATTCTGACTTAACGCTGAAAACTGAATCTTCATCTCATTTCTCATTTTAAGCCACCCCCAAAGCCTGAAGGGCAAGCTCTTCATCTTCTTCAAGCTTGATAATCTTAAATAGTCCTGACATTTCAAAAAGACGTTTTACCGCTGGAGATATGGCACAAACCACCATCTCACCATTCTGACTCTTGATCTGCTTATAACGCCCTAATATAACGCCTAAACCTGAACTATCCATGAAACTCAAACCTTCTAAATTTAAGACAATATGATTTACCGTATGCTTCCTCAAATATTCTTCAACTTGTGACCGAAGCATGTCTGCTGTATGGTGATCAAGTTCTCCGTCTAAGCGGATGCATAATACGGTGTGTTTAAGTTCCAAATTGACAGCTAATCCCACGCTATCCTCTCCTTCTTTTTTGGATAACGTGAATTTTCTATAAAAAAAGACGAATTCCTTCACTCTTGACAAAACTAGTGGGAATTCGCCTATAACTGTCAAGAAATCATATAAGTTATGAGGATTTTGACATTTGTGCTGCTGTTCGTTTGAAAAGTTTCCACCAAGATGCTTTTTTCACCGTCTCTGATGCCAATACTGGACTTTCTGTAATCAGCTTGTTCCCGTTATAAATTTTTAAAGAACCAATCTGTTGTCCTTTTTTCACCGGTAACTTCAAATCTTTATCCACGTTTACTTCTGTTTTTACTTTCTTTGCTGTTTCGCCTTTTTTCAATAAAAGAGAAATATGTTCAGAAGTAACGACAGGAAGCTTAGATTTTTCTGCTTTTTGTACTTTAACTTCTTTTACAATTTCATGCCTTGTATAGAGTTTTTTCGTTGAAAACTGAGTAAAAGCATAGTCAAGCATAGACGTGACCTGAGCGTTTCGATCTTTAGGAGAAGGTGCTCCCATAACAACTGCGATTACTCTCATCCCGTTTTTGTTTGCTGTAGCCGTTAAACAATATTTTGCTTCATTCGTAAAACCTGTTTTTAATCCATCTACACCAGGATAAAATTTTACAAGTCTGTTTGTATTAACAAGCCAAAACTTCTTGTCTGTTTCTTCTCTTAAATAATCTTCATAAAGCCCTGTGAACTTTGTAACTTCCTCATGCTTAAGAAGCTCTTTTCCCATAATCGCCATATCATGAGCAGATGTGTAATGACCTGCTGCAGGAAGTCCTGTAGGATTTTTAAAGAACGTATCGTTTAACCCGAGTTCTTTCGCTTTATCGTTCATCCGATTTACAAAAGAATCAACAGAACCAGCGATATGTTCAGCCATAGCGACTGATGCATCGTTCGCGCTTCCGATCGCTATGCCTTTTACCATGTCTTCTACACGCATCTCTTCACCAGGTTCAAGGAAGATTTGAGACCCTCCCATGCTTGCTGCATATTCACTTACACGGATCTTATCGTTCCAGTTGATCTTGCCTTTATCGATAGCTTCCATAATCAATATCATCGTCATGATCTTTGTCATGCTCGCTGGTGGCAACTTCTCATGACTATTCTTTTCGAACAGTACACTCCCACTATCTTGTTCCATTAAAATGGCCGAGTGGCTCTGTTCTGCAAGCTTTATTTTTTCTTTTGCTTTTTCTGCTGCATCAGCTTTTGGAATTGCAAAAGAAGCCAGCAAACAAATACTTAGTAGACCTGAAATAACGCCTTTCATACAGTTCCCTCCATTCATATAGTCTTATTTTTTCCATATTTTTTCACTTTATACCGGATCTTCCAACCATTTCAAAGTTCTATAAGACAAAAAAAGACCCAAGAGTATGAACTCTTGAGTCACTTTACATATCTATTATTTTTTAATTTCTTTGTATACGAGTGGCGGAGCTTCTACAGCGTCCTTCGAGATCGTATAAGCATCACGGATCTTCTTCTTCACATCTTCTACATTTTCAGTGTTGCTGTAAATCGTAACGAGTGAATCACCTTTTGAAACGTGATCTCCAACTTTTTTGTTAAGCATCAAACCAACAGCAAGATCGATCTCTGATTCTTTAGTTGCGCGTCCCGCACCTAAAATCATAGCAGCAGTTCCAATCTCATCTGCAACAATTTCAGAAACATAGCCGTCTTCTTCTGCAGTTAACTCGAAAGTATGTGCAGCTTGTGGCATTCTCTCTGGTTGATCTACTACAGATTCGTCTCCACCTTGAGCTTTCAAGAATACTTTTAATGTTTCAAGCGCTTTTCCAGAATCGATTACTTCTTTTAACATCTCACGTGCTTGTTCTAACGAATCTGCTTTTTTCGCAAGATATACCATGTGAGAACCTAATGTTAAGCAAAGTTCTTCAAGGTCTTTTGGCCCCTTGCCACTAAGCGTATCGATCGCTTCTTTGATCTCTAAAGCATTTCCGATCGCTAGTCCAAGAGGTTGGCTCATATCAGAGATAACAGCCATCGTGTTACGACCTACCGCATTTCCGATTTTCACCATTGCGTTAGCAAGTTCTTCTGCTTCTTCTGGTGTTTTCATGAATGCTCCTGCACCTGTTTTTACGTCAAGCACGATTGCATCAGCACCAGCAGCGATTTTTTTACTCATGATCGAACTCGCGATCAATGGAATAGAGTTAACCGTTGCCGTTACGTCACGAAGACCATAAAGCTTCTTATCAGCAGGCGTTAGGTTTCCGCTTTGGCCGATAACAGCAAGTTTATTCTTATTTACAAGGTCAATGAATTCTTGGTTGTCAATCTCAACATGGAAACCTGGAACAGCTTCTAATTTATCAATCGTTCCGCCTGTATGGCCAAGTCCTCTTCCAGACATTTTAGCTACAGGTACATCAAGCGCAGCAACTAGAGGAGCTAGCACAAGAGTCGTTGTATCACCTACACCGCCTGTTGAGTGCTTGTCTACTTTAATCCCCTCGATCGCAGAAAGATCAATCTGATCACCTGACTCAACCATCGCCATTGTTAAATGAGCTCGTTCTTCAGTCGTCATATCTTTAAAGTATACAGCCATGGCAAATGCAGACATTTGATAGTCAGGAATATCACCGTTTGTATAGTTTTGAATAATAAAATCGATCTCAGCTTTTGTTAGTTCTTTTCCATCACGCTTTTTTTGAATCAAATCAACCATTCTCATGTTAATAGCACCACTTTCTTATCACTTTACATATGAAGATATTTTTTAAGATAAAAATTATATTACTTTGGAACCTATACTACTGAACTGTTAAATTTCTTTAACGATTCCTTTAACTAAAGAAAGGAAATTGGATTTTACCATCTCTGTTGTTTCCATTACCTCATCATGTGTTAACGGTTGATCAAGGATACCTGCAGCCATATTAGAAATACAAGAAATACCCAGCACTTTCATACCCGCATGACGTGCGATGATGACTTCTGGAACCGTAGACATGCCAACAGCATCTGCACCCCATACACGAAGCATTCTTACTTCTGCAGGTGTTTCATAGGAAGGGCCTGTATTTCCAGCGTAAACCCCTTCTTTTAATGAGATGTTTAAGTCTTTTGCTACACTGCGAGCAACATCTTGTAGAGATAACGTGTAAGCTTCACTCATATCTGGAAAACGAACGCCAAACGAATCGTCATTAGCACCGATTAACGGGTTGTTGCCGAAGTTGTTGATATGATCTGTGATCAACATAAGGTCTCCAGCTTCGAAATCCTTGTTAACGCCACCAGCAGCGTTCGTTACAACGATTGTTTCTACACCGATCAGTTTCATCACACGAACAGGAAACGTTACTTTTTCCATAGAGTATCCTTCGTAATAATGAAAACGCCCTTGCATCGCCACTACTTGTTTTCCAGCCAGCTCACCGATAACAAGTTGACCAGCGTGACCTTCTACAGTCGAAACAGGAAATTCAGGAATATCTGAATATGGAATAATAACCGGGTTTTGGATTTCTTCAGCAAGGATTCCTAGACCTGAACCTAAGATCAACCCTATCTTTGGAGCAGAAGTAAGTTTTGATTGAATAAAATCAGCAGATGTTTGTAATTTTGACATGTTTCGTTTCCCCCTTAAACTTAACCTTAAAGTTGATTTAAAAAGCTTTGTCCGATACTAGGTTTCTTCACATCATAGATCTCTGCGATCGTTGCACCAATATCAGCAAACGTATTACCTACATTAAGTTCTTTACCTTCTTTGATACCTTTGTAATACACCATCAACGGCACATATTCACGTGTATGATCTGTTCCGTGATGAACAGGATCGTTTCCATGGTCGGCTGTAATGATAAGCAGATCATCTTCTTTTAACTTCTCTAGAACTTCTGGCAATCGAGCATCAAATTCTTCTAATGCTTGACCGTATCCTTTAGGGTCTCTTCTATGTCCGAACAAAGCATCAAAGTCGACCAAGTTCAAAAAGTTAAGACCTGTAAAGTCTTCATCCATGGACTCCACAAGCTTGTCCATCCCATCCATGTTTGATTTCGTGCGAATAGCTTTTGTCACACCTTCACCGTCAAAGATATCAGAGATCTTACCTAGTGCGATGCTGTCGTATCCTGCGTCTTCTAACTCGTTCATAACTGTTCTTCCGAAAGGTTTTAAAGCATAATCGTGTCGGTTAGACGTTCTTTCAAATGCTCCTGGCTCACCTTTAAACGGACGAGCTATAATTCTTCCTAACATATACTTCCCATCACGTGTCATTTCTCTTGCCGTTTCACAGATTTCATATAGTTCTTCTAATGGAACAACATCTTCATGAGCTGCAATCTGAAGCACTGAGTCAGCAGATGTGTAAACGATCAACTTCCCTGTTTTTACATGCTCTTCTCCAAGCTCAGTAATAATTTCTGTACCTGAAGCTGCCTTGTTCCCCAAAATTCCTCTGCCCCATTTTTCAGTAAGCATATCGATCAGTTCATCAGGAAAACCATCCGGAAACGTTTGGAAAGGTTCTTTAATATGAAGTCCCATGATCTCCCAATGCCCTGTCATCGTATCTTTACCATTTGAGAGTTCAGGTAGTTTTCCGTAATGACCGATTGGGTTACTTGCCTTTTCAACACCTTCCATCGTTGAATCAATATTTCCAAGTCCAAGCTTCTCCATATTTGGAACGTTGAGTCCATTCATCTCACGAGCGATATGGCCTAGCGTGTGTGCTCCTTTATCTCCAAACTTTTCTGCATCTGGCGCTTCACCAATTCCTACAGAATCCATAACAACTAAAAAAGTTCTCTTAAAACGTGATTGTTTCATCTTGTCCTCCTGAAATTCGTACATTCACTTTATTTACTATTTCCTTTTAACAGAAACAACAAACAAATCCTTGATGATGTCAGAAGTCTGACATCTTATTGAAAAAAGAAAGCTCACGCCCTCGGATGGAAGGCGGAGTATACATCTTTTAATCTAGTTTTCGTGACATGCGTATATATTTGTGTAGTTGAAATATCAGCATGTCCTAACATCTCTTGCACTGCACGTAGATCCGCACCGTTTTCCAACAGATGAGTAGCAAATGAATGACGAAGTGTATGCGGTGTGAGTTCTTTTTCAATATGAGCTTTTCTTGCTAATTGTTTTAATATTTTCCAAAAACCCTGTCTAGATAAACGATTTCCGTGATGGTTTAAAAAGAGTGCATCCGTCTTCTTACTTTTCAACAAGATTATACGCCCATCTTTCAAGTATCGTTCAATTGCCGTTTGGGCCATCTTCCCAAGAGGAATGATTCTTTCTTTATTCCCTTTACCTATACAGCGTATGAAACCCATATCTAGGTGAACATCCCCTATATTAAGCTGAACAAGTTCTGAGACTCGAATGCCTGTTGCATACAAGAGTTCGAGCATTCCCTTGTCTCTTTGAGAAAAAGGATCGTTCGCTGCAGGTGTGTCTAATAATGCTTCAACCTCTTCTGTGGATAATACTTTAGGAAGCTTTCGCTCTGTTTTAGGTGTTTCAATATGTACAGAAGGGTCTTGACTGGAGACTTTTTCTCTTAGAAGAAACTGGTGAAAAGACCGAATAGACGCAATGTTGCGCGCTAGCGTCGTGGAAGCCTTACCATTCTCTTTTAAAAATAAAAGATATCCCATTATATGATTACGGTCAATCTCATGAATAGTTTCAAGAGATTCGACTTTTTCGAGATATCGTACATATTGAGTTAAATCTCTCTTATAGGAGTCGATTGTGTTCTTTGAGAGGGCTCGTTCTACAATAATGTATTGAAGAAAATCCTGAACATGATCGTTCACTCTACCCCTCCTTACTCACCCGTTTGATAAAAATAAAAAAGTCTTTTTACAGGGTTTGAGTCCTTATCAGAACTCAAGTTAAAGACTTTAACAGCTTTACCTTTTGGTTCGTCATATCTATGATAATTTTCATATTCTTGATTGATCCAAAGCAAACCGAAATAAAACACGAGCGTGCAAATTGAAAAAGCAAAGAACACCTTTGTTGTATTCCAAACAATTTTCATCCAGGAAATCATCATGTCCACCCCTGTCCTCATATAGTACAGGTTATGCCCACATGTTCCCTGATTATACATAAAAGTTGAATCTACACCTCATACGTTACCCGATTCTTCGGACTTTGTAAATATTCTTCTCCTTATATTTTGTAAATACATTTCAAGTACAGTCTGTTTTCGTAAACACTGTTGTTTTGGAAGTACTTAGGATCCGTTACAGGTGGTCCGCTTTTCACGTATCGACCGTTCGGCCTCTGTAAGAGTTAAACACCTTATAATTGCTCAAAACAAAAAGGAAGCGCTACTCTCCGCTTCCTTCACCTTCATTATTAGCCTTAGGATGACATCTGTGACAGATCCCATGAAATGTCAGTCTGTGATCTTTAATTTTAAAATTCCAGCCTTCTTCAACCACTTTCTCCACATCGCCAAGAAGGTCTTCTTGTATTTCATCCACCGCTCCACATTCGATACAAACAAGATGATGATGAAAATGATCAGCACCCTCTGTTCTAAGATCGTAACGGGAAACCCCATCACCAAAGTTAATCTTATCTACTACTTTAAGCTCGGTTAAGAGTTCCAGAGTACGGTAAACGGTCGCCAAACCAATTTCGGGCGCCTTTTCTTTTACGAGCAGATAAACATCTTCCGCACTTAAGTGATCTTCTTCGTTTTCGAGGAGGACTCTAACGGTCGCCTCACGCTGTGGAGTCAGCTTATAGCTTTGTGAATGCAGCTGTTTTTTGATACGGTCGATTCTGCTTTCCATACCCTTTTCCTCCTTATGTACGCACAAGATAATTATAAGCATGGAGAAAAAAGTTGTCAATTTAAACTCATTTTAATTAACTACTTAAACTTATTATAAATAAAGAATTATTATTCAAAAAATCAAATCGACCATTTAATAACTTGCTCCATCAAGGCTGGAGTAAAGAATGCTTCCATCGTTGAGGCAAGCAGAACCATTACACCCACACCTGCAACCAATAGTGTATATCTTAACAGCTGGGGCAAAAAAGGCATATGGTGCCTCTTAAAAGCCAGCTGACGAATCATCTTAAAAGAAAAAGCGACTGCTGCTACCGTTACAATGATGAAAGCTGGAATTAAAAGTACGTTCTGAGGCAGAACCGATACAAAAGATAATAAAAAGCCGTACCATCCCATTTGATTCACTAGAAAGCCTACAGTAAAACCAATCACTACGCCTTTTAAGAACAGCATGACTAAGATAACAGGCAGACCGATTACGGATAATCCAAGAATCCACATGAGACCCATGTATTTTAGATAATGACCAAAACTTTGAAAGAACATATCTGTTTTGCTCGTAAAACCACCTTCTGCCGCTTGAACAAAAAAACGTGATAAGTACGTGTATAGATCTTGCTTTTGATTCAGACTCAACGAGTTTACGATAATTGCTCCAAAAATCACACCCATTAAAAAGAGAACACCAACAAACGCATACAAGGTCTTATTCTCTTCTAGATGCCGCTGCATGTAATAACGCGCACTCTCCATATGTAAGCCTCCTCCACCGAATCTCTTAATCCTATTCTATGAATCAGGGAAGAAGGTATGTCTTATTTTTTCGTTTTACTAGGATGGTTTACAATTACTTTTCCATAAGTTCCACCACCGCCTATTTGAACAGAGAGGTCTCCGTTTCTAGCAGATAGAATCTGTTCTGCTATAGCTGGCTTAACAAGTCTTTTGAGTTGATCTTCTGTAGAAGAATGTATGATATCCATATCTGTCCCAATCGCTTCACGAAGTTTCAATAAAGTTTTC